>JAJDCR010000138.1 GCA_029260735.1 Planctomycetota bacterium
TTTGGAGATAGATAAAATGAACAATGAGTACCCCAATATTGGTGCCGCGATAAGAGAAGGAAGAAGAAAAAAGAAATGGAAGCAAAAGGAGTTAGCAAAAATTCTGGATGTTTCCTCTTCTTTAGTTTCTTTGTGGGAAACAAACACAAGAATTCCCTTAGGAGATGATTTGATCAAAATAGCGAACTTACTGGACATCGTAGATTTACTATTTCCTCGCTATAGCATCGAATTGAAAGACAAGGACGGAGATGAATTTTCAGCTTCCTTTTTGTTACGAGATGGGCAATCTCAATACGCTATCACAAACATGAGAAAGGAAATAGAAGAGCTTAGGAACAGAGTGGAGAAGTTAGAGCAGAGCAAAGGTTATTAAGTGCGATAATCCCGGCGAATTTCAAAGCAAAATTTGCCGAGAAAGAGCTTAGGGAAAGGGTCGATTATGTCGCTCTATTATTTTCCTTTATAGGCATACAAAACGCCATCTGTGCTGCCGACATAAATAGACTTCCCATGAATTACAGGCGAAGAATAGGTATAGTGTTTTTTTGTGTACTCCGTTTTATGATGTATGGTTATTTCTTTTGTTTTTATATTGATAGAGTAAAAATATTGTAGGCTATTTAAAAACACATCTTCTCCTGCCATTGTCGGAGACGACCACATTTTTGCGCCATGATCTAAGGGCGAAGTTTTGATTTTCGATACGACTTTGCGTTTTGTGAGATCAACAGAGTGGAGGATTCCTTTGGTATTTGTGATCAAAACACTATATCCATAAAGAATCCCTGTGGAAACGATTTCGCCTTCTAATTTACAGTCCCACAATAGTTCTCCATTTTTGGCATTAAAAGCACAAAAAATACCATCAAAGACAATATAAACGGTATCATCTATTACAATCGGAGAACCAAAGTTGTGTGGATTTATCTTTTTTTTCCACAGAACGTCACCATTTTTGCAATCTAATGCATAAACTTTACCGCTGTATTCGGGAATAATGATAGTTTGTTTATAAAAAGAAGGTGAGCTGTATAACTCATCTCCCTTTTCCCCTACAAAGTGCCATTTCTTTTGCGCTGTTTCTAAATCAATGGCATAGAAATTTTCTTCGTCTGTATTTAGATAAATGGTGTTTTCTCGAATAAGAGGAGAAAAACGTTGCGGCTGTTTTGTACGATAAAAAAACAATTGATTGCCACTATGTATATCTAAACCATAAACATCACCATAGTTATTGCCAAAATAAACGACACCTTCAGAAATAGTCCCGTATCCTGCTATAGGAGCGGAAGATTCAAACTTCCATACTAACTGGCCCTTGTCATTGACGCAGTAAAAAAAGCTATTTCTAGAGCCAAAAAATATACGATTGTTCAATACCAAGGGAGTAAAAGTTATCTCAGAGTTTTTCATCGAAAATTTCCATTTGAGCTTCAATGGAGTGATCGAGTATGTTTTTGCTTTAGAAAGTCTTTCAACATTATCATGGAATAAGAATGAACCTTTGGCCTTTTTACGCTCTACTTTTCGGCGTAGTTTGTAGTAGCGCTCGAATTTATCCAAAAAAGTGATATCAATAAGATTTTCACCATAGACAAGAGGAACATTGGTTTTGAAGTTAGTTTTGGGTTTATTCCATGGAATCCTTTTGCCTTGGGTATGTATCTCTATAATATCGGAGGGTAGTTTTACTTCTAACTTCATTTCATATACAGATGAGGGAATGGCATCAAAAGATTCCTTTTTCAAAAAAGAGGGAGAAATAATTTGGACATCTTGCTTAGAAAAAAGTTTCTGGCTTTTGACATTACTCTGGCCTTGGAGCGTATAAACATGACCAAGAAGACTGATCAACAAGAGAGCCCCTAAAAATAAATGAACTTTATACTGACTAATAGAGGCTCGTAAGTTTTTTAAACGCGGAGATGACTGCGGAGTGGAGACACTGACCCCATCCAAAAAGCGTTCTAGGTCTTCGATCATCTCTTTTACGCTAGAAAACCTATGCTCTTTCTTTTTTTCAATAGCTTTCATGCATATGTTCTCTAAGTCTTGCGGAATGAGCGGATTTATTTTTCGCACAGGGGTAGGAGTAGTATTGACAACTTTCTGCAATGTCGCCAGAGAAGTCGAAGCATTAAACGGTAGCTGCCGAGTGAGCATCTTGTACAGGGTAACTCCCAAGGCATAGATATCTGTGCGCTCGTCTATTTCTTTTGTTTTTCCACGAGCTTGTTCAGGCGCCATAAAAGCAGGTGTCCCTAACAATGCTCCCGTTTGGGTTATCCTCGATGCTTCGCGAGTAGAACGAGCCAGTCCAAAATCAGTAACTAAGGGGTCTTTTGCATTACGGAGAATGATATTACCTGGTTTGATATCGCGGTGGAGAATGTTTTTCTCATGGGCGTGTTGAATGGCTTGGGCTATCTTGATAAAAATTTCAACCGCTCTACGGGAGCTGATTTTTCGGCTTTTCAAAAAATCATCTAAATCGACACCATCAACGCATTCCATTGTAAAAAAATTAATCCCATTATGTTTCCCGACATCGTATATTTGAACAATATTAGGGTGCTTTAACCTTTGCATGGCCGATGTTTCGGCAAAGAAACGATCTTCTTGTTTCTGGTCAGCATGCTCACCGGCAAGCATGATTTTTAGAGCCAACTGGATATTGCGGTCGGGATCATGCACTAGGAGCACTCGTCCCATATTGCCGCTCCCCAGCTCCCTTATAATTTCATATTTGCCAAAATTTTTAGGTTTTTGCTCTATTCCCACTGAACACCTTCTTTCTCTTCCAGTTCTATCTTTAACTTATTCGCTCTATCATTTTTGCCTGTTATACAGAGTGAGCATTTTTGATAGAGTGGGAGTTTGTTCCGGTGGAAAAATCCTACCACATATGTTATAAAATACTAAATACTAAGTTTAATAACCAACCAAATAATTCAAGCTGAAACTGTTTTGGCGAATTAAGATAGAATAGAAAGACTACTTCATTTTTTTTAATAGGAACGGAAAGCTCTATGGGGAAATTTTTAAAAACTAAAGTGGGGAAAACTTGTGCTACTCTTTTCTTGTTGATTATTTTTCTTCTTACTTGGTCTTTACTCTCTACTTTATGGTTAGAAGATTGGGAAGAAAAATACCACTCCGGACAAGCAGAGTTAGAGTTAGCTTTTTGCCACTTTGATGGAAAAAAACAAGCACACTTAGTAAAAGCCAAAGAAAAACTAGAGCAGGCTTGGCAAAGAGCTCGATCCTTACCTCTCTTTATTTCTTGGGAAAGGGTTTTTGCAAGATCTCTATTTAGCGAGGATAGAATGAGAGGACAAGTTCAAACCTCGCAAGCTCTTAAACGGCAGACCTCAATACCATTGATCATCACTTATTGCGGTTTAGGAGAAAAAACGAAAGCAGAAGAGCTTCTGTCACAAAATGCTTTTGACCTGGAGGAGAAGTTTACTTTTTTACCTAGCCAAGATGAGATGGCTTGGAGAGACTTGCAACTAGAGTATTTAGTAAACCATGTTTTTAATAAAGAGAACAATGATCGCGAATCCCAAGAGACCGTTTGGAATTCTTTAGGTGAACTCCTGATCAAGAAACCAAAAGAAACAATAGCCATTCTCCAGTACTTGGCCCAATACGCCCTAGAAAACTATGACGAATATCTTGTCCGAAGCGAATATTTTATAGGGCCTGAGTCTTTCGGGCTCTATCGCTATAGCTACTCCTGTCGATTTATGAGTGATATCTTAAGCTTCTTTGAAAAAATGGGATCATCGGCTCAGAAAGCAAGAAAAACCTTACTCGCCATCATGAGCGAAAAGCGGAATATCTCTTATGAAGAGTACTCTTGGTCTTCTGATCCAGGGGCAAGAGCCTTAGTCAGAAGTCGGGCAGGAGAAAAAGCTTTTGAGGCCCTCGAAACCGCAGATAAGCTTCTCAGAGGGTTGAATGCGAGTGAAAAAGAATCGGTCGTCATCGGAGAGTCCCAAAAAGCCTTCGCCATTCTCGATAAATTTCCCCCCGAGATCTACGAGAAAGAAGACATCGCCACTTTAGTGCACATCTTGCCCCAAGAAAGAGCCCTTAAGCTCCTCAAAAAAATCGGTAAACGCAGTCTTCCCATTCTAAGAGAGTTTTTACTAAACGAGAAACTCGCTCCTCAGCGAGAGTTGATCGAAAAAATCATTGCAGAAATAGAGAACAAGTAAAAGCTATTACAGGCTTCTCGCACATAGAAACGAAAAAAAGCTAAAAGCAAGGAAAAACAGGCATTTGGATTTGCATATTTTTAAGGTGCAGCGAAAAGAGTGCGCCTTAAAGTTGAAGAAAAAAGAATCTCACGCAAAGGCGCAAAGACGCCAAGGATAAAAAGAATCCAGACAAAAGATAAATTCGGAGAATTTCATCAAGAGAAAGATTTTTTAGATCTTCCTTTGCTTTTCTTTGCGTCTTAAAGTTGAAGAAAAAAGAATCTCACGCAAAGGCGCAAAGACGCCAAGGATAAAAAGAATCCAGGCAAGAGATAAATTCGGAGAATTTCATCAAGAGAAAGATTTTTTAGATCTTGGGTCACGAACGGGCCCAAAAATAATATTTGTACGCGTAATAAGGAAATTCCCCAAGCCCAGAAAAGCAAAAAAAACAAAAATGACCCAAAAAGTGATCCAATCCGAGAGTACAATGGAAAAACAAGAAAATCTCTTTCCCTCTAAGGTAATTAATTTGGTGGAACCATTTGACCCTGAATCTCCTTTGGACAGATGGCACGGACAAGACAAAGACCAAAGATTTTACATGTTTCACTATGCTAACTACGGCTTAACCGAAGCTGAAAAACTATTTAGTTTAGCCGAGGAAATTTCTCATTCCATTTCTCTGATAGAAGAAGAGGTCAGCGAGTTTGTGGAAAAGCGAGAAGTTGAAAAATATGGAGAAGCGGAAAAACTTCAAAATCAGGGAATTGCTAGGTTTGATTTTTACTACGGAGAAGAAATTACTGTGGTCGCTTCTTTTTGGGCAACAGATTTCTATCACTACATGAAGGTAGAGTTAAAAGAACTTAAACCTGTTGCTATTTTGAAGTGAAAGGCGAATGCTTTTTTTCTAAGTTATCTAGCCCGAATAATTCCAGGGCGATTTTTAGATTAGGCTCTTTTGTAAAAAACAACAAGAAGAGTGCTTAGGAGCAAAGCCCAGCTTTGAGGTTCCGGGACAGGATTAGAAGGAGGAAGAGGGTCGGTATTAAGAACAGTCACAGTAGTGGGATCAAAAGAGCTCCCTAAATTGACAGAAAAGGAATTTCCATCGCTCAAAGTTCCTGAAAGCAAACCAGAAGGACTATTCAGATCTTGGGTGCTTAAGGTAGGATCTAGTAAAACTCCTCCAAGTGTCCAATTCGTTCCAATAACAGTCAAACTAGGCTCGGCTCCTCCCGACAAAGAAGTGGTACCTAAAAAATTAGTAAACTGTCCTCCCGAGATAACTAAGTTACCCTTCATTCTCGACATTCGAAAGTTATTGCTAAAGACTCCTCCCGATATGGTCAACAAACTACCACTAGAAAGTCGATCAAACTCCAACTCCTTAAGAAACTGTCCTCCCGAAACAAAAGACTCATTTTGGGCTTGATCTAAAAGCAAATTAGCATCAATAACTCCTCCAGAGATTTCGTGTTTTCCTTGGAGAAACCAGGAGTCAATGCCTCCAGGTCGATCTATAACTGTTCCGCCAGTCATGATTAAACTATCAACAACAAAAGAAGTACCAGGAAGTTGAAAAACATCTCCATTGGAGACAACAACTGCATTTAGCATTGTCGAAAACGAAACCAGTCCCCATAAAATTATTTTCCAAAAGCAATTCATATTTTTTTCCCTAAAAATGTTTAATCTATACTTAATTTGATGACTTTTTCAAAGAATTCAATATAGCAAAACTCTTTCTAGAATCAATAGAAAAACATAAAGATAACAAAAAATTTATAAGGAAAAACAAAACCTTTAGTATTCTAGAGTTTCATTTCGCCTTTGCAGAAGCTTTGTTTGTCGAAAAAATTTTATTACCAGGAAATTTTTTTCTTGGTCAACCTTCTTCATTACATATAGAATGGCCCTACTCTACGTTAGAGAGAATAAATAATATCTCTTTCATTTTATGGAAACAAGAACTGGAGTCATCAGACAAAAAAAATCGAGAAAAAAAGGAGTTATAAAATGGGCAAACCCAGCACAAAAGAAATTAATTCGCAGAATGAATGCTTGCTCAAAAAAATATGAGAATTTTCGTCTGGCCGCAAACTATTTAGCCGAGGATTTTTCGAAACTGGAAGCCGTAGAAAAAGTGGTCTTATTTGGCTCGGTCGCTCTACCTCTGAAAAAGGAAATACCACGATTTAGCCAATACCGTCGCCATAAGATAGAGCTTTGGCATGAATGCGGAGATATTGATTTGGCCGTATGGTTGAACGACTTATCTATTTTGAAGGAGCTACAAAAAACCCGAGGTCGATCCGTCAATAGACTTTTAGAGGAAAAAAACATAGGAGTCGCTCACCACCAAGTAGATGTTTTTATAATGGAGCTCGTAACCAATAACTACTTAGGGCGATTGTGTAACTTTGGCACATGCCCCAAAGAAGGGAAGTTCGACTGCTTTGAGCCCGGATGTGGAAAACCATTATTTTTAAAGCAAATTTCTGGTTTTACTCTAAAACCTAAGGCCCTAGCTCCTGGCAATTTCTGTGTTTTGTTTGAACGTAGTTAATGGGGATGGAGAAAACTTTCTCACACTGATAATTCTATGTAATATTCCAATCGTTCATAATCGGTAATTTGTCTCATCTGAATATTTCTTTTGTTTTGACAACAGAATTTTATTAGCTGGTTAAGTTGCAATCTAATCTACAACTCTATATAATTTCTTCAGTGGCCCAGGGCTTGTTCGCCTTTGGCTCACTTCACCCTGGGCTGTGTTGTGTAACACTTTCAGTGTATGGAACTCAGAGAAACGTTCTTTTTTATAGAATGCGTTCTATATTTTATAATCCTATTTTGAAACGTCCCAGACTTTATAGGCTAACCGTTCCTTAGCTTAATAATATGGAGGTGAAAATCAAAATTTCTGCCTTCACTTCTCAGGAATGACAATACGGAAGGTTTTATCCAAACATTGGCCTAAAATTTGAGAGCGTACTCTGAAAAAAAAGAATGATCCACGAAATTCCATACACTGAAAGTGTTACACAACCCAGCCCAGGGTATAGTGAGCCAAAGGCGAACGGTACCCTGGGTCACGAACAGGCCCAAAAATAATATTTGTACGCGTAATAAGGAAATTCCCCAATCTCAGAAAAGCAAAAAAACAAAAATGGCCTAAGAAGTGATCAAATACAAACTCTCATACGCTATCGTCTATTCAGCAGTAGTAATTTGGAGAATTTATCTGGATTGGAGAAATACCCAAAAGTAGAAGAATTTACTCTTGTAAATTGTCCGTCATGCCAGGATCTGAGCAGCTTAGAGTCGCTTAGCTCTTTGAAAAGACTCAAGTTAGAGTCTTGTTCCTTACGATCAAAGGAGCTCAGGGCGGGGTGTTGGCCGCTGGAAAAATTAGAGCTCAAACAATGTGCCACTTTAAAAGAAGTCTCTGGCCTTGGGCAGCTCTCAAAGCTTAAGGTTTTATCTGTAAATGGCTGTGAACAGTTGGTTCACTTAAAAGGTATTGAAGCACTTTCCCATCTTGAGATACTCAACCTGAGAGGATGCAACCAAAATCTTACCTTTGATTTTCACAGCCTTCCCAAATTGTCGTCGCTAGGAGTGGCTGGGTGCTTTAAAGGCTCCCAGGATACAGAGATTTCTTTGCTGCAAAGAGTTTCAGGGTTGGCCTCACTCAAGCATCTTGATTTGAGCGACAACGATTTCAAAGAACTCCAGGGGCTTGATGATCTGCCCAACCTGGAAGTTTTATCACTTGCCAACAACCACAATCTAAAGGAACTGGGTAAACTGAGCCGTTTTCCAAAATTGCATTCTCTGCTACTGATGGAAGAGCTCGATGAAAAAATATACAATCAGCTTAGCGAAATACCCAAATTAAAGCTATTCATCAAAGCAAATGTCAGCTACGATAAGAAAGACGAGCGTTTCTTCAAAGTGCTTCCCGCACACTTTGCCAATGCCATAACTCTTTCACCATAACCTACGTGATGGAGGTATAGAGGAATTTTTGACGCAACAAAGCGCAACAAAAGAAAAACAACATGAGCACTAATAATCCAGAATTTCAAGAACTCAAGAGTCAACTACACAAAATTATTATAGACTTGTCGAAATCTCCAGAAACGATCCATGAGGATATAGACCTTTTGTTTAGATCTGTAAAAAAAAGAGAACTGCTTGCTCAAATTCAAAAGAAGCTAGACTTGGAGCTTTCTGCTCCCCTTCTCTATGGACACAATACCTTTCTTTCTTTTGCCCAGTTTCTTTTTTCTCAAATCAATAGTACTGATTTAATTCCTGATTTTATGGAAAAAGAAAGAGGGGAACTTAAAAATGTCACTTCTTTCAAAGGCTATGAACCTATTGCCGTTGTGGGGATGAGTGGAATTTTTCCTGGCTCCCCAAATTGCCATGAATTTTACGAAAATTTACTAGCAGGAAAAGATCTGATATCAGAAGTTCCTTCTGATCGGTGGGATTGGACAGAACAGGAGAGTAAGCATAAAAAAAATAGATACAATGTAAAGTTAGGTGGTTTCATCAATGACGTAGATAAATTTGATGCGCCTTTTTTTAGCGTTTTGCCGATGGAAGCGAGCTATATGTCTCCTGAGCAGAGGTTGTTTCTTGAGACAGTATGGCATACGCTGGAAGATGCTGGCCATTGCCTCTCTCACTCATCGGAAAACAAAACAGGATTGTTTGTTGGGGTAGCTCCTTCTGACTACATTGAGCTTCTTTTTGAAAATGAGGAAGCCGATAATATTTACGCCTACATGGGGAACCATTACTCGGTTCTTCCCAATAGGGTTTCCTATCTTCTTAATTTAACCGGACCAAGTGAACCCGTGTTTGCGGCCTGTTCCTCCTCCTTGGCTGCTGTCCACCGAGCGATTAAAGCCATTCATAATGAAGAATGTGACAATGCAATCGCTGGTGGGATTAATATCATTTTAACTCCCAGAAGAAACCTTATTTTTTCTAATGTGGGAATGCTTTCACCTGAAGGGAAATGCAAAACTTTTTCCGATCAAGCAGATGGCTACACTCGAAGTGAAGGAGTGGGAGCCATTTTTCTTAAGCCATTGATAAAAGCCCAGCGAGATAACGATCAAATTTATGCTGTCATTAAAGGAAGTGCCGTTAATCATGGGGGAAGAGCGAGAACGATTACCTCGCCCAGCTCCCGCGCCCAAGCGCAAGTGATAAAAGATGCCCTAAGTTGCTCAAGTATTGATCCGGCAACGATTTCCTATGTGGAAGCACATGGAACCGGGACTACACTGGGTGATCCTGTCGAAATAAATGGTCTAAAGACGGCTTTTGGGGAAACAAGCCGCAAGAATTACTGTGGGATAGGATCGGTAAAATCTAATATAGGTCATATGGAAAGCGCGGCTGGAATTGCGGGAATAATCAAAGTACTATTGGGCTTGCACCACAAAAAAATATTTAAAACACTCCATGCTCAAAAAATAAATCCGTTAATCGAATTAGAAGGCTCTCCCTTTTTTGTTTGCCAAGACTCTTCCGACTGGAAAAAAATCACAGAAGATATACCGAGAAGAGCGGGCGTTTCTTCTTTTGGGTTCTCGGGAACCAATGCTCATATTGTGTTAGAAGAATACACGTTTTCCTCCGAAAATATAAAAGAAAAAGCTCTCCCTCTCTTCTTGTTGTCGGCAAAATCTCAAAGCCAGCTTTGGCAATATGGGAAAGAGGTCTTTGCCTTTCTAAAAAAGAACAGTGAGCTTGATATAAATAATATTCTCTACACTTTTCAAGTGGGAAGAGAGGAATTTAGCCATCGTCTGTCCATAGTTGCCGAGAGTTTAGAAAATCTGAAAGAAAGGCTAAAAAACTTTCTCGATGAAAAAGAAGATGAAAATGTTTTTATCGGATTAATTCAAAAAGAGCTTACGAAGTTTGATACTTCCAAGGATATAAACTCAGAAAAATACTGGGAAACAGAGGAATTAAAAGCGCTCGCTCAGGCGTGGTCGCAAGGAGAAAAGCTAGATTTTAACCGAATCTACGAGAGCTCATCCCTAAAAAAAATATCTCTCCCTCTATATCCTTTTGCCAAAAACAGATACTGGATCTCGCAACCAGATCAAAAAAGAGGGGATGCGCTTTCCAAGCCAAAACAGGACGCTTTGATCATTCATCCTTTACTCCACCAAAGCGTCCTTTCTATGTCCCAAAGGCAAATAAAAAAAACATTTGAGCTACAAAAACAGACAAAACCAATCTTTGCCCAAACAAAAACAAGATTTTCTCAAATTGCCATTATTGGAATGAGCGGTAAATTTCCCATGGCCAAGAACATCAAAGAGTTTTGGGAAAACTTACAGGCCGGACGAGACTGTATTACCGAAATTCCAAAAGAACGTTGGAATTGGCAGGAGCTTGTCGATGATCCTCAAGAAGAGACTAGCCTAAAGTGGGGAGGATTTATAGACAAAATTGCTCAATTTGACCCTCTGTTTTTTAAAATTTCTCCTGAGGAAGCAAAATGGATAGACCCGCAACATCGTTTACTTTTGACGCATACTTGGCAAGCCCTGGAGGATGCCGGTTACACCAAAAAAAACATTGCGGGGAGTGATGTCGGAGTTTTTATTGGAATCGGAAATAGTGACTATAGTCTTTTAAGCAGAAGCAAGGATAATTACTTGACTACGGCGACAATTCCTTCTTTAGGGCCAAACAGAATTAGTTATTTTTTAGACATTCATGGACCTAGTGAACCGATTGAAACAGCTTGCTCAAGTTCTCTTGTCGCTATTCATAAGGCTGTAAAATCTCTTCAAGAAGGAGAGAGTGTTATGGCAATTGCCGGAGGAATCAGCTTGTTCTTTACTTCAGGCAATCATGTAAAATTTAGCCAAGCAGGTATGCTTTCGAAAGAGGGACGCTGTAAAACTTTTACTGAGGGAGCCGATGGCTATGTTCGAAGCGAAGGAGTTGGGATATTAGTGCTAAAACAATTGGACGAGGCAAAAAGAGACAGCGATAATATCTATGGAGTAATTGTTGCTTCGGGACAAAACCATAATGGACACGGGCATTCCATAACAACTCCTAATCGAAAAGCACAGACAAAACTAATTAAAAGAGTCTATCAAAACTCAGGTGTTGACCCTAGGAGCATAGGTTTTATAGAAGTTCACGGTACCGGCACTAGCTTAGGGGATGCGATTGAAGTAGACGCTTTAAAAGCAGCTTTTCAGGAGCTTTACGAAAAAAGAAACTCCAGCATAACGGATTCTCGCTGCGCTTTAGGAGCGGTTAAAACTCATATTGGGCATTTAGAGACAGCCTCAGGAGTTGCTAGCGTCATTAAAGTGCTTTTGCAGTTTCAGCATAGAACTTTAATAAAAAATTTACATACCGATACTTTAAATCCATATCTTCAATTAGAGAAGAGCCCTTTTTATGTATTACAAGAACAAGAGAAATGGGAATCCCTATGTGATAAAAACGGGAACAAAATTCCACGAAGAGCTGGGGTTAACTCTTTTGGTTTCGGAGGAGTTAATGCTCACCTTGTCCTCGAAGAGTACATTCCCCCCAATAAGGGGTCGAAAAATCCCAAAAGAATAAGCTTACCCACTTATCCTTTTACGCAGGAGTATTATTGGGGAGAAAAAGAGATAATTTCAGAGAAAAAAGAGCTAATTTCAGAGAAAAAAGAGATAAACCGTGCTCCTTGGGTAAGTCCACGGAGCTTCCAAGAGCATATTATCTGCCAAGCATTCAAAAAAGTCTTACAATTAGATGACATTGGAGCGGAGGATGATTTTTTCGAGTTAGGAGGAGAATCGCAAGTCATTGTTGATTTGTTCGATGATATCAATAAAAACCTGGGGCTGACACTTCCTCCTACAATTATATTTGAAAACCGTACGGTTTCTAGTTTAGCCAAAGCGTTTGAGCAAAAACAGGAGGAATCTGGTCATCTTGTCGCCATCCGTGCAGAGGGAGAAAAGCCTCCCTTAATCTGCATACACTCAATGGAAGGTAATGCTTTGAACTATTACTCTTTGGCTAAAAAACTGGATCTCAACCAACCAGTCTATGTGATGAGTGCTCCTAAAAAAAACGGTCAATACATATCTTATTCTTCCTTAGAGGAGGGAGCTAATCAATATATTCAGTTACTGCAGAAGAAATTACCCCGCCAAGAATATCTTCTAGCCGGCTACTCCGCAGGTGGGTTTTGGGCCTACGAAATGGCACGGCAATTAACAAAGATGAATATTAGCGTTCCTTTTTTAGGTTTTTTTGACTCAGTTTTATTTAGCCGAGAAAAATACTGGTTTCGCTGGCAGAGCTACGTCCATTTCTTTCGCTATTTGCCAAGTTGGCTGTATCGTTTAACAAAAGATAAAGACAAATACCAAAGACTCGCTCGTATTTTTAAAATAAAGACAAGTAAATCCAGCCTATGGGTAGATAGTTTATCAGAAAAAAATAAAGAGTATGTCCTCGAAAATGGGAAAATTCTAAAAAAGTATTTTGAAGAAAAACACACCTATGGTGGCAAGATTCATCTATTTCGCACTAGAAGAAAAAAAACACACCCGACAAAAAAACTAGAAGTCGACTATGGCTGGAAAAAGTATGCCAACACTGCGGTAGACATACACTACATCAAGGGAGAACACCACGAAATTATGTATAAAGAAAATATCCAAAGCTTAAGTACGCAACTGCAGCAAGCACTGAACGAATCCCAATCAATTATCTTAACAATCTGATAGTAGCAATAAAAACTGATACTTCTGTATAGAAGTCAAATATCTGAAAGAAATCTCAAATGCAAACACGAACTAATATTTTGAAAGACTATTTAATTTTTACAAGTTTCAATGAAGAAGAAATTCAACAAGTAGAGCAGTTGTTAACCTCCAAAAAATATGAGCAAGGTGAGATTATTATAAAAGAGGATACTCTATCTCGGGAACTCTTTTTTATTCAACAAGGTCAAGTCGAAATTTTAAAAAAAGAACACGGAAATGAATACACCTTTGCTGAAATCGGCGAAAAAGAAATTTTTGGCGAAGTTTCTTTTTTGGACACTAAAAAACGTTCCACCACTGTGAGAGCAAAAACAGATGTAGAAGTTTTTATTTTTGAAGAAGAGAATTTTCGAAAACTCTCTGATAAATTTAGCTATCTTCAATATAAATTCCTTTTGCAACTCAGTCAGATAACAATGGCAAGATTACGCAATACAAATCAAAAAGTTTTAGAGGAAATGGACTTACGCAAACGTTTGAGCAAGTTTTTGATGATTATGGTTGCCTGCCTGTCTTTAACCACTTGCATTATTGGATTTATGGATGTAATGCGCTCGCACCTCCCCTTTCATTGGATTGCTTTAGGTATCAGTCTCGTTGCTCTTTTGTTATGTTTCATGATGATTAAAGCTGTCAGAAAACCACTGCATTTCTTTGGACTAAATTTAGTTAATTGGAAAAAAGCGCTGTGGGAAGGAATTTTGTTAAGTGTTTTTTTTAGTGCTGTATGTTTGCTTGTTTGGCCTGAAAAAAATTTTACTGCCGGATTTATTTATTTGTGCACCTCTGGTCGTTTATTTGTTTACTTATTTGTATCATTTCTACAAGAATTTGTTGCCCGAGGAGTGGTGCAAACATCATTTATGGAATTTTATGAAGATAAAAAAGGGTATCTATCCATTTTTACTACTTCGGTAACATTCGCCCTTCTACATATACATTATGGAATGGCTTTGACAGTTGCAACACTTGTAATGGGGATTTTTCTTGGGGCTTTATATCTAAGACATAAAAGTTTAGTTGGAATTATACTAATTCATTTTGTTCTGGGGAGTCTTGCCAACATTTATGGATTTATTAAATAAAGGTATGAATTGAAATGAAATCAAGGCTCAAAAAGCAAATGAATTTTTGGGAAAAAACTTTTCTCAAGTATATGGATAAATGTGATAAAGGAAAATTAATATTACTCTATCCACAAAACGAATCCTATGAATTAGGAACAAATGAAGCAAATACAGCGCAAATTACTATTAATAATTTTGATTTTTTCAAAAAGACAATATTGTTTGGAGGAGTCGGTTTTAGTGAATCTTATGTAGATGGTGACTGGGATACTCCTGATTTAGTTAAAGTATTGGACTGGTTCGTTGCTAATATAAATTCTGTTCCGACCTTTTCATATTCTGCTAAAATAGCAAAGCAAGCATTTGCAAATTTGTTAGGATTAAGAAATAGATTTAAACATTGGCAAAGAAAAAATACCTTAAGGACAAGCCAAAAAAATATTGCGGATCATTATGATTTATCTAATGCTTTTTTTGAAATGATGCTAGATCCAACATTAGCTTATTCTTGTGCATTATTTTCCTCAGAGGAAGATACTTTAGAGCAAGCCCAACTACATAAGTTTGGTGTTATTTGCCGTAAATTACAGTTAGAGAAAGAAGACCACTTATTAGAAATTGGATCTGGCTGGGGAAGTTTGGCAATTTATGCTGCAGAAAACTATGGGTGCAAGGTAACTACAACTACAATTTCAAAAGAGCAATATGAATATACCAAAGAGCGCATTGAAAAACACGAACTACAGGACAAAATTCAAATATTACAAAAAGACTACAGGGATCTTAATGGGTCTTATGATAAAATCGTTTCCATTGAAATGATAGAAGCTCTTGGCTTTGAATACTTCGATGCCTTTTTCTCTCAATGCAATAAATTGCTAAAGAGTAATGGGCTAATGCTCCTGCAATGTATAACCTATCCTGATCCTTACTATCATAATTATTTAAAGAACGTTGATTGGACGCAAATTTATATTTTTCCCGGATCAGCATTGCTATCTTTAACAGAAATTTTAAAATCGCTAAACCGTACGGGCAATATAATGGTTTGGGATGTACAGTCATTTGGTGATGACTATGCAAGAACACTCGATTTATGGAAAAAAAATGTTATCAAGAATAAAAGCAAAATTGAACAATTAGGCTTTGATGAACATTTTTTTAGAAAATGGCTATATTACCTAGATTTTTGCCATGTGGGTTTTAAGAATCATCATATCAATGATATACAAATTGTTTTAAGTAGACCTCTGAACGCTAAATTTAAGAATTCTTATCGCTTTAAAGCTTGTTTAGAAGAATCAAAAAGCTTTTTCTAGACCAAAAAAAACTACCATAACCAGCTACAAAAAGGTGAAAATTACGACTTATTAAAAAAAGTGACCTTGACCAAACGATTCATAAGAAATTGGAATACAAATCTAAGAATAGATATTTTGCATTTTGCGAAATATCTATTCTGTTCTAATAAGAGGCTCTTTGTTTTAGAAAAACTCCATTCTTTTACTCCCAATACTCCTCTCTGTCCCAATCACAGAAATACCTTGTAGAATGACAAGTGTCGCATAACTTATGTTGATACAAGGGAGGAAGAGGCTCTTCACACTCTTTGCATTTTTTTATTCGATGGCGAACAAGTTTGGTTAATAGTTTCTCTATCGTTTTCCCAGTATTCTTTTTTTCCTCCCGTAAAAATTCGCAAGAGTCTTTTGCTGTTCCAAAAGATTTTTCAAAAAAACACACAACACTCTCCCCTCGCTTTTTTTCTTGTTTTTTTCTTGCCTTTCTTAGGTACGGTTTTTATACTTATTTTGAGAGTAATCTATATTTTTTCTAGACAGTTCTTTTCGAAAAAAACTTGCAACAGGAGAAATAATGAGACAAGAATCGAAGATTATAATACTTGCTTTTGATGAATGCTTTCCTGATGATGATCCTGTTCTTCTGGAAAAAAAAGAAGATCAAATCAGTTTTATCCAAGAGATCAAAGAAAGTTTCGATTCCGAGGAGCATGTTGAAGTAAAAGGTCAATCAAGCTATTCTCCTTTGCAAAAGAGTGAAGATGATTTCGAAACATGCATTAGTTTTGAAATGGATCGGATGAGCTCTGCCATTCGTTACCAAAGAGTCTATGTCAAAATATTCTTTGAGAAAGACCATAAGCTAAAAATCTATATTTGCGATTCGCTAAACCATCACAATCCTCTTTGTTCTGAAGGTTGCAGTGCAAACAGTATCTTGACTTTTATCCAAAGCTTAAATAAAAAAAGAGAAGATTTAGAAAAAATGGTTGAAGCTCGAGAGCAAAAAAAGAAAGAGAAAAAATTAAAAAAAGCAAAGGTCAAGTCCTTAAAAAACAAAGCTATAATCGCAAAAATTGAAGAAATTGCTAGAGAAGACAAATTTGAGTTTATAATCAATGAAATGAGCACTAAGGTTAGACTGACTTTAAAGTTAACAAAAAGCCAAAAATTGGATATCGATATTCCTTACAAAGATTTCCAAAATGTTTTGCAACAAGTTCGCTTTGCTATCAAAACGATACTGGGTTTAAGAGAAAATGGGGTCTTTCTACAAATCAGAGGCTATATGTATGAGCCTAGCTGGAGGAGACTGTAACTAGACCGGAGAGTCAGAGGAAATGAGTAGTTGAAAAATTTTTGAAAGACAAATGCTTCGGGAATATTAATTTATGATAAAAATAAATACTCAAGAACTACTAGATATACTAAAAAATACACCTCCTTCGCAAAATATAATGCTAGTGGGAAAACATGGGATAGGAAAGTCACAGATCATTAAAGAGTTCTATGGCCAGGAAAAAATGAAAGTGGTTTCTTTTTTCTTAGGGCAAATGAGCGACCCGGGAGACCTGATTGGTTTGATGAATAAAAATGAAAAAAGCGGCCTTTCAGAATTTCTACCTCCTTACTGGTGGCCATCTAACGGCCAGACAATTGTGCTCTTCCTCGATGAGCTTAACCGTGCTCGCCCTGAAATCCTTCAGTCTGTTATGGATTTGACCTTAAATAAAACTCTCGCCGGAAAAAAACTCCCTTCTGGAAGTAGAATCATTTCTGCTGTTAATGAAGGAGATGAATACCAAATAACAGACCTTGATCCTTCTCTTGTTTCCCGCTTTAACATCTACGAATTTGTTCCGACACTAGAAGATTGGTTGTTCTGGGCTAACAAAAATAAGTTAGATGAAAGAGTTATTGCTTTTATTCAAAAATCACCTGGATCTCTCGATGGAATGGAAAGTAATGATCGTCATTATGGATTAAACAAAACTTCTGATAGAAGGGCCTGGCATCGAGTTTCTGACTTCTTAAAACCGATCAAAAATATTAATGATGTTCATATTAAGATTATTGCAGGTATCGTGGGAGTGACAGAGGCCATGAATTTCAAAAAGAATTTGGCTACAACCTTAAAAATATCCGTAAATAAACTCTTATTGGCAAGTTTTAAAGAAAGCCAAAAAATTCTCAAGGGTTTTCAATTACAAGACTTCATTTTTATGAACGAGCAAATTATGTACTGGCTCAATGATGCTCCTTACAAAAAGAGCCAAAAGTCTACCATCCTAGATAATTTGCACAATTACCTAGTCTACCTGAAAAAGCAAAAATGGGAAGAAGCGGTTGCTCACTTAGCTTCCCTCATGGAAAATCCTCGTTTTGCAAAAGTTACAGGGTTTGTCTTGGTCGAGTCAGAAGATATCATGGAAGATTTAGTCGATTACATCAAAAATATTGAACTCTAAAGGGAGATGCTCAGATGTCTCTTTTAACCGGAGCCAAAATAAGTAAAATTGTCGAGAAGTGGTATATTACAGATCCACTTCTCTTTGCCATCTGGACGACTCACAAAACAAAAGTAAATACTTATATCCAAACGATTAGAGTAGGATCAGGCTGGGTGGAGTACAACCCTACTTTTATTCATTCCTTGTCTTCTGAGCAATTACACAATGTAATTTTTTATGAAGCCTTGCGTATACTCCTAAAGCATCCATATGCTCGCAAAAAGGAAATAGCCCAACTTTCCTACTTAGCAAGTAATATAACTCTCCAAGAGTACTACGCCCGTAGGAAAGTTTTTCCTTCCGCCCATGAAGTCTTCCAAACTCATCAGTACGATAGAAAGCATTTTGAATTTTACTACGACAAATTGATAGAGAAGTCCAAAAATAGAACAAGCTCTTTGCCCACAGAATCATCACTTCTCAACTATCTAGATGAATCTGTTTGCGGAGTTGAAAATACAAAGCACTGGGATATGAACGACTACTGGTCTAAAATTATCAACCACAAAATTGAAGATGCAATCCTCTCTAACTCATGGGGAAATATTTCCGGCAATTTACAACAGACCATTATCGCCAACCTTAAACCTAAACTAAACTAT
Source organism: Planctomycetota bacterium (assembly GCA_029260735.1). Lineage (GTDB taxonomy): Bacteria > Planctomycetota > Uabimicrobiia > Uabimicrobiales > Uabimicrobiaceae > JAJDCR01. The sequence goes on from JAJDCR010000138.1 coordinate 18,523, forward strand.
AGAGATATTCTAAAATCATTTCGAGCAAGTATTTTGTCTACAAATCGAGTTCTCACAAGAATGAAGCCTAGTCGTAGATACGGTTTCCAATACTTAGGAAGCCGCCGAGACTTAAAAACCAAACTTTTATTTGCCGTCGATGTAAGTGGTTCCGTTGAGGATAAAGACCTTCAAAAAGCTTTCTCAGTCATCAACCGTTTATTCAAGTATGGCATCGAAGAAGTCAACGTAATTCAATTCGATACCAAAATCAAAGGTAATAATCTGATTTTAAAGAAAGCCATACAAGAAGTGAAAGTATTGGGTCGAGGTGGTACTTGTTTTCAATCGGTCATGGATTATATTGAAAAAGAGCAGCAATACGACGGAGCTATCATTTTCACAGATGGCTATGCGCCCATTCCCCAAGTGGCTCGAAATAGGAAAACTCGAATACTTTGGTTGTTTAACAACGAAGCCAATTATGAAAAAATGAGGCATCAACTGAGTCCCATTGGAAAAGTGGCTTTCTTGAAAGAAAAGTGACAATGAAAAATAGAAACTACTTTTGATGGCAAAAAGCAAAAAAGCCAGGGAAAATTCTTCATCAATTAAATGAGACAACCAGTTGAAATAATCTGGTTTCTTGTTTCCGCTCAAGGATTAGCTTATACTATAGATGATGTGATACTATTGTACTTCAAAGATTATCGTTCAAGCATCAGGAGAAATAACCATGGAAATTACAGGTAAAGTAACAGATGGGAAAGTAGTATTCCCTCCTGAGGTATTAGAAAATCTTGGGATTAAAGAAGGTCAGTCGATAACACTGATGTATCAACAATATGAAGACATTATTACTTCTGAAGAAGAGAAAGAAAAAGGGCAAAAGCTGATTTTCGCTCTTAATAAGTATCGCACCAAAGACACTCCTTCTGTCAGTCTTGAAGAAATGGAAGAAGGAATTTCAGAGGGAGCAAGTAGGGGGCGTTTCAAGCAATGATAATGGGTATCGATACTAACGTTCTGATAAGAGTAGTCTACGAAGATGAAGGTGCACCAGCTCAATGTAATGCCGCGAAAGATCTTATTTATACAGCTATTACCAAAGGAAGCATTATTTACCCTAATTGCTAGTATATGGCCTAGGTCATAGAAAGCGTGAAGGGACGAGACAAAAGGATGCATGTAGTACCTAGGAACAAACTCCCAGTTCGATAGCTCTACGGAAATCATGTAACCAAGTTCAGGGAGACCAACAGCT
>JAJDCR010000139.1 GCA_029260735.1 Planctomycetota bacterium
ATATTGAAAAAACGTTTTATATTGCGGGTGCTCCTGCCGCGCCGGGGATGTGCTTAGCTCCTGCTATGCAATCTAGGCACATCCCCTGTTCGGCAGGAGCCTCACCCTCCAGAAAACATAGTGAATTAGATCAGTTTTAGATAATCTAAGTGGCCTAAGTTATGATCAAGGCTCTATTTTGCATATAGACTTACGCCCTAGATTAAAGATTAAACACATGGGGCAACGCCCCATCTTTCCCCAAAACAACTCTGAGAGCCACCTATATAAAATCATGCGGGTTTTATACGAAAAACTAAACAATCCCTTTATCTAAAAGGGATACAAAGAAAAAAGCAAACAAAGTTACGGCTTAAAGCCGAGCTCATCTTGAGCCCCCCTTTGAATCATGCGAATTACTTACGGTATTGCCATCTTTTAATCTGATTCATCAGCGCAATCTGCGGTCGCTTCGAACTCGCATTAAAATCTCGCCCAAAAGGTTTTCCCCTCGCCATTGTTTACGATCATGAATACGAGGGTCTGTTTCTCCTAATCCAACTCCCCAAATCCGATCAAAAGGAGAGGCTTCCACTAAAGTGGTTTCTTCTGTTGCCAGAAGTATCTTCTCAAGTTCTGGGTTTTGGGTAAACTTGGCATAATTCCCAGTGTAAACAATCCCTTCTCGGAAGATCCTCCAGGTCTTTTCTTTAAATCCATAAACTTGTTGGCCTAGTTTTTTTTGCTCCCGAGGACTAGCCGTAGCCAATATCTCTTTGGATTTGCCTTTGTCTCCAAAAAGCAAAGCTTTGCTGTACATCATAAATTGCTCGGCACAACTGAACTCAATCCCTACCACTTGAAAGCTAGACGGATCCCATTGGCTTAAGGGGCCATGCCAGAAAAAAGTGAACTCCTCTTGCATTGTATTTCCTTTCCTTCTAGAATTGTTCTTAGTCAGCGTAATCTGCAGTCGTTTTTTTGAGCTACTTAGCTTACTAAGCCCCTAGCACAACAAACAAAACCTAGCCAAAAAGAAGCCTTCCTGGAAATCAGCTTCATCCGTTTAATCTGCGGTCGTTTTTATAAGTAAGAAACCATAAAGAGAAAATTTAGTTCATTGTTTCTAAAAAATAAGGAAAGTAAAACATGGAAAAATGGAGTTTTTTGTCGGAAAAAAAGGGAGATTTCCCCTCTTGGTTTGGTGAGATCGCCCGACAACTTTTTCAAAAAGTGGAGCTGCAAGCAGGTGGAAAGTCTCATCGTTTGACCGAAATCGAATTTTACTACTACAGTTTTGAACATCCTGATGTTTTTACCCACTGCGATGAATTCCAAAAAGAGAATGCCATTTGGTACTTCCATCGGATGGGGGGAAATTACAAAGGAGGTTCTTTTAAAGGTTTAGATTTGACTTTTGGAGGAGAAGGAATTTTTGGCGGGATTATCGTGCGTAGTATAGAAACTCCTGAAGGACAGATGATCATTGGGCCTTGCTTGTGCGTCAATTATTTACTTGAACAAACGGGTTACTCTTCTGTTGCAGAGTTAGATGAAGCAATTGCTGGTAGGAAGATATGGGATGAAGGAAGTCCTCTGTTTTTGCGACTCTCTTCTGTAAGTGAAGAAAGAGCTGTCTTTTCTTCTCCTCGCATTGGTCTTACTTTAAAAAAAGAACACCTAGCGGAGAAGATGTTCCCTTATATTATGTCCCGTTATAGATTTCTTGTTCGCCCTTCTGAGATTAGCAAGGGAAAAATCTATTTGGCCTTAGCCCTTTATCGAGAGGGAAAAGAAGTAGAAGAAATTCAGCAGATTACAGGTAGCCCTCGCCGCTCTATTGAGAATTATATTGAACAGTTTGAGGAAGGTCGCCAAGAAGATTGCTCTGCTTATGTCGGAAAAAACTTGAGCAGTGGAGATTTGGCTCGTCTGTACGGAGCATGGAGTCGTCAGTTTTAAGGCAAGAGAATAATCTGAAAAAGTTTTTTCCAAGGACGTTCTCTTTTCCAAAGTTCTGTTTTACCGTTGGCCAAATTACAGGTGAAGAGATAGAGTTTTAACTCTGAGGGAAGTGGGGCTTTCTCTATGATCTGGAAAATTTTTTCTCGATAACCTTCTTCTGTACAAATGTACAGGTGTAGGCTAAGTGATTTTTCTATTTGTTCTTTCGCTTTTGATAGTAGTTGGGGAAGTTCTCTCTCCCAGTTCACTCTCCAGCGTTGAAAATTCAAAAATCTTTTGAGTTCTCGGGGAGAATCTAGACTAGTAAAAGGTTTATCTAGTTTTCCTCCTCCGAAAAGACAAACCTCTGCTCCTTCTTGTTTTGCTTGTCGCCAAATAGCCAAGGAGAAAGCAAGGGAAGCTTTTCGAGTAATTCCCCAGGTCAAAGCAGAGTTATCCAAAAATACCCACTGCTCAGAGTTGGCTCGTTGGGTTAAACGTTCCGGCTCGTAAAACAAAAGTTCTTTTGCGCTTAATCTTCGCCAAAACTCCTCTTCAGGATAGGCAAGTTGCGATAAAATAAGATGCTGAAGCTTCCCTTGGGTGCTGATATCTTGGTAACCTCCCCCAAATGAATCCTTCGAAAAAGTAAAAGATGGAGATTGGAATAATGGGCGTAATTTTTTGTATATATTCAAAAAAAGCTCGCTTTTACTATTTTCCTTCAAGTACTTTTGGAAGAACTTTTCCTCTAAGAGATTTGTCGAGGAAAAGTTCTCTTCCAATTTTTTTTTGATTTTGAGAAAACTCTTTTCTTGTTCAATATCTCGCGGACGTAAGGGAGAGTTCAAAAGAGAAAGGGCTTTTTCTTTTGTTTGTAGGCTTAATTGCTCTTTAATCCAAGAGAAATCTATTCCTGCCATGTGAACTTTAGCCATGTACTGAGAATTAAAGTAAAGGAGAAAATTCTCTAGAAAATCGGGAAAATTACGAATAAAAGAAGAAACGGGTCCTTGGTAAGAACGAGAAAGATCTCCTAAGGGGCAAGTTAGAAAAAGAGCTCTTCCTACTACTGAGGGGGATAATCCTTTTTCTTGATGAACTTCGTTTAAAAGACTTATTAAAGTTCTATTTTCCAAACACAATTGCATGACCAAATTTTTATATAGAGCTAGTTCTCCTGAGCTAGACAAAGTTGTATAGCAGGAATCCCCCACGTAACAAAATAGCATCAACCATTCTGGAGAGGGTAAAAAATCCATTTTATTCCACTCTCTCATAACTGGTAGAATTTTGCACTTTAAATAAAAACTGGCCTGAGAAACAGAAAAAGAGAAATCTTCATCTTCTTCTTCCTGGAAGAATATGTAAGACTCGACTAGCCCCCGAATGTACTCTTCTGGTTTCGTTATCCAACTTTGTTGAGTCATCGCTTATCCATAATGTTAAACCAGTTCCATCGGGTTAAAGGAAGGAAGTTTTCTTTTGAAAGAAGAAGAACATCTTTTTCCCCTCTCCAAAAAAGAATATCAAACTTTTTCTCGGAAAAAAAAGAAAAGATAAAATCTTCGGTAAAAGAAGGGTAAATCTTTTTGCCAAGAGGAACGTAGATTTCTCCAGAAGGAGTTAGAACTTGATAAAATGCTTCTCCAGGACATCCTGCGAAAGGAGATTTCTGAGAGCTACTTGCTCTGCTTTTCAAAATTAGTTTTGAATCGTCTAAGCAAAAGGAGGTTTCAGAAAAATTTTCTTCGGGGAAAGAGTAGAAAATATTTTCCCAAAGAAATATTTCTGAGCTTTGGATGATAATACCTCTCAGAGGCTGTTTGTCTCCACTTTGCTTTAAACAAGGGGATATTTTAGGAATAAGGTCAGGAGAAGAAGAGGTAGAAGAGATAAGAGGTTGTTGCCATTGTAAGATTTCGTAAAGCTTTCTTTTTTCCTCGAGAGTAAGTTGCCAAACTAAACCACTTTTGAAATGAAAAGTGAGAACCCCAGCAGGCTCTATTTCTTGGTTATTGGCTAAGGCCGGAGATTCAAAAAATAATTTACTCTGGGGATAAGAGAAAAAGACTTTTCCTTCTTCTCTCAAAGTAAGAGCTAATAAAGAAGACGGAAACTTCTCCTCCACTAAAATTAAATGAGTCGGTTTTTCTTCTCCGAGAGAAACTAGAAAAGCTAAGCTGGAAAGAATGTCTTCTGATACGATTATTTTTTCCCATTTTTTTAGAGGAAAAAGAATGGCTCGGATTTTCGGACTACTCTTGGTTGAACTGGTTGGGCTACTCTTGGGATGAAAATTCATCAAGGGCAAACCTTATTTTTTTTTCTAGGTGAGTCAAATCCTTTTTTTCTTCTTCGCTTTTTGGGTGAATCCAAGAGCTTAAGTGAAGGATCTCATGAAATTGTTCTTGAAAGAAAATCTTTTCTAATTTAGTTTGTTTTTTCTCATATTGCTGGTAAATATTTTGAAAACGTTTCTCTAAAGAACTTAGGCTGTAGCTATTTTGTTTAAGAGAAATTTCCGAGATTTTTTCATTTTCCAATCGATCAGGAGATTCTACATATTCTCGGATGGATTGGGTCACTAATTCATCTAAAATTTCTGCTTGGTGAGGTTCTTCCCAAGTGTAGCGCATAACCCAAAAATCAGCAGGGGTGGCCTCTTTTCTATGAGAAAAAATACTGGAAGCTGCGATTAAACGCAAGAGGTGAACTAAGCGACGGTCAGACAAAGCTACTCCTAAATCTCTGATTTTCTCAACAAGTAGGAGATATGGTTCTTGGATACGTTCCATGTTTACCTCCGCTAATTTCTCTCTTAATTCTCGGAGCTCTGCTATGCTAAAAGACTCTCTTTCATCATGTGATATTGAAGAGAGTTTTGCCACTTCATTTTTCCAACCACGCTCTAAAAGTAAAGGGAGGGAGCTGGGCTTAACATAGTCGCAGCGTATTCTAACCAAAAAACGGTCATACATCGCTTGTAAAACGGGATCATCTGGTATTCTGTTACTTGCTCCCACTAAACACATCAAAGGAAGTTTTTTTTTCTCGGCCCCTCTCTGAAACGTACGTTCATTCATAATATGAAGAAGACTGTTGAGAATCGCACTATTGCCGTTAAAAACTTCATCTAGAAAAACAAAATCGGCTTCCGGAAGCATTCCTTGGGTATTGGTGACAACAAACCCTTCTTTCAACTTGGCTAGATCAATGGGTCCAAACAATTCGTTAGGTTCTGAAAACCGAGTGAGAAGACATTCGAAGTATTGGCCTGACAAACGGCGAGCAAAGTCTTGAACAATTTGTGATTTAGCAGTTCCAGGAGGACCAATAATAAGAAGATTTTCTCCCGCTAAGGCCGTGACAGCAAGGAGTTCTATGATTTCATCTTTATCAACTAATTGATCTTGAATCGGGTTCATCACTGTGCGACGTAGCTTTTCAATCGACTGCTCAAAATCGTAGCTCATGAAGGTTTCTTTCTTTTTGGTCAAAGCGGGAATTCTCACAGGTTTTGCTTTAAGATAAGAGCTTCTCTTCGTAAATTTTTTGCAAAAGAAGAAGGCCACTGATTTTCTAAGAAAATTTTCAAAAAGGGAGCGAGGAGTTTTTTATCCGCATCTCCCAATATAGGTTCTGGACCAAGTCTTTGCGACCACAAAAATAAGATTTCTCGAAAAAATATATCTCCCTGAGGCCACATTTTGTAAATACTCCTTAATATAAGAGCACGACGCGAAGCGACTTGGATATGTGAGCAGGGACTGATAAGTCTTTGCATAAGCCAACGCCAGAGAAGAGTACTTTGGGAAAAACCATTGAGAAAAGGAACGGGAGAAAAAGCAAAAAAACGCTCACTATCTTTACGTAAAGAAAATAAGGGTTGTAATGATAAAAAATGGACAAAGCGTTGTCTTTTTTCTTCTTGGGAAGGATTCTGATGGGGAAAATTCATTTCCAAAAAAAATGGGGATGACATTTTCTGAGCAATGGGAAAGGCAAACCATCCTAAAGCCCCTTGAGTAATGTACTCTTCTGGATTTTTAGGGTAGGGAAATTGGTCGATACATTCTTCTAGTTCCTTATATAATTCTTCAGAAACGCTACTTTCATCACCGAGGCAAACTAATCCCAAGTAAATAACTTTGGCCATAGCTTCTGCAGAATCCAGATGAAAGTATTTTTGTGGTTTTCGGCCAGGTAAATCAGCTACCAAGCGTAAAACCAATGAATGCATAGTTTTTTGAAAAAGCTCTTTGCGACGAATTTTAGAGCTTTTCTCTAGTCTATGCAAAGGAGGATACTCGTTACTTTGTGCAATGGAGACCCAAGCAGAAGTGAGATCCCAGGTTTTCCCTTTACTCAATCGATATCCTCTTTAATTACTTAGGGTTCCCATGAAAAAATTTTGCAAAGAAAGTGAGAAACCAAAAATTTTTGGTTCCCCACTTTCTAATCACAGTTCCATAGAACTCTCGTGAGAATAGTTATTCTTACTCGCTTGCTTCCGTTGTTTCAGAAGAAATAATCTCTAGAGATTTTCCCGGAATAGGCTTAATAACCAGAAGAATATCATCGAGATGAGCTTCATAAAAAATAAGAGAAATATCTCCTTTTTTAATCGCAGGAAGTTTTGAGATAGGAACCTTAATAAATGTCCCTTGGCCAGGAGCAAGATCTTTTTTCGGGTAATCAGGATCAAATCCTAAAACGTGGAACTTTTTATTGCTGTCTTGGACAAGGAGTTTATCTGTCGAACCATCAAAACGAAGAGGTTGCTTTGATTGATTGTCGAGAAGTAAAATGATACTTAATACTCGATCAGTATCTAAGTCTCTTTCCAAAATTAGGTTTGCTGTAACCGTTCGGTTACTATGATCGGAATTATAAGCACAGTTAATAGCTCCATCAGGATCTCGATGGATTTGAAATTCTGCAATAGTTTTTTCAAAATCAATACTCGATTTAGACTTTTTTACAGTGACTCGAATACCAAAAAAACTTTCTTCTTGAACATTAGTTGCATTGAAGTTTGGTGCATCCAAAGGAACTTCTTCTATAAACTCTTCTTCCGCTTCATCTTCGTCAAAAATATCTTCCGATCCCTCATAGCCTACAGTTTTTATTTTGGATTCTTTGGGGAGAGGGAGTTCTAATTCTTCCCCGACTTTTTGATTTTGCTTAGAAAGAAACTCATCTTCTTTTACCTCAAGGTGTTTAACATCCGCTTCGGGTTCAAATTTCTTCATGAAATTTCGACATCCAGGGAGAACAAACACCAAGCAACTGCATAATAGCAATAAACGTATCATATCAACCTATCTTTCTTCAACCTTTGTTAGCTGAGCCAGAAAATATCAAGGAGGTTTTCAACACTTCCAAAATACTCTAGTAAAGAATGTGTTAAGTTTATATATTTTATCTACCTTTATTCTACCAAATAAGTATTACATTGCATCTTAAATTTCTTTAGATGGCGTTTTCTTTTGAGAAAACTATTCCGATTTTTCAAAAAAACAAAAAAATATTGTTTTTTCGAAAAGAAAAAAGATAAAGTATATGGACGATATTGATTATATTTCAAATCGGTTCAATGAAGCAGTAGCTCCCGAAATTCGGGCGTTTTGGCTTTTAGCTTTGAGAGCATTCTTTTTTTTAAACGTTACAAATGTAAAAACAATTTGCTAGAAACGAAAAATAACATGCGATTTCTTTTCATCTTTTGTCTTTTTTCTCTCGTTCTTTCACTCAGCTTTGCCCAAAAAAACGAAAAAACAAATATAGAAGAACTAGTTCAACATCACTACGCAAACAATAATGGTGTTAAAATTCATTACGTTAGCTTAGGGGAAGGTCCTTTAGTGGTCATGATTCATGGCTTTCCTGACTTCTGGTACAGTTGGCGAAAGCAAATCATGGTTTTAAGTCCCCATTTTCGAGTGGTCGCTGTAGATCTCCGAGGTTATAATCTAAGTGATAAGCCGAAAAAAGTTGCTGATTATAAAATGAATCTTTTAGTCAGTGATATTGTTGCTGTTATCCGAGATTGTGGGCAAGAAAAATCTGTTATTGTCGGACACGACTGGGGGGGAGCTATTTCTTGGCAACTGGCAATTACTCGGCCAGAAGTAGTAGAAAGATTAGTTATATGTAACCTTCCTCATCCTCAAGGACTCAGCCGAGAGCTTGCTCAAAACGAGGAGCAACAAAAAAATAGTGCTTATGCCCGAGATTTTCAAAAAGAAAATGCTCATCTTGCCCTAACTCCCGAAAAGCTCAGCTTTTGGGTTGCTGATCCAGAGGCCAGGTCAAAATACGTTGAGGCTTTTCAACGGTCAAGCTTTGAAGGAATGCTTAATTTTTACAAAGCTAATTACCCCAGAGAACCATACACTCCTCTTCCCCTTCTTCCTAAAGTAAAATGCTCTGTTCTTATGATTCACGGACTTAAAGATAAATATCTACTACCAAGCGCTCTAAACGATACTTGGCAATGGCTAGAGAAAGACTTAACTCTTGTGACAGTTCCTCAGGCAGGACATTTTGTCCAACACGATGCAAGTGAGGTGGTTAGCAAAACTATACTTCAATGGCTTATGCGTTAGGCAAGTTAAGAGAACAACCTTTTTCACAGTTTCTCATAGTTTTCAGCAGTTTTTACATTTCCCAACAATAGAAGTAAAGAGACAAAATATGAAAAAAACTCTTTTTTTGGCTATTGCTTTTGTTTTTATCTCTTACTGTTGGGGAGAGCCCCATAAATCTATCGTTGGAAAATGGGTAAAAACAAACTACCGCACAGTTATCGGTACGGGCTCGACGGATACCACGCTTGTCATTCAAAGATATTCAGAAACTTACCAGCTAAGCTATAGTTTTGGAAGTGTCGGTAGACTCAAGAATAACGATGGACAATTTATTTTTCAGACGAATACAACTACTTTTAGCGGTATCTGTCTTTATGAAAAAGAAGGGGTCTATTTTTTTGCTCTGCCAAATTTTGCTCTGCCAAATAAAGAGGAAACAATTTATTTGAAGCTACAAACAATTAAAGAGCGCGAGGCGCTCGTGATTGTTCCTCAGAAAAACAAGGATAAAAATGCTCCTCTAGAGATGTTTTATAGGGAGAAAAAATAAGCCTTTTTAATAAGCCTTACTACAAAGCGGCCCTTATAGCATCAACAAATTCTTTTGCACTCTGGTAGCGTTCCTCTTTTTTCTTGGACATGGCTTTCAAGCAAACATCTGAAATTTCTTGAGACAGATCAGGATTTATTTCCTTAGGAGGAATTGCATTTCCGCGGGAAATTTGGATAATTTGCTTGATGTAGTTTTTTCCCTTAAAGGGGAGTTCTCCGGTAAGGATTTCGTATAGTATCACTCCCAAAGAGTAGAGATCACAAGTATAATCGACACTTTTTGACTTTCCTTGGGCTTGCTCTGGCGACATATAGTTCAAAGTTCCCATGAGGATACCAGATTTGGTAATGGACGTTACTTCATCCATTAGTTTGGCTAAACCAAAGTCCATGACTTTTGCTTGATTATCTTTCGTAAGCATAACGTTATTTGGCTTGAGATCACGGTGGACAATGTGTTTTTCGTGAGAATATCCAATAGCTTGAGAAACTTGAATGAGAATCTCTATCATTTCAGCTAAGGAAAGTTGCTTTTTCTTCATGGCCTCATCCAAGGCTCCACCTTCCACTAGCTCCATGGCAAAATAATAGCGATCGAGGTCGAATCCAAAATTATAGAGCTTTACAATATTAGGGTGATCCAGCTGAAAAAAAGCTTTAGCTTCTCGGAGAAAGCGCTTAGGGGTTTTTGAATCCTCATCAAAGTCTACCGTCAAAATCTTTAAGGCAATGTCCTTCTCTAATTTAGAATCATGGGCTCGGTACACTTTGCCCATTCCTCCTTTTCCGATTTGTCCAATGATTTTATAATCAACAAACTCTTCCTCAACATTAATTTTTTCTTTTGGCTCAAGATTTAACTTGGTAAGCTGCTCTTTCTTTTTTTTGGCTTCCGAAACTATTTCTGAAATAGGAATGAGATTGTCCTTGCCCAAAAGATATACTTTTCGGCACTTCCTACATCTCATGCTCCTTCCGATTACTTCGCTTTCGGGAGTGTTTTTCCCCGTTTTGATTTTTGACTTGGTTTCGCAATAAGTGCAAGCAAAGATAAAGTAATTAGATTCGGTCGAAAGACCAAGAAAAGATTTCTCTGACCCCTGTTGGATCAGACTTCGAGTTAAGACAAATTTTTGCTGACACAGAGAGCAACGAATCTGTTTATTTATCAAATTGACATCTTTTTTGACAGCAATATTCTTTTGACAAAGAGGACATTCTAGTCCCCAATTTTCTTGGGACATGGAGCAATCCTTGAAAACAGTAGAGTTCTTTTTTGTAAGACTAACTAATACATATGGTACGAATCTGCCTCAGCTCCTGCAAGAGAAAAGCTTTTTTCTAAAAAGAACTTCTCACTAACAATAAAAAAACCCTCTAGAAATCGTCCAAAAAATTTCTAGAGGGTCTTTTTGTAATAAGTAAAGGAAAAATGCTAACGAAACTAGACGGATCTAGTTCTTTTAGAAAATCCCAACACAAATAGTCCAAAAAAAGCTAAAACAAAAGTGGAAGGTTCAGGAACAGGTGCAGCACTTGTATTGAACTCAATATAAATAAGCCCATCAGCACCGTCTCCTCCTCCAATGCGGTTGCCGCCATTAAAGCCACCAGCACCACCTCCAGCTCCAAAGCCTTTTCCACCCAGACCACTAAAAGAAGCCAAACCATTACTTGCGTTTATTCCTGCGTTGTTGATGAGAATTCCCCCAGCTCCACCACCACCCGCATGACTTCCTGTTCCCCCAGCTCCTCCGAGCCCTGCTGTAATTGCATTATCGACAAAAAGAGCAAGAAGAGGAGTGTAATCACCTTGGCCTAATCCTATGGGCATACTAGAACCTGATATACAAGGAGATCCATTGCTTCCTCCAGAACCTCCAAAGCCAGCAAGACTACCGGCATTACAAGCAGCCCCACCACCAGAACTACCATTGTGACCTCCTGCGTTCACTCCTGAAACAACCCCACCACCATTAACAGTGAGAAAGCCTCCAAAGCTAGAAGAGGTACCAGCAGTCAAACCAACAATATTATTATTACTTTGAGTAATAGCTCCATTTCCACCTAAACCAACTGTAACAAAGATAGATTGTCCAGAACTAACTGTAAATGTCCCAGTATTGAGAAAGCCTGCGCCACCTCCCCCTTGGTGTCCATTAGCACCACCACCACCACCACCAATGGCTATAACATTAATCGAAGTAACGCCCACTGGAACAATAAAATTCTGAGAGCTTGTGAAAGTTATCGATACCGCCCCAGCTACACTGGAGAAAGCAAAGACAAGTAAGATACAAATAAATCGATACATGATAGTTTCCTTAATCAATTTTTCTCTTGGATAAAATGAAAGCTAGCTTTATTATGAAGCTAAAGAGAAAAAGCTTTCATAACTAAAACAAAGTAAACTTAAGCTTAATGTTTTTATTTCTAAATATCAAATATATACAAAAGATTATTTTTCCACTAAAAAGAACAACTCTTTAAAATTTTATGCTTACAGCAAATATTGATTGATTTTTTAGAGGGAAATAGCTAATAATAGTTCGCATTTAGGGAAATTAACCAGTGGTTTTTTTGGGGTGAGGAAGATGCATTTTTTGAAGTCCGTGCTACATGAGCTTGGTGCAGAAGTAATTCTAACTATTTTAATTGCTTTTTTTAGTGGGGCATTTTTTTTAATGAGAAAGGCTTTTAAGAATCTATTGAAAGATAGTGTTGAAAAAGTTCTAGAAAAATGGCTTAGGGATGACTGGGCAAATAGCTGGAATAAAGTTTCTGGTCAACTTCAACAGTTGTTTGAGGAAGAAATAGAAAAAAAACAAAATCAGATAGATTCTTTTTACCAAAAGCTAAAAAAAGAAGAAGGGACTATTGAGAATAAGATAAATGACATTATTAGAGGAGAAATGAGAGATTATCTCAACTCTATAGGAAGAGAAATAACTGAGTGGCGTGAGCGTTCATTTGGATTAAAACGTGTGACTGAAAAAACAGAACAAGAGCTTGAAAATTTTTGTTCTTCCATTCAAAAGAAACTGGAGTTTTTACAAGGCGACGAAAAAGTTGATATCAAAGAGTTAAAATCCTTGTTGGCCGAGATAAAAAGTAACTCAGGAACTCGGTTTAAGAAAATAGAAACTCTTGCCAGTGAGACAAAGGAAATAGTTTCCTCTCTTTCTCTACAAGACGAAGATTTATTCTTTCAAAAATCAAAAGAGTTATTAGAAGACCACCACTGTGAAATTCGAAAGATGTTGCCTCCAGAAATTTTTAGGCCTCCACTAGTTGATATTAATGAAGATTTAGAGTTTTTTGATATCAACTTTGAATCGAGAAGGCTTCCTTTGGCAAAAAGAAGTTGGAGGGCTATTTCTTTTTATAACTACAAAGGCGGAGTGGGAAAAACAACATTGGCTTTTCGCGTTGCTCATGATCTTGCTGAGCGCCATGGAAAACGTGTTTTACTTATTGATGTAGATCCTCAAGCAAATATGTCCTATTTGGCTTTAAAACTAGAAAAATATCTTAATAGTTTTTGGATAAGCTCTCAGGTTATGAAAGAATTTAATCTTAAGCCAGAAGAAACTCTTAATAATGGTTTAAGAGCTTTGGTTGGGAGCTACTCTCAATACAATGACCGAGTTTCCATTATTCCTGGAAGAGCGAGTCAACTCAACATAGAGGATTCTCTCGTTCGCTGGTATTGTATGGGGAATGATATTCGAAGGATTTGGATTGAATTATTCCAAGCCTCCAATAATGGGGGCTATGATTACATTATTTTTGATTGTCCTCCCAACATGGGTTTTATGTCTCAAGCTGCCTTAGCTGCATCTGATGCAGTTTTTGTTCCGGTTATTCCCGACGACAGTGAGATACCCATTGTAGGAGTTTCACGTATGAAAGAAGCTATTTCTCAGTGGCGTACACAGCTAGGAGAAAATGGTGATATTGAAAATGCTATTCAAGGAATTATTTTAAATCGTTTAGAGTGGTCAGGAACTCAACCTACTCCCTTTGCTGAACAAGAGCTACAAAACTATCGAGAGATGTTTGGAGACTTGCTTTTTCCCGAACAAGTTCCTGCCATGTCAATGAGCATAACAAGTCCTGAGCCTATGAGTGTCCGTCGTAGAACAACACTAAGCGACAATTTTCTCGCGGCCCTGAGAAGTACCTCCGATACAATTATAAAAAGAGTCAACGCTTTAGAAGAGAAAGGAAATTAGATGGCTAAGATTAATAATACCCATGAACTCGCTAAATTTTTGCAAGAGCAGGCTAATTTTTTGGGAGAATACAGTGCCCCTTTTGCCAAAGAACTGAACGGAATTGCTGCTTCTTTTTTGGAAATGGACTTAACCGAGATTAAAGAACTGAAGAAAATTCCTAAGATTATCGAAAAAGCCCAAGAGAAAGAAGACAAAGCAAAAGAACAAGTCGATAAGCTCAAGGAGCAACTTGCTACAGAAAAAGAAAAGTCCAAAGAGCAGCAAGAAACTCTGAAGAATCAAGTTCAAGCGGAGAAAGATAAAGCAAAGGAACAACTCGCTGCCGAAAAAGAAAAAGCCAAAGAACAGCAAGATAAACTCAAAGAGCAGCTAAGCGCAGAAAAAAGCAAAACAAAAGAACAGCAGGATAAAGCGAAGGAGCAACTTGCCGCAGAAAAAGAAAAGGCCAAAGAGCAGCAAGATAAGCTCAAGCAAAAAGTTCAAGAAGAGAAAGACAAGGCCAAAGAGCAAGTCGAAAAGTTGAAACTTCAAATAGAAGAGATTAAGGGGAAAAGTCGGGAAAAAACTAGCCGAAAGAAAAATTCGAAGTCAGGCAGCAAAGATAAGCCTGATCTTTATACCAATGTTGAACTTTCAGATTTTCACGGAAAGCTCGCCATTTTTCAGAGAAAATCGCACAACCTAGCGAAAGACTTCCCGGAAAAGGGCTGGGTCACTTTAGATGAAATTTCTCGCTTAGGTGATGAATTTATTGAAAAACAAGAGAGCTTAGAGGAGCGTTTAGCCGCTTCTCTAGCTAAAATGATCGAATGCGGAGGACTCCAATCGATGTCCGATGGAAAGATTTGGCGTGATCATGGCCTAGGCTTTTACTCTATTTCGAGCGAAGCAGAACGAGCCTTGCAAGAGAATGAACTGAGTACGGAGCAAATTCAAAAGCTCTTCCTCTTGGTTCGGGTAGGTTTGCCTAACCTAAAATCGAAAAAAGATTTAGTTACGGCCTTGATTAAGGGAGTTACAATGCGGGCCTATGCTCGGGGGCAGTGATTAATGGGGAAAACATTTTATTAAAGTTTAGGCATTGGGATGTCTGGGGTAGTTTTTTTGTTTTTGGCCTGAAAGGCCTATACAACCCAGCCCAGGACAACGCCCGGGCAACGCCCCAAAGCCATTAAGTTAAGGGAAAGCCCTAATATATAAGAGGTGGAGGCCATTTTTGTTCCTCTATCCCTTATAGTATGGTAGTTTGGTTTTCTAAAAAATAATTTCCCAAGGATGTATTTTA
>JAJDCR010000140.1 GCA_029260735.1 Planctomycetota bacterium
TTACGACGTTTGTTGATTAATTGAGTTACCCCAATCATCTCTCCATCGGCGTTTACCACTGGCATACAAAGCATGCTACAGGTTCTATAACCCGTCATTTGATCGGTCTTTTTTGCTGTCTCTGAATCGGGGTGGTCGTAGAGATCAAAAGGTATCAAAATGGGCTCACCTGTTTCAACCACTTGTCCGGCAAACCCTATGCTACGTGGTATGCGAATCTCTTTCATTGTGCCATCAGCAACTTCAATATTAGCCCATAATTCATCTTTTTCTTTGTCCAAAAGCCAAAGAGTGATGCGGTCTGCATCTAGAAGTTGCTTAGCTTCGTCCATTACATTATTTAAAGTTTCCCCTAAATCCAAACTGGTTTGGCTAAGAGTTTGAATAGCCGACATAAGAGAGGCGGCAGCTCTTTGTTTCTGAGTAGCCCGGAAAAAAGATTGGGAAGATTCCAAAATAAGGCGCATAGAAGGGCCAAATTCCTCAAAAAAAGCAAGATCTTCGCTGGTAAAGCCAACTTTATCAATACGCTCAGAAAGTTGATCTTTTGAATCATTGATGTTTTTTAGCTTGTTAAGGAGTTGAACAACAGCTATGGGATCTTTTTTTGCATTCAGCAGAGGCAAACACATCATAGTGTATGTACGATAGTTTGTTTTTTCATCTATGGCTTTGCGACCTTCACAACGAGAATCATCATAAAAATCGTAAGAAATATTGATTACTTTTTTTGTGGCAATAACTTCACCAAGAATACCTACATCAGCAGGCATACGGTCAGGAAGAGAATCATCATCTCGATCGAGAATAGGCATAAGCTCATTCTTCTCTTCATCATAGATGAAGATAACGGTTCGATCTGAGCGAAGGAGCTCTCCTGTTTTTGCTGTAATGAAACTTAGTATTTCATCTAAGAAGAGAATGGACTCAAGTTCTTGGACATTGTCAATCATGGAGAGTGTCTGGTTGACAATTTTTAATTTACTGGCCATATCAGTGGAGACTTGCTTAAATTTCTCCATTCTTCTTTTTCTGAGAGCCGGATCTTCTGCTGGAACTAAGCTGATTGTAGAGGTATCTGTGTACATACCTGTGCCGCCACCCGTTTCATTTAAGCTATCGGCCGGAGTTTGTACACCTCCGACTTCACCTTCCCCTAAGTTAATGAAAATAGGTTGTGCTTCTGGTTGCTCTTCTGGTTGTGGTTGTGTTTCTGGTTGCTCTTCTGGTTGTGCTTTTTGTTGTGCTTCCTCTTGTAATTCTTCAGGGGTGTTGCTAATGATTTCAAAGTCTCCGCTGATTTCAAAAGAAGAAAAGAGCTCGTCGTCAACATCTTCCATAATAGCAATAGGATCTACTGGGGATTCTTCTCCTCCAATTTCAACAGAGTCAAAATTTAGAGAAAGCCCTGCTTCCTCTACTTCTTCAGCTTGTATTTCCTGGGTAACTTCTTCTTGTGCTTCAGGAATAGCTGTGGCCTCAGTAACTACTTCTGCTTGCTCGGAAGAATTTTCTTCTTCATGAGTTGTTTCGAGAAGAGTAGAGGGCTCTGCCTCCTCCTCCTCTTCCTCTGAAACAGAAATTGCTAAACCTACGGGAGCTTCTTCTTCTTCTTCTTCTTCTTCTTCTCCGCCAAAAGTAATCTCCATAGGAGCTTCTGAAAATTCTAAAGGTGAACTGCCACTGGGAGTTTCTTCCGTAATCGAAAAATCTACCTTTAAAGAACCCATTGCAGGAGCATTTTCCCCTTCTCCAAAAGAAACCGAGCTCTTGCTAGTAGGTAAGTCTGATGCTTCTACCGCTTGGGTTTCTTGAGAGGATGTTTTTATGATCATGTCTAAAACTTGGATAATTTCTTGGCAGCTTTGTGGGCGCTCAGAAGGTTCTTTTTTGAGCATTTTTTCAAGGAGTTCAACAATTGCTAAAGGTAAATCATTTCTATATTTTTTTACATTAGGACTTTCATTATGGATATGAGATTCCATAATTTCTTTGGGAGAGTTACCATCTTGTGCTGGAACCCCAGTCAAAGTATAAAAATAAATAGCTCCCAAAGCATAAACATCAGAAAGAAAATTTGATTTTTTTCCTTTGCATTGTTCTGGAGACAAATAGTGAGGAGTAGTCGGAGGAAGAGAATAGTCAACAGTTTTTACTTCATTGTCCTCATTAACGATAACATTAGATGGCTTCAAGTTCTTATGAACCAACCCCTTATCGTGAATAGTTTCCAGACCATTAGCAAGATGCAATATAATTTCCGTGGCCTCTCTTAAAGAAAGCCCGTTTTTATTTTCATCTTTTCCTAACTTGGCATCTAAGCTTTCTCCTGGAGTTAGCTCTCTAATAATGAAAAAGTGTTCCCCTTCTCCCACGCTATAAATTTTGCAGATATTTCGATGATCAATGTTGCTAGCATTAGCAACTTGCTGAAGAAAGCGTCTTAAAAAATTTTTATTCTGGGTTGAGCGTCCCTGAAAAATCTTCAAAGCACATTTTTTGTGTGTAGGATGGGTGATTTCATACACACTGCCAAGAGAGCTTTCTCCTATTTTTCGCGTCACCTCTACATCTTTGGCAACGCTCTTTACTTTTGAAATATCTTCTGGTGTCAGTATTGTATTATCCATTGATTATAAAAAGCTCCAGAAAGTGTCCCATAAAGTGATAAGTCTTTACTCTTTTAAGTAAAAACTATTTACACATCTTAAGATTTTACCTTAATTCTTGATAGGAGTCAACTAGGCTCTTAAAGAGAGACCAAAAAATACTTTTAGAGCCTAACTCTGGTGAAGAAAAAAAAATATTAAATTAAGGCTGGGTTATTTTTTTAGAAGACTACTTCATATATTTGTCTAAATCCTCTATTAGCTCATTAACTGAAGAATATCGATTTTTTCTCTCCTTAGCGAGAGACTTTTTTAATATTTTCTTTAAAGTTCTACTTAATCTAAATTTTTTCCCTTTGAAAGGAATGAAGAGCTTCTTTTCGCAAATATTTTCTGTTGTCTCTTCAAAATTTTCTCCATGAAAAGGGACAACTCCCACCACCAATTCGTAAAGTATTGCTCCTAATGCATAGATGTCCATTCTTTCATCAAGATACTTTGTTTTTTCTCGAATCACTTCTGGAGCTATGTAAGAAAGAGTGCCAATACTTCTTTCATCAACAGTTTGCAATTTTCCATATTTTCTTAAATGATGGTTGGCGTTGTGGTCAAAAATTCTCTCTCCCTTTCCTTTTGCCTTACATGCTCCCCAGCCTATGATGTAGGCTTGGCCATTTTCATTTAGCCAAATATTTTCAGGAGATAGGTTTCGATGACAAACTCCTCGGGAATGAGCGTAAGCAACCCCTAAACACATTTCACGAAACATCGCCAAACAACGAAAGAGAGTCCAGTGAAAAGAAGTATTTTTTTCGGAAGAATAAATATTTAGCAAAACATTATGAAGATTTTTTCCTGGAATGTAGGGCATTGTATAGTACAACTCTCCTGTCGTTGTATCTAAACCTATTTCATATACAGGTATAACATTAGAGTGCTGTAGTTGGGCAAGAATTTGCGCTTCTTCCAGAAAACGTTGTTGCTTTTGCTCTACTTCTGTTTCAGCAACCAATTTTTTGACCACAAGTAGACGATGACTGTTGCGGTCTTGGACTAAATAAATAGGCCTTTTTGTCTTTTGTGACAATATTTTCAAAGGAACATAAACTCCCCAACCGTCGTCTTCTTCTGCATTTTCCCAGTCTGGCAAGGGAACTTCTTTCAGGTGTAGTCCTCTTAGTTCAAGAAGTTCTTCCACTAATTCAGAGTCGTTATCTTCGGGCAAATTGATTTTAAGAGTTGCAGTGGTATAGTCAAAGTTATTCAGATTTTCAGCACATTTTCGTCCCTGATTTTTAGCTAAGTTTTTTTCCGTATTCTCTTGTTTAGAATCTGGATTTTCTTCCATTGCATCACTCATAATAACTTGTCCTTTAATAGTTAGCTCAGGGGATCGTCCGCCTTTGGCTCACTTTACTCTGGGCTATTGATATATAACACCGATAGGTGTATGGAACTCAGTGGATCGTTCTTTTTTATAGAATACAATCTTAGATTTTTTATATCTAATATGTAATCTTTTCAGGGATAAAGAGAATGAATTCCTTCTCTAAGTTCTTCTAAATTTTTGTAGTTTCGCTGGGCCTCTAACATTAAGTAACTTTTGTCTTTTTTGTTTTCGACACTATGGCTACTGGAAAAACAAAGTTGTCGTGAACCAATAGTTTTAAATCCTTGAGGAAGATGAGTGTGGCCACTAATGAGAAAAGACATTTCCTTTCCAGGTTTTTTTTTCAAAAAAACATCAACAATGGAAGAATAGGCATCCATATATTGTAGCTCATTCATGTTGAAAAAAACTTCCCACCAAAACATCCCTAATTCCGAAGCTAGAAAAAGTCTTCCCCACCAAGGATTATAAGCTGTCTGAGAAAGACCTGAGAGGGGATATTTCCACCACCTTTGGCTTTCTAGTTTACTAACATCTACCTTTCCTAATATGTCACTCTGAGATCGAAAAGAGTAAGCACTATGTCCGATCTCTCGTTTTTTCGCAATGTAGCGGTTAGTGACAAACTCTAGTTCCAAGAGAACTTTTTTGCAATCATAATTTGCTAGAGTGTTCCAACCAAGAGAAAGATTTTGAAATTTTTCTGCCCCTGCTTCTATTCCTGCTTCTATTCCTGCTTTTATTCCTGTTAAAGAAGCACTCGCCCCGGCATGGTTAACTAAAACCCCTCCCGAGGTACTGATACTATAGGGCATTTTTAAAAAGAGCTCAGTGTAAAGATGGCGCTTTGAGGCAATTTTTTGCTCAAGGTTTTCTGTGTAATTTGATTTTTCATGAGTTAGAGAAATATGATAAATATGAACAAATTCATGATTTCCCAATAAACAAATGATAGGCAATTCTTTTTCTAACAAAATATCGTCTAAAATTTCTTTGGAACGATCTAGTCTTCCCGGGGAGCTGTGAATAATATCCCCTATCAAAACAAGATAATCGGCCTCTCCTTTTTTATGCTTGAGGGAGAAGATTTGTTTTGCTCTTGAATAGTCTTCCCAGTCACCGTGGAGCTCAGAGACTAACATTAAATGTCCGGAATTTTTTTCCAAAATCATTATGCCAGCCCCAGTTTTTGTCGCACTTTACCGTACTCATCCGAGAGATTAAAAGCTAAGAGATCCAGGCTTGCCTCTTTTTTGAGAGTGTCCTGACGCGATGTATGCTCGGGTCGAACTAATTTTCCGCTTTGCTCTAAAACATCTAGTCGATGCGCCATTTGAACAGAAAGATCTAAGGAATCTGTTAGTAGTAGTGCACTACGATTAGCTGCTCGATTAAGATCTTCTAAGTAATAGTTCACATCAAGAAATGACATATTTTCCCATAAGTCGTTTCTCTCTTCCAATTGTTTTCTGACTTTACGAGGAATGCCTGCTTTGATTTTCTTAAACAAAGCATCGGCATTAAAAGCACGAGAAGAACCGACTGATAGCCAGTCACGGAGAACACGAAAGTAACTTTGCAAATCAGTGGGATCAAGTTTGAGAGCAAAAGCTTGGCCTTGGGCAACATAGAAAAGGTATTTGGACAGTAAAAAGAAGAGTTCTTCATTGTTGAGTGCTTCGACAAGAGGCTCGCTTATAATGAAACTCCAAGGCTGGGTATTTTCGACATAGAATTTATGGGTTTTTCTCGGGTTTAAGTATATATCAAAAGGAACAACACCAAAAAGTTCCGCAATCTTTTTATTATGATCATTGATAGGGTGCGATTTATCTGGGTCTAAGCGATCTTTCTTTTTGATTCCATAGCGAAGTTCGAGATCAGCAGGGTAGCTTTTTACCATGTGTTCTCCTGTTAGAAACATCACCTCTCTGTAAACAGCGGAATCATTTTCACAAAGATAAGAGGATAAATTACAAGTATCTAAACCGATGATCTTCTTAGGAGAAGCTTGGCGCATAAATTTATCTTCATCGACAGTTAACTTATCAAAAAAAGCAAGAGCCCGACAGGTTCGTAGAGCTAAATCCATTTCCTTTTTTTCAAAGAAAATCTTTCTTAAAGCGCGATAAGCGGATACTCGCCCAGCATCTTTCTTTAAAAGCAATAAGTAGTCTTCAATCGCTTCGCTATGCAAAGAAGAGTCTTCTGATTTTATCCGAGCTATTCGGGAACGTGCTGCAGCATGTTTAGGATCAATCTTTAAAACTCTATTCAGTTCCTCTATGGCCTCTTTTGGTTGATTTAGTTTTTCATCATAGATCTGTCCTAAACTTAGATGAACAGGTAGTGCCATAACCTTTTTCTCTCCGGGAAGATTGCTTAGGAAGTTTTGGTAAGTTTCGGCAAGAATTTTCCAATTCTCCTTTTCCTCATAAATTTGAGCAATTCCATAGATAGCATCTAAGTGTACAGGACTATCAGCTAAAGCTTGCTGATATGTCACAATCGCTTCCTGCTTTTGAGAAAGGTGCTTTTTTTGAATATCAGCAATTAAACAGCGGTTGACAGCCTTTTCATCAGCATCTTTTAAACAAGTATAGTGTTTTTCAAGCCACTCCACTGCTTCTGTCCATTTTTCCAGCTTTGAGTAGAGGCTTCCCAGAGTTTCCAAAATAGAGGGGTTTTCTAAGCCCATAGAGAAAGCTTTGAGGTTGGACTCCACCGCTTTATCGAAGTCCCCTAGGCGCTCTTGCACTTCTCCCAAGATAAGTAATGTATTGCGTTTTTCGATAAAGGAACCTTCACTTTTGATCACTTTCTGTAGATACTCTAGAGCGACTTGGTCTTCCCCTTTAGAAATATGTAACTTACCTAGGGAGTTTATACTTTCGATGTCTTCGGGGTAGTTTGCTAAGACTTTTTTGTGGAACGCAATAGCTTCCTCTGTCACTTTTAGATTTTCATAAATAAGAGCTAAACGCCGAATAATATCAATTTTATCCTCAACTTTGGGATGAGTTAGAATTTTTAAGTAGATATTTAAAGCTTCTTGCCACTGGGCCTTATCAAAACCCCACTGGGCCCTTTCAAAGAAAATATTTCCTACTGCTAGCAAAGCTTCTAAGTTATCATCCTTCGCTTTTAGAGCGTTATTATAACGAATGATGGCTTCATCTTTATTCTTTCCCAGTTTCTCTGCAATGTAACCACCTTTATAGTATATCTCTGAGAGTCTACCCTTATCTTCCTTGTCCACTAAAAGATGAAGTCTTCCAAAGAGTGGTTCTGCTTGATCCCATTCTTCTTGGACAAAATGAATATCGGCCATAGACTCCAACGCATCAATCGACTTGGGATCTATTTCTAGAGCTAAAAGAAAGGCTTCTTTTGCTTTTTGAATGAGTTTGAGTTTACTGAGGTACAAAGTTCCTAGCTCAATGAGAGACTGAACCTTGTCATCAGGATCGTTAATGTAGTTAATTTCAAGAGCTATGTATTTTACGGCTTGCGTCCAATTATCTTCTCGAATAGCATGACCGGTCAGAGCTTTTAAAGCTTTGCAAAAATCCGCTTTAAACTCCACTGCTTGATGAAAACTCTTTTTCGATTCTTCTATCTGTCGAAAACGGTCTCTTTGGATAACACCTAGCCTATAATATAACTGCGCTTTTTCAGAGTCATCCTTACTCAGCTTAATCTCTTGCTGGCACACTTCCGCTAATTTTGTCCAATCTTTTTTGCGCAGGTACAACCAGTCTAGAGATTTTAAAACCGTGGGATTATCAACTTGTAGACTTCGAGCATACTCAAAAGCTTCAATAGCCATATCGGGGTTATCTAACTCTTTTTCATATAAGGTACCCAAGTGAGTGTAAAGCTCTAAACGATCCTCATTGCTTTGGCATAATTCAATTTTCTTATTAAGAAGTGCCGCCATGTCCTGAGAACGTCCCAACCTTTTATAGAGGTTTTCTGTTTCCTCCAAAGCTTTGCTGTGAGCCGGTTCCAGCTCAAGAATTTTTTTGTAAACGCCAATAGCTGCTTCGAAATCATTGACTTCATCTTGATAAACTTCTCCCAAGTGCAAAGAAAACTCGATCTCTTCCTTTGTGTTCGAGTGGTTTTGAGCATCTTTAATAAGAACTTGATAAATAGGAATGAGCTTGTCCCAAGATTGGTATCTCTTATAAAGTCCTGCTAATGCACGGGTAGCCCCTAAATGTTCAGGAGACAGGCAAAGCAAACGCTCGTAAGATCGAACGGCTTGCTCATCCTCAAAAAGACGTTGCTCCCAAGTCTCTCCCATTTGCTCATAAAGAGCAATAATTTT
This sequence comes from Planctomycetota bacterium, assembly GCA_029260735.1. GTDB lineage: Bacteria > Planctomycetota > Uabimicrobiia > Uabimicrobiales > Uabimicrobiaceae > JAJDCR01. The sequence goes on from JAJDCR010000140.1 coordinate 8,333, forward strand.
TTCAGGGTCTTCCGTTAATTGAGCTTCTTTCAGATACATCGAAATGAGTTTTTTGTAATACCCCCACTCTTGGTAAAGTTCTTGGAGAGTTTGAATAATTTCTAGGTCATGGGGAGCAATTTCCAAAGCATGCTCATAGTGAGTAATAGCCATATTTCCAGAGTATAGTCGTTCTCGATAAAGTTGAGCAATTTGGCAATGGAGTTTTCGAAGCTCCCCAGCATCACTTATATGTTCCCGTTTTTTGTTTAAAACAGAAACTAGTTTTTTCCATTGTTTTTTCTTCTTAAAGAGAACCTCTAATGCTTCTAAGCTTTCCATTTCGTCTGGTTTTATCATCAAAGCTTTACTATAAGCATCAATGGCATTGTCTAAATCTTCTAAATGATCCTGGTAAATAGAGCCCAGATAGAGAAGTTTTTGAACTTTGTCTTGATTCTTTTCGGTGACTCGAAGATCTTTTTGAATAATCTCTACTAAACCTTGGTATTCTCCCACCTGCTCTTGAATACGCATAATTCTTTCTGCAGTAGCACGATGAAAGCCGTGTCCCATTACTTTAAGATAACAAATGAGTGCTTGGTGGGGCATCTCCAGTTTCTCTTCCCAGAGCTCCCCCATTTTCAAATAAAGAGCGGGTTGTATCTTCTCTTCTTGGAGATGAACTTCCACATTTAGAAACTCAATCGCATCGGCCCATCTTTCCTGTCGTTCAAAAATTCGCCGGAGCCCAGATATAGCATCCAGGTTTTGCCTATTCATGCTATAGCAAATTTGATAATGAAGAAGAGCTTCTGGATCGTTTTTGAATTCCTTTTCCCAGAGTTCCGCAATTTTAAGATGAAGAAGCTCTACCTCTCCTCGATTTCCCGTTATTTTAACCGTTTTTTCGTAGAGTTCGATCAGTTCTTTCCATTTTTGTAATCCCATGTACATCTTTACTAAAGCAGAAAGAGCTTCTCGGTTGCCGTTATCTAAGTCCAGAACTTTCTTGTAGCAGTAAATCGCCTGAGAAAGATTATCGAGAAAAGAGCTGTAGAGTTTACCACTTTCTGTGTAAAGATAAACGAGTCGATCCTTGTCTTCTTCGGGCTTAACTACTTCTGTTTCTTGTAAATACATTTCCGCTTGTTTGTCTCTTTGTCCGCTTATTTCATAGAGACTTTCCAGTTTTCGAATGTTCTCCAACTGAAGAGGAGAGTGTTTGTCGTCTAACTCAAAAATAGCCTCGCCGTGCAAGATGGCTTTCGGAATATCTTGAAGTTTCTCTTGATAAACCTCCATAATGTCCTGGTGCAAAGGGACTAAATCAATAGGACTAGAGCAAAGCTGAATCTCTTTTTCGACGGCTTCGCTATACTTTTTCCATTGTGTTTGTATACGAAGGAGTTTTTTCCAGCGTCGGAGAATGGGTAAGTTGTTCGGACGAGAAAGATGAGCTTCTGCAAAATGTTCTACAGCAACATCAACGTTACCAAGCTTATCTTCTTGTAAATAGGCTAAACGCAGATGCACTTCAATTAAACGCTGTTGGTTTTTCTGTAGTTCGAGTTCTTTGAAAAGCATGGACTCTAGAGCGGCATAGTTTTCTTGCCCTTCGTAGATTTCTTCCAAACCTCTTACCGCAACTAAGTTGTCAGGATCGAGCTCTAACTCTAATACTGCCCTGTAATTCTTAGCAGCTCCATCAATATCATCGAGCTCAAAGCGCTGAAGTTGAGCACAAGCCAAATGTAGGAAGATTCTCCGCTCTCTTTCTACTTCAGAGGTTGCCAACTCTGCTTCATAAGCAGAAAAAAGGTCCGAAAAGCGTTCTTCTCTTTGAAATATCTTCTCTTGACTTTGGATCGCCCCTAGGTTATGAGGATTTTTCTCCAGGAGTTGCTTATATACCCCTAGAGCGTCCTCTCTTTTATCTAGACAAACTTCATAGATTTTTCCAATTTGAAAGAGTAGTTCAATTACTTTTTCTTTTTCTTGGGTTAAAAGAACCTCTTCTTCGAGAAAAGCGATTAGCTCTTCCCATTCTTGGCGTTGCTCTAAAAGAGCAATATACATTTTTCGCCCAGCAGGAAAGTCTTTATCTAGAGAAAAAGCAGCTTGTAGAGCTTTCTTTGCCTTTTCCTCGTCTTTAATTTTTTCCTCATAAATACGAGCACAACTTAGAATGAGAGTTTGTTGTTGTTTTTTGGGGACTACTTTAGTCTGGCGTTTGTATAACTTAATCAGTGCTATGTACGATTTTTCTCGATCATGGATCTCTGCTAAGGACTGGTAAGCTTTTAAAACAGAAGGGTCGAGACTTAATATACTTTCATAGGTCGATACAGCCAAAGAGTTGTCACCCAACTTTTCCAAACAAACATCTGCTTTCTCAAAAAGAAGTTCGATTTGCTTTGCGACCTCTTTCTCCAAAACAACTTCTTTATCTATATTTTGAACTATCTCACCCCAAGACTGTAATTTATAATACAAGTAGCGAAGTTTTTTCCATGAGTCCAGCTCTTCAGGGTAGTTCTCTATAATTTTTTTATGCCAAGAGATAGATTGAGGAAAATCAAGAAGGCGTTCTTCGCTAATTTTGGCCATCTCTTGAAAAATTATTTTCTTTTTTTCTTTTTCTTTTACCAGTCGACTTTTTTTATCTAAAACAGAAAGTAGGGGGCTGTGCATTTCCTCTTTGTTGTATATATCCGTAAGAGCATAAATCGTTTCGAGGTTATTCTCATCCAGTTGTAAAATCGATTGATAAACTTCAATCGCTTGCAAAGGTTCCTTGAGATGATCTCGGTAAATAACCGCTAGATCAAAAGATAACTTTATTTTTTCTTCGTTACTATTGCTGGGTAAAGCAATTTTTAAGCGGTAAGTTTGGGCTAACTCTAGCCAATACTCTTCTTTACGATATAGCTTGAGGAGTTGCTCAATCGCTTTATCTTGCTGTCGGTTTAAACGCAATACTTTTTCGTAATGAAAAATAGCAAAAGGAATATTTTTTAATTTTTCTTCCCATAAGCTAGCCACCTCAAGATAAATAGCCTCTTCTTGTGTTTGATTAAGTAGTTGAGGAGCAAAACGTGCTTTTTTAAGATAAACATCAATCAACTTCGCATATTCTTCTCGTTTCTGATGTAAACCTAATAAGCTTTTGAGAGCTTCTTCGTGAGAGAAATCCAAAGCAATAACTTTTTCAAATGCATCTATAGCCAAACCATCTTCATTAAGCTTATCTCGGTAAAGTGTTCCCACTTGATTGTAGTATTGGCACGCCTCTGCTTCTTCAGAACAAAGGGTTGCTCTTTGTTCTAAGATAGAAACTAGTTTATTATAGTCTTCTTTTTTGCGGTAGAGGCTTTCTAAGGTTTCTAAAACTTCTTCATCTTCAGGAATAAGGTGGTGGGCTTTTTCATAGCATCCAATAGCATTATCTAAATTTTCTAGTTTTTCTAGATAAAGTTGGGCAAGCTCCTGGTAGCGCTCAAAAAAACTCGACACCGGCCACTGAGCAGCCAAAGTTTCTTTCTCTAAGAGATGAAGATACTTTTCCCAATCTTCTTGCTCTTGGTAGAAATTCTTTAAGCTCTCCACAGATTCCTTGTTGTTTATATCTAGTCGAATAATAGCCAAGAGGTGCTTTTCAAAAAGATCTCTTTTGTTTTCTTGCTCATACACCTGCACTAAAGAGAAATGGAGTTCTATAGATTCCCCTAAGGAGCTAGAAACCTCTACTCTACGAAGTTGAATTCTGGCGTATTCATCCCAGAGTTGTTGCGATTGATAAAGAGAAGCCAGAGATTTTAAAGCAGGAATATTACCTCTTTCGTGCTCTAAAACTCTCGTATAGGCATCGATAGCCAAAACAGGCTCGCGAAGTCGATCTCGGTAGGTCTTGGCAATTTCGCCGTAACCTTCTACGGGAGTTTTCCAACCAATCTGGATACTTCTCTCTAGAATATCGACCAGTTCAGCCGCTTTTTGGCTATCCTTGTAATATAGATAAAGTTTTTCTAGAACATCCATTTGCTTAGGATTTATCTCAAGAATTTTTTCATAGTAAGGAATGGACTCTTCCTTTTTCTCTAAATTTTCATCCAAAAGTAAGGCTATCTCAAGATAAGTAGAAAGGTCTGGACTTTGAGAGTTGATCTCAATTTTTCTTTCTAGAGTTTTGACTAAGGCAGGGTAGTTTTTGAGTTGAGTGTATATCTGGCGTAAATTTTCCAAGCTATCTTGATGACCAGAAAAGCGCTGGAGAATTTCTTCATAGATTTTGGCCGCTCCGGTTATATCTTCTTTGGCTCTGTATATTTCAGCAATTTTATTATATATATCTATCTGTTCGGAGTCACTAGAAACTAAACGAAGTTCTTCTCGATAGTTTCGAATCAAGTCGTCGCTACGGTTTTCTTTTTGTAAGAGAGGTTCTAGTAGATTAAGAATTTCTAAGTTTCGCGGAAATTCTTCCAGAGCATTTTGGTAGCAGCGGATAGCTAAAGCATTTTCTCCCATTTTTTCGTTAGCCACTTTTCCCATCTGACAATAAAGCTCTAATTTTCTCTCTTGGTCTTTGGCCCCTTCGCATTGTCTTTGATAGATTTTTATAAGACTTTTCCAATTTTCTTCTTGAAAATGCATTTCTTCTAGAACCTGAAGGGTAGCTTCATTTTTCGACAGAGCCCAGGATTTTTCTGCACACTCAATAGCCTGAGCAACATTGTTTAGCTTTGTTCTCCAAAGAGAAGAAATTTGTAGCCATTTTTTAGCTTGGCTCTCTGAATCACTCAATAGTCCTGTTTGAGCAGTTATTGCTTTGATACAGTTTTCCCAGTTTTCTGTCCGTTTGTAGAGATCTTCCAAAGTTCGATAAATTTTGGCTTTATCCGAAGAAACTTTCAAGATTTCTCTATTAAAATGAATGGCTTGCGACCAGTCCTCTAATTTTTCTACACAAATTATCGCGGCTTGCTCTAGAATTTCTCGTTTTTGCTCCCCTTCTAGCTTAGCTAAACAAAGGTTATAAATACGTAAGAGAGATTTCCAATCTCCATCTTCTTTGTAAAGATTTTCTAATTGAAAGAGAGCTTTACTGTGCCCCTCATCCATTTGCAAAATTTGGAGTAAGAACTTTTTTGCTTCCTCCCGGTTGTTCATTTTTTCTAAATAGAGGGAAGATATGCCTTCTAAGATTTTTAGCCGATTTCCCTCTTTCTCACAAACTTGGAGTTGCCTACGGAGGACATCCAGAGCTTGAGGCCAATTTTGCTCTAGAGTATAAATTTCAACTAACTTATCTCCATAGTTAAGTTGCCGAGGATAAGAGGTAAAAGCATTCTTGTAGCAAACTAAAGCCGATTCTCGTCCACCTAAATGCTTTTCTTGGATTTCTCCACTTTTAAAACAAAGCTTAGCATATTCATTAAGGTCTGTCGCCTTGATTGAGTCACTTCGGAATTGATACAATTCATACAACTGTTTCCAGTTTTGGGAAAAGAAATAATGTTTTTCTAATCCCTTGAAAGCCTCGGTATTTTTGGGATCACTTTTTAGGAGATCCATCATCCTTTTCATATTAGGATCACTAGATGCCATGCTTACTTTCCTTAGTAGAATCAGGCGAAAAGAAAATCAGATAGTCTCATGTGTCTTAGGTTCAAAATAGCCTATTTTCTGTTGACACCAAAAGAAAATGATGTTATTAAAAACGAGCAAAAATACTTGGGGAGGCCATCCAGCTTTCTTTCCCAAAAAGAAATGTTTCCACTTTTGGTTCCCCACATTCACTAATATAGCCCTAAATCAAGGGCCTGTCAAGAAGACTATGGTTTCCCAGAGGAAAAATACATGATCGATTTAACCATCAACGAAGAACAACTGATCGAAGTTTTAGAGAGTGCTAAAGAAAGAAATCTTATCATCCCCACTTTCGAGCAGCAACGAAATCCTGATTTGGTACCTGGAAAAATTAAAGACCAATTAAAAGATATTGGCCTTTGGGATGTGCATCCTCGTAACCTTTTTCGAATCACCTGGAAAAATCAACCAGTAGAACGTGGAGGTCTTTACGGGGGAGTTAATTTTATAGAAATTCCTCCCGAGTTGTCGGGAGTAAAAGCTCGCATTTTTTGCTTAGTCGGAAAATGGTTCCCGACCGGAGCTCATAAAGTTGGAGCTACTTTTGGATGTCTTGCTCCTACTTTAGTCACAGGACAATTTAACCCCAAAACCCACAAAGCAGTTTGGCCTTCTACAGGAAACTTTTGCCGAGGAGGAGCTTACAATAGTGCTCTACTAGGCTGCGATTCTATTGCTATTCTACCAGAAGGTATGAGCAAAGAGAGATTTGACTGGCTAAAAACAGTTGCTGGCGAAATTATTGCAACTCCTGGTTGCGAAAGTAACGTTAAAGAAATTTTCGATAAATGTTGGGAACTGAAAAGAACTCGTAGCAATATTAACATTTTTAATCAATTCGAGGAAATGGGAAATCATCTTTGGCACTACTATCTAACGGGAAATGCCATGGCTGAAGTCATCGAGAGTAACATGAGACCAGGAGATCGCTTTGCCGGAGTAGCCTTAACCTCTGGTTCAGCTGGAGCAACAGGTTGCGGAGATCTCCTTAAGGAAAAATACCCTTATAGCAAAATAGCTGTTTCAGAAGCTTTACAATGCCCAACACTCCTTTATAACGGATTTGGCGATCACATGATAGAGGGAATTGGAGATAAACATATCCCTTGGATTCACAACGTACGGAATACCGATATGGTGATGGGAATTGACGATGCTCATTGTGTTAATTTAGTTCGTCTCTTCAACGAGAAGGAAGGACATAAATATCTACACAAGCAAGGAGTACCAGAAGAAGTAACCGAACAACTTCACCTTTTAGGCATATCTTGTATCGCAAATTTATTGTCGGCTATTAAATTTGCGAAATACTACGAGCTCGGAGAGAAAGATTGTGTTGTCACTCTTTTTACTGATTCCATGGATCTGTATCAGAGTCGCCTGGAAGATCTGAGAGAACAGTTTGGCCCTTACCAAGAAGTTGATGCTGCAAAGGACTACTATGGAAGCCTTCAGGGAGCAAGTACAGACAATACCTTAGAGTTAAGTTTTTATGATAAAAAACGAATCCACTCCCTTAAGTACTATACTTGGGTGGAGCAGCAAGGCCGCCAAGTGGAAGAGCTCAATGAGCAATGGTATGATTTTCCGGGGCACTGGGATAAAGTTCACCAGCAAGTTCAGCAAATTGATAGCTTGATTGAAGACTTTAACAAGAAAACAGGACTTCTCTAAGCCTAAAGCAAAGAATACTCCGTTTTGGCCTCAATATTTATAGGAGTTATAGCTAGATAAAAATCGTGACTCGATTCGTAATCTTAATCGTAATCCTAATCGTAATCTTTTTTTATTTTCGATTACGAGTACGATTAGGATTACGAGTACGAATCGAATTACGAAGAAACAAAGTCAGTTCTTGATTTTATCCCGAAGCGAAGCCGGGGTTCAATGCTGACTACTGGCTACCTGTTTTCCCTCACTAGAAAGATGTTTTTATGTACAAGATCTCTATTTTTCTTTTATTATTTCTTGTCTCCGGTTTATTCATCGAGTCGCAAGAAGAAAATAAAGACAATACTTTTACTTCTTTGTCCGAACAGGAGCTTTTAGACCGCACAGAAAAAATCAAAGCCTCTTATGAAGAGGCAGATAAAATATTAAAAGACTCAGAGAATGTTCTGGCAACATTTCGCCAAGCTCTTGAAAACCTATCTACGCAAATCAAAGATGCCCTTTTCCCTTCTTTGGAAAAAAAGGAAGGTGCTTCTTTACGAGAAAAAGTGATCGAGGAAATAGAGCATCTCAATACACTATGGAAGTTTTGGGGAGAGAAGCGAAAATTTTTGGTTGAAAAAATTGCCCAACTAGAGCAACGCCAAAAATATCTTCAAGAAAGTGTCGCCCAAATCGAAGGTGTTTTTAATCTTTTGGCAGAATTTTTTCGCGGAATTGGTGAGTTGGAATTACGCTTAGCTCAGGGGAAAATAGAAGAAGAAAAAATAAAAAAAATATTGGGAGATTACACCACTCAAAAAATTTTGAGTGAGAAAGAAGCTTTTCAGGAAAAAAAAGAAAACTGGAAAAAACAAATTTCGGAAATTTCTCGAGAAGTGCAAGAGTCTCGAAAAGAGCTGGAGAAAATAGACGGCGAGCTTGCTAAAATCCAAATTCAATTAGCGAAAAAAAAAGACCTCCAAGAAAAACTCACAAAGCAACAACAGGTTTATGAAGAGCTCTCAGGAAAAAATCCTAAGGACTTGCTCGCCTTACTTTCTTCTCTGGAAATAAGCAGGGAGAAACTGGGACAAGATGCCAAAGTTTATCAAAATCTTTTCCCTTCTGGTAGCGAATCCAAAGAAAAATTTCTTGTTCAAGAAAAAAAGCTAGCTTCTCTTTCTCTTCCTAATCTAACCGAAGGAAATATTGAGTTAGAATCCACCACCAGTAATTCTCGGGAAGCAGAAAAAGCTTGGAAAATTTGCCAAGCTATTTTTGAAGATAAAGAAAAGCGATTGAAAATTTTCCGAGAGATAGAGCAAAGCCTCAAACTCTTAATCGAAGAAAGTGAAAACTCTACTAAAGTAGTGCAAAGTTATATTAATCTTTTGCTTCGCTACCAAGCTATTGGACATATATTAGAAAGAAACAAAGAGGAAGGGAAAATCGAAGACTCAGTGTCTTTTCCCCCTCCTGCTCACTGGACTCAAGTTGAGGAAGATCTAGGAAAAACAGAAAAGCACTTAAAGGAGATTGGGCAACAAAAAGAAATTTATCTCCAACGCCAAAAAGAAGTTTCTAAAGAAATAGAAAAGATACTCTTGGAGCTAGAGGCTCAGAAAAAGACAGTTGTCCAAAAAAAGGCTGTTTTCCAAGAAGAGCAAAAGTGGAGCCGTTGGATTGAGCAAGTGGAGAAGCTGAAGACTTCTTTACTGAAAGAACAGTTTGAGAAAACCTTAGTTGACATAGAACTCCTCTCTGCTCAAATTGACAAGGCGAAGAAAGCCACTGCGCAGAAAGAAAAAAATGTCCAAGTAATAATAACAAATATTGAGAACTTAAGATCTCCCTTAGTTCTACGTTCTCAGGAAAAACTTCATCATCTCTACGATGTTGCTCTGCAAAAAGTAACTCAAATGGCCCAAGAGCGAAATTTTACGGCTTCTCTTAAACTAAGTCGTAATTTGAAAGAAGAAGATAAAAAAAGCTATCTAGAGATTTTACGCAACATTGTGCGCAGCAAGGGAGGAGAGCAGCAAAATCTTTCTTCTATTGATCGTTTCTCTAAACAACTGGATTTCTTTTCCAGTATGCTTACCTCTATTGCTGAAGAAGAAGCTCAAAATCAAAAACTACTGGATAAGCTAAACGACTTACTGCAAGAGCAAAAACAGTGGTCTTCTTGTTTAGATAAATCGGTAAAACTATCCCGGCAAGCTTACGGAGCAGCCTTTGAATTTCAAATGCGCTTGGGTCGTAAAGAACTCAAAGAAGGTGATTTACCTGCGGGAGTAGAAAAGGCCGCTGATCGAAAACAGATTATTTCTTTGGACTTAGACTTAACTAAAGCAATAGAGGAGCAAGAGTCCACAAAAAAGAAAATAGAAACGATTAACGCTCTTCTCCAAAAACTAAATGAAGAAGAAAAAGTAATGCTAGGCAAGCGCTTGGACATTATTACGCGAAAACTAGGAACTTTGCGTAAGCGAGAGCAACTTGAAAAAGAGTTGTCTAGCCCCCGTTCTGAGCTAAGTGAAACCGAAAGTAAACGTTTTGAGCAAAAAATAGCTCAAAAAATGGAAGAAGACAATTATTGGTGGGAAAGTCTCCTGATGTATTTTGAGTCTAGTAAGGCCGATGAGCTAACTCAACTTATGAAAGCAGACTACAACGATCTCGTCGAATACCATGAAAAAATGAGCAAACTCGATAAAAGCATTGCTTTAACTCGACGGCTGATCGAAAGCAGCGAAAAAGAAAAAGAGTTGGTCAAAGAGCTTTATGAAAAACAAAAAGAAAAGCGCCAGTTTCATCTTCAGAGTATGATTAAAATTGCAGAGGTCGAAGCTAAGCTAAAACCAGAATCATTTCATGTTTCTATCATAAAAGAGTTGGAGGAGCAAACCCAAAAAAAATTAGAATCTCTACCAGCCTCTTTGAGTAATGAAGAGCTCAAAGAGTACATTCCTGCTGCCGCGGATGAAATATTTAGGGCTTGGATTTTAGATTTGGCCGGACAGGCTTGGAAAAGTGCTTTAGAGCAAGAAATTTCCAAGCTAGGGATCGACGCAGAAATTGGCGGTTATGCCGAGAATATTGGACAAATTGAAGCTCGCCAACGACAGCTTCAACCAAAGATTTATAAACTCCAAGGAATCCCTCTTTCTGTCTGGACAAATCTAGATCCCCTAGAAAAACCTCAGAAAGAAGATGAACGGTATCGTTTTCTCAATGGAGAAATTGGCTATACTCGCAATCTACGATTACAGTCCCTCATTTCTGCAACTATTGCCTCTCTTCTTAGTCTAATTATCATTCCCTTAATCGCTCTGATCCTGATACGTTCAGCCAATAAAATGGTCGGACGTTTTATCGCTAGGATAACGAGAACGGGATACTACTCTGTACGAGAACGTGAGCAGAGAATGGAAACTCTTGTCGGGATTTTTAGCGCAGTATGGACAACTGTCGTTGTTATTGTTGCTGGAATATATATGCTAAAGCAGTTTCGCATAGATATCACTCCTTTGATCGCCTCTGCTGGGGTTGCTGGTTTGGCTTTTGCTTTTGGGGCCCAAACTCTAATCCGGGATTACTTTTATGGATTTTTCATTCTATTAGAAAATCAATATTTAACCGGAGATCTTGTCGAAATTCATGGAGTGATCGGAGAAGTGCGTAAGATTACCCTACGCTTAACGATAGTGCGTAGTATCGATGGAACCGTTCATTTTTTCCCTAACGGAACCATTACTAAGGTCAGCAACAGAAGCAAGATATGGTCACGAGCAATCATAGAGGTGGGAGTCGCCTACAAGGAGAGTATCGAAGAAGTGACCAATATTCTCAATCAAGTGGCGGAAGATGTTCAAAAAGATCCCCTCATAGCCCAATTTGTTTTAGGAGAGCATCAAGTTATGGGCGTCGAGAGTTTTGATAACAATAGCATTACTCTAAAAATGTGGATCAAAACGACCCCTGGAGATCAATTCAAAGTGGCACGAGAGGTCCGAAAACGAATCAAAGTTTATTTTGATCACTATGGGATTGAAATACCTTTTCCTCAAAGGGTTCTCCACCAAATATCTCCCGAAGACCAAGGTGCTGCTTCGACCAAAGCCAGTAAGCACAAGGAAGAATTTTTGAGAGCCAAAGAAAATTTATTGCCCGAGGTTCCCCAAGAAAACTTGCTGGCTATTCCCGAAGATCTGGGGCGCCCTTTTTCTAAGAAAGAGTACAAAGAAGAAAAACTAGGCGAAGAGAAAGAAGAAAATCCTAAAGAGGAAGATTTTAAAGAAGAAGACTTCGACGAAGAAGAAGAACTCTCTCCAGAAAAAACTCGAAAACCTCGTAAAAGTAAGAAAAAGAAGAAGAAGAAAAAGTGAAACAAAGCATTCTTCGAATATTGCCAGGGCTCGCTCTTGTCTTGGCTTTGGCAATACCCATTCATTTTGTCCACCAGGAAACTCCTAAGTATTTCCAGAAAGTTTTAGGAGAAGCGGTTTGTGGTATAGCTCTTGGCCTTTGCATTAGCAATCTATTTTCTCTTTCTTCTTCTTGGAAAGAGGGAATACGTTTTTGCTTTGGAAATGTCTTAAAGTTTGCTATCATTTTATTAGGAGTACGTATCTCTTTTGAAAAGATAATTGAAATCGGAGGAGGAGCTCTTTTTCTCATTGTGGGGTTAATAGTTCTGGCTTTATGGTTAAGCTATCAGCTCGGAAAGTGGATGCAGATTTCTCCCAAACTAGCTACTTTAATTGGGGTAGGAACAGCGGTTTGTGGAAATACTGCTATTTCTGCTATTGCTCCTGCCATCGAGGCAAAAGATGAAGAAATGTCTTTTGCCATAGCTGTCAATACTCTCTTTGGAACCCTTGCCGTTTTTCTCTATCCTTTAATGGGAGAGTACCTTCAGTTAAGCGATACCTTCTTTGGGTTTTGGGCAGGAACAGCAATTAACGATACCTCTCAAGTCGTTGCAGCTGGTTTTTCTTATAGTCCAGAAGCCGGAAATTGGGCTACTACAGTTAAGCTTACCCGAAATGCCCTTATGGGCTTTGTCATTGTTGGTGTGACCTTACTTCATAGCTCTGAAACAAATTCCGACACAGAAAAAAAATCGTGGTGGAAAAATATAAAGCTACCCGGCTTTATTTTGCTTTTTCTGCTTGTCGCAGCAGTCAATTCCTTGGGATTTTTTCAATGGATCAGCAACAACGGTTATCCCCATTTAGTCTCTCATATAAATAAACTCACGCAATTTCTTATCTTAATAGCTCTGGTTGCGGTGGGCTTAAACACAAGATTCACTTCTATGAAGAAAATTGGCTGGCGTCCTTTCTTTGTAGGGTTTGCTACTGCTTCTGTGATATCCATAACCAGCTTTTCTTTGATCCACTTTTTTCGATTGGGGTAGATTCATGGTTCGAGTGAGTATCAAAACTAGTATTCTGGGTTCATTGGTGGCTCTAGTTTTATTTGCTTCTGGGGTCTTGATTAGTATTTCCTATTTGAATTCTCGGGTTTCCATCTTTTTCTTAATGGAAAGTATTATGGGGAATATCTCTTCGCACATGATTGACCGTTGCCAAAGCTACTTGGATACAGCCACGGCTAGCTCTGAGTTTAGCAAACAATTAGCCGGTCATAATATTTTGAATACTCATAAATCAAATGAGTTGATCCAATATGGAAAAGAAATGCTTCGGGTAAACCGTGAATTTGCTATGGTGAACTACGCCGACACCCAAGGTAATTTTGTTATGGCTAAGAGAATGCCCGACGGAAGCTTTAGTGCAAAAATTATCCGGCGGGGAGAAAAACAAGCCCGAATTGTCTGGCAGCATGAAAACTCTGATTGGGGAAAGGATTTCTCCAACTCTGAAGAACCACTAGAATCGGTTTACGATCCCCGAAAACGTCCTTGGTATATCCAAGCAGTGGAAAAGAAAAGGCTGATTTGGACAAATGTCTACATTTTTTACTCTGACCAACGACCAGGAATCACTTGTGCTAATCCTGTGTACGACGAAAAAGGAGAATTGCTGGGAGTGGTCGGCATTGATATCAGTTTTGCAGAACTCTCTTATTTCCTCAGTAAACTAAATTTGGGTAAAGAAGGAAAAGCTTTCATCCTCAATGGCAATGACGAAATTATTGCTTTTCCCATAAAAAACCCCGAAGCTCTCCAGCACTTAGTGAAAACAAAAGTTGACAAGGGAGCCAAAGAGTACAGGCTTATCCACGTTGAAAACGTAAATGATCCTGTTATTGCTGCGACCTTCAAAGCAGTGAAGAAGAAAATAAAGAGTATTCAAGATTGGAAAGAACGCCTCAAGAAAATCAAAGGAAGTGTCGAGGAAAAAAACTACCAATCTTACTTTAGAGAAGCCTCCTCTTTTTTATCGGAAGAAACCATCAACGTATCCTTTGCTCATAGTGGCAAGCGCTATATCACAATGTATAGGCCTTTTCCCGCGGACACTATCTGGAATTGGACCATAGCTGTAGTTATGCCCGAAGAAGATTTTATGAAAGGTGTTTACTGGAGCAATACAGTGAGCCTCATCATATCGCTTTTTTGTGTGGGAATTGCCGTCCTCTTTGGTTTTTATCTATCCAAAAAAATATCCCTTCCTCTCGCTCAGCTAGAGAAAGAAATGGATAAAGTGAAAAACTTTGAGTTAGATTCTCAAAGTAATGTGACCTCTTTCATCAAAGAAGTAGACAGCATGGCCTCCACTTTTGAAAAAATGAGAACGAGCTTAAAATCCTTCGAAAAATTTGTTCCTTCTGGCGTAGTAGGACAACTTTTAGACAAAGGACAAGAAGCGGTTTTAGGAGGAGAGAAAAAAGAACTTACTATCTACTTCTCCGACATCGTTGGTTTCACTTCTATCGCAGAAAAAATGTCTCCCGAAGAGCTTGTGGAAGATTTAGCTATTTATCTCGAAAACATGAGTTCCATTATTTGTCAGAACCAAGGCACAGTGGACAAGTACATCGGGGATGCTATTATGGCTTTTTGGGGAGCACCTAACCCTGTCGAAAACCATGCTCTCATGGCTTGTAAATCTGCCTTAGAGTGCCAAGAAGAGCTCGATAATCTTTGCCAAAAATGGGCTAAGGAAGGCAAAACTATCTTCCAAGCGCGTATTGGTCTAAATAGTGGAGAAGTTATCGTCGGAAACATGGGCTCAAGTAACCGCCTAAACTACACAGTTATAGGTGATGCTGTTAACCTAGCCAGCCGCTATGAAGCAATCAACAAATACTATGGTACCAAAATTATTATAGGAGAAGAGACCTACCAAGCAACAAAAGAACATATGCTTTCGCGCTTAGTCGATTTTGTTGCGGTCAAAGGGAAAAGCAAAGGCACCCCGATCTATGAGCTAATCGGAGAACACACCAAAGTAACCACCGAACAAAAACACTTTGCTAAGATTTTTGACGAAGGAGTCAAACTCTACCAAGCAAAACGCTGGGAAGAAGCTATTGCTAATTTTACCCAAGCCTCTCAAATTGTACCCAGTGACTTGCCCTCGACAATGTTCATCGAACGTTGTCAGCACTACCAAGAGAATCCTCCCGGAGAGGACTGGAGCGGTATTTTAAAATTGAAGAAGAAGTAGGGACAACAACGAGGGCCTGCCTGCAGGGCCCTTGTGGTTGTCCGGTTACATTGAAACGAAGTCCTGCGGGCAGCAAGCATATTCAGTTAAGGGAAACATAGAGAAAATAAAGAATATAGGACGATTTTGTTTCTCTAATCATTGAAAAGCGAAAGATTAGGTTTTCTTGAGAATTAGGTTTTACCAGACGTTACGGACAACCACGAGGGTCCTTGCGGACGGCCTTCGTTGTTGTCCCTACGTCACACTACTCTCCCGGGATTTGTGCAAAAATCTCCGAGCATTCCCCTCTTCATCGTAGTGATCCATCCCTTTCCATTCCACGGCCGAGAGCCACTTTATAGCGTCCTCATGTTCCCCCTTCAAACTCGCTTGGATTCCTTTCTGAAAACGCCATCCAAAATAAGAATGCACCACTGTGTGAAAAAGAGTGGTCAGGAGAAAAATTCCTCCTCCTACCCAAAGAGCAACGAGGGGGGGGAATTCCAAAATTTGGCTTTTGCTTAGGCCAAAAAATAAAGCGGCAATGATGAGTCCGGCTAAGAACCCCACACTCAGGTTATACAAGTTGAGACCTCGTTTAAACTCTGAGGTGAAGCTAGGTTTATATTCACTCATAATTTTTCTTTCTTATTGTTTGTCTTACAATTACAATAATCACCGTAATAAATTATTCTACAGAAAAAATATCGCTGAAGGAAAAGGATTTTTTGCAAATGTACCCTTATTTTCGATTGCTTAAGGTAGGTGCTTCGACCTTTTTTCGCCCTCCTCTTGCTTTGGGTGAAGTGAGTGAGATCAAAATGCGAGTGTGGTTAGGTGACTTGGATTTCTATCCTGAACTAAACAACGGACGACACTTGGCTTTAATGGACATGGGGCGGCTCGATTTTGCTGCTCGGAGTGGATTTTTAAGGACCGCTACTCAAAAGAAATGGACTTTGGCTGTTGCTGGAATTAGTGTTCGCTATCGGCGCCGTCTTTTGCCTCTGCGTTCTTTCATTCTCAAGACAGAGCTAATTGGATACGATGAGCGCTGGTTCTATTTTCATCAAAGAACCGAGCGAGAGGGAAAAGTGTGCTCCTCGGCCTTAGTGCGAGTAGCTCTGACTTCTAAAAAAGGTCTTGTTCCGGTAGAAGAGGCACTACAGGCTACTGATGCCTCGGATTGGCAACCCATTCTTCCTGACTGGGTGCAAGCCTGGATTGAAGCGGAAAAAGTCCGGCCTGTTATTTAAGACATACCTATTCTCTGCTTGAGCTGACTTATTGACTTGGAAAAGATTTTCCTATATAATATAGTTATATTTACAAAATTTCCGAGTCTTTTTCTCGGAGTTTTCTTTAACAAGGAGAGGTCATGACGAAATATATTATTTGTTTACTTCTTTTTTTGGCGACCAGTTTGTCTTATGGACAAATCATTTGCATCGATGCGGGGCATGGGGGAAGTGATCCTGGAGCCGTCGGCAACGGACTGCAAGAAAAGAACATCAACTTAGACGTAGCTAAGCGTTTGGCTCGTTTGCTTTCGAATGATGGCTACGATGCTCGCTTAGTGCGAAGTAACGACAGTGCGGTTAGTTTATCTGGTCGTACAAGCTATGCCAATAGAATTGGTGCTAAATACTTTATTAGCATTCATTGCAATGCGTTTAATAAAAGTGCCCGTGGAACAGAAACTTTTGCCTATACTCAGGGAAGTTCCAAGTCTTTTGGACTACGTAACTCTGTCCATCCAGAAATTGTCCGGGCTATGAGCACAGTGGACCGAGGTGTCAAAACAGCGAACTTCTATGTTATTAAGCATACCAATATGCCCGCGATTTTGTGTGAGTTAGCTTTTATTGATTATCCTAAGGATGCGGCCAAACTGGGAGATAGTTTCTACCGAGACAAATGTGCCCAAGCGATCCGCCGAGGCCTAAATAAGACGATGGATATTGCCGAAGAAGGACTTGCTAATTATTATATGGCTCCTCGTTGGTCTGAAAATGGGGATTCCTTAATCGTAACAACTTCTCGCCAAGAAAATCACTATCGAATGAGTTTTTCCGGTGAAGTATCTCCTTCTTTTCAAGCGAATACCCAAAGTATCCGTTGCGAAGAAGGGAAAGTTGCTCTAGAAGGAATTACTATTTCTCTGGAGAACGACATTATCTATCACGCGGAAGTTTCTCCCAATGGCGAAAAAATCGTGTTAGAATCTCTCGAACAAGGGATTTTAGTTTGCGATAAATTTGGCCAAAATATCCAAGCTATTGCCAAGGGAAACAACCCTTGCTGGAGTGCGGATAGCCAGTCTCTCGTCTTTGATCAAACTATCGACAACGGACATGATCTTGTTGCCAGTAACTTAATCATGGTAAAACTAGAGAATCCTAAGGAATTGATTTATCTTCTCAAAACCGAAGGACTTTTTCAGAAAAATGAAAAAACTCATAGCCATGAAAACAGCATCAAGCTTTTGCCCCAGCGCCCTAGTTTATCTCCCGGTGGAAAAAAAATTGCCTTTGATATGGAAGGTAAGATTTACATCGCCGAGCTAAACGAAAATCAATTGGAAAACTTCCAGTTGATTAAGTAAGGGTAGGCTGACCAGAAACCGTCCTTTAGTAATATATGCTCTGGAGGACTTTGGCTCGACTACTGTTGAAATAAGAGTAGAGAAGGTATTCACTGCGGAGCAGTGGGGGAACGTAGCCAGGGGTTTTAACCCCTGGAAATAAAAGGATACAAATAAACTGGTGCCGTAGGTACCAAGGGAGTTATGTCCTGCGTACCTACGGCACGCTATTGTTTATTCCTCTTGTTCCAGGGCATAAATGCCCTGGCTACGTCCCTCAGTCGCTACGCGACCATAAACCAAAAGAAATCCTTTATTTCAACAGTAGTCGGGCTTTGGCTCCCTCGCAATTGCAAACAACCAAACAACCCCCTCAAGAGCGAAAAACACTCGCCGCCACCCGCCAAAAAATATCCCGTAAATCATCAAAAAAAGTATAAAACACAGGCACTATTAGTAAAGTCAGAAGAGTAGACATTCCCAGTCCTCCAATAACTGTTCTCCCCAAAGGAAAGTAAGGTGTCCCGACAAAGTCGGAATTTCCCAATGCCATCGGTAAAAGCCCAATCAAGGTGGTTAAGGAAGTCATCAAAATCGGTCGAAAACGGGCGTGGCCTGCTTCTAAAATAGCCTCATTTCTCTCCATACCTTCGTTACGTAGTCGATTGATATAATCGACAAGAACAATTCCGTTATTCACCACTACTCCTGCTAAAACTAAGCAACCCAAAAAAGACATCATGCCCATCGCAGTGTTTGTTAAATATAAGATCCAATAAACTCCAATGAAGGCAAAGGGAATCGATAAAATGATCGAAAAGGGTAAAAGGAGAGATTCAAAGAGAAAGCCCATTAGCAAAAAGACAAAGGTAACTCCGAGAAGAAAAGCAAACATAAAATCAGCTTCGCTACTTTCCATATCGGCAAAACGACCTTCTTTATTGATTGTGTATCCTCGGGGAAGAGAAACACTCGCTAAACGTTCATCAATCGCTGCTCCAAATTTTTGAAGATCCTCCTCCTCTGTCACAACATTGAGAGTGTATGATATTTTGCGGTCTGTTTTCTGAATAGCATCCGCTCCCTTGCGGATTTCTGCATGGGCAATGTTGTGGAGAGGTAAACTCTCTTCTTCTAGATTAAAAATTCTCAAGTCTTTGAGTTTGTCTAGGCTCTCTAGTCCTTGGCTGGAGAATTGCATCGTGATTTCGATTTCGTGATCTTTCTCTTGAAAATCAGAGATGCGAGATCCACGCAGAGCACCAGAAATAACCTGAGCGGTTTCACGAGGAGAAACCTTGTATTTTTGGGTTAACTCTCGATTGAGATAAAGGATAATTTCTTCAACTTGGTCTTCTTCTTCGGGAGTCACTTCAACCACTCCGGGCATTCCGACGAGAAGATCTTGTATTTTTTCGCCTAACTCCCGTAAGGTTTGAGGATCTTCCCCGCGAATAACAATGGGAACATCTCCTCCTTCCCCACCAGAGCCACGTCCTTTATCCCAGCTCCCCTTTATTTCAATTCCGGGAAGTTCAGGAAGAAGACTTTCCAGCTCTTTTGTGATTTCCGGGGTGCTGCGGATAGCTTGGTCTAAGTCCGTTAGCCAAATACGAATTCGCCCTCGGTCGTCATTGCAATGAGCTAGAATATTTTTTACTTCCAAACGTTCCTTATTAGCTAAAATAACCTGCTCTAGCTTATACATAGCATCACTATTTTTATAGACATCTTTGACATCTTGGTAGCTAATGCGAATTCGTAAAGATCTTTCGACTCCGCTTCCTTGGTCTGTGCGACCGAGACTCTGATGGATGAGATAGGTTGAAAAAAATAAAGGGAGAAGAATAAAGCAAATAGTTTCAAAGCGATGGGAAAGAATCCAAGTTAGAGATTTTCTGTAGAGAAGAAGAGATTTGTCAATAAGGTTTTCGCAGTAAAGGCTCCAGGCAGGAGTTTCTTTGGGAGCTTTATTTGATTTGTACTGCTCGACATAAACAACTACCGTAGGGATAAAAACGAGGGCAGCAAAAAGAGAAGCGATCAAAGAGAAACAAACCGCTCCTCCCATTTCACTCATAAAAAATTTAAAGGAGGCATCTGGGTTCATAACCATTAAGGGTAAAAAAACAACTAGGGTCGTTGAAGTGGCCAGAAAAATCGCAAGCCCGACTTCCCCGACTCCCACCACCGCCGCTTCTCGGGGAGACAGCCCCTTCTCTATGTAGCGGTAGATATTTTCAACAACGACGACCGCATTATCTAAGAGCATCCCAACGGCGAGAGTAAAACCCATTAAGGAAAGTAGATTTAGGGTACTCCCATTAAAATGCACAACGATCAAGCTCATAAACAAAGAAAAGGGAATCGACAAAGTGATTAGTGCTGTCATGTTCACTTTACGCAAAAAGAAAAAAAGAATCATAACAGCAAAGAGAGCCCCCCAGAAAAGGGTTTCTCCTAAAGTAAAAAGAGACTCCCTAATCAACTGTCCTTCGTCGTGTAAAATAGAAAAAGAGTACTTAGAAAACCTTTGGTCTTGCTTTTGAAGTTGCTCCATGAGTTGGTTCACTCGTCGGCAAATATCAACTGTATTTGCCGCAGATTCTTTGTAGACCTCGACAAAAACAGCGGGTTTCCCGTTAATGCGAACTCGGAAACTATCTAAGCTTTTGCTATAGCCAATAAAGGAGGAAATATCTTTCAACTTGATTGTTTCATTGACAGGATAGTTCTGAATTTCCGAAAGCTTATTAAATTTCCCCAGAGAACGGATGGTAAAGTTATGCCCTTGTTGTTCGACTATTCCCCCTGTTGAATCGGTATTCGTTGCTCGTAAACGACTGAGCAGTTTTCCGACGTTAACATTGTGACTTTGGACTTTGGATCGATCTAAATAGATCGCTATTTTCTTGGCATAGGTACCAAATAGTTCGACTTGGGCAATGCCTGCTTCTTGTTCTAAACGAGGAATAAAGATCCTTTTTAGCCGTTCGGCATTCTCTATCCATTCTTCCAAAGCCGTTTCTTGGTTACTCTCCTCTGTTTGAGCATAAACCCCGATAAAAAAAATAGGAAAGTCATTGAAGTTGAATTTTCGGATAGTGTAGCGGCGAACATCTTCGGGAAATTCAGGCCTAAGTCGTTCCATTCGATCTTGCAATTGAGCATAGGCGTCTGGCATACTAACGGAGTTACTAAACTTAATCCGAACCCTAGTTCCATTTGCGGAGGAAGAGGATTTAGTTTCCAATATTCCAGGTATTGTCCCAATCATGTCTTCAATCGGGCGGGTTATTTGTCTCTCTACATCAGCAGGATTCGCGTTATCATAGGGAACTCGAATACTGAGATAAGGAGGATCAAAGCCCGAAGGGAGCATTTGAAGAGGAATTTTTTGAAATGAAATAGCCCCGGTGACCAAAATACTAATAAACATCATCAAAACAGTGATGGGTTTGTTAATGAGCCATGCGGCCCAGGAATACTCTAGTGATGAGGAATAATCTTGCTCCATAGAATGGTCTCGGTTCTGTGTGGGGTTGGGGAAAGAATTTTTTCGTAGTAAAGATAGGGCTTATCTAAAACAATCCTTTGTGTCATGCGAGGGCGCATATTGTTAAAAGGACGGTTTTAGATAAGCCTTGTCTCTATATTAAAACCACCCTAATTCATAAGCGGTTTTTTGTGCTTTAGCATATGGGCGATGCGAGCTTGGCTATTTTTATTCGAGCAGAGTTCGACAAAGGCTTCTCTTTCCAACTCTAAAACATAGTCTTCACTCACAGGCTGAGCCGGAGAAGCTTTTTCTCCTCCGGTTAAGACATGGGCCATTTTCTTAGCAATAAGAGCTCCATGAGGGGGAACTCGATGGGTGTCGAGAAGTTCATTGACCATATTTTCCATAACTAAGTAAGTTCCATGCCCTGGCAAAAGAAGCTCTTGCTTTTCTCTCGCTTGGTGGCCTTCGACCATAGAAAGAGCAAGTTCTTTCGCTTTACTGAGTTGCTCATCTTTGTCTAGAACGATAATGTCATCTTTGAGGAGGAGTCCTTTTTCAATGGCATCATAGGCTGAACTGGAAACAGCTCCGTAGGCAATAAGTTCCAAAGCTTGTCGAGGAGCAGGAACAGGACCGGGCCTCATTTTTTTCATGCTATTGATAAACTGGAGTAAGAGAAGAAGGTTGCCCGCTCCCCCAGGGAGAAGACCAACTCCAACTTCGACTAGCCCACAGTAAAGCTCTGCCGTTGCCACGCGTTTGTGTCCTGCGAGGGTCACTTCCATTCCTCCTCCTAGAGTCATTCCATGAGGAACTGTCACAACAGGAAAAGGAGCATGGTAAAGAGCCATGTTGGCATCTTGGAAAGATTTGCTCATTGCCTCAATCTTTTTCCACTCTTTTTTCTTGCAAAGCTCTAAGAGTAATTGAATATTTGCTCCCGCACAGAAGTTAGAAGCTTGGTTTCCAATAATCAAACAACGAAAACCATCTTTCTCAATAACCTCAAAAGCTTGCTTAATCATAGAGATGACAAAATCATCAATAGGGTTCATGCTCGGAACCATGCGCGAGTCGATTTCAAGTAAAAGAGCTCCATCTCCCATATCTAAAAGACGAGCGCTGAGATTCTCTCGGAGAATGTGCCCAGCTCTTTTCAAATCATCTACCGTAACATAGTCTTTTTCGCGGGCATAAGATTGCATAGATTTGCTGGTTGGGTGAAAACAAGTCATGGTCGAGGTTTTTTGATCGTAAATTCGGCCGGTACTTGCAGCAACATCTTCTAAGACAGAAGGAACTTTTATTCCCAGGTTGCGCATAGATTCAATGGAAGCTTCTACTCCAATTATGTCGAGAGTCTCTATGGGCCCAACTTCTCGGTTAAAGCCCCACTTAAGACCATTGTCAATAGTCGGAATATCCGCAGCAATTTCTCCGAGCCGATGGAGAGCGTAAGCTCCTGTGCTCAGAAGGAGTTCCCGGCAAAAATTATTAATAGGACTATTGCCATTTACCATTGCACGGATTCTCGCAGCGACGCTTTGTCGCTCCTTGGCGACGCGAACAACATCATCGCGAGGATTCTTTTTACTCGAGTACTCCCATGTTTCCAAATTCAAAGCAAGAATTTCTTTGCTTTTGGTTTTTTGGTAGAAACCCTTTCTCGTTTTTTCTCCGAGCATGTTATCGGCCAACATGCGCTTAAAAATTTCGGGAGTTTGAAAAAGATCGCGGTTCTCATCTTCAGGGCAATTGTCGTAAACGTTTTGAGCAACATGAATAATGGTATCTATTCCAACCATATCAGAAAGTCTCATCGTCGCTGTTTTTGGGTTCCCAATCGTTGTCCCGGTTATCATATCAACCGTTTCTACGTCGAATCGATATTTTTGCATAAGCTCTAATGTCTTCATTAAGCTAAAAATTCCGACTCGATTGGCGACAAAGTTAGGAGTATCTCGGCAGATGATACATTTCTTTCCTGCTTGAGATAGGAGAGATTGCATAAAACTAATCAGCTCAGGCTTGGTCTTTCCCCCCGGAATCAATTCGACCAAAGGCAAATAACGAACGGGGTTAAAGTAATGAGTTCCGATAAAATGCTCTTGCATATTTTCAGAAACCCCTCCGATCATGCGGTTAATCGATAGACCAGAAGTATTACTAGCAATGATGGTGTCGTTCTTACGATATTGGTCAATTTTTTGAAAAAGCTCTTGTTTCCATTCCATTTTTTCCGGAATAGCTTCGATGATTAAATCCGCTTTTGCTAAATTCTCTGCCATTTCCTCATTGGCCCGAGGGGTAATTCTCTTGCCAAAACGAGGGGTGTACAAAAGAGGAATTTTTGCTTTAGGGCTGGCCATTTTGCTTAGATTGCCAGCAGCAATTTTTAGCTCTACATCATAAAGATCAGCCGTAATTCCCTGGTTAGCAAAAAAAGCGGCGATGCCCGAGCCCATAATTCCGCTGCCAATAACCGCAACGTGGTTGATTTCTTTCATGGTTACTTCCTCTCTAGAACTGTAGCTGCGCCTTGTCCGCCGCCTACGCAGAGAGTGGCAATTGCATATTTTCCATTTTCTTTCTCTAGGGCTGTAATGGCTGTTCCAATAATACGAGCTCCCGACATTCCCAAGGGATGTCCTAGAGCAATTGCACCACCAAATTTATTCACTTTTTCCAAAGCCCAACCGCCTTTACGAATAACATAGAGAGATTGAGCCGCAAAAGCTTCATTGAGCTCAATAACATCCATCTCATCCATGCTCAAGCCTGCTCTTTGCAAAGCTTTTTCCGAAGCAGGTAAAGGTCCCATTCCCATACGGGTGTAATCGCAACCGGCAACGGCTGTGCTTCGAATAATCGCTCGCAGAGGAATACCAAGCTCGTTGGCTTTGTCTTCCGTCATAAGAAGAATCGCTGCCGAACCTGTAGTGATAGGAGAAGATGTCGCTGCCGTAATAGTGCCAGCAACGTCAAAAGCGGGCTTCAAAGACTTGAGTTTTTCGACATCTGGTTCTCGGGGACATTCATCTTGGGTAAAGGTTTTTCCATCACCTAGATCAATAGGAATGACCTCCCGCGAAAAGATTCCGCCTTCCCAAGCCGCCAGAGCTTTCTTATGACTAGCAATAGCAAAATCCTCTTGGTCTTCGCGTGATATATCTAAATCTTTGGCTAAGTTTTCTGCGGTAATCCCCATGTTTATATAAAAATCTTTTTCATTCAGTTCTTTATCTAGAGAAGGGTTAAAACCTCCCATAGGAACTCGTACCATGTGCTCTAGTCCTACCGCAATTCCAATATCTCCCTTGCCTACAGCGAGGGCATCCGCAACAACCATAAGACTTTGTTGCGAAGAAGCGCAAAATTGGTTAACAGTAATTCCGGCAACAGAAAGGGGAAGACCAGCCTTAACCACTAAAGCACGGCCAATATTGAAGCCATTTTCCGCTTCGGGGAAAGCACATCCTGCGGCGAGCAATTCGATTTTTTCCTGAGGAACTTGGGGATTACGCTCCATCATCTTTTTTATGACTTGGCTAGAGATTTCTAAAGAAGATAGCTTGTTTAGTGCCCCTCCTTTGGCTTTGCTGATAGGCGACCTGGCAAAATCAACGATTCCAACATTTCTAATTTCCATTAAATATTATCTCCGAATAAAATTTTCATAGGTTCCCTTCAGATATCCCATAAATCTTGATTGGTTCCCTTTTGGATATCTCAGGCTTTTTGATGCTTAGAAAAATGGTTGGAGACTATAGTGTTTCCAACCATTTTTTTGGTATGTGTTCTCTATCGATGTTAGAAGCAGTATTTTTCTTTCTCAATAACAGTATCTGCAATCAATCGTTTGAGAGGAAAAATGTGTTGTTGGTAATGAGTTTGCTCAATTAGCCAACTTAGCTTTTCTAGGGTTTTGCTATATTGATATTTTTCTGTTATGTCAGGAAGAAGATCTTGAGCTAAACGTCTAATGTTACTTAGCTTACTAGCAACAGTGATTTGAGCAATCGCTACTTCTGCTTTACTCTCATTTTTTCCATTGGTGTCGATTTGATAGTGAACTCGAGCCAGAACAGAGTCCATCACATAAAGATCTATCATTATATCAGAAAGAGCTTGGATCGCCTGCTGTTGGTGAGATATATCTTTTCCATAATGAAGAATGGCTCGCTGAACGAGATAAGCTGCGATATACTTTGCCGCATAAAGACATTCTTTTTCTCGGAGTAAAATGGAGTCATCGACAGGGTAGCTAAATTGACGAGAA
The DNA here is from genome assembly GCA_029260735.1 of Planctomycetota bacterium. GTDB lineage: Bacteria > Planctomycetota > Uabimicrobiia > Uabimicrobiales > Uabimicrobiaceae > JAJDCR01. The sequence goes on from JAJDCR010000140.1 coordinate 33,604, forward strand.
CGCAGGGAGCTTTCTACTTCTTCAATAAATTCACGGTAAGGAATACCTCCGCCGTATATATTGCGAACAAGGAAGTCAAAAATGACCAAACGATTGATATCGTTAGTTCCTTCGTAAATCATATTGATAAAGCTATCGCGAAAGGTCTCTTCCACTTTATACTCTTTGATATAACCGTATCCACCAAATAGCTTAATGCAATTCTCTCCGTTTTCATAAAGAGCTTCTGAAGCAAAAACTTTGCAAATAGAAACTTCCATCGCATAAGAGCGGATAGAGGAGATTATGTGCTTGGAGTAATCAGAATGAGAAGGGCGGCTTTCCATTTTTTGATCAATAGGAGCAACAGTCCTGTAATTTATGGCATCTACTTGATAGCAGCGAGCCACCATATCAGCAAGGCGGGCTTTTTGCATATCAAAATCAAGTATCGAACGCCCAAACTGCTTACGATCTCGGCCGTACTTAATCGCATCATCAACAAGTCGTTTACAAGGTCCTTGGCAACCAAATCCCAGCTCTAAACGTCCTAAATTTAGAATGTTCAAAGCGATGTTTGCGGCATCTCCGATTTTGCCCAAAAGGTTTTCTTTTGGGACTTTGACGTCTTCAAAGATGAGCGCCGTTGCAGAAGATCCTTGGATTCCCATCTTCTTTTCTTCAATTCCACGGGTAACTCCCGGCCAGTCGAGTTCAACGATAAGAGCAGAGTACTTCCCTTCAATGCGGGTAAACACGGTGGCTACTTGGGCCCAAGCTCCGTTGGTAATAAACTGCTTGGCTCCATTGAGAACATAGTGGTCTCCGTCCAACTCTGCTTCGGTGCGACCGCTGAGAGCATCAGAACCACTTCCAGGCTCAGTTAGAGCATAGCAACCTAACCACTCACCACTGGCTAACTTAGATAAGTATTTTGCTTTTTGTTCTTCGTTCCCAAAAAGTAAGATTGGCATAGTGCCAATTCCAATATGCGGCAAAACCGTGTTGGCAAATCCGCTAGCATGGGTAGAGAGTCTTTCTACCATGTGCATATTGGTCGCCAGATCCATTTCCATGCCTTCATATTTTTCGGGAATACCAATGGCTAGAAGACCCAACTCTCCTGCTTCCTGAAAGAGCTTAACCATGAAAGGTTCGCCATTCTCATCGCAGGCTTTTTCGTTGATTTTATCTTCCATTGGGACAACTTTATTAATACAAAAATTGTACGCCGTCTTTCCAATTTCAATTTGCTCATCATTGAGCTGTTCTTTGGTGAAAACCTTCCCTGGAGGACAAGGAGAAGTTAAAAATCCACCATTTCCTAAGGAGTAATCAAAAGACTTAACTTGAGAGGCCTGATCGGTTCCCTCAGGGGTAATCGTCTCGGTTCCCATAATATTGCCTTTCCTAAAAAAAGCAGAGAGACCTTTCTCTTTCTTTTGCATAAAGCGGGGAATCAAAATTTCTAAACTAAAATGTCCAAAAACTTTTGGTTTCTCACCAAACAAAACAAGGAGGGAGGTATCTGGTAAGAGATGACTCAGAGTCTGTTATAACAGGCTCTCAAGGTCATCAGGTAAATTCTACAATTCTTATTGGTATTATAAATTATATATTCCTAGGGGCAAAAATACAAGTCTTAATCTACTTCTCCCTCGGTCTAATTAAATCGTTGTCTAAAATATAAGAATAGCTCTCGAACATAGTTCTTGTGGTTTTCATTTTCTCTTTTTCTTCCTCTGTCCAAGCCAATTTTTTTAATTTTTTTCTCGAAGGTAAGCCTTCTCCTTTTTCAGAAGAAAAATCATATTGGTACTTATGAGCAAAACGAGGATCATCTAAGCGAATTTGGTAGCGAAAATTTTCTTGGCTAATTCCTATACCTCGAAAAAATATAGAGTAGGCACTCGAATTTTCTTCTGCAGAGAGCAAGCTATGCCCCAAAAAATGGTGAGATGCTTTGATTTTTAGAATATCTAATATTGTCGGGGGGATATCGACATGAGAAGAAGAGCGAAGATCCAGCTCTTCTCCCGAAAAATAAGGAGCAGCAAGAAGGAGAGGAATCCAAGTGTGCCCAATATTAGGAAGACCAATCTCTTCTCGGTACTGAAAATATTCTTCCGTTGGCTGGGAGTGGTCTCCTGTGCAAATAATAATCGTTTGCTTCCACCGAGGAGATTTTCTTAGATGGTCAATGATAGTTCCCAAAGAACGATCAAGGTAGCGGATAGCCCGAATGTAGGCTTCCTGCAAATCCTCCGGATGTTCTCCTTCACTGGGAGGAAGCGTGTAAGGTTTATGAGTAGATACAGTCGCGAGAGTCATTAATTTTGGCTGATCAGTTGGCATTTTTTCGTATAGTTCGATAAACCTTCGGGCTAATAGCTCGTCGTTATTAATCAAAGGATCGTATTCCCAATGGTCATACCATTTTTTTAACCAAGGAGGAAGGTTATCAAAGGTAGGCTCTGCTCCTAACAAAAAAGTTCGATGATAGCCCATAAGTTGAAGAATTTCACTAAAAGACCGGCTGTGCATAGCAACATTTTCATGGAGAATTATCCTATGCGGATGGCTCCACAGGCCTAAATGCAAGCTCATGATTCCCTCGGCCGAAGGGTAACCATTGGAGTGAAAACGCGGGTAGACTCTACCTCTTTCTTGCCAAAGCTGGAATAAATTGGGAGCAATTTTTTCTACTCGAGAGTCGCGAAAGTCGACTACCCAAGATCGAAAAGACTCCACCACAAAAATAAAAATGTCGGGTTTTTCGGAAAGAGATTTTTTTCGAAACTCAGCAATACTTTCTTTTTCTTGAGGATACACTTGCCACAAAGGGTAGGAAGTCCTTACTTGACTCTGCTGGACATGTTCACGGAGAAGTCGCAAACCTTCTTCCGAAACCTGCGGCCTTTGGAAATAGCTCTGATAAACTTCTTCTACAAACTGATAAGGAACCGGACGCACTTGCCGCCAAACAGAATCCGAAGGATTTGCCCACAGAGGAAGGAAAGCCAAACTAGCCCAAGTGAAAACAAGAACACTGGTTGCTCTCTGAGAGAGTTCTTTTTGAAACGAGTATTTTTTCCATAGGAAAAAAGATAAAAAAATCGGACCAAGGCAACAAACGCTCGCCCAAGCAACTCCAAAAAGATCAGATCCTAAAATTTTCCCGGTCAAATCCTGGTCGTGGGTTGTCAGCAAAAAGCTCTTTTCTAGCCAAGTAAAGTTAAGACGTATCCCCATCCAACGCTTAAGCTCTAAATCAATTTGAGAGAGAACAGAAAAAACACCTAGAGAAATAATAAGGCCCGATATAAGCCATTTTCTTTGGCCAACTTGGCAAGAAGAAGACAAAAAATGACCAAGAACACGAAAGCAAACGATAGCCCCCAAAATGATACTCAGTTCAGCTGCCAGAGCAAAGGGAAAAAAGATCCCTACATTCTCGGTAATTTTAGATCCAAAAGGAGTTTTTAACAAATAGTGCCCTATGATAGCTAAAGAGCGCCCCAAGAGAAAAACAACCGGAATAATAAACCAAGGATTCAGGAGCAATTTTCCCAAAGAGAGTTTGTTATTTTTCATACTACTTTTTCTCGATATTCTTTTCTTAGTTAATTTCTAGAAGTGAAATAAGCAGACGAAATCTTGCATAAAATTCATCATTTGTCTATTATATATATTCCATTATAAAAAAAAGAATTTTTCCCCCACTTTTTTATAACTGATATTTACGCTCTTTTTAGCTCTTAATGAGTTAGGAAGATGAAGAATTTAAATTTTGTTTTTTCAATTTCTCGATTTTGGATTTTACCGTAAGGGCGTGTTCTCATTCAGCCCACTACGTTATGCAACTATAATTAGAATCAAAAGTTATATCTCTAATTATACAAAACATTGCAAAAAAGCTGAATGAGGACACGCCCTAATTTACGAGATATTTCTCTTTTTAAAAACACTTTTTTTCTAAAGCTAAGAAAAATGAAACAGCCTTCCGAAAAAAAACTCAAGCAAGCATACAACTACTATGCCCGAAAACATGACTGGGTACGGGCTTTAAATGCAGTGAAAAAACTGTTAGAGCGAGAAGAGACCGCTTCGCTTTATGCGAAGAAGGGGATGGTTTTTTTGAAGCTAGAGAAAAATGAGAAAGCTCGGAAGTCTTTTGAGAAAGCTTTAGAATTAGATCCCCAGCAACCTAAAGCCCAGAAAATTTTGGAAAAAATGGGGCCTTCCAAAGAGAAAGGCTTGTCTTCTTCGTCCTCTTTATCCTCTTTATCTAAAGAGGGAGAGCTCTTTAATCCCGCAGATGCCACTTGCATATTAGACTACCAAGACGAAGAGGATATGATTTTTACCGAAGAGAGGAAAGACTCTCCGGCAGAGTTTCTAGAACCTCTCTCTTCTCCTAGGGACGAGACTATTTTAGAAAGCGATGAAAAAACCACCGCCACTCTCCTGGTAGGCCCTTCTACTGGCCAAACTATTTTAGAATCATCGGACGAAAATGATAGCAACGAAGAGGACAGTGAGAATTTTAGCAAAGATAATACCGTTGATTTGCTCTTGTCTCTTCCTGTTAAACGAAAAAAAATCCAAGCAGACGAGACCTTTGCTCGCTATAAGATTATCCAAGAGATCGGGCGAGGGGGCATGGGACAGGTTTATAAAGTCTATGACCCAAACTTAGAAAGAGAAGTCGCTTTAAAATTACTCCTGGATGGAGGAGCTGGTCGTCCCGAAAAAATTCAGCGTTTCTTACGAGAAGCCAAGGCAACAGCCAAACTCCATCATGTCAATATAGTTTCTGTTCACGATATTGGTAATTTTGATGAACGCAATTTTTTTACGATGGACTTTATCAACGGCCCTTCTTTGAGCCAAGTCTTAAGTAAAGAAAAGCCTTCTTTTTCTAAAATCGTCGCTCTTATGATTAAAATTAGCCAAGCGGTCGACTACGCTCATACCCAAGGAATTGTTCATCGAGATTTGAAACCTGCGAACATTATGCTGGATAAAAACCGAGAGCCCAAAATTATGGACTTCGGCTTAGCCAAGCTCATGCACGATGATGACGGTCTTAGTCAGACAGGGGAGAGGATGGGAACTCCTGCCTATATGTCACCCGAGCAAGCCAATGGTAGCCCCAATATCGATCACCGCACAGATGTTTATGCTTTGGGAATTATTCTATACGAAGCGTGCACAGGACAAACTCCTTTTTCAGGAGAAACTTATTTAAAGATTCTCCACCGTATTTTTAATGAAGAACCGACTCCTCCCCACCACATAAACCCCCAAGTGCCTTTAGAGCTAGAAGCTATCATTCTCAAAGCGATAGAAAAAGACCCCCTCCGTCGTTACCCCACAGCAGCAATTTTAGCCCAAGACCTTGAAAATTTTCAAGAGAACCGTCCTATTATCGCTCGTCCTGCGACTGCCTTTACCCATTTTCGTAAATTTATTAGTCGGCATAAGAGGTGGGCTCTTTCTATCGCTTTGATTCTTTTCTCTATTGTGGCCGGAGGGATTTTTTCTTTTGTTCAGTGGCGTGTAGCAGAAGATTTAAGAGAGCTTGCCCAAGAAGCTGAACAAAAATCTCATCAACAAGCAAAGCGTTTTGCTCATGAGAGAATGGAAGCGATGCTGAAGCTGGGAAAAATATCCTTAGCGAAAGCGAAAGAAGCTGCCCGAAGAAAAGAGTGGAGAAAATGCGGAGCTCTTTCGGGAGCGGCTTGGGATTTTCTAAATGACCTCAAAGAGGCCCGAGCGAAAAAACTCATCGAAGAGGCCCAAGGACTGATCCAAGTTTCTCTGAAAGGAGATGGAATGCTTTGGGAAACAGAGCCTTTCGGAGAGAACTCGCAGTGCCTCGGATTTACTCCCGATGGCAAATCTCTAGCTGTTGGTTTAAAAAACGGAGATATCGGCTTTTGGAATCCCAAAAATGGATATTTTAACTTTTATTTGCCCGGACACAAAGAAGCCGTTTTAGATTTTTCTTTCTCTGCTGATGGAAAGTACTTAGCTTCTGCTTCGGAAGACAAAACAGTAAGAGTACAAAGCTTGAGCACTCCTAAAGAAAGAGAAGATCTTATTTTTAGCGAACACACGAGCCGGGTAACCTCTGTCGTTTTTCATCCGTCAAAAAAAATAATTGCTTCCCTTTCCCTAGATCGGGACATTCTTCTTTGGAATGCCGAAAATGGGCAAATTTTGCAGCGATTCTCAGGCCATCAATCGGTGGTCAACGCCTTGGCTTTTCATCCTCATGGGCATACTCTGGCCTCTGTTTCTCTAGACAAGAGTATACGGCTTTGGGATGTCCAAACAGGTCAACTACTCAAAGATTGGCAGGGGGAAGCTTCTTTGAGTAGTGTAAGTTTTAGCTCCGATGGGAAAAAATTAGCTTGGGCCAGTGGAAGCGGAAAAATTTTTCTAGGAGATGATCATCTGAAAAAGTCTCCTCTTGAGTGGCAAGCCCATTTAGATTATATCAGCATGATTTCTTTTACTCCAAACAGCCAATCTCTAGTTTCTGCTTCCTCGGACAAGAGCATACGCTTTTGGAGCCTAAAAGGAGAAATGATTTCGTCAAAACTTCAAGCAAGGGAATCGGTTAAGTCTTTTGCTTTTTCTTCTAAGAAAGGAGTAGTGGCCTTACTTGCGAGTGATAACTCCATCCAGGTCTGGGACATAACGGATTCAAATACTTCTGGACGGAGAGGAAAAATTTCTGGTCATACCCAAGCCATTACTAACTTAGTTTTCCAGGCCCAAGGAGAAATCTTAGCCTCTCTTGGCTTTGACCAACAAGTTTTTTTATGGGATGTCGAAAATGGAGAAAGAGTTTTTTTGACAAAAAAACTTTCTCGTACTATGGGAATTATAGGACTCGCGGATGGTTCTTTCCTTTACAGCACAACAGAAAAAAAACTCAAAAGCTGGAACCCTCAAAAGAAGCAAGAAAAAAACATTCTGACTTTGCCAGATAAATCCTATGATATAGCTATAGCTCCCCGCTCTGGTCTTTTAGCAACGACAGGCCATGACCGGAAAATTTACCTCTTCGAAATAGAAAGCCCAGAAGGAAAAAACAAAGCTATTTTAGAAGGACATCGAGGCAAAGTAAGCAAACTAGCCTTTAGTCCCGATGAGAGTTTATTGGCTTCCGCTTCTTTTGACCGAACCATTCGTCTTTGGAAACTAGACTCTCTTGAAAAAGTAGCCGCTAAAGTAATAGTTCTAGAAGGACATAGTGGGCCCGTAACAGGTTTAGCATTCCATCCTTCAGAAAACATTCTCTTCTCTTGTTCTCAAGACCAAACCATTCGAATATGGGACACAAAGAAAGGTACCGAGAAAGGACTACTTCTAGAACAAGCTTCGGTCCTATCATTGGCGATAGACCCTACCGGAGATTGGCTCGCTTCGGGAAGTTCTCAAGTGCAACTCTGGGATTTAAAGACCCAACAAAAAAGCATGGCTTTCTCTGGACACTCAAAACCCGTAACAGCTCTAGCTTTCCATCCTAGTGAGCCTCTCTTAGCTTCTGGCTCCCAGGACCAAACCGTCCGTCTATGGAAACTAGGATTAACCCAAGAAGAAAAAAACATCTCCGACTCTCAGTCCGCTGTCTTTATTGACTTTCATCCCCAAGAGAATAGCCTCGTTTCTGTAGACCAAGAACAGCAAGTTCAACTTTGGGATATAAAATCCAAAAAACTTACGGCCACTCTCCCTTCGGCCAGTGACCGTTTATGGGCTGTTCGCTATAGTCCCGATGGCAAGACCATTGCAGCTGCAGGAAGTAAAGCTCTTTATCTATGGAGTAATATAACAAAAACCCCAGCAAGTCAGCCCCTATCTTTAAAAGGCCATAGCAATCTTATTTGGGACATCGCCTTCAGCCCAGACGGAAAAAAAATTGCCTCCGCTTCCCGAGATAAAACCGTTGTCATTTGGGACATAGCAAGCCAAAAAAATCTCCGTCGCTTAGAGAATCATACCGATAACGTTTGGTGCGTAGCCTTTCACCCCCAAGGAAAAATTTTGGCGACAGGCTCACGCGATAACAGTATTCGATTATGGAACACAGAAAGTGGACAAGAACTAGCTAAGTTTATTGCCCACCAAGACAGTGTTTATAAAATTGCCTTTCATCCTCAAGGAAGAATTCTCGCTTCTTGCTCCCGAGACCAAACGATAGTTCTATGGGATATTCAAACCCACGAAAAACTCCAGACTCTTCGAGGGCACCAAAGCTACGTCACGGCTATTGCTTTTCATCCCCAAGGTGATCTTCTTGTCTCCGCCGCCAATGACCAAGATATCATTCTCTGGGATATCCAAACGGGCTTAGAATTACAAAGACTCTCTAGCCACCACGAAAAAACAACCGCCCTCGCCTTCCATTCTCAAGGAAACCTCCTCGCCTCGGCCGGAGGAGAAAAAGGAATCCGACTTTGGAGCATTCACCACTCCCCTAAATCGACGACAAATTTCATTCCTCACTGGATGCGCCTAGGACTACCCAAGAAAGACTGGAAACACCCCTCCTCCTACAACTTTCGCCATGACATTTCTGGAGCGGCCATTGAGTACCTTCTCCCCCAATACCCTCGCCGCTTCACCCAAACTCTCTTTGGCTATAAGGTACTGGAAACTTTAGACACCGAGAAATACACCTTGCCTCACCGTTTGTGGGACTGAGAAAGCCAAACTCCTCCTAATAAGAAGCGTTATTTTTCTAGGCGTTACTTGGGAAGATAAGATTCCAAGTAACTTCAACAATTGTTTTGCAAATTAATTCAGATTCTGTCCATAGTACACATGCGCTAGTATCGGTATCCCCCGTATGAATTTTGTCTACCATTTCGATCTTTGCGTCTTTGCGTGAAACTCTTTTCTTCTTTCCATTTTCTTTTACGACCTTCGGGTGAGCAACAAGTCACAAAAATTATGTGTATAAAAGTAAGGGTTGAAACCCATGGCTGTAACATATTGCCGCTTCGCGGCACAGAAAAAAGCAAAGGAAAGAAAAAGATGTCATTTTGCGTTGGCCATACCCTCGTCGCTATTTCTATCTATAATCTTACAGAAAAACCCTCATCAAGTACAACTACTCATGAAAAAAAATATTGGCTGTGTTGGCTAGTATTTGTCGCTTCGGCGCCAGATATGGATTACATTATAAACTTTCCCAACTACTCTGTGCGCTATACCCATTCCATATTTGCTTCTCTATTAATTCCCTCACTCAGCATCATTATGCTTAAGTTTTTAAAATACCAAGGAGAACTCTTCTTCAGACGTTCTTTGCAAGTCCTGTTAGTTGGTTTGTCTCACTTAGCTTTAGATTTGTTGGTAGGAGTTAAACCGTTGCCACTTTTTTGGTTATTTACCAACGACGTATTCTTATTACCCTTTGGTATTTTGCCTAGTGCAGGGAAATTAAGTTTTTATAACTACTACTTTTACCGTAACCTTTTTATTGAAATGGGTGCTCTAGCTCCCCTATGCTATTTAAGTTACCGTAGAAAAAACGCCCTATTTTGGATTGTGACCAGCCTATTTTTTATGATTCTAGCGTATCAGTTAGGGAGAGCATGAGGGGGATTTTGTTCCCTAGCCATTAAAAAGCCGAAGATTAGGTTTTTTAATGGCTAGGTTTTAGCAGGCGTAACGGAAAACCACGAGGGTCCTTGCGGACGGCCTTCGTAGTTGTCCCTACATACATTGCAGGAACGAATTCAAATAAATTAATTGATTAATACCAGCCGTACAGCCTACAAGTTATTTTCTATCGCGTAGTCATCCTGTAGGGACAACTACGAGGGCCGCCTGCAAAGGCCCTCGTGGTTGTCCGTTACGCCTGCTAAAATACGAGAGATTTTGGGACTGTTTTTTATAAAACCAAAGTTACGGAATTTTCTTTATCAAGTGCTTACGAGCAAGGTTTTTTTTAGTTGTCCGCGGGAGTATGGTGATATAGATTTTCTCTATAAAATCTGGCGAGGTATTATTTTCGGTGGGATTCTCTTAAAGAAGGGGGAGATGAATCCCCCTTTTTTTCAAACAGCTACTTCTTCACAATATCAGAAACGGACTTTATGCCTTTTTGTCCCATATAGCTACCAACGCTACCAGAGATAAGGACTTTGGTCCCTACAATACTAGGATTGAGACGGGGGCTATAGGTGTCACGTAAATGCGAAGGTATTTTGATCGAGATGGTTTTGTCTAGTTGATTTTCGTCAGCTAGTTGCAAACCAAATTCTTTGTTAAGTTCGGCCGAGATAATCCCAACAACTTTTACGTTTTGGGCATTGGCTTTGGTTAAAAAATCAGATACGCTGATTTCTCCGCCAATAGGACCACTACCACCTTTAGCAAAAGGAGCACCGTAAGAGCCCTTAGCAAAAGTATCGGTATTCCAAGGATCATAGCTACCACTAGGTTGGGTCCAAGGTTTACCGTTGTCTGGGTCAGTCATCTCCGTTGTCGCCATTGGCTCAGGAGTGACCTCGCCAGCAGGATGTTCTGCACTGCCAAAACCGACGTAAGATTCGGGAGTAGATAACCACTTGATAATGCTCAAAGAAATTACGTTGGCAGTGCCTTTGCTTTTCCAGCCGGGATGAGTTTTTTTACGGCTCCCGCTATCTTCTCTTTCATAGCGAGGAGAGCTATCTTCAATAGGAGAAGAGTCGCCAATAAAGGCCGCTTTACCGTTACTTGGTTTAGAAATCGCAACAAAAGGTCCTTCATTGCGACCACCAAAATAAAGTCCTTTATCTGTCGCATGTCCCCATTTTTTAACCGGGTCATTTGATCCTAGATAAACGATACCTTTTGCCATTTTATAATCGGTAATGGCAACCGTACCACCAGCAGCGATCAAGAGAGGCTTAACTCCTAAAGTTAGCCCCTCGGATTCTTCCGGAGCTACGATATCTGTCACACCTGATTTGCAATCGATGGCGTTAAAACGAAATCGAACCCCGAAGTTTTCTGCCAACCAACCTAAATAAGGGCTTTTGGGATTTCGAAGGTCGCCATAGATGCCTTGTAAATTATACTTAGCTAGATCAGATCGATTATAGCCATTGAATACTTCTGTCGAATCCCAGGTGTTCAGGTTGCGGTCAGCATTGTAATGATCGGAAATAAAAAATATTCCTTTGCCTGAATCGACAAATTTCTTGAGAGCTTCCTGTTCTGCTAGGGTAAACGGTCGATTTGTTTCTGATAAAACAAAAACATTTGCGTGTTTAATGGCTTCATAGGTAATAATGGCTTCATTTTTATCGATGTTCTCTGTTTTGCGATCATCAAAAAAACGTATAATTCCATCATTATTTTTGTCAACACCCCTATATTCTCTAACAGTGTAACCCGCTTTTGCCAAGTCATCAGCAAAATCAGAGAAACCACCATCTATAACCCAGTCACTATTACCTGTTGTTCCTCCATGAGAAACATCGAATAAAATAAGTTTGCCGTTATCATTATCAGGAGAGGGTTTTTTCTCGGGGACTTGGTTATTCCATTGGTATGGTTCACTACTCTGGGCAAAGCCAAACGTTGAAAAAAGAATAATGGTAACTAAAACAAAAATTTGCATTTTCATAATCGGGTCCTTAATCAGAATTGTTGCATGCAATCTATCGCAAAATTCTATTATGCCATTTTTCCTACCCAGATTCAACTTACTTTTGATAAACAAAGATTGTTAATATATTTTTTTATTTTCTTTCTTCTTATAGTTGACAAAAAGGAATTGTAAAAATATAATCGCATGCGAATGTCTTATTATGTTGTCATACAAACTCATAAATAAGATAAGAGTGGTGTAAGGTCGTTAATTTGAGCTCTTAACTATAAGGAAGTATAAACTATGAGACAAACTCTGTTTTTTCTCTTAATCCTTTCAATATCGCTTCCCTGCTTTGTTTTAGCACAAGATACAAAGCTAAACAACGATCAGGAAAAGCGTTTGCAACTATTGGAAGACTTGGTAAAGCAACAACAAAATAGAATCGATGAACTGGAAGATCAACTGGGAGAAAGCGAAGAAAGCACCCGCGAGTATACCGAAAAACTAGTTAAGGAATATTTGAGCCAAGAAAGTATCCAAGAAGATTTTGGAGTTTCAGCTGGCTATGATAGAGGTTTCTTCATTCGTAGCGCAGATGGAAATTTTGAACTCAAAATGACAGGCTACATTCAATTTGGTGTAGGTTTTTTTGAAAACGATACCAAAGATAACAATAGTTTTTTTGTCAATGGTATGTTCTTAACTTTTGATATGTTTTTCTATCAGCAATGGTGGGTTCGCCTTCAATTCGACTTAGTCGGAGTTTTTGGAGGAAATGATGGATTTTTCCAGAATGGCAATAAATTTGAACCCGAAGTGCGCGATGCTTTCATTCAGTACACTGGAATCCCTGAATTTAACGTCCGAGCTGGAAATACCCATGTGCCTTTTACCATAGAAGGGCAATACGGACAGCATCAGCGTTTTTCAATTTTCGCGGAGCCTTTTATTCTCTCTTGGGGTCATGGGCGCGATCCTGGTTTTATGCTTTTAGGAACCATGCGCGATGTTTTAGAGTATAAACTAAGTGTTCACAACGGAGAAGGCCAAGCTAAAATCAATCAAACGGATCAATTTCTTTTTGCTGGTCAAATGCGTTTTTTCTACTTAAAGAAAAGCGTCAACAACAAAAGCTTTCTTCACGCTGGTTTTCTCCGTGCTAACGACAATAACTTAAAAGAAAATGGAGCTTTTGGATCGGCTTCGATTAAAACTCCTTGGGGACGACGACTCTTTGGAGATGCCAACGTCGCCAACGACGATGGTGCCCAAGGTTGGAGAACCGCTTTTGATGTAGGAGGTACCTACCGAGTTGGCCCTTGGCGCATTGAAGGTGAGTACATGTATTCAGAGTGGGAACGATCTCAAGCTGCCGGCCTACGCAGACTTTATGGGCACGGTGGTTACCTAGGGGTTGCCTACAAACATAACTTGACCGGAGAAGACGATGGCTCTGGCTTAATTGGTTTGGTTAAGTTCTCTTACACTGACCTAGATGACTCTAACGGTGGAGGAGCTACCCAGGGAATCGAAGGCCAAACTGTATTAGTTTACACAGCAGGTTTAGGCTATGCTTTTAATCGCCACATCGCCATTAATACAAACTGGATTCTTGTTGACACGGATCGTTCTGACGTGAACAGTCCTAAAAATGATAACGGAGTTGATGGTACCGAGCAAGGATGGTTTGTCCAAGTTACCGCTATATGGTAAGAAAAATCACCTAACTTGACTACTAAAACCAAAAGAAAACCCCTGCTATAAAATTTCATAGCAGGGGTTTTCTTTTGGTTTTACTTTGTTCCCCGAAAAAAGAAATTCTTCTTGTTGCATTGCTTTCCATTTCCTCGTACAATTATAGTAATTATTATTATTTTTAATCCTGTGGTTCAAATTCTGGACTTTGTTCTAGTAGCCAGGTAAGGGAGCTTGTGATGAATCAAAGACTTCTTCTAATCTTTCTCTTTATTTTTGTTCCTTTTGCCTCGGCCTTTACAATTACAGATTTTTCTCCTTCTCTTTATAACCCAAATGATACTCCCGCAATGGATGCTGCTCTAGGAATCACAGGTTACACCATAGAAGATTTTGAAGACACTACTTTAGTTGATAACTTAGCTATTGAGTACTCTACTTCACCTGGCGCACTACAAACCTCTATCCCTCAAGTTCACTTAACTCCTTTTAATACAGAGTGGGACGGAAGCCATATCCTCTCCAATGATATTAACAACAACTATGGTCCTCCTACCGCTAACATAGTGACTTTTCATTTTTCACAAGGGGTGGATTCTGTAGGAATTGGGGTAGGTGAGTTCGATCGTCTCAATCACAGCTTACTGGTTAATGGAGTAGTCGTTGCTCTTTTTAACCAAACGGATATGCCTGGTTTCGAACAAGTTATAAACTCAGGCCCTGGTGGCTTTGCTCGCAATGTCTATGTTCGAATTGATGCTGAGCAAGGAGAAACGATCGATTCTATTGCCATTGATATAAGTAACAGCACGGAGCGAGTTCAATTTGATCACCTTGCTTTCACAGGTAATGCTGTCCCGGAACCTTCTAGTCTTTCTCTTTTTGCTCTAACCATTTTTTTAAGTGGTTTAGTGCGTTTTTGTGTTAGATAAGAAAGAAAAAACATGAAAAAAGTAGGAATGGTCATTCTTTTTTTCTTACTTTTTTCACGGCTTGAAGGCCAGGGCCTCTCATCTTCTTCTGATATTAAATTGCGCTGGGAAGCTTCCATAAGCTAGACGCGGTCATTGCAAATCATCTGAACACATCTTCGACAAAAAACATTCCCCAGGCTCAGAAAGACAAAAAAATCTCTTAAATCAAACACCAAAAAAATCAGGAGTTCCTACTTCTACTCCATATTTTTTCAAATAAGTACTGGCATTGTCGGAGAAACCATTTGCCGCGATATAAACAACCATAGCCTCTTTCACCTTATTTTTTCGTTTGATAGACCAAACGGCTTTGATAAATTTTTCTGCTTCTACCATAGAAACTTTATTCTGACGTTCTTTCACAATTAGAGGTATCTTTCTCTTTCTTGTCCCTCGTTTTCGCACCCACTCGGAAAAGCTAAACTCGTAAGTTGATTTGGTGATTGTTAGCTTATGTCTTTTGGCAAGATCCCATTCTTCAAACCAACCTACTCCTAGAATAATCTTTTCTCTAAGACTGAGTTTAGAAATTTTTCTTTTTCTAAGTGGAGTGACTTTTTTCTGGGGAATCTTTTTTACTGCCTTCTCGACAACTTTAGGCTCGACTTTTTTCTTTGTGACTCTTGTTTTTTTTGTTTTTTTTATCTGGGTGGTTTTAGGCTCAGGTTTTTTCGTGGCCTTTGTTTCTTTCTTCTTGCGAGTAGTTTTTCTTTTTTCAATCTTTTTGAAAGAAGAGGGAAACTCCATATCAATTCCAAATAGGGAAGATAAGTTATCGTTCTTGAGAACTCGGTCACTTTTTTGTTGGGCTTTTTCCAGAAGGCTAGTTTTTTTCTCTTTGATCGCTTGGGTGATAAGGTCCTCTATTTTTAGTTTTCTTAAAGTAAAAAACAAAGAGGGTTCATGATCCAATCTTGCCCCAATACCATAAAGAGTGGCTGCGACATGTTTGCACATAGATGCACCATCTGGACAACTACAGTTAAAGGAGATTTCTGAGGTCGAGGGAAAAAGACCCGTCTTTTTCTGGGTAAAAACTTCTTCTAGGGTTTTGGGAAATTTTCCATCCAAAAGCTCTTGAAGGGAGTCTAGTTTTCCTTGGCAAGCTTTTTTTATATTGGTCCAGAGAGACTGTGACAAGGGATCAATGCTTATTTTTACATTGTAAGGGGAAGAGGAGCTTCCTAAAACCAGAGATATTATAACACCAGATTTTATTTGTAAATCCAAAACAGCACTGTTGCGAACGTAGCTTCGGCCCCGACCAATGCGATTCGAATAATCAGCATAGTCCTCTAGGTTTTTATTCCACGCTTTTCCCCACCAAGTTGTCGCTAAACTTCGCCCTTTGATGGTTATTGGCTGAATGTTTGGATTTTTTTTTCTCAGTTGAGCCAATTTCCGTTCTGCTTTGGCCTTTCTGTCACCGACGGAAACATAAGGCTTATAATCTCCCCAATAAGACATCCCTATCTCCCTTACAAACTAAGCGTAAAGAGGTCTAATATTTCATTATTGCTCATTTCAGTGATCCATTTTTCCCCAGAGCTTGGGATTATTTCTTTGGTCAAGGCGGCTTTTTCCTCTAGCATAGCATCAATTTTTTCCTCTATTGTCCCTTTGGTGATAAATTTATGAACAAGTACTTTTTTGTTTTGTCCTATCCGAAAAGCTCGGTCGGTCGCTTGGTTTTCTACGGCGGGATTCCACCACCTGTCAAAATGAATGACGTGGTTCGCTTCCGTTAAATTCAAACCGACCCCTCCCGCCTTCACCGATAAAATCAAAAAAGGAATGTACTCTTTACTTTGGAATCGCTCAACAATCTTTTTTCTCTTAGCCACGGAAATACTACCATGCAAAACTAAGCCCTCGCGGCCAAATATATCCGCCAAAAAAGCATGGAGTTGCTCTATTATTTCCTTGAACTGAGTAAAAATCAAAACCTTTTCCCTTTTTTCCAGGATGGTTTCACTTATCTCTCTTAAGTTCACTAATTTCCCACTATCTTTTTGAGCAAACTCCTGGTTTCCTAAATATTGCCCAGGATGATTACATATTTGCTTAAATTTCATTAAGGAACCTAAAATAATTCCTCGTCTTTTTATGCCAGATAGATTCTCTAAGGCGTACTTAATGTCTGTCACTAATTTCTCGTATAAAAAAATCTGTTTTTTGCTCAAAGAACAATAGGTTTTCATTTCGATTTTATCAGGGAGATCGCTAATAATTGTTTTATCGGTTTTTAAACGTCTTAAAAGGTAAGGTGTGATAATTTGCCGAAGATCCTTATATCCCTTTGGGCTATTTTTTAGTTGTTTAGAGTAATCTGTAAACTCTTTTGTACTTCCCAATAAACCAGGATTAATAAAATCATAAAGAGACCATAGGTCACCCAGTTTATTTTCAATAGGAGTGCCCGTAAGAATGATTTTATTGTACGACTTTAAAGATTTGACAATCTTCGTTTGTTTGGTCGCAGGATTTTTAATGGCTTGGGCTTCATCTAAAATAATGTAGTTCCAGGTGTGTTTCTTGAACCACGGATATTTATGAGCTAAGGCATAAGTGGTGATAATGACATCATAGCCATTGAGAAAAGATCTACTAGGAATTGTGCTTCTAATCGTAGGGTTTTCACTAGGGTGAGCGACAAAACATTTTAATAAAGGAGCAAAATTTTTCGCCTCCTTTTGCCAATTGGACATCAGAGTTGCCGGAACAACTAAAAGATGAGCGACTTTACTTTTTTTGCGTCGTAGAATATTTAGAAAAGCGAGAACTTGGACAGTCTTTCCTAGTCCCATATCATCCGCCAAACAAGCTCCAAACTGCAAAGAATGCAGGAAATATAACCAATTAAGCCCTTTTTGTTGGTAAGGGCGTAATGTCGCCTTGAAATCTTTACCTGGTTTAATGGATTTAATCAACTCAGGGGCATGTAATTTATCGATAACAGATTTAAGCCATTTTCCATGAGAAATATCTATAATCCCCTCGGAAGATTTATCGTTCTCTTTTGCCTCTAATTGTAAACGAAGCGCCTCCCGGATACTCAAGTCTTCTCCCATTTTTCGCTTTGTTTTATCTAAAAGTTGTAAGACCTGATGTAATTTTTGAGAATTAACCTCGACCCATTTTCCTTTAATATAAGCCAAACCTTCTGATTGGGCTAAAATTGCTCTTATCTCTTCTTCTGTAATAACATCTTCTCCCAAAAGAAGATTGACGTTAAAGTTTAAGAGTGCGTCCATACCGACATGGCTAGGAGAAGAGTCTCCTACTGTGATATTTACCCGCAAAGAGGAAGATTTATTTTTCCACCAGTCAGGAATTCGGCATAAAATTCCCGCATTTTCATAGATTGGTATTTCTTTGAGAAATTGAAAGGCATCTTGAGCAGTCCAGGCCAAGGGGTGAAAAATTTCTCCCTCGTCCAAAAGATCCGCAATTAAATCACTATCGTTAGCTGCCAGTTGCACAGTAGTCAGTAAGTCTAATAAATTTCTTTCATTATCTCCATATTCCTCTAAAGCATATTTTAGCGGGACATGTTTTGAGTTTCCTTCTTCGCTCAATTTGGTGGAGTAAGTAGCTAAAAAAGCAAAAGGAAATTCTTCGTCGTTTTTGTTTTCCACTAAATGAAAATAAACTCGGCCTAGAATGTGAAGCTCTGGACTATAGCCATTAACAAAACTAGCGACAGAACCATCATATTGCCAGATTTCTTGTTGGAACTGCTTTTGTAGTCGAGACCACAAAAATTCCAATAAAGCGTCATCTAAATGTTCCGCTCCTGTCATAAAGGGAGCTCTTTGCAGAAGATCAGTAATTTCTTTCTCTTCCAGAGGAATAGTAACTTTTTCTCTAATCTCTTCTAAATCAGGAACCTGAGTTAATTTCTTAGTAAATACACTGGTAAAGTCTCGCCAGAAATCTAGAGAATTAGAAAGAGGTATGTCTTTATCACTAAATCCTAAAAATAGTAACGCAGAAGAAAAATTTTCCTGAAAACGCTTATGAATCTCCTGTTGTAAGCGTTGTTTCTTTTTATCTATTTTTTCCGCACGGTTTTCCTCTGCCCACTCTAACTCTAATGCCCCACTAGGCATAATTACGACTACGAGTTCTTGTGTCATTGTGTTTTTTGCCCTATCTCAAGGTTGCATCGGGTGGTATTGGGGGATTGGATTTACTTGAATTTGTTCTTACGATGCAATATGGAATGTAGGGACAACTACGAGGGCCGTCCGCAAGGACCCTCGTGGTTGTCCGTTACGCCTGGTAAAACCTAATTTCCTAAGAATCAGCTTAATCTAAGAAATCAGCTTAATCAGCGGTCCCGTTTAATCAGCGGTTCCGTTTAGTTCGTCGTCAAAAGCTCAGGGGTAAAAATAACATACCTATCTTTGCCTGTGTGTTTGGCCCTATACAAAGCTTTATCTGCATAATCAATGATATTCTTTCTTTCCACGTTTTCCTCTTGGGTACACTGATGAATTCCCATGCTGAGAGTGATCTTTATGGATTTTCCACTCAAAGAACGAAAATCATGACCTCGCAAGGCTTCTAGAATACGTTGGCAGATGACTTTTACTCCTTCTAAAGAAGCCTCTGGCAATATGAGAACAAACTCTTCTCCTCCATAGCGAGCTAATATATCTGTTTTCCGGATACAGTCTTTGACTAGCTCTGCCACACTACGCAAAACGACATCTCCCGTAGGATGCCCATAGGTATCATTGATAACTTTGAAGTTATCTACATCCATCATAACTAAGCAAAAGCTGTACTTGCGACGTCTGGCACGGGAAATTTCTTTGTCAAGCTCCTCTTGAAAAGCACGGTGGTTGAGAATGCCCGTCATGCTATCGATAGTAGATAGGATTTTGATTTGGTTGTGAGTGAAGGCGTTGGATATAACAGGAGTGGCAAGGTGAGTTAGCATGTTTATGTAGTTCATTGCCTCTTCAGGAAAGGGATCTTTGGTCCGAAGATAAAGAATAGCAAAAGTTTTTCCCATCGCAATGAGAGAGATAGAAATTTCGTTTTCTAGCTCTGTCGGTATTTGAGAAATTTCTCCCTCAGGGTGCTTGATTTCTAAAGCCGAAAGGGTGATTTTACGTTTTTGAGTGACTGCTCTATTCCAATCATCTAAAGCTTTTTCCAGCATAAGAGATTGGATTTCGGATGAATTTTCTGGGGGAAGGCCACAAAAGTAAGCGTTTTTCTGAAAATCATGGGCTAAAAATAAAAGAGCCACGCTCCCTGGGCTTTCGCTCATTACTTCCACTAAAAAGCGGCGAACGACTTCATCAAAATCGATAGTTTTCGCCAAGTGGCAAGAAAACTGAAAAAGACTCTCGAGCTCTTTTAAATGCTGGAGGTACTCCTTTCCTTCTTCATTTTCAGCAATGCTCGCTTGCATTCGCGAGTTTTTAAGATGGAAAGATCTTTGAGCAGCCAGTTTTTCCACTTGGGCGAGAAAATCATCAGGAGTGACTGGTTTGAGTAAGAAGGAGGAAGCCCCTTCGTTGATGGATTTCATCGCGGTATCGAGAGTGGCATTTCCCGTAATAATGACAACTTCGACAAAAGAGTCTTTATTGCGAGCTTTTCGTAAAATCTGAATTCCATCTGCTCCTGGCATCTGAAGGTCGGAGATAATCAGATCATAATTATTTTGCTCGACTTTTTCTAAAGCATCGGTTCCATCGTAAGAAATATCAACATCATACTTGTCTCCAAGGATCAGTCCCCAAAGAGCTGCAATCTGCTCATCATCTTCTGCCACTAAAATCTTTATTTTGTCCATCTTTCGCCACTCTCGTTGAAAGTTTGTTGTATTAGTTTCTAAGCATGGAGATCAAAGCTTAAAAGCTTTGATCTCCTTCTTTCTTTATCCTAATCTTTAGGGTAAGAAGAGAGCATCATACCAATGCTGTAAACAACTAAGGAAATACCAAAGCCGACAAACCAAGCATATTGGTAAATGTTCTGCAAAAACATGGAAACGCTTGCACCATCCATAAAACCAGCAGTTACCAAGAAACCTGGTAAATTAGGAAGTACACCCAGAATAACAGCAACTATTGCAATTACGTTGACTCCTCCCTTGTAGTGGTACTTGCCCTCTACTTTATAAAGATCAGGAAGAGAGAGACGGGTGCGACGAACAATGTAGTAGTCGGCAATAACGATTCCGGCAATAGGGCCTAGAAGAGCGCTGTAGCCAATTAGCCAAGTAAAAATGTATCCTTGAGTACTAGCAATTAGTTTCCAAGGCATCATAAGAATTCCTACGATTCCTGTGATAATTCCTCCCATTTTGAAGCTAATTTTTTTCGGCATCAAATTGGAAAAACCGTTGGCGGGAGCAACTACATTTGCGGCCAAGTTAGTCGATAAGGTGGCCACGGCCAGAGCAAACATAGATAACAGAACAACAAAAGTGTTGCTGGCACGCCCTAGAAGATTAACCGGATCCCAAGGAGCATCGTTGACAAGAAAAATATCGTCAAAAATGAGCAAAGCCGCCGAGGTTGCTACCAGTCCAATGAAGGAATAAAAAGCCATGGTCAAGGGAAGTCCCAGAAATTGTCCTGACAGTTGCTCTTTTTGTGATTTGGCATAGCGTGTGAAGTCAGGGATGTTAAGGGATAGGGTCGCCCAGAAACCAACCATCGCTGTTAGAAGAGGAAAAAATAAAGTCCAAAAATCTTTTCCTTCACTAGATTTAGGAGCGCCCTCTTTTTCGTATTGAGCAGAGGCAGAAACAATAGAGCTTTTTTTATCGTCTTTTACTGCTTGGCAAAACCAAGTGCCCTTTGTTCCTTCTTCTGCGGCCGTGTCTAAAGTGATCGCGATAGTAGAAGCGGCAGGGTAGCGTTTCCCTTTTAAGAAACCATCATCTCCTACTTCATTAGTTGTACCGACAATAACATTGCCAGCCTTGATTTTTTCTTCGCTATCTCGGAGAAGATTTAAGTTAATTTCAATAGTTTGGGCATCTTGGTAATTAGCAGTAATAACCGGTTTGGTAAATTCAGAGGAGCGGTCTAAGACCTTACTAATTCCTCCTCCGTAAAAAACCGCCCAAGCAAAAAGAACTAGACCAATTAAAATTAAAACCGGAGCAGCCCACTTTTCTAACCAACGAATCGATTCAATTCCCTTAACGATAATAAAAATATTGATCGCCCAAAAAGCCAAGAAAGAAAGCAATTGTCCCGAGTTAATACCCGTCGGAAGATCTGTCCACTCTATCCCTGGCCAGAAAGCTTGGATACACATATAAATAGCAATTCCGCCGATCCAGGTTTGGATACCAAACCAACCACAAGCGACTAAAGCTCGTAAAATGGAAGGAACATGGGCTCCATGAACTCCAAAGGAAGCTCTTGAGAGAACAGGAAAAGGAATTCCATATTTGGTTCCCGGATGGGAGTTGAGCATCATCGGAATGAGAACGATCACATTTCCCACCAAAATCGTAAAAACCGCTTGCCACCAGTTCATTCCCGATCCCAGGAGACTTGCGGCTAGCATATAAGTAGGGATACAAATTGCCATTCCGACCCAAAGGGCCGCGATGTCCCATTTATTCCAAGTTCTTTCTTCAATTTTCGTCGGGTAGATATCGGGGTTGCTCAAAGGACTATCCGAAATATCCACAGTCAATTCAACCATCTTTCTTTCTTCATTTGTCTCTTGTGACATGATTAACTTTTTCCTCGTTTTCTAATGAATCTCAATACCATACTGTTTTTGGTACGCCCTTAGATCTTCCCAAGTCATCGGCTGAGGTAGTTTCGCAACCAATTCTGGCCAAGTAATGGAACCTTCTTTGATTCGAGGTACTTCGACCATCGAAATACAACCCTCGACAGGACAAACCAAGGAACAAAGATCACAGCCGACGCAGTCCTCTTCTCGGACTCTCGGTTGTAACTTAGTGCTTTCCTTTATTTCGACTCGGTCAATGCACTGGTGAGCTCCGTCTTCGCAAGCGATATAACATAGGTTGCAGTTGATACAAGTGTCTTCATCAATTTTTGCGACTGTCTTTTTCAGGAGATCAAAATCACCAAATTGAGCGATTCGGGGAACAGATTTTCCGATAAATTCATCGCAGGTTTTAAATCCTTTTTCCTGCATCCAAGTAGCCATTCCTTCTTTCATATCTTCGACAATACGAAAGCCGTAGTGCATGACCGCAGTACAGACTTGCACACTAGAAGCCCCCAGAAGCATAAACTCAACGGCATCGCGCCAATTGCTCACTCCTCCCATTCCGGAAATAGGGAGATTAACTTGAGGATCAGCAGCCACTTGCGAAGTCATATGTAAAGCGATCGGCTTAACTGCGGGCCCGGCGTAGCCTCCATGACTTCCTTTACCTGCGACATCAGGCCTTATAGCAAGAGAGTCGAGATCCACTCCAATAATACTATTGATTGTGTTAATGAGAGAAATCCCATGGGCATTGGCTCTTTTAGCGGCGCGAGCAGGAGGAAGAATGTCGGTTACATTGGGAGTCAATTTAACCAAAACGGGAATCGTGGAAACGTTCGTTACCCACTCAGTAATCATTTCACAGTACTCCGGAACTTGGCCTACTGCTGAGCCCATTCCCCGCTCACTCATCCCATGAGGGCAGCCATAGTTGAGTTCAATGCCATCGCAACCAGTATCAATCGTTCTCTTAACCGCATCTTCCCAGATTTCTTTCTGGCTTTCCATCATGAGAGAAACAATGACAGCGTGGTTAGGAAAACGCTTTTTTGTCTCGGCTATTTCTTTCAAGTTGAGATCAAAATCACGATCACTAATTAACTCAACATTGTTGAGTCCGACAATCTTAGTGCCGGCATAATCCATTCCTCCGTAGCGATTACAGACGTTCATGACAGGAGCGCCAATGGTTTTCCAAACAGCTCCTCCCCAACCATCTTCGAACGCCTTACACACCTGATAAGCGGAGTTACTCGGAGGAGCTGAAGCCAACCAAAAAGGATTAGGCGATTTGATTCCTCCGCAGTTTATACTTAAGTCTACCATGCTAATATCCTTAATAAATCTTCCAAAAATCCTGAACTACTCTGCTGTTGTCGGAAAAAGAAAAGCGTGGATGCCTTGGGCGGCTTTTTTTCCATCGTAGGCGGCATTGACAACTTCTTTTCCGCCATTAATACAGTCTCCTCCGGCAAAGTATTTGGGATTATCTGTTTGGAATGTCTCTGGGTTGACCTTAATACGTGAGTTGGCTATTTCGAGCTTTTCTACACCAGAAAGAAAGTGATCGCCCAGGTCTTGTCCTACCGACTTAATGACCATATCAACAGGAAGAGAGAACTCCGAACCAGAAACGGCTTGGGGCTTTTTTCGTTCTCCCGCAGATCCTGCAACTAACTCCATTTTTTCGCAAACGAGAGCCTGAACGTGACCCTCGCCTTCAATTCGCACGGGATTAGTTAGCCAAAAAAATCTTACGTTGTCTTTTTGAGCTAATTCGTACTCAAACCAGTAAGCGGTCATCTCTTCTTTGCCTCGGCGATAGATAATATAAACCTCTTCTGCTCCCAGTCGGACAGACTCTGTCGCTGCATCAATGGCGGTATTACCACAGCCAATGATAGCCACTTTACGGCCGACATCAACTTGCGAATATTTCTCTGCTTTCACTTTTGCGATGTAGTCAACCGCATTTTCTACTCCTTTGAGATCACTCCCGGGCAAAGAGATATTTTTTCCCTGAGGAAGACCTACTCCGATAAAAATAGTATCGTGAGCCTCTTCTAATTGCGCAATGGTTTTGTCTTTTCCGATGGTGACCCCAGTTTGAATTTTTACTCCTAGGCTTTTGATATATTCCACCTCAGTAAGACTGTCTGCTTGAGACATTTTGTAAGGAGCAATCCCCCAGGTATCTAACCCTCCTGGAGTGTCATTGCTTTCATATATCGTAACATCAAAACCCAACATGACTCCCTCAGCGGCACATGCTAGTCCAGCAGGACCACTTCCAATCACTCCGATCGATTTGCCATTAGGAGATGCGGGCGTAAAAAGAGACGGTTTTTCTTGGTAAAACCAATCCATGGTATGACGTTGTAAACGTCCTATTTCAATAGGCTTTTCTTGCTTGTCATTAAAAACACAAGCTCCTTCACAAAGAACTTCCACTGGACAAGCTTTGGCACAAGTTAAAGGAACCCAGTTCGCACTTAAAATAGTTTTTGCCGAGCCCTTCATGTTGCCCGTCGCGATTTTACGAATAAATTCGGAAATATCAATGTGAGTAGGGCAAGCATCCATGCAAGGCGAGTCATAGCAGTAGAGGCATCGGTTAGCCTCGGCCACAGCAGCATCACGGTTGAAAGGCGTAACATGTTCGGTAAAGTTTTTTTTGTATTCTTTTTCCGATAATTTAGGGGCTACATTCATTTCACTCTCCACGAGATCAGATAGGTTTAAATAGATTGAGGGAAAAGAAGGGAGAGAATAAGCTCTCTCCCTTATTCAAATGTAAAGTTTAACTATCCATTGCTTCGTCGGCCATGGAGAGAACTTCATCTATTTGAGAAACAGCAATATCAATCTCTTCTTTGGTAATAATCAGAGGAGGGGCAATGACCAAGTGATTGACCCAGCCCAGGACATACACTCCGCGTCCCATAAGAGCACCACAGAGTTTTTCTATAAGAAGAGGTTTTCCGGCTGCTTTATCTATTTTTGTTGCGGTAGGTACGTTCTTACCTGCTTCTTTTGTTAGTTCTAAGGCAATGAATAATCCTTTTCCTCGGACATCTCCAATCGAAGGATGTTTCGCTTTCAATCCTTCCAACTGTTCCACCATATACGTTCCCATTTCTTTGGATCTCTCAATTAAATTGAGTCTTCTAATCTCTTTTATCGCTGCAATAGCAGGAGCTAGAGTGAGAGGGTGGGCTTCGTAGGTATGTCCATGAGCAAAGAAATTATCCTCAAAAAAATCAGCGATTTTGCCGTTGGTCGCAGTTAATCCTAGCGGAACATAGGCGTTGCTAATTCCTTTTGCTGTTGTCATTATGTCAGGAATTGTTTTCCAATGATCGCAAGCAAACATCGCTCCTGTTCGTCCCCATCCGCTCATCACTTCATCAAAGATCAAAAGAACCCCGTGATGATCGCAAATTTCTCGAACTCGCGGTAGATAATTGTCTGGAGGAATCAAAATTCCGTTGGTTCCGACAATTGGTTCCATAATAACAGCGGCGACATTACCTTCATTTTCTATCATGTAGTTAAGGTAGTTTGCGTGTGCTTCTCCGCAGCTTTCTGGACTAGTTGTACCTAAAGGGCAGCGGTAAGGGTTTACTTCGGGAGCAAAAACAACTCCGTTCAGTTTTCCGGCGGGTTCATGGAACCAACGACGCATATCTCCTGTTGCGGAAATTCCTCCCGGGGTAGAACCATGATAAGAATTATAACGAGAAATGATTTTGTACTTTCCTGTGTACATTTGAGCGATCTTGAAAGCAGCTTCGTTGGCTTCCGTTCCTGAAGTGGCGTAGAAAAATTTGTTCAAGCCAGCAGGTAGTACTTCGAGGAGAAGCTCACTAATTTCCGCGCGCACATCTGTCGCAAATCCGGGGGCAACATAAGGTAGTTTTTGGGCTTGGTCAACAATAGCCTGAATAATAGCTTGGTTTTTGTGTCCGAGGTTGACACACATAAGCTGGGCAGAGAGATCTAAATATTTTTTTCCCTGTGCATCGGTAAAATAGCAACCTTCTGCATCGACGACATGGAGAGGCTTCCAGCCTCCTTGCTTGCGCCAAGTGCCGTAGGTGTACTTGGCTGTTGCTTCTGAAATAGAAAGTGTCATGCTTCTAGCCTTTCCATAAAAAGGTCATCCAAAAAATTTTGAATGCTCTAAATTAAGTAGGCGTACAGCTTTTATTTTTTATTTATTTTATTTTGCTAATACGCCTACGGACAAACGCAATACTAAGGATGAACTAAGTCGCCGTAGCTATCAGGACGACGATCCCGGTAGAACTGCCAAACATTTCTAACTTCTTGGATATCATCTAAATTTAAATCAGAGACAAGAAGTTCTGTTTTGTCCCGACTAGCTTCCGATACAATTTGTCCTCGTGGATTGGCAAAGTAACTTTGTCCATAGAACTCTCCTATATTCCAAGGAGCTTCTGTTCCCACTCGATTAATCGCTCCCAGAAAATAAGCATTGGCAACGGCATGAGCAGGCTGCTCTAGCTTCCAAAGATATTCGGAAAGACCCGCAACAGTGGCGGAAGGATTAAAAACAATTTCTGCTCCATTCAAACCTAAAGCACGAGCACCTTCTGGAAAGTGGCGATCATAACATATATAAACGCCGACCTTCGCATAGGCTGTTTCGAAAACAGGATAACCTAAGTTGCCTGGACGGAAGTAAAACTTCTCCCAAAAACCAGGACTACAATGAGGGATATGGTGTTTTCGATATTTTCCTAAGTACTTACCATCCGCATCAATAACAGCCGCGGTGTTGTAGTAAACTCCTGTGATTTCTTCTTCGTAAATAGGAACAACAATGACCATGTTGTATTTTTTTGCGTATTCCTGCATTAACTTTACGGTAGGACCATCAGGAATTCTCTCAACGGTATCGTACCATTTTATACTTTGTTCTGCACAAAAGTAAGGGCCATGAAAAATCTCTTGTAGGCAAAGGATTTGTACCCCTTGTTTGCCCGCATCTTCAATCAAAGGAATATGCTTATCAATCATGTCTTGCTTGATTTTAATCAAGCTATCTTCGGGAGAAAAATCGCAAGAGGCTTGAATGAGACCACTTTTTACTATTCTACTCATAAGTAACATAGGCTTAAAAAAAACTCTCTTTTTTTAAGCCTACCTCCTTTCTGAAATATGACCTTGAGGGCAAGTTGTGCCCCCCTCTTTTTAGAGCATAGGAGAAATCATTTCACCATTTGAAAAAATATCACCAATAATTTTCTCTATCATATATAAAGCCTTTTCTCATCGCAATAAAAAACTTAGTGCTTTTTCCTTGCTTTTTTTGCGATTTTTTTTGAAAATACACTATTCTAAACTAGCCTACTCTTTATTTTGGAGGTCTATTCTTTATGAAGATTTTACCGATTGTTTTACTCTCGCTCCTTTGTTCTTTTGCTTTTGCCTACGATGTTTCTCTTACGGCAAGTCAAAATCAGTTCTCTAGCGATGCCAAAATTACTGTTAACATAGAGACAAATATTGATTTTAATGAAGATACAGTTTGGGACACCTATCTTATATTCCAAGACTCTCGTAAAACTCCTGTTTACATAAGCGTGGATGGAAATTCGCTCAACCCGACTCCTTTAGGAATGCTTCCTCCTAGCTTTACTCTTCAACCAAAAAACTGGTCTAACAATGAAACCGTTCATCTTCAACTTATCCTTTGTCACTACCAAACAAAAGAAGCTTTTGCTCAAGCAGAACTTACTTTAAACATTTCTGGTAATGGCGAAGTACATAGCCAAACAATCCCTGTTAGCCCACAACTTGATCTTGTTCAAGAAGTTGCCACTGAATCCACTGATAGATATACCGATTACAAGCAATTCGATAGCCGTTGGAAGTCTGTAAAAATGGGACAGTATGGTGGAACAAGTATCGGAAAAAGTGGTTGTGCTATGAGTGCCGCAGGTAACATCATTGGCTGGACTCCCAAAAGTCTAAACAGCCGCCTTCAATCTAACGGAGGTTACTCTGGAAATCTCTTAATCTGGACAAAAGTTCCTGGTTTAAGCTACAAAGGCAATGGACAGTTAGATAGCTCGCTTTTCTCTCGATATCACGTTATTGCGAGTCTCGGAGGACACTTTGTCCTTTTAACAGGAAGCAACGGAAAAGGATCGTACTACTCTAAAGATCCTGGAAAATCCAGTAATCCTATTTACACCCCTAGCCAAGTTCGTTCTGTCCGTCTCTACTACAAGTAGTTTGCAGGACAAGGGGAGGGCAATTTTGCCCTCCCAAAAGTATAAAAAATATTAAAAAATTATAATAACAACGCCATATTAAAGCGTTTAGTAAGGAGGTTTTATGGATACTTCCGTAACCACAGTCAAACTCGTCCCGAATGTAGTCGGAGGAGTTTTTAAACATAGCACATCAACACGAACCTTACCCGTAATTGATCCTTCCAATGGAGAAGTTTTGGCAAATGTTCCCATGTCTTCCAAAGAAGAGCTAAACGAAATTGTAGCAGCCGCTGTTGCCGCTCAAAAAGAGTGGGGAAAAAAATCAGTCAAAGACCGCGTTCAAGTTTTATTCAAGTTAAAGTCTTTGATGGAAGAAAATATTGCTGAATTGGCCGACGTTATTCACAAAGAAAACGGTAAAACTCTGGGCGAATCTCGGGGAAGTATTACCCGAGCAGTCGAATGTGTCGAATTTGCGACAAGCTTGCCTCAGATTATGAATAACTCTGTTCTTGAAGTTAGTCAAGGTGTGGAATGCAAAGTCACTCGAACTCCTTTAGGGGTTACAGCAGGTATTACTCCCTTTAACTTTCCCATGATGGTTCCTTTATGGATGGTTCCTATTGCTATTGGTTGTGGAAATGCTTTTATCCTGAAACCATCTGAGCAGACTCCTCTTTCTGCTATCGAATTAGCTAAGCTATTGAAAAAAGCTGGTCTTCCTGATGGTCTATTCTCTGTTGTCAACGGAGACAAAGAAATTGTCGATGCCATTTGTGATCACCCTGACATCAAAGCAGTGGGATTTGTGGGCTCTACCAAAGTCGCCAAGATCGTTTATCAAAAAGCAACTGCTCAAGGAAAAAGAGCTCGCTGCTTAGGAGGAGCCAAAAATCATTTGGTTGTAGTGCCTGATGCTGATCCTGAAATGACGGCTTCCAATGTTGTGGCATCTGTCACAGGCTGTAGTGGACAGCGCTGCATGGCTGCCAGTGTCCTCCTAGCAGTGGGAGAAGTAGATCATATTTTAGATAAAATCAAAGAGCAAATGTCTGTTTTGGTTCCTGGAAAAGATATGGGGCCTATAATTAACGCTAGCTCTAAAGAGCGGATTTGTGGCTACATTGATAGAGCCGAGGCGAAAGGAGCCAAGGTTACTCTGGATGGACGCCAAGCTAAGAGCGAAGGGGACGATGCCGGTTACTTTATGGGAGCTAGTGTGATTGATCATGCTAACTCAGAACATGAATCCGCCCAAGATGAAATTTTTGGCCCTGTTCTCACTGTAATTCGTTGTGATAATTTAGACGAAGCGATTGCTATTGAAAACAATAATCCCTATGGTAACGCAGCTTGTATCTATACGAATTCTGGAGAAACCGCTCAATATTTCTCTGATCATGCTAATGTTGGTATGGTAGGAATTAACATCGGAGTTCCTGTTCCCAGAGAACCTTTCCCCTTTGGCGGGTGGAATGACAGTCGTTTTGGTGATGGTGATATAACAGGGCCAGGGGCGATTGACTTTTGGTCTGCTACAAAAAAAATTACCACTAAATGGTCAGATAAGCACCGCAAAAACTGGATGAGCTAAGCTTGCTTAATTAGCCAAAAAGCCAAAAATGGATAACAACATTGTCAGAGGAGTCTAACTTTAGCTCTCTGGCAGTGTTGTCTCCCCTAGAGGAACAGAATTATGGATGCGAATGAAATATCTCCTGATGGAGACGCAGAAGAAACAGCCCCTGAAACTCTTTCCCCTTCTCTTCTTGCCCTTCAAGAAATAAAAAAACAAAACGAAGAACAACACCAAGATCTCTCTGAAAAAATAGCGAAAATCGAAGAAGAACTCATTCAGAAAATCAAGAAAGATCAAAATCAAAAAGAGGCCTTTGAAAAGCTTTACGAAGAAATGAAGCAATACAAAGACAACTTTTTACGAACAGCCGCTCGTCCTATTATCGCCGATTTACTTTTACTTTTTGATAATATTGCTCGTATCGAGAAAAAAATGTCTTCCCATGAAGAGGTATCCAAAGATTTGCAATTTTTACGAGAAGAGTTGGAAGAAATACTTTACCGGCAAGATGTTGAAATGATCACTGAGCATAGTCCTCATTTAGATCGACAGTACCAACGAGCTGTTCAAACTACGGCCACAGGTGATCCTCAGGAAGACGGCCGAGTCTCCCAAGTAATTCGAGAAGGATTTCGATGGGGCGAGCACCTTCTACGTCCTCAAGAAGTTTTGTTGAAAAAATATAAAGAACCAAAGGAGTAAGACCGTGAGCGAAGAAAAATCGGTCGTTGTCGGAATTGATCTAGGAACTACTTTTTCTGCCATTGCTTATTTAGACGAACATGGAAAAGCAAACGTTATTCCCAACAGCGACAATGAACGGATCACCCCTAGCGTTGTCCTCTTTGATGAGGATGAAGTTGTTGTCGGCAAAATTGCCAAGATCAATGCTCTAGCAGACCCTGAAAACGTAGTCGAGTTTGTTAAACGAGAGATGGGAAATGAAAATTGGGAAAGAGAATTTTTTGGGAAAAAATACACCCCCGAAATAATTTCCTCTTTAATTTTAAAACGCGTAGTAAGTGATGCTGAAAAAAACTTACAAGTAAAAATAAAAGAAGCGGTTATTACGGTACCGGCTTATTTTGGCGATATCGAACGCAAGGCAACTCAAGATGCTGGTAAAATAGCAGGACTAAACATCCTCGGAATTATCAATGAACCTACCGCTGCTGCATTGGCTTACGGCATAGATAAACTCAATAAAAACCAAAAAGTCTTAGTCTATGATTTGGGAGGAGGGACTTTTGATGTCACCGTTCTCCAAATTGAAGGACAAGATATCAAAGTTATTGCTACGGATGGAGAGGTTCAGTTGGGTGGCAAAGATTGGGATGATGAAATCATCAACTATGTCGCCCATGTTTTCCGAGAAGAACACGGGATCGATCCACGAGATGACTTAGACGCCTACCAAGCCTTGCGCGATACTGCTGAAATGGCTAAGGTTACTCTCTCTCGAAAGCCAAAAGCTCGTCTTATCTGTCAATGCCAAGGGCAAACTTCCAAGATAGAGTTAACCCGTGAGAAATTTGATGAGTTAACCCAAGCTCTTTTAGCTCAAACCGAAACTTATGTAAAAATGGTTTTGGAAAAAGCAAAACTCACTCCTGCAGAAATGGATACTATTTTGCTAGCTGGGGGGAGCACTCGTATGCCGCAAGTACGCGATATGTTGACAAAGGTGTTTGCCAAAGAAATCAACGATTCGCTCAATCCCGATGAGTGCGTTGCAATAGGAGCAGCCCTCTATGGAACTATTTTGCAAATTCGCCAAAAGGGAACTGCTAGTGAAGGACAATATCTACCAGAGGAACTAGAAGTGGCCTTAAGCGGTCTAAGAATCACAAATGTCGCAGCACACGGACTAGGAGTTATCGCAAAAGAGCAAGGGATCAGCAAAAACTTTATCTTGATCCCTGAACAATCTTCGTTACCTCAAGAGAAATCAGAAACCTTTGGAACCGAGTCTGATAACCAAACCCGAGTTTTGGTTCAAGTTATGGAAGGAAATAGCACAGACCCTGAAGAGTGCATAAGGATTGGAGAGTGCCGAATCACGGATCTACCTCCTCGTCCTGCGGGAGTGCCTATACAAATTATTTTCTGCTATAATGAAGACGGACGTATTGAAGTGCGAGCTATTGACAAACAAACAGGAAAAGAAGCTCACACGGAAATAGTTAGGTCTTCGGGCTTAAGTGAGGAAGCGATAGAGGAGCAAAAGGAAGAGCTCAGTAAAATGGAAATTGGCTAGATTGTTTTTCTAGGGTTATGCTGGGGAAAAGTTTTCTCACTTATAGAGTGGAGAGTTGATGTGAAAATACTATGTAAATGTATGGCGGGGATATTTCTTTTTATCGCTTGTACAGGAGAGGTACAAAAGCAGAAAAGTCTGCCTAGCTATCCTGGCTTAGAAAATGTATTTGCTTTAAGTTCGGGTGTTTGGAGTGGTTCTCAACCGAAAACGGCAGAAGCGTTTTTGTCCTTGGAAAAACTTAAGATAAAAACAGTGATTAGTGTAGACCAGAGTCTTCCTTCACAAAGCTTAGCTCAAGAATACAAAATGAAGTACATTCATCTACCTATTCACTACTATGGTATCTCCCCTAAAAGAGAAAAACAACTCATTCAAGCTTTTTTTCGTCTTCCCAAACCCATTTATATCCACTGTTTTCGAGGGCAACATCGCTCGGTCGCCGCAGGAGTATTTGCTCTCCTTAGTATGGGCAACATAACACGAGAAAGAGCACTCTCTCTACTCAAAGAAGGAGGCACTTCTCCTGTTTACTCTGGTCTCCACAGAAAAATTGAACAAGCTAAAGTTCTTTCTTCCAGCATGATCGAAGAATTAGAAGAACCCCTTCCCGAAAAGGTAGAGTTTACCTCTTTTCGCTCTCTGATGGTAAACATTGGTCGCCATTATAAACAATTGCAAAAAATGAAAGAACAAAGCTGGCAAACTCCTGCTGACCACCCGGATTTACAAGTGACTCATCAGTTAGGTGTTATTCAGTCATATTTAACAAAGGCTATCGAAAGCCCTCAGTTATTCGAGGAACAACCAGAGGATTTTTCGGAACTTTTGCAAAAGGCAAAAAAAGAAATCCTTTCTCTCCAAAAGGATTTTTCCTCTATTCAGCTCCCTGAGTTAGAAAAGCGTTGGTGGAAGTTGGATCAGAGTTGCCAAAACTGTCATCAAAAATACCGAGATGAATAGATAGATCTTCATCAACAAGGACAAATATATGTTTCGTGCGATTTTTATTTTTGTTTTTTGCTCTGTTATAATTTTTCCAGGTTGTGCCTTTTATGATTTAAAAGGAGGCTACACTAAACGAATTCAACCTCAAGCGATGGGGAAAATTGCTCTGTTTACTTTTTCTAACGACCACCAAGGACTCAGCGATTTGTTTATTAGCGGCTTAGTTGATTTGGGCTACCAAGTAATGGAAAAGGGAATGGTCGACCAAATTTGGCAAGAGTCAAAAAATCAAAGTGATCCAGAGTTAAACATAGAGAAAGCTTGTGCTTTAGGTAGTTTAGTGGGAGCTAAAACTATCATAGTAGGAAATTATACCCAAGAAAACAAACAAAGTCGTACTTTAAGCATTCGGGCAGTGAATGTAAAAGAAAGAACCATTGTTTTTTCTATTCATGTAAAATGCGAAGGGACTGCTTACGTTGCCCCTGTCCCTTCTTGGTTATGCCAAGGTGATGAAATGGTTCACCGCGCACTAGAAGATTTGAAAGCGCCTAAGGATTAATTGAAATAATACAACATCAAATAATAGAACAGCTATGACTCCGCAATCATTTTCCCGATATCGTTTTCTTATTACTGGAATTACTTCTATTCATGGGTGGCCAATCTTCCGTTTTTTTGAAGACAAGTATCCTGGTCGAGTCTGGGGCATTAAAAATGTTTATGCTCCCAAGCCCACAGGAAAAAACATCTTTGTTGCCAATATCGAAGACGAGCTAGCAGTGTTACAGATTATAAAAACTGTTAACCCAACACACATTATTCACTGTGCTGGAATGTGCGATCTTGACCAAGCGGAATATCATCCGGAAAGAGCCCAAGAATTGAATGTTAAACCAGCAGGCTACTTGAAAGAGCATTGCTCCCAACTAAAGTTAATCTACCTATCCTATGACCTCGTCTATTCAGGGAAAGAAAATGATGGCAAAGGGTATAGTGAGAAAGATATTCCTGATCCTCTCACGGTAGTGGGGAAAAGCATTCTAGATACGGAGAATATTTTCCGAACTATGTCTGATCATTTAATCATTCGCTTGGGTTTGCCGATGGGACAGTCGATTCAAAGAAACAAAGGAGCGGTTGATTGGATACATAGTCGTTTCCGAAAAAATCGAATAGCCACTCTTCTCTACGATGAAGTTCGCTCAACAATTAACTTAGAAGATCTTAGCCCAGCTGTCGATATTTTACTTTCTCAAAATGGTGTTTTTCATTTGGGAAGTCGAACCAAACGTAGTCTTTATCAAATGGGCCAGGCTATTTTAAAAGCTCACAATTATCCTAATCATCTCTTGGAAGGAAAAACTCGAAAAGAATTTCCGGCGATTCCTCCTCGGATGGGAGATGTTTCTTTGCATTGTGAAAAAGCTTACAGTATATTGAATTGGATTCCATCTGGATGGCCCGAGGGTTGCTACCTTGGAACAGTTTGATACTTGTCCTCTTAGTAGGTTAAGCCTTGGAAACTCTCTTCGGTTGAAAGTTTCTAACGCAGAAGAATTCTATGAAATTAGAAATCAAATTTCAACACTACGATAAAAAGCCTGATACATTTTTTCGGGCCCAAGCAAATTCTTATTTTGTGGTTTATTTAAACGTAGACACCCAAGGATTAAAAGCATTAGAAGAAGCCGTTTCAAAAGCTGCTTTTGAAAAAGTTAACGGCAATTTATTGGCTTCTTACTCCCAGGCTCAAGTTCCCTTGATGATTTACTATAGTCAAACCGATTTACAAGTTGTTCCCTTAGACTCAGGTTGGTTAATTTGCGGTGATTTAGATGCCCTAGCTAGTGGTCTATTACCCTCCATAGAAGCGTGTTTAGCCAATACAAAAAGTGATAAACCGCTTGTAGGGTATCATTCTGAGCAAAGATTGTATGATGGAGAGCAGGTTATTGGTGAATTGAAAATTGTCTGGGAAGATAATTGAGGGGAGGAAAAGCTTTTTAAAAAAGCAATCCAGAAAAAAAGCCTGAAAAAGTACTCTTGACTTTTTCAGGCCTGCTTAAGGATTGCCTTATCGGTTAGTTAAGAGAGACAATATAAAATATTTGGCAAAAAAATGTCTTGGCATGTCTTATTCTTCAGGCTGTTTTACAGTAAATACGGGACATTTAACGTGGTGTAGTACATACTCGGCAACACTTCCCATAACCACGCGCATCAACGCATTATACCCGTGTGTTCCCATCACAAGTAAATCGACATCATTTGAATTAACAAACGCAACAATCTCTTGTCCGGGAGCACCTTCTAGAAAATGTCCCTTACAGCCTCCTAAATCTTCACAGAGCTTACTCAATGTTTCTTGGCCACGCTTTTTATTCTGAGCGATGTAATCGTCCATCCAGTCTGCTGCTCCGGGCATAAAGCAATACGCAGAGGGAATATTAACCACTCGTTCATTAAAAATATGGACAACCTCTAAAGTCGCACCAAGTTGAGTACTTAAAGTCTTTGCATATTCTACGGCACATTGAGATGCCTTAGAAAAATCCGTGGCTAATACAATTTTTTTGATTTCTTTCATGGCTGAATCCTTGAAAAATTTTTCCTTAAACAAACGAAGGCAACAAACACCAAAACATGGTATTCCTTTCTCTCTCAAAAAACAAAGAAAAAAGAAAAAATGCCGAATTATGAAACTCGGCATTTAAACTAGGGTTTGAATACACCCTCTAGTGAGGTGAAACAGCTAATTATGCCTTCGTTTTATTATTTAGCAAAAATTGTGCCGATTGGAAATGGATTATCTAAAATTATCCTGAGCACCATTTCCCTGGTGGGCTTTGGCTCCTGCCGAGCAGGAGCCAAAGCCCTCCATATTTTTCGATTTTTTTCGATTTTTCACATCTAAACACGTTAACCTTTGTTAAGTTTTTTGTTAACTTTGTTAATCTGTTTACATTTTGATTCCAAAAACGAGGAACTTTTTTATCTCCCCTGCGTCGAAGAAAGTTTAGGAGGACGAATATGAAAACGGATATAGCAATTAAAGAAAATTGGTTTTGGGCGACTTTGGAGTTCACTCTAACTCTTTTGTTTATCACCTTGGTGGGAGGTTTATTTGTTTCT
Organism: Planctomycetota bacterium; assembly: GCA_029260735.1. Classification (GTDB taxonomy): domain Bacteria; phylum Planctomycetota; class Uabimicrobiia; order Uabimicrobiales; family Uabimicrobiaceae; genus JAJDCR01. Next base: position 69,758 of record JAJDCR010000140.1, read on the forward strand.
TTGGCTATCATGCTAGGGAAATTTGAGCTAATCACTCTAGTGTATGTTTTACTCTTAGGAGCTCTTTTGCGTCCAGTAGCTTCTCCCAAGATTCGGCGGCGCTTAGAAAAACTACCTGTGATAGGAGAAGCTAACGATGTCTACAACGATTTAGAAAAATATTACCTCTCTCATCGAAAAAAACCTTTCCTTTATTACCTTTGCTATCCTGTTTCAGGAATCGTCAGTTTCTTCTTTTCTCGGAAAGAAGCTCGTTTGGAACTCAATGCTTACTTTAGTCTAATCCAATGGATGATCTTTCTACTTTTAGTGGAAGGTTTTGCCTCTTATTTCCGTTTTTACAAGTACTTTGAGTGGGACTTTGCTCTCCAATGGTTTTACCTTGAGCTCCTGACTGTGTATTTTTTATGTAATTTCTTTGCTGTCCCTATCGCAACCACTTCTTTACATCTAAGTATCCAAGGTAAAAAAATTCGTCTGTTTATGATTACCCTATTCTCTCTTTTACTCTTGAGTTTTTTTTGCTATTTCTTTGTCAAAGTTTCTCGCTATGAAAACCTTATTCCGATTAACATTATCATGGACAAGCGCATTGCCCAGGCGAAAGGGCAAAATAGTGATCCCTTTCTGACAGATTTAGAAGATAGTACTAAAATGTTTTTAGAGCATCGAGCCGAAGATATCCTTGAGTTTAATCGCACTTATTTTTTTCACGAAAACAGAAAAATCCGACAAGATTTTTTTCAAGAAATCAACAACTCTTACCAAAAACATCTCTCTAGTATTGCCATACTCTCAGAAAATGAGCACTTTTTTTTAACGACGACACAAGAGCGTGAGAATTTATGGGGGATAGTCTGCTTACCTTTTCGAGAATCCATATTTTATATTTTCTCTTACCAAGATAACAAACTAGACTTTTTCCAACGTTGGGAAAATATTCCTTCTCAACATCAGGAAAAACTACGCCTCCTTTGGGATAAAGATACCTTTCAATTTTCGGTTCAAAAGCAATTCGCCCGAGTAGTTGTTGACTACATGCGCAAAGAAGCAAAAAAATCGCAAGCCCCCAAGCAAAAAATGTCGGCAGGGGAAGAAGAAAGCACCTTTAGCGAAGTGTCCAGAAAATCGTTAACGAACAGAGAAAAAATAGACGATATCTTGGGGAAAGACACTTCCTTAAATTGGGCTACTCTAAGAAAGGAATATCTAGAAAAAAGACAAAAGCTAATTTTAGCGTGGAGCAGTTTAGAGAGTAATTTAAGTAAGAGCTTACCTTGGTCTAAGAAAAGTTTTCCCGAGGGGTTGTCAATATTTAGTGAAGAGTGGAAAGGAACTTGGCAAATAGCAGGGCAAGAAGGATTTCTCTCGCAAGTAAAAAACTTTCTTCAGAGATGGGAAAGAAATGAGTTTGCTCAAGCAGAAAAACAGTGGGAAATAGTAAAACCTTTTTTGAACAAATCAGTGCTCACACAAAAAGCCTCCCAAGATCAGGCTCTTTTTGAACAAATGAAAAATAGTCTTTATTACTGGACTCGAGAGATGGATATTTTTACGACAAAAATCGGGCAATTTGAAAAAAGCTTTCTTCTTTTTCAAGAAAAGATTGCTCCGACTCGTTCTTATTTTGCGGTTTATAATGCAGAGCTAAGCGCTTTTGATTATCCGCGTGCTCTTAAAGCCAAACTTCTTTTTGACCATCTAGGAGCCAGTCCATCCTTAGAAGCTAAGTGGTATACTAAGTTAGCCGAGCAATTCTTTGCTTTCTTGATGCTTGTCTTTAAAATCAGTATGCCTTTGCACATACTTTTAATTTTTTATTGCCGAGCACGCTTAGGGGAACAATAATTATTGGACAAAAACGCAAAAAATCGCTAACATTAGGGCATGTCCTCATTCAGCTTTTTCAAGTACCTAACTTTATCTGTTATTGAGGTATTCCATGAATAGAGTATTTTTTACACTGGCGGTTTTTGCTTTTATCAGTATATCTACGGCGGCAGGAGAGGAAAAATTCTCTTTAGAGGAAGGAGAGCAGCAACACCATTTTTTTCAAAATGCTCAAAGAAGCGCTCACATTTTTATTCGCAATTCTCCCCAAACTCTAGTTGCCGTTTCTTTCCCGGAAGGTAACAGAACTCTCGCTCTGTGGTTTTCAGAAAATGTCCAAGCAGAGTTTCTTTCTCTGGATCGTTTACAGCTACACAAGGAAGGGAGCTTGCGCGGTGTAAATTTTCCCCTGCGCCTAGGAAAATCCCATTTCCAAATTACAAGAACTCTTTTTGGAGAAGTCCAAGCCGTTCGAAGTTTTATAGAAAAAGGGAAATGTCTACAAGACAGAGCTATTGGTAATTTTCTCCAGTTAGCAGAAACATTTACTCCTCAAGAGAAATCTACTTTAGAAGAGCATGGTATTTCCTGGGAGGCCCTAGCCCATTGGAAACAAGCTAGCGTTACTCATTACCAAAAGCACGATCAGTTTCACATTGACTGGAAAAGACCCAACCTACAAGGAAACAAACGCTACTTGCTCCGTTTTTCATTTCCCTTGAGCCAAGAGGTGCATATATATCCTGATTGTACAATTCAAGGAAAAGAAGCTGGGATCGTTTTTGATATTACAGCAGCAACAGATTTTTCGGCTTACCAGCCTCTTTCGGCCTCTCAAATTTTAACCCAAAAAGGAAAAGAATTTTTAAAGCAGGAAGGAAACCTTTCCTTAAAGAAAAACCTACTAAAAGCACTTACTTTTCTTTCTTTTCAAGAAAACCCCATCGCGGCCAGTTGTGGTTTTCTCCAGCCATTTGGAAATGAACCCAACTTTGCTCTGGAACCTCTAAGTTCTTTCCTTCAAGAGAGCACTTACCAAAAAATGAACGAAGCTCTATCTTGGCCTCTAAGGTCATCGGAAGGAGGTACGCCCTCTATTATGTTTGAAGAGTTACTGGCTTTTCAAGAAACATATGGCCAAAAAGGATTTCAAGAAGCTTTAAAAGAGTTAGGAAGTTGGAAGTAGAATTTTTGCAAACAGAGATTTGTTAGCGCGAAATAGAGTGGAAGATGTTATTCTTATAGGAATCTGGTGGCCAATATATCCTAGAGAATGAGTAGTGGAGGTTTAAGTTTTTGTGCTATAGGAACAATTGAGTAGTAATTACGTATTTTGTACTGTATTTTAATAGATCTTCTTCGTATACTATTTTGATGAGAAATTTTTTTATGATTCGCCTCATTTACCTTGGTATTCTCTTACTTATAATCTCAGGAGCATGGTTTTTCCTCAAGGAAAATTCTTCGCAACCAGTAATTGAAGATCCCTTTAAAGTTTATGTAATGGAAGAATCTTGTCGTCAAATTGCTCAAAGCTTACCCGACCCATTGGTTCCTGGTTTGCTTTGCTTGCTTCCTCTATCAGGAGACAGTTACAGCTTAATTACCCAGCAATTAATTCGAGAAATAGAAAACTCCGGAAAATACAAGTGTATTTCTCTCAGTGATATTCAATCGGCTCTAGAGGAAAAAAAAATCAACTTGAGAAACCAAGAGGATTTAGAAAATTTAGCGAAAGACTTCCAGGCTGATTTATTAGCTTCGGGAAAAGTGGTGCGTTTTTCCAAAAGTGAGGAACTTTCCGAACTTATGATTAAAATTTCAGTTTGGTCACTGAATCGCAAAGATTTTATTCTTCCCGAAAAAATATTCTCTGGTTCTCTCAAAAAAGAATTTTCTTTGCCCTACTACCGGGCTTGGATGGCTTCTCAGCCAACAACAGGAAAACTTTTGCTCTGGCTTTTGCTAACGGGACTGGGTCCCTTACTATTGTCTACCCCTTTGAGTAAAGCTCTTGACCAAGAGTCCAATCAAGTCAATTTCTTGCTTTTACTAGGAACCTGCTCTGCTTCTTTTTTCCTAGCTTTGGCCTTAGTGGGCTTTCAAATTTCCGATTTTCTAACAGGTTTTATTGTAACTATCGCATTGTTATGGGCTATTTTGTCTCATTATGTGGTTCTTTCTTGGTTAGAATACATTCGCAAATAGAAAGAAGAATAAATCGATGAAAGCGATAAGTAAAGAGAGTGTCACCGTAGAAGGAATTCTTGAGGCGATTATTTTTTACTCAGAAGAGACTCATTTTGCTGTAGCGCGCTTTTGTTGTGTCAAAGAAGATCGAATGATCACAGTAGTGGGTAATATCTATTCGACCAACGAGGGAGAACGTCTTCGTCTAACCGGAAATTGGCGATCTCATCCTAAGTATGGCAAACAATTCAAAATTGAACACTTTGAGGTTATTCTTCCGACAAAAAAAGAAGCGATCGAGAAATATCTGGCCAGTGGATTTATTGTCGGAGTAAAAGAGTCTTTAGCTAAGAGAATTGTTAAAGCTTTCGGGGAACAGACTTTTGAAATTCTCGATAACGACCCTGATCGAATGAGAGAAGTTTCTGGCATCGGGCAAAAAAAAGCAAAGCAAATCAAAGACTCCTGGAAAGCCCAACGCAGTGTCCACGAAGCCATGGTATTTTTGAGCTCCCACGGAATTACAGGATCAAGAGCAGCTAAGATCTATAAAAAATATGGGGGAAATCTCGTTTCCATTTTGAAGCATAATCCCTACCGTTTGGCCATTGATATCGACGGAATTGGTTTTTTGACGGCAGACAAGATTGCCCAAAGCGTAGGACTTCCTGAAGACCACCCTGCTCGCTTACAAGCAGCGATCATGCATACCTTAGGAGAAGCACGAAACCAAGGACATTGCTATTTGCCCCGCGAAGAGCTACTGCAAGTCGCTGGGAGGCTAGTGGGGAAAATGGAATGTGACTTAGAGGAAAGCCTGGAAGCTCTCTTGAAGTTACACAAACTCGTTGCTCCGAGCGAGGCGCCTGATTGTATTTACCAACGTAGCCTTCATTTATATGAAAAGCAAGTATCTTACTATCTACACAGTTTGATGGGAGCAAAACTACGGCGGCCTCTGAAAAATGTCGAAGCCTATATCTCCAGTGCAGAGCGTTTAATGGATATTTCTTTTTCTGAAGGGCAACGAAACGCAATCTCCCAAACCTTGACCGATAAAGTAAGCATTATAACTGGGGGACCTGGAGTTGGAAAAACTACTATTGTTCGAGCTTTGGTCTATATTTTAACCAAACATCAAAAAAATGTCGCTTTAGCGGCTCCCACAGGAAGAGCCGCTAAACGTCTTTCCGAAGCATCTGAAGCTACTGCCACCACTATCCATCGGCTACTTCACTATAACCCCCATGAACATAGTTTTGAGTATAGCCAAGAAAATCAACTGGATATCGACTGGATAATTATTGATGAAGCTTCTATGGTGGATATTCCTTTAGGCTATCATCTACTCTCGGCCTTACCTCCTCACATAGGAGTAACTTTTGTCGGAGATTACGACCAGCTCCCCTCGGTTGGGCCAGGGAATTTCTTAGCGGACTTAATTCACAGTCGCGAAATTTCGACGACGCGCTTAACTCATATTTTCCGGCAAACCGAAGGCTCTTCTATCGTCGAAACAGCTCATCAAATCAATGCCGGAGTCTCTCCACAGATTTCCAATCACGAAAACTCTGATATTTTTTTCATCGCAACGGATCACCCCAGTAAAGGAGCAGAGATTATTACAGAGCTAGTCACAACTAGACTTCCACAGAGATATGGACTGGACTCTTTATCTGATATCCAAGTTTTAACTCCTATGTACCGAGCAGATGTGGGAGCAGATAATTTAAATGCTTTGCTCTCTGAGGCTTTAAATCCTCGAAAAGAAGACGCCCCCCTCAATCGTTTTCAGGAGAATGACAAGGTTATGCAGATTAGCAATAATTACGAAAAGGAAGTCTACAATGGGGATATTGGTATTTTAACAACTGTTAATCGCATTGATCGAACTTTTACAGTTAGCTTTGATCATAGGGATGTAGTCTACGATTTTTTGGAACAAGATCAGCTCGTGCTTTCCTATGCTATTAGCATCCATAAATCCCAAGGAAGTGAATACTCCGCTGTCATTATTCCACTCTTTACTCAACACTATATTATGTTGGAGAGAAATCTTCTCTATACGGCAATTACCCGAGGAAAAAAACTTGTCATTCTTGTCGGAAGTTGGAGTGCCTTTGCTTTAGCCATTCAAAAAATACGAGCAAAAAATCGTTACACTCGTCTCAGTGACCTTTTATCAAATTACGAATCAGGAGAATAACTATGGAAGAGATGGCTCTTTTTTACTTCATGGCTCAAGTTATCGAAAGAATTCTTGAGCTAGTCGATGTGCTCGCCGGTTTTTTCATTGACGAAAAAGAAGAAAAAAACAAAAAACAGCACAAAATAAAGTCTGTTGTTATGTGGGTGTTAGCTTGTCTTATCGCCCTAGCTTTTGCCCTATGGTTAGATTTGCATATTATGGCCCGTATGGATGTCCAAGTAGCTCCTTTCATTGATTGTTTATTGACTGCTCTAGTTTTAGGAAGCGGAACAAAACCTGTTCATGATGTTTTGAAACTTATACGGCGTTAGGCATGGGGAAAAAAATAACTATTTCAGTTATTTTTTTCCCAGCACCTTAAAAGCGAGATGGAAAAATGGGAATAAGATGCTTTCTTTTAGGATTGTTGTTTTGTTTTACTGTTCCTCTTTGGGGAGATGAGTTTCTTCTACGTCTCCCCCCAAAGACAACACTTTATGCTAAGCCTTCCAAAAAGGCTGCCATATTAGGAACACTGCAAGAAAACCGTTTCTATTCGATTTCCCAAAGATGGGGAAATTGGTTTTTTATCTATGACAAAGAGATCATGGCCTGGGTCTATCAAAAAAATGGTTATGCTCCTCCTTTCAGCAAAGCCCATGTCGAAAAACAATCCAAGCTGATGGGAGGAGAAGAAAAATATGTCGGAGTTTTTATAGGACTGAAAGATTATGAAAATTCCTCTCTTCCTCCCCTTGAAAACAGTAAAGTTAGCCTCTCTGTTTTAACATCACAATGTGGTTTATTATGGAAACAAAAAAATAAAGCGAAGATATTTGAAGTTTTTGGAGAAAAAGCACAACGAAAATCTCTTCTCCAACTATTGCGAACTTTGGTCGAAAATACCCAACCTTACATGAATGTTATCATCTACTACTCTGGTTATATTTTAGCTGCTCACGATGATTTTTACATCTCTTGTTATAACTCTGATCCTTCGGATAAACGGGAAATAGGTATTCCTCTCTCTTCTCTTTTTTTTGAGTTTAAAAACATTCCGACGAAAAAAAAGACCCTTTTCCTCGACGTATCTTATTCTTTTGATTTTCTCGAAAAACGAGAGCTTTATGAAAAAAAGTGGGAAGATTCTCTTCTTTCCATGAAACAAGAGCAAGTCTTAATCTCAGAAGACTTTCGCTATGCTCTACCTAACTATAGCAAACACGGAGTTATTGCCGACTTAATGGCCAAAGGTTTTATCGGATTAGCTGACTTTGATGAAAACGGTATTATTACCTATCCTGAGTTTGCCGCTTATTGCCGAGGTGAAATGGCCCTAGGGAGTGTCTTTACTTACCCTTCCTTTTATCACTTTCCTAGCTACGATGAAGCTTTTGGAAATCAAATTAGAGAATGTGCTTTGCTCTTGCGAGAGTATGAGCAAATTCAAGAAGAAGAAATGAAACTCCCATTTAAAGATAAGTTCAACCAAGTCGTTGCCACACAAGACTCGGTAAATTTCTCCTATATTGAGTTTACTCCCGAGGGAGAAAGAGAAAATGAAGTCATTCGTCTCAAAAGCATGCAACACAACTTGGAAGAACGGGCTTCCGAAGTAAAAAAGAACCTAGAGTACTGGGAAGATATCCGATTACAACCTAAGAAAAGTATAGAAAATTCTCCTACTCAAAAAAATCCTCCTAAAGTAGTTTTTACTTTGAAGAATTTTAAAAAACTCGTCCAAAAAAAACAAAAAGAAACAAAAGGCAAAAAAGAACAGAAAAATCTTTTCTCTGCCGATAAAAAAGTAACTTTTTTCGAGGTAATTAATAGTCTTCGGAAAAAAATCTCTGAACCAGCCTCCTTACCTAAAGGGAAAATTTTTTTCGGAGAAGAAAAAGAGCCATATGTCTTTTCTGATAGCTCCGATATTGCTTACCCAACTCAAAGAGTAGACAGGGAAAAGGGCAAGGAAAATTTTGTTCCAAGTAAAACTCGATCCATAATTTCTTTTTGGACCGAGTTTTTTATGGGAAAAGCGTTCTTTTTTATTCTCATTACTGTTGTCGTTCTCATTACTTTGGGATTTGTTATATTTTTCAGTATTTTCTCAGGGGTAGGTCCTCTTCATAAAAAATTCTCTCCTCAGATTTTTGTTTTTTCGCACCGCCGATTTCCTCAGGTCATCCAAAAAATGAAGCAAAACCTTTCCCACTTGAAAATGCCATCTTTTGTAGACTTGACCGACATAAAATTAGATAATGCAAAGGCAAAAGCTTCTATATGGGAAGAAGTCCTACTGCCTCATGCTTCTCTTGTTCGTTCTGACTTTACTCGATCACAATTTTTGAAATGTAACTTGCAAAAAAGTAATTTAGCAAACGCCTCCTTTGTTGAAAGCATTTGGAAAAGAGTTAAAGCCCAAGGAACAGAATTACAAGGAAGTAACTTTGAAAATGCAACCCTCGAAGACGTCTACTTTACAGAAAAAAAATGTACTCTCGCTTCTTTTCGAGGAGCTACCTTAAAAAATGTTACCTTTGAGAAAATACAATTAGAAAAAATTGACTTTAGCAACGCCTTTTTAGAAAATGTAAAATTCAAAAATGTTAAGATGAAAGAAATCCATTTTAATCATTCTGAACTAGAAAAAGTGGAGTTCAGCTCTTGCTCTCTGGAAAAAGTATCCTTTGTCTTAGCCTCTCTCCGCCAAGTTGAGTTCCAAAGCTCCCTTTTAATGAACTGTCATTTTTCCGAAAAAATTCTTCGTGATACCTGCTTCCATCACAGTAAAGTTCGCCGATGTAAATTTGAAAACACAGTTTTTGAACGTTGCGACTGGAGTGACAGCACCTGGGAAAGTAATCGCTTCATCTATGCCACCTTCAGCCTATGTGATTTTTATCGCAGTGAACTCTCTCTTTGCCGATTTTCCAATTGTAAAGTAGGCAAATCCAATGGGATCGAAGAAATCAAAAAAGCCTACCGTTGCCAATTTTATGAAGATAACCTCTCTCCCTTTGAAGAAACCATCTTAGAAAAAGAAAGAGAACAATTCCTTCGCCAAGGGATTTATATCATCCGTAAAATCCATCTCAAGGAAGGCCGTATCTTAGAAATACCTTACGTTGACTTAGCCGGAGTAAATATCAATGGAGTCAAGTTAGCTAAAGCCAACTTAAAAGGAGCTGATCTGAGTGCTAGTTCCCTTTGCTACGCTGATTTAGAAGAAGCGGACCTCACAAAAAGCATCCTTATCCATACCGATTTCTCCGATGCCAAAATCAACCAAGTCGATCTAACCCAAGCCTATTTTCTCAATAGCAACTTACTCGACCATCCCGAACTTCATAAAGTTAAATCGCTCCAAGGAGCCACCGTTATTATGATATCGGCCTTTTCCCCAGAGATCTTAGATTTTCTCCATACTCACAAAGCTACTGTCATTGACTTCGCTCGTCTCTATGATGGAAAAGAAAAAAATCTCCAACAAGTTCGCCTAATAAAATTAGATTTTGAAGACGCCCATCTCGAAAAAGTAGACTTTTCTAGCAGTGAAATCGATGACGTCGGATTTTTCCAATGCCGTCTCCAAGGCAGTTTCTTCAACCAAACTCAAATTAGCAACGTTAACTTTGAGCAAGCCCAACTCAAGCTCGCTAACTTCAGTAATGCGACCCTGAAAAATGTCGAATTTGATCCTGACTTTAATTTTGCTACCCTAGGAAACTTGAGCGAATCAACTTGGGATGAGAGTAGCCGCATACGACTAACGAAGAAGCAATGGGAGATGATTGTGAAAAAGGGAGGTAAATGTTTTTCTGAGGGGGATTCTTTGTAGGAAGGGATGTTCTTTGTTGTGAGAGAAGCGGCCCGGCGAAGATTTTAGTTTTAACGTTTTGCCCCCTCAGAAAAACATTTACTAATATTGAAATAAGAGATTTTTTTGGTTTATGGTCGCGTAGCGACTGAGGGACGTAGCCAGGGCATTTATGCCCTGGAACAAGATAAACAATAGCGTGCCGTAGGTACGTAGGCAAGTAATTTCCTTGGTACCTAGTTTCTTTGTGTTTCTTATTTCCAGGGGTTGAAACCCCTGGCTACGTTCTCCCACTGCTCTGCAGTGAATACCTTCTCTATTCTTATTTCAACAGCAGGCTTTGGGCAAAGATGTGACTAACTCCGGAGAAAAATATGCACTTAAGATTGCTTGCTACCTAGGAAGGTTTATATCAATGAGTAGTTCTTGGGTTATAGATTTTGCAGATTTAAATCGAGATGATGTCGAGATGGTCGGGGGAAAAGGAGCTCAGTTAGGCGAAATGTTAGGGGCGGGCTTTGCCGTTCCTACTGGGTTTTGTCTTACGACGGAGGCTTATAGGGAAATTGTCGGCCGAAAAAATGATGTGATTAGAGAGTTGTTACCCAGCGGTGACTTGGAGTGGGATGTGCTGCAAGAGTGTGGCGCTGCTATACGTAAGCTCATTATGGGAATATCTATTCCCGAGGATTTAGAAGAAGAAATAATGGCTGCTTATGATAGACTGCCAGGTGATGAGAAGGTGGCGGTTCGCTCTTCCGCGACGATGGAGGATTCGCTGGACTTTTCTTTTGCCGGGCAGCACGATACTTATTTGAATATTGGTGGCGAAGAATTGCTCAGACATGTGAAAAAAAGTTGGGCTTCTTTGTGGACGGATCGGGCCATTGCCTATCGGTGTAAGAATAGTATTGATCACTTTCAAATTTCTCTGGCAGTGGTTGTTCAGAAAATGGTCTCTCCTTGTGTGGCGGGGGTCATGTTTACGGTAAACCCCCTCACTCATCAGAGGGAAACTCTTATCAATGCTAGCTGGGGATTGGGGGAAGCTATTGTTTCGGGGAAGGTTTCTCCCGATGAATATTTGGTCGATGGAGAAAGTTTTGCGATCAAGGATATTGTTGTTTCTGAGAAGAAGCTGATGATGGAGTTAGGAGATAGGGGTGTTGTTGAGAAACCTGTAGGAGAGGACAAGCAAGGGGAGCGGTGTCTTTCGGACAAACAAATACAGGAGCTTGCTCGAGTGGGGCAAAAAATAGAAAAGCACTACCAAGGGCCTCAGGATATTGAGTGGGCTGTGGCGGGGGATGAAATTTTTATTCTACAATCGCGTCCTATCACTACTTTGAATAAGCCTTTAAAAAATATGCTTACTTTGTGGGGAAACAAAACAACAGGGGACTTGCTTAAAGACAAAATCGTTTATTGGTCGAATTGGAATGTACGAGAGACTTTACCTTATCCTCTGACTCATTTTAGTTGGTCGGCTTTTAATGATGGTTTTTTTCCACATCTCTTTAAGAAATTCTTTGGTCTGAAGAAAACATCTAAACTATATCCTTGTAATCATATAATAGACTTAGTTTATGGGCGGATTTACTGGAATATGAATATGGTTTATGGACATCCGCTTATGGGTCCTTTTGCCAGTGCCGGAATCGATCAAATCGATGCCCAGGCGGGTCGTACTTTTCGCAAGCTGCATAAAGAGAAAAAACTTCAACCCGTAAAATTTGGATGGTCATTTTCTCTATTGTTTTTTGCTTTTTATAACGCTGCGAAAATAGGGTTAAGCTTTTTTCTTGTCCCTTGGGTATGGACGAAGGAAAAGATGAGACAAAGGTGTGAAGTTTACTGGGATAAAGCATGCCAGTTTGAAAGCCTTAAGCTGGAAGGCAAATCCAATGTGGAGTTATTAGAAGCTGTCGATGATTTTTTTCAATATTCTAGTAACTATTGGGCCTCTTCTTTTTTGCTCTTGGGCTATGGGTCATTTTCCTACGACGTGCTTGTTTTTTTGACCAGAAAATGGCCGGATATAACTCCGACGAAGCTTGTGGCGGGTCTTCCTGGCAATAAAACGACCCAGGGGGCACTGGAGTTGTACAAATTGAGTGAGATGCCCGAGAGCATCAAGCAGGTCTTTCTAGATAGTCCCTTGGAAGATATTTTACCTATCCTTGAAAAAAGAGAAAAAAGTGAAGACGGGAAAGAATTTCGCAAAAGGCTGAACACCTTTCTTGAATATTACGGACATAGAGGAGCAAAAGAATTTGACATCGCCCAGCCTCGTTGGAAAGACGATAGTTCTTTTGTTCTGCAAATGATTAAAAACTATCTCCAACTCGATAAAAACGATGTCACTCCTGTCGAACATTTTGCGAAGATGGCAGAAGAGGGGGAGCAACTTGTCGCAGTTATTCGCAGCCGATTTTCTCGAATATTGCCCCTAAGAAAATGGATCTTTAATCGGTTTCTTAAACACACCCAACTATATATTCCGTTTCGAGAAAATCCCAAGTACTATGTTCTAAAATGTTTTTCAGGGGCAAAAAGAATTGTCCTTGAGTTAGGTCATCGACTCGACCAAGAAAATCAATTAGAAGAAGCCCGTGATATTCTATTTTTCACTCTTCCTGAAATGGACAAAGTCGTCAAGGGAACATTTGCTGATCAGGAAAACCTAAAGAGCATAATCGCCCAACGTAAAAAAGAATGGCAAGAAAACTTAGAGATAGAGCCTCCCTTTATCGTGAGAAGCGATGGAGTAGGCGTAATTGTCGATGAGGATGAGCAAAAGGCTGGTGTTTTAAGAGGTACTCCCGTCTCCAGCGGCAAGATTGAGGGAATAGCCCGCATTATTCTAGACCCTCAAGACGGTAGTGCTTTTAACAAAGGAGAAATATTAGTAGCCCCCTTTACAGATCCAGGCTGGACACCTCTATTTCTAACCGCAAAAGCATTCATAATGGAAGTAGGAGGAGTGATGTCTCATGGTGCTATTGTCGCTAGAGAGTATGGAATCCCGGCGGTAGTAGGAGTAAAAGATGCCACAAAAATCATCAAAACAGGAGATAAAATAACTGTTGACGGACATACAGGGGAAGTTATTTTGGAGGATGTTCCTCTTGAGAAAAGTTAAGTAATAAGAGTCTATGTTTCCAGATCTATTCTCAGATTTTCAGCCAGCTGCCTAGTTTTGTCCTTAGCTTTATCAAAATTGAATTCATTTGCGTACTTCTCAATGGGGTTGACTTGTTGGGGAAAAACGTATTCTTTTAACTTATTTAAAAATGGCTCTACCTCATAAGGGTTGTATTTGTCTAAGGCGTCCAGTATGTTATGGAACAATTCTACTACCTTGTCTTGGTCCCACACTTTTGTCGTTTTTCCTGCACCTGCTTTTGTTTTTTCCAAATTCTCCGCTTTCTTAAGGAAAATAGTTTCTGATGGAGTTAATCTCGTGGTCTTTTCTTGTATTTTTTTGGCCCAGACCCCTTTATCTAGGGGAACTATTTTTTCCATTTTATGGAGCAGAATATCAAAATCGATGGGCTTTGCAACTACTACATCCATTCCCGCTTCTTGGTATTTGTTTGTCTCGTTATCCATTACACTCGCTGTTAAAGCAATGATCGGAATATGCCCCCCGCAAGTTTTCTCTATCATTCGTATTCTTTTTGTGGCTTCAATACCATCAACGATGGGCATATGAATATCCATAAGGATGATATCGGGCTTTTCTTTTTCAAATTTGGCGATCGCCTCCTCCCCATTTTGAGCAGGAATAATCGTGTGGCCAGCTAGCTCTAAACGAATTTTAGCCAAAATCATGTTGTCTTCGATATCCTCCGCCAGGATTATTCTAAAGTTACGACAAGGCTGAGAAGCAATTCCTTGGATCCCAAAAGAATTTGTTTCGGTAGGAGTTAAATCTGTGGGGGGGAGAGAAATAGTAAAGTGAAAGGTACTTCCTTTATCGATCTCACTTTCTAGCCAAACTTTTCCTCCCATCAATTGAACAAGTTGCTTTGAGAGCGTAGTTCCTAACCCTGTTCCCCCAAATCGGCGTGATGTTGTCTCATCTACCTGAGTAAAAGGTTGGAAGATCTTTTTTTGCTTGTCTAAAGGGATGCCTATGCCAGTATCTACGACCATAAAGTGGACTAGGTTTTCTTCTTTCAAAGTTTCTACTTGTATTTTAACACTCCCTTTCTCAGTAAACTTTATGGCATTGCCTGTCAGATTCATCAAAATCTGTTTGATTTTGTAAGGATCTCCTATGACATTGTTGGGAGTAGTAGGACTCATTTCTAATCGAAAATCTAATCTTTTTTCCCTCGTTGTAGTTTCGAATACTTGAAAAACTTTACCCAGTAACTTCGGAAGATTAAAAGCAGTTTTTTCTATTTTTAGCTTACCACTCTCGGACTTGCTTACATCAAGAATATCATTGATCAAGTATAAAAGACCTTTGGCTGCGTGGTAAGCCTTACTTAAATTTGCTTGTTGGTTCTCTGATAATTTAGAGTCACGTAAGGTTAACTCTAAAAAACCAAGGATGACATTCATCGGAGTTCGTATTTCATGGCTCATGTTTGCTAGAAAATCGCTTTTTGCTTGGGTGGCATCCTCTGCCTTAAGCAAAGCCTCATGTAAATCATCTTCTGCCTTTTTCTGCTGAGTGACATCTTGTGCTATTGCTACGCAGTGAGTTATTTCATTTCCTTGCTCTCGTATAGGAGCAATGGAAGTCTGCGACCAAAAAAAAGAGCCATCCTTTTTTTTATTGTAAAATTCCCCCCGCCATGCTTTTCCACTAAGCAAGGTGTCCCATAAGTCTTTGTAAAAAGATGTATCATGTTCTCCCGAGCTTAAAATGTGAGGGGTCTTTCCTACAACCTCTTCTCTTTCATAGCCGGTTATTTCCGTGAATTTGGGATTAATGTACTCTATTGTTCCTTTTATATCTGTGATCACAACCATCATTGGGGTCGACTCAACAGCAATAAAGAACTTGATTAACTGCGGCTGGGATTTCTCCAGGTGCAACAGAGCATCTTCAGCATTTTTTTTCGTCATAGCAGATTTAAATCTCAATTGTAAAAATAGAGCCCTGAGGTTCGTTTGCCGTCATAAAAATCTCTCCCTCATGGGCATCTATGGCCACTTTACAAAAAGCTAATCCTAAACCTATTTGGGAAACCCCTTTCTTTTTGAGCTGCATGATAGCAAATTTATCAAAAATCTGCTCTCTTTGTTCTGGGGGAATTCCAGGGCCTTCATCAATAACTTGAAACCGTGCTTGCTTTGAATGATTTTCTAGGTATTCTGCCCGAAGAATAATGGATTTATTGGGCTGAGTAAACTTGAGAGCATTGGTGATCAGGTTATCCAATACTCTATGGAAAAGCTTAGCGTCTACCTTTATAGTACACGGTTCTTCTGGAGTTACTACCAAAAGATTAATTTTCTTAAGCTCAGCACTGGGGTTGTGAATATTTTTTATCTCTTCGAGAAGACTTTTAATCTCTACTTGGCTGTAGTTCAAACTTAACTTTTCGTTTTCGGTTTTTGCCAGAACCAACAAATCATTAATAAATGAATTCAATGAATTTCCTGCATTTAGAATACTCTTCAAATACGAAGAAAACTGGGGAAGAACCCCATCTCTCATGCTAAGTAATTGAGTGTAGCCTAGAATAGAGCTCAAAGGAGTTCTCATATCATGAACAATCATATTCCCCATGTCTTCTCTCATTTGCAAAAGAACCTTTAGGCGTTCGTTTTGCCTCTCGACCTCTTCTCTGGCTTGCTTCAATTCAAGATGGTTTTTTACCCTCGCCTTAACAATAGATGCACTAACGGGTTTAGATATGTAGTCCACCGCTCCTAACTCAAGCCCTTTAGTTTCATCTTCTTCTTGGTCTTTTGTCGTAACAAAGATCACCGGTATTTTTTTTGTTTTCTGATTTTCCTGTAGCTGTTGACACACCTCATATCCGTTTATTTTTGGCATCATAACATCTAACAAGATAAGATCTGGTGATATCTTTTCTACAAGTTCTAAGGCTTTCTCACCATTTATAGCAAAAGACACATCATAATCTTCTCGCAAAATTTGTCCCATAAGCTGTAAATTACCGGGCTCATCATCAACAATAAGAATGTTTTGTTTTTTGTCTATCAACTTGTTTCTCCTGGTCTATTCTTAAGTTTTGACCAACTATCCCACTTTACTCTAGTTCTGCTAAAATTGAATTCACTTGCTTGCTCTCAACAGGTTTACTCTTTCGTTTCCCTAACTAAGGTGTTGAGATGCATAATCTAAATCGTCAACAACCTCTTGCATACTAATGTAACGCTTTTCTATATCTTTTTGAGTCATTTTGTCAATCATTGTTTTCATAAAATGAGGAACATACCGAGAAACATAGGCAGGCCAAGGGATTTCATCATAAATATGGGATCTAAGTATTTCAACAGGACTACCTTGGACAAAAGGCAAATCGCCAATGAGCATTTGATAAACAAGAATTCCTAAACTATAGATATCACTTTGGGGAGTTAAATTTTGATCTCCCCAGCATTGTTCTGGTGACATGTAATAAGGCGTTCCTAAAACGCATCCTTGAGGAGTGAGGGAGGCTTCTGAATGGATATCTCTGACAATGCCAAAGTCAATAATTTTGACCCAATCATGTTCTTTATTGTAGAGAATATTGCTTGCTTTTATATCTCGATGAACGATCCCCTCATTGTGGACAACCTGCATTCCTTGGGCAATTTGCTTTGTAACACTAATTGTTTCGGGCACAGTTAAATGTCGCTTTGCATAAATGTGCTCTTCGAGAGGACCTCCTTCAAAAAATTCCATAATAATAAAGTAATGATCTTCTTGATTTCCCACATCAACTAAGCCAATGACATTATGGTGTTTTATCTGAGCAAGACTTTTTGCTTCTTTGCGGAAACGCTCTAGGTTTTCCTGATCCATTTTTTGGCCAGGAATCATTTTTACGGCAACGCTTTTTTTTCCTAAGGTCGCTTCATAAACGCTTCCAGAAGCTCCTTGTCCGAGCATTCGAGTAATTTGACAACCAAATATGTTTTGCCCGATCCAGGAAAAAGATAATTTTTGTGATTGGGAAAGAATTTTTTCAACCGCCATGAGTAATTCTAAAACATCAGGTGGTTTCACAAGAAAGCGATGAACCTGAGCGTTCATTTCGATTTCAGGATCTTGTTGCATTCCACTTTTTCCGCTGATAACTAAAATCGGTAAACTTTTCTTTCTTTTCTTTATCTCTATTAAAGCTGATCGTCCATTCATCTCAGGCATTGTCATGTCTAAAATAATTAAGTCGGGCTCTTCCTCTTCGATCATCGCTAGCCCTTCTTTACCGTTATAAGCATCAAGTAACTGATAACCGCTTGGTGAAAGAGTTTCGTGATATAACTCATGCATACTTATATCATCATCAATAATTAGTATTTTGGACATAACTTTTTCCCAAAAAAGTAAAAATCTCTCACCAGAAAATACAAAATTTTTTGGGCATTCTGGCTATTTGTTTCAGTTAGCTACAGAAAAGGAGCTTCAATAACAAGAGGCGCATCGTCGTGCCTTGCTATATATTACAAGGACTTAGATACTAAACAAAAGTTGAATGCAGATATGCCCTAACCAAAAAAGAATCTTTTTAGTTAATTTAGCCTGGAGTAATTTAACATGCTAGCATGCGATTATATTTCTGTACGTTCTTTTTGTCAACTATAAGAAGTTAGAAAAGTAAAAAACCTTTTTTTAGAGGGAAGTACTGCCACTCTATTTTTCCAGATCTATTCTTAAACTTTGGGCCAACTGTCTAGTTTTGTCTTTAGCTCGATCAAAATTAAACTTACTTAGACTGTTTTCAATAGGTTTGACTTGTTGGGGAGAAAGGTATTCTTTTAACTTATTCAAAAGGGGCTCTACATCATAAGGGTTGTAGTTATCTAAGACTTCCAGTATTTTGTTGAGTAGTTCTACCATCAGGTCTTGATTCCACATCTTTTTAGCTTTTTCTTTTTCTACTTTTGGTTTTTCCAAATTCTCAATCGAAGCAATAGTTTTACTTAAAGCCAAACTCAAAAGGGGTAGTTTCTCCTGGAGAGCATCCTCATTTTTTCCTTTAGCTGCTTTTTCAATTTCTCCTGCAATGATATGTATTTCAAAAATAGCTAAGTTTCCAGACAACCCTCTCAAAGCATGAGCAATATTTTGAATTTCCTTGTGATCTTTTTTCTCTAAAAGAGAGAACACCTTCTCTCTTGCGTTTTTGTATTTTTCCGCGAAGTTATTGAGGGCATCAAGATAAATTTGAAGATCTTGCCAAGTTGTAAGGCCTTTTTTCACATCTACTCCCTCAATAAAGGGAATGTCCAGTTGAGAGAGCTTCTCTGGCGTTTCTTGTGGCGTTTTTTTTATGACAATCCCTTTACCTGGCCGAACAATTTTTTCCATTTTCTGGAACAACTCATCAAAATCGATGGGCTTTGCCGTGACTACGTCCATTCCTGCTTTTTTGTATTTGTTTGTCTCTTCTCTCATTACACTCGCTGTCAAAGCAATAATCGGGATATGCCCTCCCCGAATTTTCTCCATTTTGCGTATCTCTTTTGTTGCCTTAATCCCATCGGTGATGGGCATATGAACATCCATAAGAATGATATCTGGCTCTTCCTTCTTAAATTTCTCGATCGCCTCATCGCCATTCTGAGCAGGAATAACTATGTGTCCAACTTTCTCTAAACGAATTGTAGCTAAAACCATATTATCTTCAATATCTTCAGCCAAAAGTACTCGAAAGGAACGACGAGGCTGAAGAAGAAATCCTGTGGTGGAAAAAACATCCGTTTCAATGGGATTGGAATCAGTACTGGGAAGAGGGATAGTAAAGTGAAAGGTACTTCCTTTATCGATCTCACTTTCTAGCCAAATTTTTCCTCCCATCAACTGAATAAGTTGCTTTGTGATCGTGGTTCCTAAACCGGTTCCTCCAAATCGACGAGATGTGGTCTCATCAACCTGAGTAAAGGGCTCAAAAATTGTTTCTTGTTTATACAAGGGGATACCAATGCCAGTATCTTCCACCATGAAGTGGATTAAATTATCTTCTTCTAAATTCTCCACTTGTATTTTGACGCTTCCCTTTTCCGTAAATTTTATGGCATTGCCCGTTAAATTCATCAAAATCTGTTTGAGTTTGTAAGGATCCCCCATTACGTTCTTAGGAAGAGTTGGACTCATCTCTAATCCAAAATCTAATCCTTTTTCTTTTGACGTAATCTCTAGCACTTGAATAACATTACGGATTAAATTAGAAAGGCTGAAAGGAACTTTTTCTGTTTTTAGCTTGCCGCTTTCGAACTTAGCTACATCAAGGATATCATTGATCAAAAATAAAAGGTCTTTGGCTGCACGATAAGCCTTACCAAGGTTTGTTCGTTGAGTATCTAGTAACTTAGGGTCATGTAAAGTTAACTCAAGGAAACCAAGGACAGCATTCATCGGAGTTCGTATTTCGTGGCTCATGTTCGCTAGAAAATCGCTTTTGGCTCGGGTAGCATCCTCTGCCTTCAGCAAAGCCTCATGTAGCTTTCCCTCTGCCTCCTTCTGCTGAGTGATATCTTGCGTTATTGCTACAAAATTAGTTATTTCATTTCCCTGCTCTCGTATAGGAGAAATAGAAGCCTGCGACCAAAAAAGGGAGCCATCCTTTCTTTTATTGTAAAATTCCCCCCGCCATGCTTGTCCACTAAGCAACGTGGCCCATAAGCTTTTGTAAAAGGAAGCCTCATGTTTTCCCGAATTCAAAATGCGAGGATTCTCTCCTATGACTTCTTTTTTTTCATAGCCTGTTACTTCCGTAAATTTGGGATTGACATACTCTATTTTTCCCTTTATGTCAGTAATCGCAACCATCATCGGCGTCGCCTCAACGGCACTAAAGAGCTTGAGTGACTCTACTTGGGATTTTTCTAGCCGAAATAGGGCATCTTCTGCATCTTTTTTTGCATGGTTGGCATCTTGCATGATACTTAAAGCGGCCTTCTTTGCTTTATCTAGCTCGATTGTTCTGTTATGGATTAGGACTTCGAGTTGCTCATTTAATTTTTTTAGAGCTAATTCAGCTTTTACTTGTTGGGTGATATCATAATTCACTCCGACCAAGCGAACTGCTTTTCCGGTATCGTTTCTGTAGATATCGATATCAGCTTTTATATAACGAGTTTCTCCTGAAGAAAGCAAAATTCTAAAAGTTGTATCGTAAATTTCACTGTTTTCAACGGCTTTGTCCAGTTCTTGAAGGGTTTGCTCTTTATCTTCTGGATGCAAACAGTTTGTCCAGGCCAAATAGTGATCTGTAAATGTTTCTTTAGGAACACCATACAGCTCAAACATAGATTTGTCCCAAAAAAGAAAGTTCGTTTCTACATCCCAGTCAAAGACTCCGAGTTTAGCTGCTCGAGTAGCCATTTTCAAACGATCTGATAAGTTTTTGAAACGTGCTTCGTCCTCTTTTCGCTTCCGAATATCATGAATAATACCAACAAGCCAGCTCTGGTTTTCTTCTTCAATTAAGTTATTAGAAATCTCTGCTGGGAATTCTTTTCCGTTACGATCTATCGCGACCATTTCATGACGAACTTGGGTAACAAAGCTGGGATCATTTGTTTGAGAAGAAGAGAGAGATTTCAGAATTTTAAAATTCTGCACACTCTGCCCATCGGGAAAAATCAATTGACTTAGAGGCTTTCCTAAGACTTCCTCTTCTGTATATCCAAACAACTTTTCGGCACCGAGGTTCCACACTCTAATAAGACCATCATTGTCCAGGATAACAATCCCATCGGTTATAAAATCGATTACCTGCTCAAATTTCTCTTTTCCCTCAAAAAAAACTTCGTTTGCTTGCTCTGTTTTATTTGCTTGCTCTGTTTTATTTGCTCTTTCCTCCTGCCTTTTCCTCGGAACAAAACGTACTCCAACTAAAAGAATAAAAAAAACAAAACTAGCTAGTAGTCCATTTTTCAAAGCAGTGTTATAGGATCGATAGATTTTCTCTTGTTCGATCTCATAAGCAAAACCTAAACCAAGCTCTTTATCCCAACTTCCCACTCCGACAACGAGAACTCCTCGGTAATCTCGATATCCTTTCATATTTATAAAACTTTGCTTGCTAGAGACAGACTGCGCCATTAAAGTTAGAGGCATATTTTCTCTAAGCTGATTTGGCCGAAAACCTTTTGTCATATCTACGCGGGGATCTCCTAAGCGCAAAGAGAGAAGAGACTTTTGCTCCGGAAGAAGAATCCCTTGACTTTTTAATTCATCATCAAAACGTCCTTCAGCTAGAAAATAGCCTTCCCTATTAAAACAATAGAAATTTTCTCTTTTGTTTGTATAAGCAAAATGGATAATACGGGAAAAATCTAAAGAGGGATCTAGGCGAACAGCAAAAACTGCGATGACTTCTTTCTCGTCAAAAATAGGTGTAGTAATAAACATGGCAGGTATATTTTCGATGTCTTGTGTGTTAGCAAATCCTTTTGGGAAATAAAAGGGCAATACCAAGTGAGGAAAACCTGCCCGTGCTTTTTCTCGAAAGTGAGGGTCTCTCATTAGAGGAGTAGTCAATCCTATTTCCTCTTCTTCCAAAGAGGCAATAATTACCCCCTCAATAGTAAGAATAGAGAAATTTTCTACGGAATGAGAATGCAACCAAGGAGATAGGTTTTTTTGCAATTCTCTCAAGTTGGGATGGCTGGTCAAACTTTCCTGATTGGCGTAGGTCTTGAGCAAATTCATCGTGGCAGATTTTACTAACGGGCTATTGGCAATAAAATGACTGCTTTTAAACTGCTCTCTAACCCAAATATTAACGGAGTTTTTTGTTGTTCTCATTACAGCTTGTAAAGCATGAGTGATCTCACTATCCCTTTGTTTTTTAGTCTTTTCGAGCGTCTGCCAGAAAAAAGCAAATACTAATAAAAAAAATATTAGTATAAAAACTTGGGGAACTCGCTTCTTCAAATTTTTTGTCTCTCCATCTACTAGCTTCATAAGCTATCTCCTTATGCATTTTTCTTCCCATATTTCAGGGTAGGGCAAAGGTTTGTCAAGCTCTTTGGCTAGTCGATTGACTTCTTTTTTGAGTTCGATGATACGCATCTCTCGATCTACCATCACACTATTGAAATTTTCTAGCTCTTTCACTTTACTATGAAGCTCTAAGTGTACCTTTAGTCGAGCGTGGATTTCTTCTGTCTTCATTGTCTGACTAATGCAATCGACAGCTCCATATTCAAAAGCTTTCGTTTTGTCGATCTGACTAGGCGAGTTCATAATAATGATAGGTATGTCTCGGGTAAAAGTATCTTGCTTTAAGCGATGGAAAGCCTCGTAACTGTTTCCTGCTGAGATATTCAGTATAATTAAATCGGGAGTTTTTTTCCGAGCACTTTCTATTACAAATTTTTCATTTTTGGTAAAAGAAACGTCATAATCTAATTCCATCAATGTTTCATCTAGTGCATTCGAACTCTCTGAACTACCATTAACTATCAAAATAGTTTGTTTTTTTTCCCTGCTCATTTTTAGTCCCTCTAACATGAAGATAACTCCACAAGTATTGATCTATTCAAATTAATCCTTTTAGACCTATTTCTAGGATTCAATATACTGAGAAATGTAATCCAGGTAATCGACAATTTCTTGCATACTCGCATAGCGCTTTTCTGGATTTTTTCGGGTCATTTTGTCAATCAAAGTTTTCATAAAATGAGGGACATGTCGAGAAACATTAGCAGGCCAAGGGAGAGCATCATGAATATGAGCTCGAAATATCTCTATGGAAGTTTCTTGGACAAAAGGTAAATCGCCCATGAGCATTTGATAAACAAGAATGCCTAAACTATAAATATCGCTTTGGGGAGTTAAAACTTGCTCTCCCCAGCATTGCTCTGGAGACATATAGTAAGGAGTTCCTAGGACACATCCTTGGGGAGTGAGTGATACTTCCTGATTGGTATTTCTAGCAATGCCAAAGTCAATAATTTTAACCCAATCGTGTTCTTTGTTGTAGAGAATATTACTTGCTTTCAAATCTCGATGGATGATGCCTTCATTATGGACAACCTGCATTCCTTGAGCAATTTGTTTTACAATGCTAACCGTTTCGGGTACGGTTAAATGTTGCTTTCCATAAATGTGCTCTTCTAGGGGATCTCCTTCAAAGAACTCCATAATAATAAAGTAATTCTCTTCTTGGTTTCCCACATCGATTAAGTTAATCACATTGTGGTGCTTTACCTGAACAAGACTTTTTGCTTCTTTCTTAAAGCGTTCTAAATTTTCTTGGTCCATATTCTGGCCCGAAATAATTTTTACAGCAACGCTTTTTCCTCCCAAGATTGCTTCGTAAACACTTCCATAGGCTCCTTGCCCGATCATTCGTGTAATTTGGCAACCAAATATAGTTTGGCCAATCCAGGAAAAAGATATTTTTTGCGGTTGAGAAAGAATTTTTTCCACCGCCGTTAGTAATTCCAAAACATCAGGTGGCTTCACTATAAAATTACGAACCTGAGTGTTCATTTCGATTTCAGGATCTTGTTGCATTCCACTTTTTCCACTAATGACTAAAATCGGTAAATTTTTCTTTCTTTTCTTTATCTCTATTAAAGTCGATCGTCCATTCATCTCCGGCATGGTCATGTCCAAGATAATTAGATCTGGGTCTTCCGTTTCAATCATGCCCAAACCTTCTTTACCATTGTAAGCATCAACTAACTCGTGACCACTCTGCGAAAGAGTTTCGTGATACAACTCATGCATGCTCATATCATCATCAATAATTAAGATTTTTGACATAACTTTTCCCTAAGCAGTAAAAAATAGTTTTTACCTGAGTAACATAAATCTACCTAAGACAAATTAAAAATACTAAAAGACTTTTTGTAATTAAGTCTCATGAAAACGAAAGGGATTTCCTTAAACTAAGGAAATATTGTTTTTAGCATCTAAAGAATGAGTCGATAGTTAAATACATTAACAAAGACTAAATTAAAAATCAACGATAATTAACAAAATAATGCTGGAGTTTATTTAGTCCGAAGATGTGAAAAAATTTCCAAAATATTTTCTATAAGATTACGCTACTCTTTGGCATAGAAAAAGAAAAATTATGCCAAAAAAATAGTTATACTTAAAGGCGCCAACTTTCCCATGTTATTATCTAGAAGAGTCAACTTTTTTTCATTCTTTCATTCTTTTTTATCTCTTGATTTTCAAAGATTTGCTTAAACTCCATTAAAGAATAAAAATTTTCGCGAATAACAATGTCTTAATTCTATCATCAATAAAGACTAAAGAGAGATATTTTTTGAGGAAGATAAGGAAAAAGTAAAATTATTTATTTTACCTTGTTTGAGACTTTGAAATTTCTAAGATAATCTCTCACAGCTAACAAGAAATAAATAACTGTAGAAATTTGTTAAAAAATTTGAGTATTATTTATGTAAAATTTCTATTGGGGGATTAATGATATGTTTTTCTTAATTTAAAAAAAATCGATAGTGTTTTTATATGTCGGGAGACGAAGGAAGTGTGATGTTTAGTTTGGTTAGGGGAGGGCTTTGACTCCTGTTGAAATAAAGATTTAGGTATTGGGATGTGACCTTCGAGAAAAAGTATCCCCGAAGGGGATATAAATCCTAATTTCTAAACGTCAGGGGTATAATCAGCCCAAGAGTTCGGAGTTTCAAATAGACGCACTCGAGAAATTTTGATGCCGGCAGGAAAACAATTTTGCAACTGCTCATAGCACCACTTAGATATTTCCTCAGCAGTAGGAATGAAGGGGACAATGATGACTTGAAACTCCTCTGCTTCATTGCTTTGGAAAAACTTTTTTAACACTTCATCTTTTTCATAAATCATAAAGCCATGATCTAGAACATCGTGCACTCTCTCGGTCATGTACTTTTTAATATCCCCAAAATCAAAAACCATTCCTTCTGAGCTATCGCCTGTGGTTTTGTTAAGGTCTCCTCCGAGAGTAAGCTCTAATCGATAACGATGCCCGTGAGGATGACGGCATTTGCTTTTATGGTTGGGGACTCTGTGTCCCATATCCCATTCGATAATTTTTGTAACTTCGATCATGTTCTCTTCTCCAGTTTTGTTGTAAACATCTATTTTCTATGCTTTTTTCTGTTTTTAGATTTTGCTTTTTTACCAGAAGAGAATTTTTGGGTAATTTGTTGGGTAATCTGTTGGTAGATGGAATTCCAACTTTTGCCTTTTCTCTTTGGTTTTGTTGTAATCTTTTTTGCCTTGGCTATCGTTTTTTTCTTAGGTGGAGTATATTTTGGTCTTAGGGTCGGATCAGGAAATGCTGACTTGCGTTTCTCTACAGAGTCTGAAGGAGAAGATTTTAGGAAAGCTTGGGTTGGCTTCTTTCCTTTGCTCGAAGATTTTGGACTACTTTGGGAACGACCAAGGTTAAAAAGGCCAGAGTAAAGTCCTATTTTCAGTAGAATACAAGCAATAATTAAGATGGGGCCGACCATAGGGTAAGGGAAGCTGGCCTCTTGCCCTGCCAGAGTATCAAAAAGTGGATCTGTATAAACTCCTGTCATAGCACTGAGAAGAATACTACTCGTTTCGTGAGAAAATTCATTCCAGTTAGCACGAGGACGAAGAGCGGGCAACTTTTTTTCTTTTTGAAACGCACGGTTTAGGTCAATCCAAGAAAAATAAAGAGAAACCTTTAAAAGAATACTAGCTAAAAAAGCAGCCAACAAAGCCATTAGATAAGGTAAGTTTTCCTTTTTCTTCCAACTATCAGGAACTGTGTCCACTCCCGAGCGCATTAAACTATCGAGTTTATTTTTTAATCCGCCCTCAATAGACATATCATTGAAAACTTGGGTGTATTTATCTAAATTTTGCAGGTAGCGGTCGGCCCCTTGCTCTCTCCAAAAATTCTTTACGTTCTTAGGAGCATTTTGCCAGAGGTTATCCCAAAAACTAGGTTTTGTTGTTGGCTGAGCTTGCTGAGAAACCTGTTCCCCCACTTGTTTGTCCATGGACCACTTTAAGGGAACTAAAGCGAGCTTAGAATCGTAGGCATAGATTCCCAGAGCTACTCCAATGATAATGGTGGTTACTTCTTGGGCCAATTTATTCCAGTTGTGTTCTTTGCTAAACTTGTGAAATCGACGCCAAGAAAAGAGTTGCCCTTTTTTTCCCTTTTGTTCTTCTTGTTTCCACGCATTTAAGTCGAGAAAATTACTATAAATCAAAGATTTTAGAAAAATGCAAGTAGCAAAAGTTAAAAAGCCTATGACAGGATAAGGAAAACTAGCTTGCTCTCCTTGTAAAATAGCCTCTAAGCCTGGTAAGATGTATACCCCACCGATGATACTCAAGCCGAGAGTCGCAATTTCTTGGATAATCCCATTCCAATCCGTTAGATTTTTTCCCTTGGGAGGAGCTTTCCCTCCTTTTAGGAGGCGCGACTTAAGTCGATTTAGATGAAGTTTTCCAGAGTAGATAGCAATTTTCAGGGAAAAACAAATGATAATCAAAAGAAGACCAAAAATTAAAAAAGGTCTATTCTCTGGAGATTTCCATTTCTCAGGAATAGGGCTTATCCCTTTCGTCATAAGGCTTTCCAAGTCATCGCGTAAACTTCCCTTAACTCCTAGTTTCTCCATCGCAGTGGTATATTGCCCCAGATTACTTAGATAGCGTTCTGCTCCGCTCTGTTTCCAAAAATTTTTGACTAAGGGAGAGTCGGTAAAAAATCCAAAGTTGGAAGACTTTTGGGAGGGAGTTTTTTCTTGCAGAGAAGAGACAACTTGTTTGTCCATCTGCCATTTCATCGGCAAAAGGGCCACTTTGGACTCATAAGCATAGAGACCTATTCCCAGACCAATTAGGAGAGCACATACTTCTTGGACAAGACGATCCCAATCTTGTTGCCAGAACCACTTTTTGATGGATTTCATAAATTTCCTTTCAAGGAAACCCCTTAGTCTGAAAATAGTAAACTATCCTCTTAAAAGAGTTGGAGCAAAGGATAAGCAAGAGAAAATTTTTCTCAAAATTTTTCTCAAAGGCGGGGGTCGATTAGGACACGTCCTAATTTAAAAGTATTGGAGAGGAGCGAAAGGTAAGTAGGGGATCAAGGTTTTCCCAGTGTTTGGGAAAACCTTGAGAGAGAAACTAGAGTTTTTTCTCACGGAACAATATATGTTTACGAACTATAGGATCGTATTTTTTCAACTCCAACTTATCAGGAGAGTTCCTTTTGTTTTTATAAGTAGTGTAATAGAAACTACTTTCGGTGCTCATCATTTTAATTTTATTACGAGCATTTTCTTTTTTTCTAGCCATTTTTATTCCTCATTTATGATAACAAAATACGAATTTTGGGGGGGGAAAGTTTTTTTAGAACCATTTATAAAATAAGCAAATTGGGAGATTAATATACAATATTTCCAGAAAAAGTCAAGAAATAACTATTTAGATTTCCGATCCTAAAAATTATTCTTTTGAGTCCGCAGAGCTTGAAAAATTTTTTCAGCAGGAGCATCGCTGAGACCTATATTTTGACGAATACTTTCATCGTGACAACGAAGGAAAGGATTGATTTTTTTTTCTTGAGCGACAGTTGAAGGAGTTGTGTAAGACCCTTCCTCCAGAATTTTTTCTACTTTCTTTGCATAGTTTTTTAAATCTTGATTTCCGGGATCAACAGAAAGGGCAAAACGTAAATTGCTTTGAGTGTACTCATGGGCAAAAAATACTTTTGTCTCATCAGGAAGTTGGGCTATTTTTTGACAAGAAATGTGCATTTGCAGAGCGGTTCCTTCAAATAATCTTCCACAGCCACCAGAGAAAACTGTGTCGGCGCAAAAGACTGCTCGACTTTCCGGAAAATAGTAACTAATATGTCCTTTTGTATGGCCAGGGGTTTCTAAAACATGAGCCTCAGCATTTCCTACTAAAACAATATCTCCTTCAACAACGGTTTTATCTATCCCAGGGATTCGATTTTTATCTCCCACAAAACCAATTACTTCCGAGGAAAAACGCTTTTTTACCTCTTGGTTTCCCCCAATATGGTCGGGATGATGATGGGTACATAGTATTTTATCAATTTTTAGATTATTCTGATCTACAAAATCTAAAACGGGTTTGGCACTTCCCGGATCAATAACTGCCACTTTTTTCGTTTCGGGGCAAGTTAGCAAATAAATATAATTGTCACTAAACGCCGGAATAATTTGAATATCTAAAATAGACATACTTCCTCATTTCTTTTCAATAAACGATCACCTCATTCCACTTTTTTTTCAATTTTTTGGATTTTGAGTTTTGGATTTTGAGTTTTGGATTCTAAGTTTTTGATTTTAAGTTTACGCCCTAATTATCCCATTGATTGATTTTTGCTCGAAAAGCAGCACTATACCGAGATGGTAAACTAAGTCCTCGTCTCCATTCTGCCAAAGCACGATCTTTCTGTCCTAGCTGCAGGTAATATTCTCCTCGCTGCAAAAACAACTTGGCCTCGCTAGGTTTGAGTTGAAAAGCTTTGTCAATTGCACTCAAAGCATCTTCCCATTTTCCCTGCTGTGCAAGTCCGACAGATATGTAGTAGTGAACATTATAAAGATTGGGGTTGAGTTCATTTGCTTTTTCAAAATCGGCAAAGGCTTTTTCTATATCATGAACAAACTCTAACCAAAAAATGCCTCTTTGAAGATAAGCTTGGGGATAGGGATATTGCTCGATACATTCGGTAAAATAATTGATGGCTTCCTCGGGAGCTTTTTTTTTCCGGTAAGCAACATGGATGTTATAATAAACACTTCGGTAAGTGGGGGCAATGCTTTGAATTCTCTTAAAGTCTTCTAAAGCAGCGTCATACATTCCTAATTTATCGCAGTAAATGATACCTCGTTTCATATAACAATGATTACATGGGCGAACTTGAATAGCTTCAGTATAAGCGACCACGGCCTCTTGGTAGCGTCTCATTTTTTCCAAAGCGAGTGCTTTGGAACTTCGGAAAATAGGATCTTGGGGAAAAAACTTTAGGGCTTTTTCAAAATTGCTCAGAGCTCTCTTATAGTGAGCCATTTCCAAAAGTATTTTGCCTTTGAGTTCATAGACATAAAGGTACTTATCATCTATTAAAAGAGCTTTATTCAGTTCCTTTAATGAGGCTGTGAAATTACGTTGTTGAACGTATTTTTGCGCTTCTAGGTAGTGGAAACTAGCTGTTTCCTCTTCTTTTAATAAAGCTGCAGGGCCAGGGGTTCTTGCTTTATGAGCTTCCGAAGTTTCCTCTGAGTTTTCTTCCGTATTTTCTAGAGTCTCTGGACTTTCTTTTGCCTTAGTGTTTTTTTCTACAAGTTTTTTTTTCGGCTTATGCTCTTTTTTATCTAGTTGGCTAATCGGTTTTTGAGAGATATAAACAAAAAATAGAACAAAGCTCAGAACTATGGCAACTGTCAAAAGAGTGGTTTTGGAAGAGTCGGATTTTCTTTGCTTTTGCTTAATATTATTTAAGCGCGAATTTCGGCTTGCTCCACTGGAATTTCGACTTTTTGAATTAGTAGAAACCGTACTATAGCGGTTACTTCTACTTCGCGGAGAACTTCCCCGCCCTGAAACAGAGGAGCTTTTCTCTATATCATTAGCTAAACGTAAAGCACTCTGGTAGCGCTTGCTTGTTTTTTTCGCCATCGCTTTTAAGCAAATTTTAGCAACATCATCGGGAATCTGGGGGTTTATCTCTTGAGGCAAAGTAGGATCATCAAGAGAGATCTTCGAAATTAAAGTTGTCAAAGCCTTGGCTTCAAAGGGAAGTTTTCCCGTTAAAAGCTGATACATGACTACTCCAAGAGAATATATGTCCGACTGATGAGTGACAGACTCTGGGGAATTGATTTGCTGAGGAGACATATAACTGGGAGTTCCCATGAAGGAACCCTTTTGGGTTAGAGTTTGAACTCCTTCTTGGTCTTTTGCTAATCCAAAATCAGTTAACCAAGGTTTTCCTTCTTCGTCGACAATGATATTAGCAGGCTTAACATCCCGATGAATAATATTGTTTTGGTGGGCTTCATGAAGAGCTTGGGCAATGGGAATAATAATTTTAAAACATTTGCGTGGCGAAAGAGGAAGAGAGTATTTGTCTAAACTCATTCCCTTAATATAAGCCATACAAAAATAAGGAGAATCATTTTCTTCTCCTAAATCGTAAACCGGGACAATATTAGGATGTTCCACTCGGTTGACGGTTCGGGCCTCTCTCAAAAAACGAGCCGTTTCTATCTTGTTTTCTTTTCCGCTAAGAAGAACTTTAAGAGCAACATCTCTTTCAAAAGAAGGGTCGTAAGCTTCGTAAACAATTCCCATTCCTCCTCGAGCAATCTCTCGTTTTATCTGATAACGTCCAAATGATTTTGGGACATACTCTTGGATTTGGGGAACACCTTCCTTGAAACAAACTGATCCACTGTTTGAAAGAGAAATGCTTGTGTATTTCTGACGAATGTCTCCTACCTGAGATGCTTCGAGGAATTTTTTTTGAAGTAAATATTGGGGGAAATTCGTCTTTTGATATCCTTTAGGGTCTTGGCTCCACTTTTTTAAAATCTGATTGGCTTCTTCTTGTCCAAAATATTTTTCTTGCAGAGCTGCCAAAGAAAAGAGAACAGCATCTTTTTGTTGAGCGTCCATTTGAAAAATGGCACTTTTGTCTTCCTGAATTTGCTCTTTTGAGAGGAGGCCTTTCTCCAGGAGAATACTGCCCGCATGAGTGAAACGGGCTAGGGTAACTTCTTCTGAATTTATGGGGCGGCTACGTAAAATACTGGCGGGATTTTCTTCTTTGCCCTCTTGCCGGGCTTGCCAGAGAACTTTTTGGCATTGGGAAATTATTTCATCAGACTTACCCATTCGAAGAAGTTCGCCCAGAAAGATAATGTCTTCGTGCAACAGCTTGTTTGTTGACTTCATTGTTTTATTTTCGAGGAAGTGTTTTCATGGCCTGCATTAAAAGCCAATCTACATCATCACTCATCGTGATTTCTAAGATGACTTCACTGGGAATAAAATCCATAATCCCTTCTTGCCACAGAAGAACTTGAAAAAAAGCATCTCGTCCCATCAAACGCTCTGCCACACAGTGAACCACAACCCCTCTTAGAAAGTAGATATTCGCACTATCTTTTTTCCAGGTAATTTTCAGATAACCAGAAAGCTTTTCTAAAGTAGCAATTTGAATAGCGGTGGCAATGTCAACATCTTTTAAATCGACTTCTGAATTTCTTTCTAGACCTTGGAAAAAAATTTCCTTCGCGTTTTGAACTCTTTCTAAATCAGTTAGCACTTGATAGCCAGTATCGACGATGTCTGGGTAGACATTGTCGGCAAAAGAACCAGCCAAAACTTCCCTAAAGAAGAGAGTATGATTACCGATGTTGATAATGTCACCATTACGTAAACAGTGAGAATCAATAACACGGTTATTCACATAGGTTCCGTTTGAACTGCCTAAATCTTTAATACTATAAGCTTTTTTTTCCCAACGAATGGTTGCATGAAGTCGTGATATCTCAGGAAAAGGCAGAGCAAGTTGATTTTGCCCATCACGACCTATCCCAAAATTTTTGTCTTTTTCCAATCGAAATGTTTGAAAGGTAGGACAAATAATATAGCTAGTGAAATTATTGGACTCAATGGATGAATTTAAGGTTGTTGAGCGACCAGTACTGAAATGGCCAGTAGTCTTATCAGAAAGAGCCAGGCTCTCAGGGGGGGGATTTATTGCCATTTCCATAGGGGTCGTACTTCTTTGTACTTTTTCTATACGTCGAGTTGCTGCTTTTTCATCTAGTTCTTCGGCAAATTTTCGTAAAGAGGGAATCTTATTTTTACGAGTTTCGACTCCTCTTTCGATTATTCGGTTTTTTTGGGTCGCTTGCCGAGAACAAACAATACAAGTTTTTGTATAGGAGTTTATTTTCTCCCCACAATTAGGACATTTCATAACTCGGACTCCACAGGAATTGCTATCTTACTACTATTCTCTAATAAGATAAAAATTTTTTCCTTTAAAAGCAAGTAGAAAACTTTTATGTAAGAGAATTCTATGCAGTATTGATTTTCTAACAAGTCTAAAGTATAATGCTGAAGTAATAGCAAATAAGTAAAGAATTTAGAGTAATCTTAGAGTAGGTGATAAACCAAAGATTTTGAAGCATGTCCAAAAGTTTCTGAAGATATAGCAAAAAATGAACCGAAAATACAAAGTTTTAATCGTCGATGATTTAGACAGTAATAGAGAGCTTCTAAAGATTTTATGCGAAAGTCGCGGTATGGAAGCCGTCGAAGCAGAAAATGGGAAAGAGGCTATTGAGCTTGCTTTGAAGGAAAAACCGGCTCTCATTTTAATGGATGTTATGATGCCTGTTATGAACGGATATGATGCAACTGAAATACTCAAAAGTCAGCCTGAAACTAAGCATATCCCCATTATAATGATTACTAGTCTTGATGAAAGAGAACAAAGGATAAAGGGTATCGAAAAAGGCGCTAATGATTTTCTAGGTAAGCCTATAGACATCAAAGAGCTTCAACTGCGTATCCACAATAATCTTCAATTCATCAAGTACAAAGAGCTTCTCGAAAACTACAATGAAAATCTTAAAAAAGAAGTCGAGGAAAAAACCAAAGAAGCCAAACAGGCCTTCGAGAATGTCGACTCTGCTTACAAAGAAGCTATTCAGCGCCTCTCTTTGGCGGCAGAATTTAAAGATCCTGAAACGGGAGCTCACATCCAAAGAGTCAGTTTTTATGCCCGGGTAATTTCAGAAAAATTAGGCATGGATAAAGAGTTCACAGAAAATATCTATCACGCGGCTCCCATGCACGATATTGGAAAGGTGGGAATTCCTGATCGGGTTTTACTCAAAGAAGGCCCTTTGAACGCAGAAGAGTGGAAGATAATGCAAGAGCATACCTTGATTGGAGAAAAAATCCTTCGGAATTCTTCTTCTGCCATTCTGAAGTTAGCAGCAGAGATTGCTTTAACCCATCATGAAAAGTGGAATGGCTCTGGCTACCCTTATGCTTTAAAAGGAGAAGATATTCCTATCTCAGGGCGAATTATGGCTTTGGCCGATGTTTATGACGCTCTTAGGAGTAAGCGAGCCTATAAGACGGAACTTACACACGCGCAAGTATATGAAATTATGACAAAGGGAAACGAGAGAACTCATCGAGAGCACTTTGCTCCTGATGTTCATGATATCTTTTCTCGTTATGCTCACATTCTCGAAGAGATTTTTGAAACCCACCAAGACGCAGGTCTCAATGAGAGTCACTTTGTTTTCTAGTCTAACTGCGATATCAAAATGAAAAAGTTATGCTACTACTCCCTTCTCTCTTCTAGGCATCTTCTTTCTTATAGTGGATTAATCATTTTTTTTGCCTACTTAAGTATTTATCTAATTGTACCCCATAGTAGCTTTTGGGTCGTAGATAATGCGAGTAAGTTTTTACAAGTGAAGTCGATGCAAGAGAACGATTATCAGGATGTTTCTCTCCCCTACCCAGGAAAAACCATTGATCCTCAGCAAAACTTTCAACCCTTTCCTCCTCACTTTGCCGTAGAAAGAGAAGGGAAGCTCTATTCCGTGTTTCCTCTTTCCTTTGTTTTTTTATCTTCTTTGGGGTATCACATTGCTGGTTTTTCTGGTCTCTATTGGCCTTCTCTTCTGGGAACTCTTTTATCTCTCTTAGGTTTATCTCGTTTAATTTCTCTCATCCAAATAAAAGAATCCTCAAAAGGATCTGCTCTTATTTTTTTAGCCTTGGCCACCCCTTTTTGTTTTTATTCTTTTGTTCACTGGGAGATTACCCTCGCAGCAGGAATGGTCACTTGGGGATTATTTTTTGGCTTACGAGGAGTAGAGAAGCAAAAAAGCAAAGATTTTTTCCTTTGCGCTTTCTTTTTTGCTTTGAGTATTTACCTACGCAATGAACTATCTATTCTGGCAGGATTTTTTCTTTTTATGCTGGGTTTTCTGCAAAAAGAAAACAAAGTTCAGACTTGGGTTTATTTATCTGTTTCTTTTGGACTAAGCTTACTTCCTCTTTTGATCGGACAATGGCTTCTCCTGGGAACCCCTTTTGGCTTTCACCTTAGTGCTAACCAACAGTTTTATGATATAATTAGTCATCTTAGTTTGCGCGGAAAAGTATTTTTTAATCTATTTTTAGGTTCAAAAGCTCCCTTTGCCCGAGTGCTCTTAGGAGGAACTTTAATAGGCTTGCTTTTTATTTATCAAATCAAACCTAAAGCAAGTTTTTCTATTTTCTTTCCGCTAGTTATCCTCCTGGCTTCGATCAACACCTTGCTTTTTTTGCAAGGTTTTACAGAAGAGAAACCCATTCATTGGCTAATGAACAATAATAGTTTTTTAGCTTCTACCCCTCTTCTATGGTTAGCTTTTTTTCGCCCTTGTAATTCTTCTATTCTTCTCTCTTTGGCTCGTTGTACAGCCTTGGCTTATCTTTTTTTCTTTTGGCTTTTTGTTCCCGAAGTTGCCACTAGAGGGATCTTTTGGGAATCTCGCTATTTTCTGATCCTCTATCCTCTTTTAACCTGGCTAGCCCTCAATAATTTGCTTTCTTTGAGAAAACAAAAAATAAAATATCTTTCCTTCACTCGCGGACTTTGTCTTTTAACTCTAGTGTTAAGTATTTATGCCCAAATTTACTCGATCGACCTCTTGTTCCGGAAAAAACACTTTTCTGAACAACTCAATGAAATTATTCTTGCTCAGCCAGAAAAAGTGGTGATTACAGACACTTGGTTCCTCGCTCAAGAAATAGTTCCCGCTTATCTCGATAAGTGGGTTTTCTTGGCCCGTGATCAAAAAAGTTTGGAAAGTTTGATTGGTTTACTACGGAAAAATTCTCAGCCAGGTTTTATCTACCTAACAAAATCAGGCAATAAGAGTTTAGTCTCCTTTCAAGAGAGAAGTAAAATTTTAGAAGACAATGGATTAAATTTTTATTCCGTGCAAATGATTTCTATTCGTTTAAAGTAATTATAATAATATGTAAAAACAGGAAAATTATGCAAAAAAAACTCCCGACCACGGTACTATCTGGATTTTTAGGAGCCGGAAAAACCACTTTACTCAACCAAGTTTTATCCAACCGAGAAAATCTAAAGGTTGCTGTCATCGTTAATGATATGAGTAAAGTCAATATAGACTCTGCTCTAGTAAAAAGAGGGGAAAGTGCCCTCAGCCGAACCGAAGAAAAATTAGTTGAAATAAGCAACGGCTGTATTTGTTGCACATTCCGAGAAGATCTCTTGCTAGAAATAAAACGTTTAGCCGAAGAAAACAGATTTGACTATCTCTTAATCGAATCGACAGGGATTTCCGAGCCAATGTCGGTCGCAGAAACCTTTTTGTTTGAAGACGAGCAGGGGAAACAACTCTTAGACATAGCCAAGCTTGATACAATGGTTACGGTTATCGATGCTTATAATTTTATGCAGGACTACCAAAAAGCCGATGATCTAATTGAACGAGGTTTAGGAGCTGATAAAGAAGACGACCGAACCATCACGGACTTACTCATTAACCAAGTCGAGTTTGGCGACATTTTTGTTATCAACAAAACCGATTTAGTGAGCAAGGAAGTCTTAGATGAACTAAAAGAGATTCTCCATAAGCTCAATCCTCGTGCAAAAATTCTGAGCACTTCTTTTGGCAAAATATCTCCCCATGAAATTTTAAACACAGGGCTTTTTGATTTTGAAGAAGCCAGTAATGCGGCAGGCTGGATGCAAGAATTACGGAACGACAAAAAAAACGAGAGAGCAAAATACGGAATATCGAGCTTCGTCTACCGGGCCCAAAAACCTTTTCACCCAACAAGATTATGGGAAGTTTTTCAAAAAAATTGGCCCGGAGTTATCCGTTCCAAAGGATTTTTTTGGCTGGCAACCCGCTCAAAAATTGCCGCTCTCTGGTCACAAGCAGGAGGGGTTATGTCAACGGAAGCCTCTGGCTATTGGTATGCTGCTACTCCTCAAGAAGAGTGGGAGATAGACGAAGAAGAGCTTGAGTTTATCCAGGAAATTTGGCACGATAAATTTGGCGATCGCCGACAAGAAATAGTGATCATCGGACAAAAAATGGACAAAAAAGCCCTCACCCAAATGCTCGATAGTTGCCTCCTCACAGAAAAAGAAGAGGCTCTTGGGCGAGAGTACTGGGAGCAAGCAGAAGATATTTTTCCCGAGTGGTTGCCCTTGGAAGAAGAGGATTAGGTTTGAAAAGCGTATTCTCTAGAAAAGAACGGTAGTTTTTTTGTTTTGGGTATTTTTGTAGCTTGTATGGGGTAGTTTTTTGTTTTGGGTATTTTTGTAGCTTGGTTTAATGGCTGGCAAAGTTTTTTATTTTCTGCGTGTCCCCCCTTTGGGGCTGTCTGGGGTAGGTTTTTTGTTTTTGGCCTGAAAGGCATATACAACCTAGCCCAGGGCAACGCCCTGGGAATTATA
>JAJDCR010000015.1 GCA_029260735.1 Planctomycetota bacterium
GGCTCCTGCCGAGCCGGGGATGTGCGAAGATTGCATATCAGGAATCAATCACATCCCCGGCTCGGCAGGAGCCTCGCCCACCATCCCCGCGCTATAACAATGCTATATCTCCGGAACCTCACGTTCTCTCTGAAAGATATGCCCATGCCTGTCTCGAAAAATTAAGCAGTAGGTGGTGTCTTTCTCCTCCAAAGGAACCACTAACTGCCCTGCTTTCAACTCTGTAAAGTTAGGTTTTATGAAACGAGTAAACAATCCTTTTCCCTTGTTTTTTTTCCACCCCAGGTGGGTAATGGAGGTGGGAACCTGAGGATTCCAACATACTTCTAGTTCCCTATTATCTAGTCGAAGTTCTTCCACTTCTAAACGATTTAAAGAAAAATCTTCCCAATAAACCTTTACGAAACGTGAGGTCTTATGGTTGCGATACTGCATTTCAATTAAGTAAGAAACTTCCTCAAAAGACCCTCGTCCTTCGTCATCGCAGTGACAGAATTGTTGGTTGGGCCCTTTATAGATGACTCGCCCATCATGAGTGGAAGTTACGATGATTTCTTCTAAAAAAGAAGTAGGAGTTTCACTCCAACTCAAAAAAACACAGCAGTGCTCAGGAGATGCAGAGAAATTTTCGGGCAAGTCGGGGTATTGGCACTGAATTCCTTTGAGCGATAGAGTCCATTTTTTCTTACATTTTCGGGCAGAAGGTGCTTCTCCAATAACAGCAAGCTCAAAATCAACAGGATTATTAGATAACCCTAGAGGTTTTTCCCGGGTGCTACTTCCCTCATCTAGAAAAATAAAAGGGGCTTCACTTTGTTCTTGTTCGTAGATCTTTTTTTCTTTTTGATTTTCTTTTTGATATAGTTCGATTTTTTTGAGATAGGGGAATTGTTTTAGTTTTTCAAAATTCCAATGAAGAGAACCAATACCATCCTTTATTTCAATGGCTTGAAAAAGTTTCTTCATACTCAAAGGTTGAATTTTTTTTTCGCTCGCCAAAACTCTCTCTTTGTTATTAAGGAGATAATAAAAACGATAGAGAACTTCTGCTCCACCTTTAAAGTCACTATCATAAAGCTCATGTTTATTGGTTTCAATTAAAGGAAGGTCGCCGCGGTGTACTTCTATTTTTTCGACAGCACTCGAGGAAGAGTAGCTCCATTTGAGATGATGAACTAACCCCACAGTAATATCAACTTTTAGCTCGGGAGGAGTTACCCTAAACTCTCCTGTCGCAATGGCTGCTCGATGATTCGATTTAAACTGAGCATACAAGGCCCACTTGTAGTGAGTTGAAAAGTGAAGTTGCTTCAAAAGAACACTGCGAGTAGAAGCCGAGAGGATATGTTTTCCTACACTGGAGACATCCAGTGTAAATTCCTGAATTTTTGCAGCGAGAACAAAGTCAGGGATTTCCCAGTGTAGTCGGAGGGCATCACTCATTTCATGAACAGTTTCAACTTCAATATTGTAGGGGAGAGTTTGAAAATCTAGAGTATCCCCTACTTCGAGATATCCACCTTGGTACTTATACTTTAGAGGGAATTGGTATTTTCGGCTAGGCTCAAGGTTCTCTAGGGCAATCTCTTCACTATGGGTCGAAGCCAGCAAACGCTCCGTTTCATCAAAAATTTGAATACTTTCGATCTCTTCTTCAGGAGAGGGGTACCAACGAATATTAGCATGGTTGTAGCTCAATTCGACCTCTGCTTTAGGGGTAAACTTCTTCGTCGTTACTTTTCCAAGATCACACCGATAAGATTCTCCGTTTTCTAGCAGTAAATGTATTTTGTATTGGTAGTCTTGTCCAGGAGTTAGATCTATATCTTCAAAATAGTAGACATTTTTCTTTTCATCCCAAGGAAGACTATGCCTACGTTTACTATGACCTTCCCTAATCAGTTCGATTTCTCCTAAAATACAAGAAAGAGTATGAGGAGCTATATTCAAAGCCCAGGTGCATTGGCGGTAGCCCAGTTTATGTAGGCGGCTACTAATTTCAACAGGAGGAATTTCTATAGACTGTTCGAGAAAGCAAAACTCTAGCTCTTCGACAACAATAGAATAACGATAGCACGACCCAACTTCTACATTCTCATCGGAAAGAGCTACATTTTTTGTAATAGGAACAATGGTTAAAATTTCTTCTAGTCCTTTTTCTTGCTGGCGAAAAAAAGAAAGATGTAAGGACTCCAGGAGGGAGTTGTATTCCGAAAATTTAATTTGAAAACGAGTCGCAAAAGGAGTGACACTGTAATCACTTTGACAAGAAAAAAGACTCTTGATTTTTTCTTGAGTAAATAGATAAGAACTCTCGCTTGATATTTTTTCGTTTTCCCCATCTCGGTAGAAGGCCTGAACTGAAAACTCAAGCCCTCCTTGGCAAATTTTCTTGAGCTTTTCTAAGTTTAAAGAAAAATGATGAGAAGACTCTTTTGTAGAGATGAGAAAATTTTTCTCGCAGTATACTCGGTACTCAAAAAACTGGTAGTGCGGAAAAGAACTCCAAGTTAAATTCAAAAACCCTCTAGAGTCGTCTTGAACAATAAAGTTTTTAATAGGAGGAGACTCCAGCTCTAAATTTAAGATGGAACTTTCGTTCCACCCCAGCTCTTCGAGAAAACTTCGTACGTAAAATTGATGAGATATAAAGAGTGACAATTTTTCGATGGGAACTAAGAAGGTAACAGCTTGCCCGCCCTTTTGTTCTTTGATCTCTACCTTTTCTGGCTCTATGGGGAAATCATTGTGGAGAAGCTCCATTTGGGAAGAACGCTCCGCCTGTTCTTGACTAAAAAAAGCTGTTAAAAATAATCCTTCGCGACTCTGTTCAGGGTACAATGGTCTACTGGGAGGAATCAAGCAAGTTTGATAAATTCCTGCTGCCGAGCACATTTCTTGCCCAGAAACATCGAAGTAAGCGATAGCTTCGATTTTTAAGTTTTCGTAGTAGGGAAGGGAAACCTCTTCCGGGGGTAAAATGACTTCATGTCCTGTAGCTTGGCAGATAGTTGTTTTCTCTTCATAGCGATCAACCAAAGAGAAAAGGACATATTGCAACTCAGCAGTAGTGTTCCAAGTAAATCCAAATTTGTCAGGAGGTAGGTTTTCCAAAGGACGAAGTTGAACTTGAGGTATTCTCGAAAAGAGTTGTTCTTCCCACCAGGTTTTTTTTTCTCCTCGAGTTCCTTGAACAGAACAGAGAATATCGCCATAGCTGGTAAGAGGAAGAGAAATATTTTCTTGAATTTCATATTTTTTTTCGATAATCTCTTCTGTTTCAAGTACTTCTATGCGCAGGAGAAGCTCTGTTACCCAAGAAGGGATTTTTTCAAAGCTTAAAGAAGGAGAAATCCCCTCTGCATTTTCTATTTGAAAGCGAATTTGTCCGACAGGAGGCTTTTTTAGATATTCAATGATATTTTTTATCTGAAAAGGACGCTTATACTCATCTGTTGCAATCATTCTCATAACTAGCTCAACAAGCCAAGAACTTCCCTTACTGTCGTGGAACAATGCATGTTCTAACCGAGAACGCTTTTCTCTCATAAAGTCGCCGGAGTCTTCTTTTTTTTGCTCGATAGAGTCTGCTGTCAGTAAATAGTAAAAAGTTTGTCCTAGATTATAGATATCTTGTAAAGTAAGTTCTATTGGCTTTTTTTCTTCTTTTCTGTTTTTTTTATTTTTCTCATCTTCCCCATAAAAAGGAGAATTAGATTTCCGTTTTTTTTCTGAACGAGAACGATGTAAGCCTACTAATTGTAAGTTTAAATCCTTCTCTCTAGGAATTAGAATATGCTCAGGCTGCATGTTTTCGAGAGAAAAACCTTCTTTGTATATGTCTAAATAAAGATAACAGAGTCTTATCATTAGCTGCCGACGCAAATGTCCAGAGAAATTTGCTAAGCGTTCTTTTTGCTCACTAATAGGAGAGCTTAAAAATAGCTCTTGTATTAAAACAGGTTCCTGCTCTTGGAGTTGTTTCCACTCAGCTACTTGTCTAAAAATTTTTCCAGAATCGGAACAATTGTTATCTACGATCATTAAAGCCAAGGACTCTGGTAAACAAGGATGAGAAAGCTGGAGGAGATAATGTTCATGAAAAACTTGATTTCGACGATATTCGATATACTCTACTGCCGATGAAAAGCCCGCATTTTTCTCTACTCGATACCGGATTACTTTTAAGCAAACATGAGTCCCATTGGAGTCTTCTGCTTTGTATATGTAAAAATGCTCTCCTTGGTGCATAAGTTCCAAAACTCGAACTTGAAACTGTTTATCTGAGAGTTGCCCAGATACAGATACTTGACCTTGGAGAATATCACCTTGATTTAATTTCATTTCTCTTCCTGAAATTTTTCTATATCGGCTAACATTTCCTGAGCACAAGAGTATCTTTGGTCGCGTTCTCGGGAAGTTGCTTTGAGAATAATTCTTTTCATTTTGGGAGGAATTTGCTCGTACTTTTCCAGATTAAACTGATGCTGAGGGGGATTTTTGTTCACTAAAAAAATTTGGGGATGTTGTCTGCTCAGGCAATGGCACAGAAACGCCCCTACTGTAAAAATGTCAAAACTTTTATCTATGCGAGTATTGTCTCGAAACTCCAAGCTACCAGAGTAAACTTCAGGAGCGGCATAACCATCTGTGACAAAAATAGGAGTTTCAATTTCTCCTTGGTCGCACCAATGCACTTTCACGGCACCAAAATCAATTAAACTCACTTGGTTTTTATCTGTTACAATGACATTCTCTGCTTTCAAATCACAAAGTAAGTAGTAAAAATTTCGTCCTTTTTTGGAACTTCTAACTTCATGCAAATAAGTCATAAGGATAAGAACCTGGCGGGCTAAAGATAAAGATTCTTCTAACGAAATCCCTTTTTTTTCAATAATATCCTTGAGTTGTTCTCCTCGGATATACTTCATTACCAAATAAGGAGCATGATCTCGCAAAGACTCTGAGATATAGTAGTCAACCCCTGCCGCATCCCGAAATTTTTTTCCCAGATCTAAGCTTATATCTAAAAAATAATCATTCAAGTTCACAATGCTATCAAAGCCTGCATTAGAAAAACGAGAAAGGTGTTTTTTTTCTCGCTCGTAGATTTTATTGAGACTCTTAATTTGTCTCTCAAAGGTATTGCAACCTCTTGAGATAAGAGGGAAACAATAGTCTCCCATATAGTAAGGGGCTTTAATGACTACTTTTTTATTGTAATTCCAACGATCATAAGCGCCAAAGACACAACCAAATCCCCCTAAACCAATAATCCCTCTCACTTCGTAGCGGTCATTATTAAGATAACGCTTTACCCAATACTCTCTTTGCTCTAAATCAAAACAAATCGCTTCGTAGGAACCATATTCCGTTTGATAGGTTTTTACCTGACCTTCTTGTAACTGCAAAGCTCTTTCCTTAAACAATTTTTTTGAAGCGAAGTTGAATAAAGTTCTTTTGATTTCCCATAGAAATCAAAGCATTTGATTCTAGAAGCATAAGATCTCGGTTCAGAGGAGATCTCTCCCACTTTTCTCCTTGGGATGTCCTAACAATACTGTAATTTTTATCCGATAGGTGGAAGAAAACATAACTTTGCTTTTCTTGGTCATAGCGAACAAGGGCATGTTTTCTCGAAATCCCTTTCAGAAGAGCCATTTTATTTTGAAACTCTTCTGTAGAAGGAGCTTGCTCTCTATAATATTCGCGCCATACCATCGTTAGATCAATATCATTAGGCGCACTTCTCTCACTAGATCGTCCCAATATAACGGAACCGGCATCATTTAACCGAAAATAAGCAATCGCTTTGCGTTCGTCATTATATAAAACAAGGTAATCCCCAGAAGGAAATCCTTTATCTTCTTCGGGAAGAGTTTCTAGTTGACTAGCTCCTGTTTTGCGGGGTCCTCTTGGTTTAAAGGCCTTTTTCAATGAAGATGCGGGAGCTAAATCTTCAAAAATAACATCTTCATTGGAGCTTTCAAAAATAACATCTTCTGATAAACGATTTGCTTTCACCTTTTCTTTTGGCGGCTGTTTTAAATTCGGTTTAGCCACTAAATTTGAAACAGGTTTTTGCTTAGGAATAGAAGACACAGGTGTTTGCTTTGGGCGCACGACTCGAGTTTCTTTTGGTACTTGCCGGGGAATAGAAGACACAGGTGTTTGCTTTGGGCGCACGACTCGGGTTTCTTTTGGAGATCTTCTCGCAGTTGGGGAAGGAAAATAGTATTCGCTCACTCCAGAAGACACTTGTG
This sequence comes from Planctomycetota bacterium, assembly GCA_029260735.1. Classification (GTDB taxonomy): domain Bacteria; phylum Planctomycetota; class Uabimicrobiia; order Uabimicrobiales; family Uabimicrobiaceae; genus JAJDCR01. Next base: position 6,264 of record JAJDCR010000015.1, read on the forward strand.
GCTTAGGCTTTACTTCTGCAGAGGCAGAAGGTTTTACTTGTCCTTCTACTAAAAAAGCCGAAGAAGATTTTTGGCTATTTTTTAACTCCCGTATTTCTTGTAATATTTCATGCTTTCGACTGTCGCAAATAGGACATTTTTCGGGTAAATCCTCTTCTCGGTAGCCCAAATCTTCATCACAGATAGGGCAAAGAATGGGTTGGGCCATAATAAATCTTCTCCCATGGGTTTATTCATTTTAGGAAATCTGGAATCCAGAAGCCAGAACTCAGAACTCAGAAGCCAGAAATCAGAAATCAGTAGAAAAAACAGATCTGCAAAGTTTTTGGATTTTACTACTGAATTCTGGCTACTGGATTCTGGATTCCAGTAATTAGTTTACCAAGTTAAATCATCATCGTAAGCCTCGTCCCAAGTATCGGGAGGAGGCAAAGCGGAATATGCCGTGCTCGTCTTTGTTTTAGAAACAGCTACCTTATTGTACTCTTCTAAGGAAAATTCACCTTTTTTAATGTAGTCATCTCTAACCGCTTCCCACCGGGTCATCGTTTCCATATCACCAATTTTTTTCAAACGATTGATCATCAGTTTAAGATTACGCATAACCAACTCAGTGTTGTCATTATTTTCTTGAATTTCTTGCGCTCGTAAAGCTATTGTATAGTAAGTAGACGCATGAATTACTTCACTGTTGGGCGGTTGAGATAACTTAGTCTCATCGTTCAAGAAGTGAACAACTACCACTCGCTCAATGGATTCATCTATAATGTTTTTCTTCGGTATATCAAAGCTTAGGGTTATAGTCAAAACAGCTTTTTCTCCCATCTCCGAAGAGTCTATTAACGCTCTAACTACCGCAGCGTAACGTCGATTGCGATCCACGTTTTCAAACAGAATAATACGTTTGTCAGTAGAAATAAGTTGAACATCTGGAGAAATTTTAGCCATACCTCTAATCTCTACTCCTTGGGTAGGAGCTAACTCAACCTTAACTTTAGTAGCTACTGTGTTTTGTAATATACGCAAACTCTTCTCAAATACAGCTTTGGTTTGTCCCGCATTTTCCAATGTTTCCATAAAGCCACTCGTCAGGCGATCCATGTCTTCCCCATGAAAATCTTCCCCAATTCCCATAGTATCAATATCAATTCCCTCTTCTTGAAACTCATGAGCAAGTGGTTCACACATTTCTACGTCATGAATTCGACCATCCGTTAAAAGGAGTAATTTAGTCGCCATAGAATAATTTTGGCTAGACATCTCTTCTAGCTTTTCTTGAGTTACTTTTAAAGCAGGAGAAAGATTGGTTGCTCCTCTAGGATACTTGTATATTTCTTTCAAGCGGTGCTTTAGCTTGTTTCTCTCTTTTCCAGATTGACCCCAACAAAAAATCTTTTCATTATTACTAAAAGTGATGATCGACACAAGATCCTTATCTTTTAGCTCACCGATAACATGAGAAGTGGCTTCAAGTACAGCCTCTAGCTTTGTCTTACTAGACTCAAGGGGATCATTCATTGATCCACTAATATCTAGTACCAAAATAAAATGTGTATGGCAGAGCAAGTCAGGGTTTACCCGTAGCTCATCTTTAAGGTAAGCTTCTATTAAAATATCTCGCTCTACTGGTTCTGGCGAATCAGATTTGATATAAGCTTTTTCGATAGGACATTCAAAGTTGAATATTTCTTCACCATCCATGGCTATTCCTTCGTTTCCAAATCAAGGCATTTGCTTTTGTATTCATTATAATAGTCACGTTTTGAGAATCACTTACTCTGAGTTTTTGTTAGATTTTTGTTGTACGGGGCATAGAGACCGTAAACGTTCATATGATTTTCCAAAATGGAGACGCGAGTAAGGAACGGTTCTGATTAAGATGGCAGAAAGATTGTCATACCCACCTCCCACTCGGTTAGCAGAAGAAATTAAAATATGAGCAAGGGCCTTGGAGTCAATTAAATGATCATTCTTGTAGTGTTCTAAGATAGAAGCTAAGCGAAGCATATGGTAATTCTCTTGAGCAACAAAATAAGACTCTTGCTCTATATAGTCAGGGATTCCGTCCGAACAAACGAGAATAAATTCATCTGCATTCATGAGAATCGAATCGAAGTGCATCTCGATAGTATCATCTTTATAAAAATGAGCTCCTACACACCGAGTAATAGCATTACCACCATCCAAAAAACATTCTTCCAGAGGCTTTCCTGCTAAGAGCTTGACGTTACGTTCATTGTCTTCCATATTTAGTCGCTCCCAGCCTAAACGACTAAAACGAAACATCGGGCTGTCTCCCACCCAACCATAAACAATAATACCTTTATAGATTAAGCCCGCTGTAACCGTACTTCCCATAATCAGCGCATCTTCCGTTTCTTCAACCTTTCCTTTTTCGTGGTAGAACTGGATGCGAATTTTTTGGTTAGCCTCATCAACTAGGTTGTTTAAAAAATGCTGCGCTTTTGGTAAATCTGTACATGCGTAACGACAAACAGCTTCTCTTTCTTCATCGTTCTTTGCTCCCCACCAGTCCCGAAAAGTATCTCGAATTAGGCGACTTGCTTGTTCTCCAGAACCTACTGTTGCAGTAGAAATTCCATCGCACAAGACAAACATCCCCCACCCCTTCCTTTCTAAGTTAGCCGTAGTGACAAAGAGATTATCTTGGTTTGTGGTTACATCGTCTATACGCTTTTCATCTCCCACATCAAGAGCTTCTCCTACATCTAAAATGTATTTATCTTGAAAAGGAAGCAAGCCATCATGAATGTCCAAAAGAGATTGCATCCCTTGTTGAAAGCTATTTAAGGTTTGGTAGCCTCGTTCTTCAGGATGTAAAATTAAAGCTTGGTTTAAAACGGATTCAAAGTAATCGTCCAAGATACTATGCTCGGGAACTATTTTTTCTTGAAAAGAGCGAAAAAGCTTAAGGCTAGGGAGCCCACGCTGGTAAGTAATGTGATTATAGGTAAGTAAATTAGAAGCTCTTGCTTTTAGTAAGTAGAGGATAGCTCCAATAACATATACTTCAGAAATTTCTCCTTCGTCTAAGGGAAAACTGGTTTCCCAATAAACTTCCCAAGGAATTAAACAAGTATCGATAAGTGTTTTTGAAGGAAGTCCTTTCCATGATATATCTCTGCTGCGAAGATGGATGTTATTTTTCCCAGAAGAATCTTGGGAGATTATCAAATCAGCAAGACGAACTCCTCCCCAACTATAACCCGAGCTATGAAGAGCCCTTGCAATTTGGCAAAGCTGAATACCTAAATTTAAAAGATCTCTAGAGGAAAGAGTTGGATAATCTTCTGTTCTACAAATGTAGGAGTATGCCGAGATTTGAGAAGTGGTAGAGGTTTTTTTTTGCAAACTAGGGGAATAGATCCACAAACTGCGGTTATAATTCTTTTGAAAGCAAGCCAAGGGAGGAATCCATAGCTTTCCCATAAACTGGCTTTCTTCCAAAATTTGACAAAGCTTCGTAAATCTTTGAGAAAACCCTAAGTCTAGCTCTTCCTCTAATATATCAACATAGTTTTGAGAATGATGGTTGTCTGCATATTTGCCCAAGGAGTACATAATATTGTCGTAGAGAAACGTTTCACTGCTTTTGACGAGCTTACCTTTGACTCCGTTATAAAGAGTAATCTTAGAACTGCGAACCTCTAGTTTTTTTACTTGCTGAGGGCTGCTCTCTCGTAAACGTCGTCCGCAATGTTTGCAATATCCATCGTCTTTTACATAACCCCATTGAGCACAATCTCGGTAATGGCATTTCTGAATTTTAAGAGGTTTGGATACCTGTTCTTCGGCTTGGACAATCAAATCAAGCTCAGTATGCTCTTCCACTAGAGAAAAGTTTAGATCTTTCAAGCTCAAGTTTAGCTTTACTCGATTATCAATATCATGTCTTCCGACAACCGTACTTCCCTCTAAAACCAAAAAAGAGATTTCCGTGGCCTCTTCCCCATTCCACTGAACTTCTATACGGTCCTTGGATTTTCCTCTTAACACCAAAAGCATATATACCTCGTTTGGAAAATGATCGGCCCCAAAGGCAGGAGAAAAATAGAAAATTAGTGAGGTTGGATAATATCATAAATTATTAGTGGCAGCAATGGAATTTTAGGAGGGGAAGTAGGAAAGTAGAGGTATTATATGACTTTTTCCATTAGGAAGAGATCTATGAAATCATATACGGTATGCAGAAATATTCTTGATTTGACCTTCATAATTTTTTCCTGTTATTAGGGATCAAGCATTTTCTTCCAGAGGCCCGCAGTTTCTGAGACAGGGTGCTTTTTTTCGGCAGGAGCATCTTTTAAGAGAGAATAAGTTTTCCAGTCAGAAATTTTTTCTTTTTCGACTTCAGGAATAGTTATTTCCGCGACAAGACCCAGGCCTTCTTTTTTAAACTCGTCACTTATTGGTTTCTCTTGAGCTCTTTTTGCTTCCTCTCTAACTTTAGAAAGATTTTCCCACTGCGCGTCTGATATTAATTTATCCGCTTCAGAAAAAACTTTTTCTTTTTTTCTTTCCTCTGCAAGCTCATCAATTGGTATACTATCCAATAAACCCTCAACTTCTTCTTTGATACCTTCAAAATCCTGAATAACTTTGTTTATCTTGTCAAAATCACTCTCATTAATTTCTTCTTGAGCCAAAATGTCTCGGACAGAAAAGTCTTCTGCTTTGTTTTTTTCTGGATATTTTTCTTGGTTTTGGTTTTGTTGAGTTCTTTCTAAAGATTTAGAATAGCGATCTGTCCCCTTATCACCATTTTCTTTACGATCGGTATCTCCTTTTTCGAGTTTCCTCTTTGTCGTAGAGCTTTGTTTAAGCTCAGGCCGATCAGATAAGGTACTGCCTGGTTTTACCGTTTTTTTAGCCAACTCATCAACATCAGAATGGATAAAATCTTTCCTTCTGGTAGACGTTTGCTTTATTTTTTCTGAATCAAAATCTCTAGAAGAATCTCCTCTCCCTTTTTCTCCTGCAGATAGATCTTTATCAAAATCAAAAGAAGAGTTTACTTTACTTGGTACATCTCTATTTGTCGCATCAATAGTTGAAGAATAAACTCTCTCTTTGGGCTCTTCATTTTTTGAAGAGGGAATGCTCTCTCCCCTTGATCGAGTCCAGCTTTCTTCAAGGCGGGGTATTCGCATAGTTTTACTAGCAACATTTTCAATTTTGGGTGTCTCTAGTTTTTGGTAAAGCTCTACGTTATCATATCGAGAAGTCTTCGTTTTTTGGGCTTCTGAAGATGTTTTCTGAGTTATATTGGGCTCATTGACTTGTGCTTCAGAGGGAATACTTTCAGAGGGAATATTTGTAGCAGCTTCGTCTATTTTTTTTTCTTTAGCTCCTGCAGAGGGAACTATTTTCTGTTCAACAACCGTATATATTTTTGGATTAGTAGAGCGGAATTTTCGAAATTTTCGAGTATTAAGATTTCGAGTTCCTCTATTTTTACTCGTTTTTTTGCTATGGGTGTATTTTTTTTCTCGGTTCTTTTTCCCTTTACGAAATTTCCCAATGCTAGTCTTTCGAAAAGCTTGAAGTGAGTCCGTGGAGGTGGCCTCATCATTTTTATCTGCCAAGAAATGCAACAGACAAATGATCGCAAAGAAAATAATCCCAACAAAGATTATATGTATAGATGGTATGGTTAACGACAAAATATACATGGTAAACTATTTGCCTTTTCCCATGAAAGTTGACAGCAACAACAAGATTTCAAAAAAAACCAAGATACGGCTAACCTACAAAGAATATAGGGTTTACTCGAATTCATATAGCTATGATACAATAATTTACTTCAAATAACAAATTTCTTATCAAGAAATTTCTAAATTTATAGTCAACAGAAACAATTTTTCCATGCATTGTGAATATTTTTGGTTATTATAGTGACGTTTTCTCACAATGTACTTTATTTGGTTTTTATGGAGGATTTAATGTCTAAACGAAGAATTACTGTTATTAAGGGGGATGGCATCGGCCCTAGCATTACCGACGCTACATTAAAAGTACTAGACGCTCTCAACTGCGACTTTGAATATGATTTTGCTCAAGTAGGAATTTCCTGTTTAGTGGAAGGAAAACCCCTTATTCCCGAAGAAGTCCTTGATCTTATTAGAAAAAATAAAGTTACTTTGAAAGGTCCTTTGACAACTCCTATTGGAGAAGGATTTACTTCCATCAACGTTACACTTCGCAAAACATTTGAGCTTTTTGCCAATGTCCGCCCAGCCATTTCTTTTCCCGGAACAAAGTCGCGTTATGACAACATTGACATCATAACTGTAAGAGAAAACATGCAAGGAATGTATTCGGGAAAAGGACAGATTGTTACTGATGATGGTAAACTAGCCCAAGCAATGTCTATTTATAGTAAAGATGATTGCCTGAGAATTATCGATTTTGCTTACAACATTGCCAAAAAAAACAACCGCAAAAAAATAACCATTATTCACAAAGCTAATATATTAAAAACCACTTCAGGACTATTCTTACAAACAGGACGGGAAATTGCTAAAAAATATCCCGAAATTGAAACGAATGAAATGATTGTTGATAACGCTTGTATGCAACTAGTTATGAACCCTCATCAATTTGATGTTATTGTTACGACTAATTTATTTGGCGACATCATTTCGGATCTTTGTGCTGGTTTAGTTGGTGGACTGGGAATGGCTCCAGGAGCAAACATTGGAAAAGAGACTGCTATTTTTGAAGCTGTTCATGGCTCTGCTCCAGATATTGCACATAAAAATATTGCCAACCCTACCGCCCTTTTTCTCGCCGCAGCAATTATGCTAGACTACTTAGATATGGCAGACAAGGCAAAAAAAATTAGAGATGCCATTAGAGAGGTTACCACGAAAAAAGATAGAGTGACCATCGATCTGGGAGGAAATGGAAGCACCGACGAATACACTTCTTCTATTATTGAAAGATTGTAAATATTCTAAATAAAACAGGCTTCTCAGGATTTGTGGTTGAGTAATTGCTACCGATTTTAAAATATTATTCACTGATTTGTTAAGGAATCGAAATGTTTTGTCAGAGATGTGGTTTTTCGAGCGACAAGCCCAGTGATTTATGCCCCAACTGTGGACATAAATGGGGAGAAAATACCCAAAAAGAAATAAAAGAGAACCTAGATGATTATCATCTCTTTCAAACGGGTATTAGACCTCTGGAAGAAATATCTTCGTCTTCTCAGTATGAAATGCTTTTTCAGGAAGGCCAAACTATCCATGAAAGGTATCTTTTAGGACAGGTCTTAGGAAGTGGAGGTACAGGTCAAGTTTTTAAAGCTTATGATCTTAACTCAAACCACCGAGTAGTCGCCCTAAAAAGATTAGCAAAACCAAGCGAAATTCAAAAAATTCGTTCTCGAAGAGAATTTCGATTCCTTTCAAAGGTACAACATCCCTCATTAATCAAAGCTTATGACTATTTTGAATTAGACCATGATGTCTGCATGATTTTAGAGTTTGCCCGAGGAAAAACGATGGGCCAATTACTTCAAGGATCAGAAGATTTTTTTTCTCTAGCAGCTAAACTTTCTGTCGCAAACAAAGTTGCTCGCGCCATTCAAATTCTGAACACCGGTGGAATTCTTCACCGCGACATTAAACCTGACAACATCATGATTCATAAAAAAACAGGCCATGTTAAGCTTTTGGACTTGGGATTAGGAAAAGACCTCAGCGGTCATATGGAAGGGCTAACAATTGACCAAGAAATTTTAGGCACCATTCCCTACCTAAGTCCTGAGCAAGCCAAAGGAGAATCTAATGAGCGCAGCGATATTTTCTCCTTGGGAGTAACTTTGTACCAATTTTTTCTCTGGGATAAAACTTCTCCCTTTTATGAAGAGAACTCTCTCGCCATTGTCTTAAGAATATCTCGCCACCATCCTCCTAAGTTAATCGATAGGATAGAAGATATATTTGAGCAAAACAATGAAGAGATGCTTCCCAGTGAAAGGCTTGCTTATCAAAAAATTTCGAATGTTTTAGAAAAATCTATGGAGAAAAAAGCCGAGAAAAGATGGGCAAGTGCTCAAGAAATGGCAAACGAATTTGCTCAAATCCAAGAACAGTTTTTAGCAGAAGCTGATTTTGATGATGCTCTTAGTAATCCTCAAATGCTTAGCGTTTTTGATGACATCGATAATGATTTAAAATCTGCTCTTCGGTCCATAAAAAGAGAAGTAGAAGCCGACTTAAAAAAGGAGATTCAGCTATCTCAGAGAATGAGAAGATCTGGAAATAGGGATGCCTCGCGTCGCAAGGGTGCATCGCGCTCAAACCAAAAAACACCTTTCCTTTTAAATCCAGCGATTTTGATTTCCTTAACAGGAATAATTTTACTAGCTCTTCTTTTTCTTTTTTCTTCTCCTTCAGAAAAGAAAAATACTCAAAACCAGCGTGTTCAAAAGTTCTTTATCGAATTCAAGAAAGAATATACTCAAGAGAACTACTCTAAGGCTTGGGGACAAATAACAAAAATCTGCGACTTTTATCCTGACCCTATTTATATAGGATACAAAGCCCTTATGATTTATTTTGGACAAGGAGTAGAAAAGAGCATCTCTGTTAGCGCTCAAATGATCCGCAATCAACTTTCTTTTCTGACAAAACGAGAAGATTCTGACAGTCTCTATATTCTAGCTAATCTATATGATCAAGGAATAGGAGTCGAAGAAAATATCACTCAAAGCATTGACCTATACCGCCGATCAGCAAACTTAGAAAATGCTCTTGCGATGATAAACTTAGGCCTTTTTTACTATGAAGGAAGAGGTGTTAACAAAGATCACTTTGAAGCGGCCTTTTGGTTTAAGAAAGCGGCCAATTTAGAAAGTGGTCAAGCAATGAACTTATTGGCTCTTATGTACTGGAGAGGAGAGGGAGTTGAGCAAAACTCAGCAATGGCTTTAGACTGGTATGAGAAAGCCATTCGAAAAGGAAACTTGAACGCTTATAAAAGCGTAGAAGAATTTTCTTCCCAAGATCAATTAAATCTTGATTTACCCAAACTTTTTATGTCTAAAGAAGAAAAAGCGGTCGAACAAGACAAAATAAATTCCCTTATTCGTATAGCAACTATTTACTTCCAGGGAAACATAGTCGAAAAGAACTATAAAAAAGCTATGGAATTGTACCAAGAAACCGCCCTTCAAGGTTCCCCCTCTGCCATGTTTGCTCTGGGCTCTATGTTTCAAAGTGGCCAAGGAGTTTTAACCGATCTAGGGGAAGGAGTTTCTTGGTATGAGAAAGCGGCCGAGAGAGGGAGTTGGATGGCTGCTCAAAAACTATGCTCTCTTTATCTCGAAGGTACAGAGGTTAATCAAAACTTTGAAAAAGCTAAAGAGTGGCTAAACAAGGCCGGCCAAAGAAAAGAGAATCTAAAACTATTTTTAACTTTAGCCGAAATGTCTTATCATGAATTAAAAGATTATCCTGAAGCTATTTATTGGTATAAAAAAGCTGCTTCGCTTGGGAATATTCCTTCGATCAGAAAATTGGTTTACATGTATTCCAGAGGCCAAGGGGCTAAAAGTAGTTATATAGAGGCAAGAAGGTGGCTTCACAAAGGAGCAGAAGTTAGAGATATCACATCTATCAAACAATTGGCAACCATGTACCTAGGTGGTATTGGTGGAAATAGAAATAAACAAAAAGCTATTTTTTGGCTTCGACAAGCAGCAGAACTAGGGGATGAGGATGCTAAAGACCGATTACAAAAACTGCAAAAATAATTCTGATTTTGAACGATACTTTGATATGGAGGTAAAAGATCCATATCGCTGGCTAGAGAGCATGAATTCTTCTCAAACACGCCAATGGATCAAAGAACAAAACCAAAAAACACAGAATAATCTGGATAAAATTCCTTTTCGAGAAAAAATGAAAGAAAGACTTCGAGAAGTTTGTAACTATCCTAAATATTCTGCCCCTTTTCACGAAGGAAATTTATACTTTTTTTTCAAAAATGAAGGTCTTCAAAATCAAAGTGTTTTATATATTCAAGAAGGCCTAGGGAGTCCAGCAGAAGTTTTTTTAGATCCAAATCAACTATCCAAAGATGGAACAAAAGCCCTAACCGAATACGCTTTAAGTAAGGGAGGAAAATACTTTGCTTATGGAGTAGCAGAGGGAGGGTCAGATTGGAATGAGTTTTTTGTTATGGACGTTAATCAAAGAAAAGCTCTTCCCGATCATCTGAAATGGATTAAGTTTTCTACTATTGCTTGGCATGGAGAGGGGTTTTATTACACCCGTTATGATTGCCCCGAAGAGGGAGAGGAGCTCGTTGCCAAAAATGAGAATGCACGCATTTTCTATCACAAAATGGGAACAAAGCAAAGCGAAGACATTCTGATTCATCAAGACAAGAATCATCCTTTAAGAACAGCTTACGCTGTAGTAAGCAAAGACGAAAGCTATCTCTTTGTTTACCAACGAGAAGGTGCTACGAACAAAAATGCTCTTTATGTGCAAAAACTTACCTCAAAACCTTCGCCTCAAAATCTTCAGACTTTAGCAAAAGGTTTCCAAGCCGAATACACAGTTATTGATAACCTAGAAAAACGTTTAATCGTTCTCACGGATCATGAAGCTCCTAAGTACAAGCTTATTTTAATGGACCCTCAAAAACCTTCTCCCTGCGATTGGCAAGAGCTTATTCCCGAAACTAAAAATGTCATTCAATCCGCATCTACTGTAGGAGGAAAACTGTTTGTTACCTACATGCAAGATGTTCGCAGCCAAGTTTTGGTCTATAACTTAGATGGAAAATACCAAGGAGAAGTACAACTTCCCACCTTGGGCTGTGCAGAAGGTTTCCAAGGAGAAAAAAGTGATCTTTACACTTTTTACACTTTTACCTCTTATGTTCACCCGATTACCATATACAAATACAATATATCGACGAACGAATCAGAGGTAGCCCATGCCTCGGAAGCTAAATTCGATTCCGAAAAGTTCCAGACAAAACAAGTTTTTTACTCTAGCCCAGACGGAACTCAAATACCGATGTTCCTGACCTTTAGCAAAGACCTCACACTAGATGGAACTAATCCAACGATGCTCTATGGCTACGGAGGCTTCAATATAAGCCTAACTCCCTCCTTCAAGGCTTGGTTAATTCCCTTTTTAGAAGCGGGAGGGATCTATGCCGTAGCCAATATCAGAGGAGGAGGAGAGTATGGAGAAGATTGGCACAAAGCAGGAGCACTAGCAAATAAACAAAACGTCTTTGACGACTTTATTGCCGGAGCCGAGTATTTAATCCAAGAAAAATACACCTGTTCCAAAAAATTAGCTATTGCCGGAGGTTCTAACGGAGGGCTTTTAGTGGGAGCTTGCCTAAACCAAAGGCCAGACCTATTTCAAGTAGCCCTACCTGCCGTAGGAGTTCTCGATATGCTCCGCTTTCATCGCTTTACCATTGGCTATGCCTGGGTAATTGAGTACGGCTGTGCTGAAAACTCCCTCGAAGAATTCCGTAACCTCTATGCTTACTCTCCCTTGCATAATATCTCGGAAGAAAAAGACTATCCTGCTGTTCTGATAACAACAGGAGACCACGACGACCGCGTTGTCCCAGCCCACTCTTACAAATTTGCCGCAGCTCTCCAAGAAAAATGCCAAGGAGAAAACCCTCTCTTAATACGGATTGCCACAGATGCGGGGCACGGTGCGGGCAAGCCCACCCAGAAGATTTTAGAGGAGCAAAGCGATATCTGGAGCTTTGTTTTTTACAACTTGGGGATGGAGTTGTAAAAAATAGAAACAATGGATAAATCCGAAAATAAAGTAAATAAAAAATTAAAAACTACAGCGGCAGCGATAGTTTTACCCCGAATGGACAATCAAAGTTTATCTGGCGTGGCAAACATAACAGAGAGTTTTTATGATGACCAAGTTTTCATTAAGACTAAAAAAATTGCTTATTTCAAAAACGAATTAACTCCTGAACACGCAATTCAAGCTAAATTTGATACAGATGAAGAAGTTATAACTTCCAACATGCTATTTGTCTTGTGCGCACCTCGTTGTGGTAGTTGCCTCCTTGCTGATTTGTTGTATCAAAACGAGTGTTGTTTACTATACGAGTATTTCCATATTCATAAATATTTACCTATTTTAGCAGAACGATGGAATTGTATTTCTAATGGTTATTTGAATAAAGAAGCGTTCGTACAAAGTTTATTGCGTTTTCGTACTCATAAAAGCGGCTGGTTTGCCTGCAAAATTCAGGGAGAGCAATTAGAGTTTTTTTTAAAAATGGAAAAATATTTTCCTGAAGTTTCCAAACATTTTGTATATATTAGTCGCCGTGATCTTATAGCTCAAGCGGTTTCTCTTGCAATAGCACAGCAAACAGGAAAATGGACTAGCCAACGTAAAGTTCAAGAAAAAGAAATCGTTTATGATTTTTCTCAAATTTCAAAATGCTTAAGAAATTTACAACACCAATCTTCCATCCTCAAGGAATGGTTATTTACGAAAGATCAATATCAAACGATTTATTATGAAGATCTAGTAACGAATTCAAAAAAAGTTCTAGAAAAACTTCCTTGTATTAACTCAGAGAGCACTTTACTTACCAAAGCACGATTACAAAAACAAGCTAATAAGATAAATGAAGAATGGATCGAACGTTTTTGTAATGAATATCCTGGTGATATAAAAAAGTTCCGACTACAACCAAAAACTTCTTTGTGGGAGAAAACAAAAAAAATTATAACTTCTATCAAAAAAAGGAATACAATGTAATATAAAAAAATATTACATCGTATTCCTTTTTAGCGGTTTTACCCAACGTCCAGCCCAAACCAATCCCAACTAAAGGGGTTTTCTCAAAAGCATAATGCTAATATTGGTACTTCCTCGGAGAGGATAGCGAAGTTCTTTGACAAACAACTGAATTAGCCAAGCCAAACTACGCGTCCAAAGTTTATCCAAAAACTCTGACCCAAAGAGGTCTAGGGACTGAATATGCCAGCCCCCTTTATAGCCATAGACCCAAAAGTCTTCGAAGTTAAGAAACTCTATGGGCATCTTCATGCTTTCTACCTCAACGACCTCAAGCCCCCACTCCTCTGCTTGTTTTGCCAGGTTTTCCGTGCTGCTGGGCATAGTGTCCATAAGGTCATATATATCTCGATAGAAATACGATATTTTCCGAAACAAAACCTGATGAATTTCGGCCAAGTTGTTCGTATTTGTAGTAACAATAGAAAGATATCCCCCCGGCTTCAGTAGTTCTTTAATTTGTGGGATAAAGCTTTCGTAGTAGAGGTAAGCAAAAACAAAATGAACATAAAGTAAATCAACCGACTGCTCTGATAAATGATTGTTGATGTTGACCGCATTATCACAAATAGGAGTAAAGCGCGGAAAGTTTTTTTTCGCTAACTCTAACATTTTAGCAGATAAATCATTCCCGATATATTTCTTCACATTTAGAGTCTTATCACTACGAACAAAGCTTTCTCCTGCTCCTAAAGCAACATCGACAAGAAGATCAATACCATCTTCTTTCAGATTTTTCTCCACCTGAATCAAAGCCTTCTCTAAAGAGCTACTAATAATATTGAAGGGATCTGTACTATACGTTTCTGCCATCCCTTTGTTATAAAAATCTTTTCCTTTTCTTTTCACTAAAATAGTTCACTTTCTTTCTGAAATAGTCTGGCGCAGGTTAACATCTGGCAAAAAAAGAGGGGCATCATCTAGAAGAATTCTGCCCGCTCCTTTGACTCCATCGGAAAAATTAAATAAAACCTCAATATCTTTGGTGTTAGGGCGTTATGCGTCCGTAAGAGGAGGTTAAAAAAAATAAAACTTTTAATTTTTATCAAATCGATAATAGTTTAACGAAGGGGTTTAGGAAATGCAACCCTAGATTTTTCTGACGAATGTAGTATATATCCAATTTTTTAGCCACTAATTTTTGTTTTTCTCTTTTTGGGAAGAGTACTTTTATTATGAATACTTCTAAGGGAAATTCTTTCGGGAGTATCAGGGATTTCCCTTGAATTATAAACATTCCATGATATTTTGTACTGGATTCTCTTCTCTTAGATATTTTTGGTAGAAATTCAAGTCTGTAAGGTAAAGGAAAGAGTTATGATTGTTGTCACTGGTGGGGCAGGTTTTATTGGGAGTGCTTTCGTTTGGAAGCTAAACCAAGAGGGAGTCAAGGATGTTATTATCGTGGACTCTCTGGGAAAAGCAGATAAATGGAAGAATCTTTTAGGCAAAAAATTTGTAGAATTTGTCCACAAAGATAAATTTATTCAATGGATCGAAGAAGACAAGGTTCCTTACTCCATTGAATCTATTGTTCATATGGGCGCTTGTAGTTCTACAACCCAAAGAGATGCCGATTTTCTCATGGACAACAACTTTAGCTACACTCGTTCTCTAGCAAGATGGTCTATGGAAAAAGGCATTCGTTTTCTTTATGCTAGCAGTGCTGCTACTTACGGAGATGGAGAAGAAGGCTACTCTGACAAAGAGGAAGAAATTTATAAACTTCGTCCTTTAAATATGTATGGATACTCTAAGCATTTATTTGATACTTGGGCCTTGGACAACCAAGTTCTTGACCAAATGGCTGGTTTAAAATTTTTCAATGTCTTTGGTCCCAACGAGTACCACAAAGGAGATATGGCTAGTCTAATTTACAAAGCCTATCACCAAATTCAAGAGACAGGAAAACTTAAGTTATTTAAGTCTTACCGTGCGGAATACCAACATGGAGAACAGCTGAGAGACTTTGTTTATGTCAAGGATTGCCTAGATGTTATGTGGTGGCTTCTGAACAATCCCAAATGCAACGGAATTTTCAACGTAGGAACAGGAAAAGCTCGCTGCTGGAACGACTTAGCGAAAGCAATATTCCAGGCTATGGGAAAAGAGTGTTGCTTAGAATATATTGAAATGCCGGAAACTATTCGAGATCGTTACCAATACTTCACTCAAGCTGAAATGGAAAAACTAAGAAAAGTTCAAGGGAATTCTCCTTTTCAGAGCTTGGAAGAGTCTGTTGGTGATTACATCCAAAACTATCTTCAGAATACGAATTCTCATTTATGTTAAAAAAAAAGAAGAAACGGCCGCTTGGTTTCCTTTCTTATTCTAAGGTGAAAATTTTTCTTCCTTTTCTCTTTACAATACCCTTTCTCTTAATATGTTCTTGTCGCAAACAAGAAGGGTATGTCTACTTAGAAAAAGAAAGTATTCAGTATAGAGAGCCTATAGATCCTATATCAAAACTAGGTGGAAATTCGCCTAAACGTGCTCCTTCTTCTGGAAATCATTTTTTGATTTGGAAGGTAAGTCATGATTCCTTAGTTCGCTCTCTAGAGAAAAACTTCCTTAGTGTTTTAGACTCTCACAAGCGTACCTGCCAATCTCTCCATTACATAGGGATTTCCTTGGGGGGACAAAAAGAGCAAGAGATAGAAGATTACATTCGTTTGTACGAAAGTCTCTTAAAGGAGTTTCGACAGGGCGCAAACCATCGAGTTTTAAAAAGAAAATACTCAAGTCTAAAAAAACGAATCCAAAATCGAATAAGGGAGTTCCAATGAAAAATTTTTACAAAGATAGCGAGAGATTTTGTCTTCTGATAAGGCGCGACGCAGGAGCATAGTCTTTTTCTGTAACTAAGGAGCAACGTTATCAGAAGGCAAAAGATCCGTTGTATTTGTAAAAATTTTTCATTGGAACTCCCTTAGTACTTAAAATTTTATTGCAAAAATCACCAATTTTGTTACAAGCAAATGGTTCCTAAGTAAAAAAGACTATTTAGATAACTCTTTATGAAGGAAAAATAAATTATGGCATCAGTAAACTGTATTGAATGCGAGGGAGAAATCCCATTGGAAGAGGATGTTATGGCAGGAGAAATTTTGCAATGTCCTCACTGCGGGTCAGAATTAGAAGTTGTTTCTTTGGACCCTGTTAAATTAGATCTAGCCCCAGAAGTTCAAGAAGACTGGGGAGAATAGGAAATCATATGCGCATTGGCGTTCTTTATGCTAATATCCGAGTAGAAGAAAAACTTCTATTCAAAGAGCTTGATCGGCGCGGGATTACCTACGATTTGATTGATGTTCGCAAGCTCGTTTTTAATTTAAAAGAGAAGAGCAAATGGCAAGAGTACGACGTTATCCTCGAGCGTTGTATTAGCCACTCCCGAGCAATGGCCTCTTTACGTATTTTTGATTCTTGGGGCATTCCTTGTGTAAATAATTACACAGTTGGAGAAATTTGTGGAGATAAGCTAAATACCTCTTTGGCTTTGATAAAAAATGGAGTTCGAACTCCCGAGGTAAAAGTTGCTTTCACGCCAGAGTCGGCTTTAGAAGCAATTGAAGAGATGGGCTACCCTGTAGTATTAAAACCCGCCGTCGGGTCCTGGGGAAGACTTTTGGCCCGTATAAATGACAGAGAAGCAGCCGAAGCTATTTTAGAGCATAAATCTATCTTAGGGACATACCATCACTCTATCTATTATATCCAAGAGCACATCAACAAACCAGGACGCGATATTCGGAGTTTTGTTGTCGGAGATGAAACCATTTGTGCGGTGGTTCGCAAATCCGAGCACTGGATTACCAACACAGCTCGTGGAGGTCAAACAGCTAATTGGCCTATCTGCGAAGAAACGGATCGTCTTTCTCGGGAAGCAGCTAAAGCCGTTGGCGGAGGAATTGTTGCTGTTGACTTAATGGAAGATGAAAAAGGGGAACTCTTTGTTAATGAAGTTAACTACACCATGGAGTTTCGAAATAGCATTGAACCAACGGGAGTAAATATTCCTGAAAAAGTTATCGACTATATTATTGCGGTAGGAGAAGGGAAAATAGACCCTGTAACCAACTCTCCTAAATCGTCTGAAAAAGAGGTGACTTAGTGCTCAAAGTTAATGTTGTTGGTGGATCAGGTTATGCCGGAGGAGAGCTACTAAGACTTATTCTCGGGCACCCCGGCGTTGAGCTACAGCAGGTGACTTCCCAACGCTATGCCGGACGTTATATCCATACTCTTCATCCCAACCTTAGAGGACAAGCTTTCTATAAGTTTACAACCATCGACCAGTTGAAGCCCTGTGATGTTCTCTTCCTGGCTCTTCCTCACAAGGAAGCTTCTGGGCAAATAGAGCATTTTAGTACTTTGGCGAACAAGATAGTGGATCTCTCGGCCGACTTTAGGATTAAAAGTCCTTCTCTTTATGCTCAGTGGTATAAAGAAGAACACCCTGCTCCAGATTGGCTAGAAAAATTTGTCTACGGACTCCCTGAATTGCACCGAGAAGATCTAAAAGAAGCAAACTATGCTAGCGGAGTAGGTTGTAATGCTACAGCGGTGAACTTAGCCCTAGCTCCCCTTGCAGAAAAAAATCTCTTAGAAAAAGTTATTGTTGAAGTAAAAGTCGGCTCTTCCGAGGGTGGTAACCAACATAGTTTAGCCAGCCATCATCCTGAGCGTAGCGGATCTGTTCGTTCTTTTGCTCCTATCGGCCATCGTCATCAAGCAGAAATGGAGCAAGAGTTAGGAGATATCGACCTTTATTTTTCTGCCACTGCAATCGAAATGGTTCGAGGTATTCTTTGTACCGCCCATTGCTTTTTGAAAGAAAAGCTATCCGAAAAAGAGATTTGGAAAATCTATCGCCAACGCTATGGGAAAGAACCTTTCGTTCGCTTAGTTAAAGATAGCAGCGGAATCTACCGCTACCCCGAACCAAAAATTCTCGCCGGAAGTAATTTTTGCGATATTGGCTTTGCCTTAGATGAAGAAAAAGGGCGCTTGGTTGTCATTAGTGCCATCGATAATTTAATGAAAGGGGCAGCCGGTACCGCCTTACAAGCTATGAATTTAATGACGGGACAAGAAGAAAAAGCTGGGCTGGAGTTTCCCGGATTGCATCCCGTCTAAAAAGGAGTCTACACGTGATAGTTGTAAAAGTCGGGGGAAGCGAAGGAATAAACCTCGATACATTGTGTGAAGATTTGGCTTCACTGACCCAAGAAGGACAAAACTGGATTTTAGTTCATGGAGGGTCTCACCAAACTAACCTAATCGCGGAAAAGTTAGGGCATCCTCCTCGTTTTGTCACTTCTCCTTCTGGATATACCAGTCGCCATACCGACCGCCAAACTCTAGAGATTTTTGAAATGGTCTACTGTGGCCAAATCAACAAAGGGATTGTCGAACGATTACAGAAGCTAGGAATCAATGCAATTGGTCTTTCTGGCATTGATGGAAGAATTTGGCAAGGGCCTCGTAAAGAGGCTATCCGAGTGGTCGAAAATGGCCGCACTCGCATCCTGCGTGATAACTTAACAGGAATAGTAAAGGAAGTGAATACTTCCCTTTTGGCAAATCTTTTAGAGGGAGGTTATTATCCTGTTTTAACTCCCCCCGCCATTAGCACTAAGGGCGAGGCGATTAACGTTGATGGAGACCGTGCTGCCGGAGCTACCGCTGTTGCTTTGCAAGCAGATACTCTTCTTCTTCTCTCTAATATCCCAGGCTTACTCAAAGATTTTCCTGACGAGAGTTCCCTTATCACTCACGTCAAGGAATCAGAGATCGAAAGCATTTCTGATTATGCCAAGGGACGGATGAAAATGAAAGTGCTCGGTGCCAAAGAAGCTATGAAGGGAGGAGTAAAAAGAGTCATTATAGGCGATGCCCGTAACCCTAATCCTGTTCGTGATGCTCTCGCGGGCAAAGGTACCGTTTTTGAGTAAACTTGGATAAAAAATAACTCTATGAATACAACACAAATTTTAGATTCCGAAGGAAAATTCACAAGCGGAGCTTATCCAAAAAGAGACTTAGCTATTGTCCGGGGAAAAGGCTCTCGTTTGTGGGATTCCAGCGGAAATGAATATATCGATTGTGTCGCAGGACAAGGAGTGGCCAATCTCGGTCACTGCCATCCTCGCATTGTTAAAGCCCTCCAAGAGCAAAGTGAAAAGCTAATCACTTGCCCCGAGATATTCTATAACGATCAGCGAGCTCTTTTTCTAGAGAAACTAGTTTCTCATCTCCCCCAAGGTCTAGAGCACATTTTTCTTTGTAACTCAGGAGCTGAATCAGTTGAAGGTGCTCTGAAATCTGCTCGGCTAAAAACAGGAAAAACGGGAATTATCGCAACTATGCGCGGTTTTCATGGAAGAACAATGGGAGCTTTATCGGCAACCTGGGACAAAAGTTACAGGACTCCCTTTGCTCCTCTTATTCCAGGAGTCAAACACGTTCCCTATGACAATTTTGCTGCCATCGAAAAAGCCATAGAAGAAAATACCGCTGCCGTTCTCATTGAGCTAATCCAAGGAGAAGGAGGAGTTCGCCTTGGTTCCTCGGAGTATTTTCATCAACTACGGCAACTCTGTACAGAGAAAAAAATTCTCCTCATCATTGATGAAGTACAAACAGGTTTTGGTCGAACCGGTAAATGGTTTGCTTGCGATCACTATGGTATAACTCCCGATATTCTCTGTTTAGGCAAAGCCATCGGCGGAGGTATCCCAATGGGGGCGGTTGCTCTAAACAAAGAACTGGGTCCACTAGATAAGGGAAGCCACGGCTCCACCTTTGGAGGAAACCCTATGGCCTGCGCTGCCGCCTTAGCGTCTTTGCAATGCTACGAAGAAGAGGGAGTCATCGAAAACTCCGCTAAGCTAGGAGCCTACACCCAAGACAAAATAGCAAACCTCAACATCCCTATGGTGCGCCATATTAGGGGAATGGGTCTAATGATCGGAATAGAGCTAAAAACCCGCGTCACTCCTGTTTTAAAAGGATTGATGGACAAAGGAGTCCTCGCTCTTCCTGCTGGCCCAACCGTATTAAGATTACTTCCTCCTTTGGTCATTAGCCAAGAAGAAATAGATACCGTAGTCGAGAAAATCGGCGAGGTTTTCGCAGAGATGGCTTGATTGAGAAAAGAATAACGTATGCCCCAAGGGCTGAGTGGGGCAGTTTTTGTTTTTGTCCTGAAAGGACAACACAACCCAGCCTAGGGCGAAGCCCTAGGAATTATGGGATTAGCACAAACCTAGCCCTGAAAGGGAGAAACAATTTATAATATTTCGCCCTTTCAGGGCTAGGCTATTGGTATCCAAATATTCCCAGGACTTCGTCCTGGGCTGGTTTGTTTCACTCTTTCAGAGCCCAAAAAAAAAGAAAGAATACCCGATGGAACCCCTTTCCCTCCTCCGTAAAATGGTCGAAATCGAAAGTCATTCCGGCCAAGAGAAAAATGTCGCTCAGTTTATTGTCAAAACCATGCAAGAATTAGGCTTTGAAGCTCACATTGATTCTGCTGGTAACGCAATAGGCTATCTTCAAAGCGAACCAAACCCGACCGAGGATATTATTCTCCTAGGACATATGGACACAGTTCCTGGTCATGTTCTTGTGCGAGAAGAAGAGGGGAAGCTCTATGGGCGAGGTAGTGTCGATGCCAAAGGGCCCTTGGCTACTTTTATTGCTGCCGCATCTCAAATAAAACCTGCTCCTGGAAAAAGACTAGTTGTTATCGGAGCAGTTGAAGAAGAAGTCACTTCTTCCAAAGGAGCTCGGCAAGTTGCGAAAGACTATAAGCCAGCCTATTGTATTATTGGAGAGCCTAGTGGATTCAATGGAGTTACTTTGGGCTACAAAGGAGCTTTGCAAGTCCACTACACTTTAACTCAAGGCATGAGCCACACCGCAGGCCCAGCCTCTTCTGTCGGAGAGATTGCTATCGAGTGGTGGAAAAAAGTCCAAAATTACTGCGAAGAGTTTAATCAAGAAAAAAAAGCTCTTTTTGACCAACTCCTTCCCACCATCCGTAGTATCAATACCTCCAGCGATGGTTTAGAAGATAAAGCTCATATAATCGCTGGTTTTCGCCTACCTTTGAATTTTAGCCAAGAAGATTTTTTGGAAAAACTTTCTTCCCTAGCTCCTGATGCAAAAATCGAATGTTTTGGTTACGAGCCTGCTTACCGTGGAAATCGGAGTAATCCTCTTGTTCGTGCCTTTATGAAATCCTTCCTTCAATCACAGCTCCGTCCTATATTTAAAGTAAAAACAGGAACTTCTGATATGAATGTAGTCGGCCCTGTTTGGAATTGCCCTATTGTCGCCTATGGGCCAGGAGATAGTGACTTGGATCATACTCCCCATGAACATATTGAGATTAAAGAGTACCATAAGGCGATTGATATCCTAAAGGAAGCGTTAAATCAGCTTTGTCGTTGAAAAGGAAGATTGTAATTCTCAGCCTATATTTCCTATTCTCAAACGAAGGAGTAAATCGTGAAATATATCCTCCCTTTGCTAATTTTACTCAGCTTTTGCTATAGCGATAACACCCGAGATCATGTTAAAGCGTTGATAAAAAAATACGAGGAGGACTATGGTTCACAAAAAGTAAAAGAAGAGCTTGCAAAAATCGGAAAAGAAGCTATCCCCTTTATCCTTGAAAATCATAAAAATTTATATTTCAGTGACTTAGCAAACATCTTGAGTTATACAGGAAAAGAATCAGAAGAACTTTTACTTTTAGCAATGGACTCAAAAAATGAAAAACACCAAGAGGCCGCCGCTCTTGCTCTAATTCACCTTCGTTCAGAAATTGCTATTCCTAAGTTAATGGAGTACTCTAAAAAGCGTACCTTTGGGGTGACCTTTGCTCATGGATTCCTTGAAATAGGAGATAAAGCACATAAAGCACTCTTAGATGGTTTAACAAGCGAAAACAAAGAGAGAAAAGATACTTGTTTGCGCATCTTAGGCTCAACCTCTATCCCTCCCAATTTTATTCCTACCTTATTAAAATTAATAGAAAAAGATCCTGCTCCCACTATTCGAAGCCTGGCGCTAGAAATTTTGAGGTACCACAGAAAACACCTTGATCTTCTTATACCTGTTTTCATGAAAAGTCTGCAAGATCCTGATCCTGATGCACAAGAGAATGCGGTGGTAAATCTCTCTATCCTAGCAGAAGAATTAGAGCAAGACCATTTCATCTACACTCTACTCGAAAAAGCCCTCGGCTCCGACAACTCCCTTGTCCTTAAAAATGCTATTCTCACATTGGGTCGACTGGGTAATTTAGCCATCCCATTTCTTCCTAAAATTCTTGTCAATGCTCAGCACATTGATCCTGAAGTACGCAAAGCTGTAGTTCGAGTTTTGTCGTGGATAGATGAAAGTGGAAGTGTTATTTTGCCTATTTTGGCTAATTTTCTCCAAGACTCTGATCTTTCTGTGCAAATATTAGCGGTAGAAACAATGGGCTATATGGAGAAAAAAGCCCAACTCGCCCTAGACGATTTATTGCTCGCTTTTCAAAGTAGTACAGAGACTTCCTTTCAAAAAGCAGTGATTAGGACTTTAACAAAAATTTCTCCGCAAAGTAAAAAAATAAAGGACGCTTTTAAGTCTAGTTTACAAAAACAAAGCAGCGAAACTCAAAGAACTATTCTAAATCTTCTTAGCCAAGAAGACCTCACGGATAAAAATTTGATCCCTCTTTATATCGGAAGCCTAAACAGTAAATACCCGCATCAAGACTCATTTTATCGAGTCTTGGAAAAATCTCAACCAGAACCAGAAGCGATCCAGGAATTCAAAAAAGGCTTGTCCCATAAAAATATCGACGTTCGCATCAATGTATCTAAGCTCCTTTTAAAGCTTGGTGCAGATACAACAGAGTTGGTACCTGCTTTAGCGAGGATAATAAAAGAAGCCTCTAACACAAAACAAAGACTTGAAGCCCTCTATGTTTTAGAAGATACAGCTGAAAAGGCCGCTCTTGCAGTAGATGCTTTAGTTTTGGCTCTCGATGAAAAAAAACTACAACGGTCTGCCATATACACTCTGTCTAAAATAGGTAAACTTGCTGCTCCAGCCACGGAGAAGCTGATTGTTTTATTGCAAGATCAAAACAAAGACTTGGCCCAGAGAAGTGCTTTTGCTTTAGGGGCTATAGGCCCAAAAGCAAAAGCGGCCATGCCTCAGCTTTTAGCCAAGCTAAAAGATGACGACTCTCGCCTTCGAAAAAACTGCGCGGGGGCTTTAGGAAAAATAGGCTCCAAAAATCAGGAAGTATTGAAAGCCTTAGCTCAAAGTTGCCAAGACAAAGATCTCAAAACAAGAGTAGAGGCTGTTTTAGCACTAGGTAAGCTAGACTACAGCAAAGTCACAAATATTTCTGCTCTGAAAGAGGCTCTCTCTAGTCAGGTTTGGGAATATCGCCTACAAGCGTGTCAAATAGCGGCAAAGCTCGGTCCCAAAGCCCAGAGTCTCGATAGTAAAATAAAAGACTTAGCTCTTTCTGATTCCACTTGGGATGTCAAAATGGAAGCGACTATCGCTTTGCCTCAAATTAGTCTTAAAGCAAGTGAAGAACTTATCGCTCATATAAAAAAAGTCTCTCCCTTACCTCCGGTCAACTCATATAAAAATGCAAACGCCAAAGAAAAAAAAGAGATGGTGGCACAAGTTTACACTCACTACGACTACGCTTACTCTTCTTTATTGCTCCAACATTATGATTTATCTATTCGCCTCTTCAAATCTTGCCTAGAGTATTTAGAAGGAGTAGATCTTAGCTATGCTCATTACAACATAGCCTGTGGCTACAGCCTAAGATCTGTAGACAAACAAGGCCATGAGAGAAAGCAAGATACGAAACTCGCTCTTTCTTATCTAGAGAATAGTGTCAACTTAGGCTATTCCGATTTTGCTCATACGCAGAAAGATCCTGACTTAAAGCCTCTCCATCAAGAATCCAAATTCCAAGAAATTTTGCAGAGCATGAAACATTAGGGAATGTATTTATTCCAATTTCACTAAGGAGACCTAAGTTGAAAGCCATCATTAGTTTATTGTTTTTGGGTTGTTTCCTGTTTGCCTCAGAAGAAAAGTCTCTTGATAACCTGATTGAAGAACTGCAAAGTAAAGATGTCTTAGTCAGATATGAGGCTGCTAAAGCGATAGGTGAAATGGGGCCAAAGGCTGAGAAAGCTACCCTTTACTTGGTTAAAGCATTAGCAGACTACGACGGCTATGTTTACCGGAGGTCAATTGAGGCTTTAGAAAAAATAGATCCAAATTGGAAAACGTCTTCTGAGATAAAAAGAGCCATCCCCTACCTAGTGCAAAAGACTTTTGATCCAGACTGGAGAGTTCAGCACCATACTTCCCAAGCTCTTGACTTAGTTAACTTTCATGGCAAAAACTCCTTCCAAAGCGAAGAAACGGTTCTCCTTCTTATTAAAATTCTTCCTGAGTGTTATGATAAATCAAGGGCTAAAGAAATATTGAGCGCAAAAGATACTCCTGGTGTGACAAAAGCATTAGAGAGCCGAGGTAGTCTGGAAGAAACTATATACAAGCTGGACTCTCAGTGGGCAAAACGTCCTGAAGCTAAAAAAATATTGCCCCGCCTTTTCTCTCTTCTTTCTGCCAAAGAAATGGAAAAACAATTTTACGCTATAAAACTTATCAACAGAATATCTAGTAAAAAAGCTATTCCTGAGCTAATCAAAAAAACACTTAGCAGTAACTGGCACATTAATATTGCAGCAAACGAAGTTTTAGGAAGAATAGATCCAAGTTGGGAAAAAACCACCGAAGCAAAAGAAGCCATACCTTATCTTATTGAAATAAAAGAGTCTGGTTCGTGGTACAGTTACAGCGCTCTTGATCTCCTCAACAAAATAGATCCCCACTGGGAAAAATCTTTCCTCTTGGGTCTGACCAACGAAGAGTTGATGAAAAAACTAGCCTCTATAGAAAAACACTTCTTAGCAAAAGAAGCCCTAGCACAAAAAGAACCTAGCTGGGAAAGATCTCCTCAGGCTAAAATAGCTATTGTTTATTTAATTCAAGCCTTACTCCACGATAACATGGATATTGAAGATTCCACGATAGAGATTTTGGAAAAAATAGATCCAAGTTGGACAAAATCTCCTCAGGCGAAAGAAAGTGTAGATTATCTTTGCAAGGAGCTCTCTTCCAGTGAAGTAAAAATTCGTTTTCGAGCGGCCCAAACTTTGGAAAAAATAGCTCCCGTTGCCCAAAGAGCTATTCCTTATCTTATTAAGTCTCTTATGGATGAGTATTTCGTTGCTAATCAGGCCAAGGAAACCTTAAATAACATAGATAAAAACTGGATCAAGCTCCTTGAGACGAGAAAGCTAATCCCCAATTTTATTATGCACCTTGTCCGCGGTGAGTCAGAGTATGCTCTGGCAGAAGAGATTTTAAATAAAATCGATCCTCATTGGGTAGGAACTTTAGAAGCAAAGCGGGCTGTACCGAGTATAGTAATTTTTCTCTCTGATCCTAATTCCGATATAAGATTTCACGCAGCAAAAACTCTCGGAAAAATGGGAAAAACGGCGATAGAAGCTGTCCCTATTTTAAAGCGTTCTTGGGAACGTGAGAGATCTTTTATCATTGCTTCGGCTTTATCGTTCATTTCGTCCCAGGAGTCTCCTCCCTATCTTTTTGAAGCACTGAAGAACATAGACTCTTGCTTGGAGACCGTAGATATTTTATCTTCCTTCAGGCCCATTACTCCTGGAACGATCCACCATTTAATTAAAGCTCTTTCTCACCAAAAAGAAGAAGTATGCTCACGTATTCTTCAGACTCTCACCAAACTAGATCCCAACTGGACAAAGTCCTCTCAAGCAAGAGAAGCCATTGCTCCTCTCATTGTCAATCTTGCCATTTTATGGGAATATTCAGAAGAATCTAAAAAACTCTTTTCATCTACTTTAGAAACAATAGATCCAGAGTGGATAGAGTCTCTTGAAGCTAGGCAATCCATTACTCTCTTAATCAAAGCTCTTCCTCATTATAAGAATGCCAAAGATTATTTAGAGAAGATTGACAAAAACTGGGCCAAATCTTCTGAGGCAAAAGAAGCCATTGCGAGCCTTGTTGACACTCTTTTTCCTGAAGATTTTTTATTCTATGATATTCAGGCAATTCAATCTGCAATCCAAATTCTAGCAACAATAGATGCCCAAAGTGACGAAGTATTTCCCTATATAATAGTGGCGTTATCTAACTCTAAAAGTTTTGAGCAAACCATGAATTTTTTCGAAAAACTCACCGCGGGGGAACGGAAATACGCGGTTGATGCTCTCGGAAAACTAAAGCCCGTCAACGAAATAGTTCCTTTCCTCACGAAGATGCTTTTTGATCCAGACAAAAGTATTCGTTCTTCTGCTCAAAAAGTTTTACAAGAAACCTATTCTCACTGGACAAAACTCCCCTACGCCCAAAATGCTATTTCTCATCTTGTCCCTGCTCTTTGCTATGAAAATGTTCATGAATATGCAAAGGAAATGCTCCTCCAAATAAACAAAGATTGGATGCTCTCTCCCCAAACAAAGCTTACAATACCAAGTCTCGTGGTAAACCTTGTTTCCTCCAATGAACATACCCAGACTACAGCAAATAAGCTCTTGGAACAGATAGACAAAGATTGGCTAATCTCTCCCCTAACGCAAAAAGCCATCCCTGAAATTATAAAAACTCTTTGCAGTGACGGAATGTCTGATGCTTTTGGAATTTTTGCTATGATGTTAGGAGCAGAAGAAAAGGAAGACCCTCGTATTTTCATCGAAAGCGTTTTAGAAAAAATAAACAAAGATTGGATTCAATCTCCAGAGGCAAGAAAAACCATTCCTTATCTTGTTGCTGCTCTCCCAAATTCTATGGGAACATCATACGCTTACACAGAGGAACTTCTTCAACGAATTGACAAGAACTGGACCAAGTCACCCGAAGCAAGAACGGCCTTGCCTCTGTTAACAAAACTACTAACCTCTAACACCTCTTATTTTGGACAAGTAGTGAAAGACGTTGCCGAGAAGCTTCTCTTAGAAATAGACAGCAATTGGGCCCAAGCTCCTGAGACACAACCTGCCATTCCTTTTCTGATAAAAAGTCTTCACTCTGATCAACAAGAATCTGCCATTGAAGCGCTAGGAAAAATAGGTAGTCCCGCAAAAGAAGCCATACCAAAGCTGATAGAAATTCTCCCAAGCTCCTACTACGATACAGATACTCGCAAAGCTATCATCAAAACCTTACAAAACATGAAATCTGCCACCAGGAGTGTTATTCCTGAACTTATTCAAACCATAGCAGATTCCTCCAACCAAGAATTCAACGCACTCGTGTTCAATGCCTTAGAAGAAATCCAACCTAGTTGGCGAAGCTCTGCCAGAAAGATAGTCCCTCAGCTCTTAAAAAACTCTATCAGCCTCGACAAAGACACACGCTCTTGTGCTTTGTTAAGCCTGAAGAAAATTGATGGCGAGGTTATTTCTTTAGAAACCAAAAAAGCCTTACCCTACTTTATCAAGGCTCTCTCCAGTCATCATAAAGAAGTAAGACTTGCTGCTTTAAAAAATATACAAAAGCTAGAAGCAATTTCGAATACAACAAAAAGCGAATTTTTCGACGTAAACTCATTGATACCAGACATCGTCAACGCTTTGCCATACCAAGATGTCTATTCCAGTACTAAGGTTATTTTACTCTCCCTAGATCCCCATTGGCCAAAATCTCCCTTAAGTAAAAATGCCACCCCTGGTCTTGTCAGAAATCTAGAGAACCACGATGAAGATGTTCAAAAAAATGCTCTAGAAGTTTTACATACCATAGATAATAACTGGAAAAGCTCTCCTCAAATCGAAGAGACCTTAGCAGACTTTTCCCAAAGCATCGCTATTTCAAACTATTATATACGCTATCGTGCAGCCAAGGCTTTAGGAATTATCGGAAAGAAAGCGCAAAGTGTTACCCCTGATCTCATCAAAGCCCTCTCTTCTTCTGAAGAAAATTTGCAAGCGCATATAGTAGAGTCTCTCGATAAAATAGACTCTAGCTGGCGCCAATCTGATATAGCAAAAGAAACCACCATCGGCTGGGTAAAATCTCTCTTCGACCTAGACGAAAAATCAAAAGCATATACTGCCATAGCCTTAAAAAACGTTGATTCGAAGTGGCAATCTTTACCCATAGCCCAAGATATAGCATCTACTCTCACTAAAAAAATAACGGACCTAGACTTTCCAAATTATGATGAGAACAACGTTTGGCAAAAAACAATTTCCACTGCACAGATAATAAATCCTAAGTGGTTCCAATCTCCCTCAAAAGAGACCACCGAGCACCTTATGCAATTTCTCCAAGATAATTGGCCCAAAAACGAATTTGCAGCTAAAACTTTAGGAAAAATGAATCTTCCTGAGGAAGCTCTACCAGATCTAATTAAGTCACTTTCCCACTACAACGATAATGTCAAAAAAAATATCGCAAAAGCTCTTGGGAAAATGGGAAAACGCGAGGCCATACCTCACTTGATTGTAATATTTCTTCACTACAGCGAAGAAGTCCGTCTTGCTGGCTCGGAAGCTTTGAACAAAATAGATTTAGACTGGATAAACTCTCCCGAAGCGCGCAAAGCGATACCACAAGTAATGGCTATACTATCAAGTAACGGAAACAACGAAAATCAAAGGCTCAAAGCACTAAAAACTCTCCAGAATTTAAAGCCCTCTAGAGAAATAATCACAAACCTTGTCCAAGCTCTGAGCACGGAAAATGAAGATATCTGCACTGCTATCACCCATTTTTTAGAAAAACTAGATAAAAATTGGAAAGAATCTCCCGAGGCTCAAAAAGCCATTCCTTACTTCATAGAAATTATATCCAACTACTACTTTAGGAGCAAAAGTTCCATTTTGCAAAGCCTAGATATACTTGCCGAAATAAAAGCAAAAGAAGCTATTCCCTCTCTTATCAAAGTTACCACAAAACTATATTATCATTACAAAGATGCTACCGGCAAAACATTGGACAAGATAGATAAACAGTGGCGAGAATCCCCTGAAGTTAAGCAGACAATTCTTGACCTGAAAAAATCTCTCGATGAAAACAGTGATAACGAAGAACGACGTGAAGAAATCATGAATATATTGAAAATTTTGAGTCCTTCGGAGGAATCGCAGGAATCGGAGACAAAATTCAAATAGATCACAATGTGAGGGAAGACAAGGCTCCTGCCGCGCCGGGGAGGAAGGCCATTAAGTTAAGGGGATATCAGATTATATAAGAAATAGAGGACGATTTTATTCCTCTACCTCTTATAGTATGGTAGTTTGGTTTTCTAAAAAATAATTTTCCAAGGATGTATTCTATCAGGCGTAGCGGACAACCACAAGGGCCCTGCAGGCAGGCCCTTGCTGTTGTCCCTACAGGGATATCTACGCGACAGGAAATAATTTACCGCTTGTATTAGCTGGTATATTGATCGATTTCATTTACCTGAATTTGTTCCTGCGATGGTCTGTAGGGACAACTACGAGGGCCGCCTGCAAAGGCCCTTGTGGTTGTCCGTTACGCCTCCTAAAACCTGACTTTTAAGAAAACTCCACGGATGATCCATCATCCTTACTTATGTTTATTCTGGTAGTTTTTACATTTTCTTATCTATGGTGCTAAAATGAGGTTTTATGAAAAAAGATAGAGAAAAGCCTCGTGCTCGTGGCCTATTTTACTATGCTAAAAAACTAGGTTATTTAAAAGAAGAGTTTTTAAAGCACAAGCCTGAAAAAGAAGAGGAGTTTACAAAAACTCTTTCTTCGGAAGAAAAGACCAGGGTTCATTTTTTATGGGCAAAGCAACAGCTTTTACAAAGAGCTTACCAAGAAGGACTTTTAAAAGAAGATGATAGCAAGCAATTGCTCCAAAAATCTCTCCAGTCTTCGATTCAGAAGAAGAGCCTTCATTTACGAGCCTTGAAAGAAGGGCGCTTGCGATTTTCTCAAATCGAAGATTTATCTAAGCAGTTAGTTGCAGAGGGAATTTTACTTTCTTGGGAAAAAGATTTGCTTTTACGAGCGGCAAAAGCATCGAGAAACACATCTAAAAGCTTACCTGTAGACTCTTTTTCAGAACTTCTCTCCTCTTCAAATTCCTCCCAAGATCATTTAGGGCCTTACCAAATATTAGAAAAAATTGGCTCAGGAGGAATGGGCAAAGTTTACAAAGCACGTCATAAAAGGCTCGATAAAACAGTTGCGATAAAAGTTCTTTTGCAAGATAGCGAAACGGAAGAAGTTGATCGTGGTCGTTTCTTAGCAGAGGCTAAGTTAATAGCTAAGTTAAACCATCCTAACATAGTAAGAGCTCAAGATTTTGGGAATGCAGGAGGACAAGACTACATCGTAATGGATTTAGTTGAGGGAGAATCTCTGGAACAAATACTCGATTCGGACAAAAAACTTTCTTTTCGAAAAGGAGTAAAGATTCTCCGCGATGTTACTTTAGCTATATCTTATGCTCACCAAGAAGGGTTTATTCACCGCGACCTCAAACCTGCCAACCTAATGATCGATAAGCAAGGAAAGCCGTTGGTAATGGATTTTGGCTTGGCCAAAAAGATCCAAGGAGGCAAAGATCTCACAAAAACGGGGGAAATTTTAGGAACCCCTCGCTACATGGCTCCTGAACAGACAGGAGGACAAGGCTCTCAGATATCTGCTCTGACAGATGTTTATGCCCTAGGAGCGATTCTCTACGAGGTAATCACGGGGCATAAGGCTATTTCTGGTGAGAGTTTTTTTAACATTGTTTATCGAATCGCTCATGGAGAAATTGTTCCTCCCCGCCAACTTGTTTCGAGCATTGCTTTAGACTTAGAAACAATCTGTATGAAAGCGCTCGAAAAAGATCCTGCCAAACGTTATTCTTCCGCTCAAGCTATGGCCGATGATATGACCCGTTTTCTTGAGGGGGAAATGATTTTAGCTCGTCCTCATAGCCTTTGGCAAAAAGCGCGCAAGAAAATCTATAAAAATCGTGTTTTTGTGACAAGTGTGGCTCTTTTACTTTGTGGCATTATGGCAACATTTGCTTGGAACAAGCAAGTGTTAGACCAAAAAGTGGTCATTGAAAAAAATATGGCTAGCTGGAATGCATGGTGGAATGACTGGGAGGAAAATTTTCAGAAAGACTACCTTCTTTTGCAGTCGGTTGACAAAATTTTGCAGAAATCGGAAGGTTTGATCTCTTCATGGGAAAAGCACCCTAAGAGAAATTACCACCATTGGGTTTCCTACGATGATAAACTTTTTTCTACTTGGCAGAATTATGAGAGTAGTTTGGCTTCTTTACCTAGCTTTTTTTCAAAATACTCCTCTATGATCAACGCTTACGAGAAGCTAAAGGAAAAAAGCCAATGGAAAGAGCTACAACTTTCCCAGAAAGGAGAAAATCGCCTTGCTAACTTTCTCTTAAAAATTTCCTTTCCTTTCTCAGAAAAATGCGCCAATCCTGCTTCTATTATGGTAAGGCACATTTCCCAAAAAGTGACGTCGTTGAATAAGAAAAGTAAGAATGCTCTAAAGAGGTATGGAGAAGAATCTAGCCCTTCTCTATTGGAAAAAATTCGTTGGTATTTAGGCTACAGTGGATTACTTTTAAAGGACTTGCAATCATTAGTTAATGAAGACAACCAAGCAAATTTATCTGCCCAAAAAGAAATTTTCGAAGAAATAAAAGCAGATCGGGAAAATATCTGGGAACAAGCCTTAGGAGAAGATGCAGATGTTCAAGATACAAAAAAAATTCTTTTCCCTATCAAAAAAAATAATCATCTAGAAAAACTGTGTCAGATGGATATAACTTACGCACCCGCCTATTTTCAATTAGCTCAGATAAAACACCAATTTAACTATCGCGAAGCTCGCATAGTCTACGAAAAATGTAATCGAAGAGAAAAAAAAGCCCTTTCCTTCTTTTACCTAATGGATATCTATTTTACTTTTTCTCACTCTATTGTTCTCCAACTTCACCGTAGTCAGTCCAAAGAAAGTATTACCTCTCGACTAAAAGAATTAGATATTTTGACGGAAAAAAATCTCCAAAGCTTTCAAAAAATTCTAGAGCAAACTCGTTCTAGGAAGAAGAAAGAGTTTTTTAAAAAAATGAAAAGCTTTTATGAGAAAATGACCAAAAGAGAAAGATATATTTCAGAGATTTATCCTGAAAACGCGTTAGGAAATCACCTAGAGTTACACTTAGTTCCTAAAGGAGCCAGCCAAAAAGCGTTAAGAGTACTAGAACCAAAGATACAGAAAGACTACTTAGAAGGTATTCAAGTCTACTATAGTTTGCTAACAACTCTAGAAAAACTCTCCAGTGACTATCTCCCTCAGTGGATATTTCATTGGAAATCTGTCATTTACCTAGATCTAGATTTTTTAGGAGAGGCTCCTAAGGAAGGAAAAAGTTATTTAGAGAAAGCTCTGGCTGCTCAACTTCAAGCGGTAAAAAAAGAACCTCGCAACATTCGCTTTCAAAAGCAATTAGCCAAGATATATTCTGTGATAGGAAATTTTGATCAAGTTGGCCAAGTTTATCAAAAAATCTCTCCTCCGATGAACTCAGAGATGAACTTGCACGATTTTTCCTATGCTTGGGGATTAAATAAAGACTATTACCTTGCTCTCCTTCGGCAAGGCAACATAGAGAAAGCCCAAGAAATCCTGGAGAAATATTTCAATTATTTTCAAATATTAGTTCGCAAAAATCCTGAAGCATCCGCTCAACATTCCTCCGAAGAAGTATATAATCGCTCAGAAGTTTTTTGGCTGTCTTTTTTATATCTTACTCAAAACAAAGTTGAAAAGATCCAAAAAGTTTTTCCTTACTGGAAATGCTACCAAAAAATGCCTAGCATCCATTATGGAGAAACGATGGTTCAACACTGGCTCTACTTTATTTGCGCTATGAAACTAGGAGAAAAAGAAAAAGCAATCATCGTATTAAAAGCCTTATGGATTGAAATTAGTAGAAGAGAGGGAGAGTTTGCCCAAAAAGTAGAGCAAATGGGTTTGCTTTTTAGTAGCCAAGTCCCTTTTCTTTTGCACTATGACAACATTCTAAATAGCCCGGTCAAACATCGTAAACTACCTCGTGCTTTTGGCGATTTATTGGATAAAATGCAAGAAAAACTGGGCTTCGATTTATCCTATAGTCTACTTGATTATGGACCACTTTTGAAATTCGTAATGCAATCGGTGAGAAAAGATCTCACTTTGGAGAGAAAAATAAATCAAGTGGCAGAGGAAATTTTTAATAGCCAAAATGCTTTTTATATAACATTTTATACTGCTATAAAAATGGAAACTGATTTTCGAGAGGATCGTCTTCGTAAAATGCAAGACCTCTCTAACCCTAAATTACTCCTGCAAAGAGCTACTGGATATTTTCGCCAGAGTCTCTATACTTTAGAGAATAAAGACTATCTAAAAAAAGCTCTGAAAGACGTTTTGCTTGCTTTAGAAAAAGAACCCGCTAATGCTGACTATCACTATGCTTGCGCTCTCCTTTATGCTGCTTTATCTCAAAAAGAAAAAGACTATTCCTATTTAGCCTTTTTTCATTTGAGTTTTGCAGCTGAACTAGGGTGGTCTCATTTTGATTTTTTAATTCAGGAAGACCCTTACTGGAAACCTTTTCTTTCTCAAGCTTCATTTCGCTCGTGGATGGAAAATCCTAAGCACAACTTGCTCGCATACTCTTTTTTGGAAATAGATAAAAGAAGCAAAGAGCTTTTCCGGAAAGGCTACCAAAAGCAAGCTAAGTTGATCATTAAAGCATATCTCAAAAAATCGTCTTCTCAGGCAAAAATCTCAAATGTCTTTGCAAAATAAAAGCCTATTTACTTTCGAGAAATATTTTCTTTTAGTCGCTTCATTTTTCTTGTAACGAGAGCGCGAATTTCATTATCTCGTGAAGTTGGGTAGATATCTTTTTTGTATTTTTCTTGGAATTTTTCCCACCTAGAAATCTGTTCTTCTAAACTACCCGTTTGCTTTTGTAATTTTTTAAACTCTGCCTCCATAGCTTTTATATCGTCCCACCATTGAACTCCTGTGCCTTCTCTTTTTTCATCATTTCTTTTCCCTGCTTTTAGAGAATTTATTCGTTTTTTAGCATGAGCTCGCATAATTTCATCTTTTTCGCTTTTAGGATAGTTAGCAGAATAGTTTTTAAGAAACTTTTGCCACAGATCGAGTTCCTGTGAGGAAGAAACACTTTTGTTACGAATTTGAGTAAAGCGGATAGTCATTTTTTTGAATTGCTCTTCTCGGTGCTCTAGCCAGAAGAAACCGCCTACCGTAAATAGGATAAGAGTGAATATAGCCATAGGTAAATGGCTTTTCTTTTCTTTTTTTGTTTTCTGTTCAGAGGACTTATTCTCTATATTTGCTTGGTCCATCTCCTCCATTTGGCGTTTCTTTTCGCTTTCCCATTTTTCCCGTTCTTCTTCAGCTTGATTATCTCTTTCTCGACGTTCCAGTTCTATTTTTTCTCTTTGGACTTTCAGAGAAGCTTGCTCTGCTTCGAGCTGGCGTTGTTTTTTTTGCAACTCCTGTTCTCGCGGATCGACCCCAATTTTACTCAACTTTCCAAACATTTCTAGGCACTCTTCTGCTTTTGGACGCTTACTGGGATCTTTCTCTAAACAAGCTTCGATTAAAGGGTAAACTTCATCTTTAAGTCCAATACCCGGTAGATCTAATAAGGGAACAGGTTGGTCAACAGTGATTTGTTTCATGAGTTGAACAGGAGTTTTTGCCGTGAAAGGTAGCCGTAAAGAGACGATTTGGTAGAGAATGACTCCCAAAGACCAAATATCCGTTGCAGGATAAGTTTTTCCATCAAAGGCTTCGGGAGCGGCATAAACGGGAGTGTAACCTGAGTGGATAGACTGGAGAGATTCGGTTTGAGAAACTAGCTCCGAAGTACCAAAGTCAGACACTTTGAGTTGACCGTTATCGAGAAGAATATTGTCAGGCTTAAGGTCTCGATGAACTAAACTCTGAGGGCGTAAACTATGAGCAGTATTTAGGGCAAATGCAATTTGATAGCCCCAATCATAGATAGTTTGCTCGTCATAGGGACGAGTAAGCCTTTTGGTCAAAGATCCCTCATTGCAGTACTCTAAAACCAAATATGGGTAGCTAATGCTATGATCCAGAACAGAAACAACATAAGGACAAGTGGACAAACTTCCGGTCAGAAAAGCCTCTTTGGAAAATAACTCTCCGATATTTAATCGCGCCCACATCATGGCCGCATCGTCTTTTTCTGAGCGTTGAGCAGCTTCAGCATAGCGTCTTAAAAGGTTATCTGTAGGAGCCTTTATTGCAACCATCTTTCCTTTTTTACTTGCGGTTCCTTGCTTTGCATCAAAGCCAATATAAACACGACCAAAAGCCCCTTCTCCAATTACTTTTAAAATCCCATATGGGCCAATCAAAGGGAAGCGAAGAGAGAGAGGCTGTTTATCGGGAGTATTTTCGCTCCAACACAATTCTGATTTTTCGATCTCCTGAGCCACTAGTCGAGCAAACACTTCGCGGGTGTCAAGACAAACTCCACTTTCCAATTGCCACTTTTGATCTTCTAGAGATAATTCATCTTCACTCATTGCTTTTTCCTTTTTACATGCTTAAAACTAACTGCATCAATAATCCACCAAATATAAACCCTTGGGTACCTCTACCCAGCGTTTTTTGATCTCCAGTCCCTTCTTTTCCCAAAGTTCTTGTAATCGATATAGCTCTATTTCTATTTGAGTAAGATGAGTTAGTAGAGCCAAATCATCTTTTGTTTCTTGATGAAGACGAACAAAAGATTTTCCCAAAGAAACTATTCGTCCCTCTAATCCCTCTCTTTCTCTTTTTCCTTCTCCAGTTTTCTTTTGCAGCCACGCCTTTACTTCCTGTTGCCATTCATCTGGGAAGGGTACTTTCTTCTCTTCAAAACTCGTCATGCGCTCAAGCCAGTTCTTGTATATTTGAAATGTTTCTTTTTGTTTTTGCCATTTTCCTATGTGATAGTTTTGGATTTGCTTGTGTTGCCCTAGCTGTAAAGATAAGCTATCCTTTTTTTCTTGGTCTAAGGCAAGAAAATAGTTAAGGAATTTGCTTTGATGGCGACTAGAAAGGATAAAGTCTAAACGAAATAATCCCGGTTCTAAGGGAGTATCCAGAATAAACTGACTTTGAAAAAAACCATTTTTACTGAGAGGACATAAGCAGCGTTGAACAAGATCTTGACCGAAAAAAGAGCGTAGTTCTATCATTATTTTTACCTCTAAACCGGTCGGAAGAGTTAGGAGTTCCATTTTTCCTTTCACTTCGAGAGATGTTTTTTTTCCTGAATCGTAACGAACTTGAGGTGTTGTCAGTTTATAAGCTAAATCACCTGGACGACTTCCCGGCTTCCAGTTTTTTGCTAGTATGTTTTTTTGCTCTTGGGTAATCCAGTATTTTCCCCAGCGAGCTAGTCCCTTATTTTTAAAATGAACTTCCGGTTCACTAGAAACAACTTCTACGATAAGAGCTTGGATAGGACGTTCTTTGGAAAGAGTCGGAGCAGTAACCAAAGGAGGAGTAATTTTTTCAAGAGAAACGGGAGGTTTTATCGGAGGATTCATTATTTCCCAAAAGATGTAAATGGTACTGCCTAAACCGAAAAGTAAAACTAAAGCACCTGCTCCTAACCATAAACGTATTTGAGAAGATCTTTTTTTACGAGCTCTCCGAGAACGCCGAGATTTTCCAGAAAGATTTTTTTTGGCCGGAGTAAAAGTCGAAACGTCAAAAGAAAAGGTTTCGTTGGTGTCTGAGACTCCTCCCGTGGTTAAGTTTTCATAAAAATGCAAGAGTTCGGGAGAACCACGAACAACACTTTCTTTCTCTTGTCGATGAGGAGACACGGTTTCGACAAACTCGTCTTTTCTTTGAATTTTTTCGGGGCAATCAGGAAAACTCTTGCGAGCAATTTCTAAAAAGGAAATTTTCGCAGAAGCGGGGGGTTTTTTAGGATAGTAGTACTGAAGTTCTTGGTCTTGGCAAACTGGGCAAATCGTCGAAGAAAAATCATAGTTAAAGAAATGATAAACGCGAAAACAATTGGAACAAGACCAAGAGCTTGCTTCGATTTCCGATTGAAACTGTCTCAGACGAGAAGCAGAAAGAGCTTTGCAGTCTTCGACCAAAATTTCCGCGAGACTCTTGGGTTGATTTTGACTTAGATACTCTTGTCGTTTTTCCTCTGCGCGGTAAATTTCATCGCTCTCAATCGGAGGAACAGAGTAGTGCTCACTAAAATAGATAGTCCCCTTAATGACAGTATCAGGAAAAGAAGTCCAGGTTGCAGGCGGCTCTTTGAATTCATTCTGAAGACAAAGGATTTTTTCGATTTGCTCTGAAGTAAGAATCCCTTCTTCGAGAAAAATCTCACCTAGTTTTTTTTCCGACTTCTCTTGCTGTAACTTGAGAGCTTTAAGGAGAGTTTTATAATGAATGAGCCCTTCTTCTATTGCCAATCGCCCAAAGAGCAAATGGGCAAATCTTTCTACTTCTAAAAAAAACGCGGGATTTTTCATAGTTAATCTGTGATGGCATAAAAATAGGAGTCGTAGCTACCAAAGTATATGGCACCTTGGTCAATTAAAGGAGAACAGACAATAAAGCCTTTTGTAGAATAGCTCCATACTTTTTTTCCTTCTTTGAGGCTTAAGGCATAGAGAGTCTTGTCATTGCTTCCAAAATAGACTATTCCACCGGCAATGCTCGGAGAAGAAAAGATTGGTCCACTTGTTTCATATTTCCACATAAGGGCACCTGAGTTTGTCTCAAGGCTATAAAGATTTTTATCTGTGCTTCCAAAATAGATTCTTTCTTCTAAAAGAGCGGGAGAAGAAGTGATTTCTGCTTTGGTTTTATACTTCCACAAAAGGCCACCACTTTTTCGATCGATGGCATACAAATACCCTTCTTTGTTCCCAAAGTAAACGACACGTTCATCTATAGCAGGAGAAGAGGTTATTTTTCCTGAAGTTAGAAAACTCCACTGAAATTTTTTTTGAACAACATTTAGAGCATAAAGTCGACCATCATTACTTCCAAAATAGATCATTTCTCCATCAATAGCAGGAGATGACCAAATCCCTCCTTGGGTAGGAAATTTTCCTTGAAGAGTGCCTTTTTCTAAATCAAGAATGTACATATTTCCATCCATACTCCCACAATACAATCTTTGAGAGTCTAGAGTAGGTGAAGAAATGACCTTACCTTGAGTTTGATACGACCACTTGAGTTTTCGAGCCACTAGGTCGAGAGCATAAATCTGTCCGTTGCTACTACCAAAATAAGCGGTTGTTTGGAAAATGGCGGGAGAAGAACCAATCGCAGCCCCGACAGAAAACTTCCAAATAACCCGACCTGTTTGACTATCCACCTCATAGAAATAGCCATCATCTCCCCCAAAATAAATTCGGTTTGAAATTTTAACCGGAGACGAAAATATGCCTTTTTTTGTTTTCATTGTCCATTTAACAACCCGAAAGCGCTCTACTGCTTGGGTAGAATAAACCCCTTGGTTTTGATTTCCTCGAAAGGAAACAGGTGAGAGGCTTCCCTCTAGAATTTTTAAAGCATCGTCCCAAAGGTCTTCCTTAGTAGATTTTTTTGGGGGAAGGTCTGTCCTTGTCATAATTTCTTGGAGTTTTGCTTTTTCTTTTTTGAGCTCAACTTTTAGTTTTTGTAGGCGCTTTTCATAGTCGAAATTTTTGTGTAAGGCGACTTGCAACTTTTCGAGGCTTTCTTGTTTCTCTTGAACAAGCATTGTTTTCTCTTGGGTAAGTGCTTCCCTTTGTTTTTGGAGGGTGCTGTTTTTTTGCCAAACAAAAATTAATCCCAAAAAAAGAAGAGGAACAGAGAGCGAGAGAAGAAAGAAGGGCTTAAAGAGCACCTTATGAAAAACATTTTCTTCCGACTTTCCTTGGGCTTTTTTACCGAGAAAATTTGTCAGGTCTTCTGCCATCTCAGCCGCATTCTGGTAGCGTTGAGACTTTTCTTTTGCGATTGCCTTGAGACAAATTTTTTCTAAAGCTTCTGGGATTTGGGGAACGATCTTACGAGGAGGAGTCGGTTTGCTCGAAACTACTTTAAGCATCACAGTCATCGGATTATTTCCCGGAAATAAATTCTGTCCTGTTAGCATTTCATAAAGGGTTGCTCCTAAGGAGTAGACATCACTTTGGGCATCCACTTGGCGAGCTTTTCCCCGAGCTTGCTCAGGAGACATGTAGGCGGGTGTTCCTAAAACGTGACCGGCTTGAGAAATGTCTTGGCCTCCCTCTATCTTTCGAGCGAGGCCAAAATCCATAAGAAAGATCTCTCCTGCATTATCCATCATTATATTGCCCGGCTTGATATCTCGGTGGACAATATTTTGTTTATGAGCATGCTCTAAGGCTTTCGCTACTTTGAGTACGATAGAAGCGGCTTTTCGTCCAGTAAATTTCCGGTTTTTATCTAAATAGTCTTTGATCGATTGCCCTACAATATAGGGCATTGTGTAAAAGTAGAAACCCTTTTCCTCGCCTAAATCAAAAATTCCAGCAATATTAGGGTGATTTAATTTGGCTACGGCTTGAGCTTCTCGGCGGAACCGGGCTATATCAACTTTTTCAATGCCTGCTCCTATCGACAGTGTTTTTAGAGCCACCTCTCTTTTTAATTCATCATCTTCGACGAGATAGACTTTGCCCATATTTCCTTGGCCTAAAAGACGAATTACCTGATAGCGCCCTAAACTTTCTGGTTCTTCTTGAAGAAAAGATTCGAGGAGAGAAGAAGAGGGCAAAGGACTCGACATTACACCGGTCTCTTGGCTAGAGAAATTTCCAGTCGTTTTATCTTCTAAAGGATTAGAGTAAGAAAGAGGCGTTGTTTCATCAGAAGAAACGCTCTTAGATTTTTTCTTAGGCTTATCTCGATTAGGCTTACTCATGAAAGGCACCTTTATCAGGAGAAATTTCTTTTTGGAGTTTTTCCATTAGATAGCGAAAGCTCAACTCATAGCGTTTTATTTTAAGTTCCATTAAGCTTCTCTCAGAAGAGGAGAGAGATAATTTTTTCAAGTAAAACTTATGTTTTACTTGAAGCCAGTAAAGAGCTCCCAATAAATCTTTTTGGATATTAGGAGGAAGTTTTTTTTCCGCTTCCATCCGTTTTTTCATCTGAGAAACCTCTTTTTGCCAAGCTTTAGACCAACCAGAAGGAAAAGATTCTTCACTTGAGAGAGAAAGTCTTTCTTGCAATTGTTCATTTAGCTTTACCAAAGTCTTCAAAAGATTTTCAGCAGCGACTAAATCATGTTCTCGATCACTTTGAATAGGAGAAGATAAAGTTTTATTTTTTAAAGACGCTCTGTATCGTTCTACTTTAGAGCAATACAGATCAATAGTCCGCTCACACTGTTTTAGTTCTTTTTTCTTCGCAGGATTTTTTTGGTAAGGTAGATTTAAGTTATATTTTTTTGCTAAAGAATGGGAATAGCTTTGCAATAAATATTCCAAAAAAGTAAGGGCTCCTTTTAAACCTTGTATACTTTTTAATGACCTCGGAATAAAGACCTCTGGAGAGTTTTGCTTTTGAATATCCAGCTTCCAAACATGAAGAATTTCATGTTTTTGAGCCAACCAAACTTTTACCAGTTTTCTATTTTCCTGTTTTTCTGTCTCCAAGTAGCTTTCTCCTTTTTTCTTAAGATCTTTTCGCCAAAAATTGATCTCTCGGAGAATTTTCCCATAAAAGTCTAGATCTTTTTCTAACTCTTTTTCTTCTCCTTTTTCTTTCCCCAGAAAAATTTGCTCTTTTTCTTCAAAGGCTAGTTGGTGAGAGAATTTTTCCCTATGTCGAGAAGATTGCAGTTGAGGGGCATAGGTTATCTGAAAAAAATAAACCCCTTGTAAAACCTTTCCTTGGATAGGATCTAAGCGATACCAAAGCTCTTGTTTACGGACTTTGCACCAGCGCCGACTTTTAGGGACTTCCTGATTATGAAAGAGAGCCCTTACTACTAATATAGTGTTTTCCGGCATATCAGTATGAAAACGACAATCCCAAAATACTCGATTATTTTCTTTTATCTGCCGAAAGCGCAAGTCAGAAAAATGGTCATCACCTGTTGCGAAAACGACTTCCCAGATAAAGAGAAAGCAAAAAATATATTTGTAGCACATTACCTGTTGCGAATCTCCCGATAGTCAAAAAAACGGATTTTGCCTTTGTAGCCAAGAGTGATTTCTGAAATTACCGAGCTTTGATTCACAGGATGAAGTCCACCCGTGTTTTCATGGAATTCAACATTATAGTCAGGACTATCATTCTCAAACTTAATCCGAACAGGTTCTTCTCTCGTTTGGTTAAGCTCTGGAGGCTTTTCTCCGTTATTTCGTGACTCAAACCACTCCACTAGATAATTTCCTAAAGCACGTCCTCCTGGAGGAGCAAAAGTATACTCTTCCATTTCAGAGAAAGGAAAGATAACCGGAGAGCGTTCTTCGACAAAGAAGAGATCATCGTCTTCTTCTCCTCCGTCCTCTTCTTCTAGTTCATCGTCTCCTCCTGTTTCGACAGTTATCCTAACTTGTTTTTCAAAGAAAAAGAAACGTTTGGAAACCTGGACCGAAATCTCTCGTACAGGCTTGTTTAATAGCTTGGTGTTTAAGTTCTCTGTACTTCCCGTCATTTGTCCCCATAGTCTCTTCCACTGACCTTGAGGCAAGGAATGTTCCCCTACTTGAAACCATTTTTGTTTACCAAAAAAAAGTTTCTTTGCAATACCTTTTACTTTGTCTTTGTTGTCTTCTGAAGACTCATTTTCATTTCCATTCTCCTCGCTTCCCTCTTCCCCTTCTCCTGTACTCGGAAGGGTTTCGGCAAACTCTATTTTAGGGGAAAGAATTGTTGAAGCTAAAAAGAGAAATTCAAAATCACTTTCCTCCGGATTAATAATCCCTTTAAAAACACCATAGCCCTCTCCAGTAGCATCATTTTGTAAATAGCGAGATGGCCGATAAGTAGAACTATTCGCCCAATGAACATCACTACTGACTCGGACATCATCCATTGTCATTTGAGGAGAGTTTGTTCTTCCTGAGCTTCCTAGAAAAAAACGGTTCTTATTTTTTAGCTCATCAGATAGAGCAGCAAAGGTGCTCCCTTCTGAGTCCTCTTGATAAGGGATTTTGTCTAAAGGAGTTCCTTCGTTGTCAAACAAGTTATCTTCTTGGTTAAAAACGACAAAAGTACTTTCAACTTCATTATCCGAATTATAGAAGTTACCGCTTAAAGCCATAGAAGAGGAGCCATTTTCTCCTAGAAAATTATCTAAAGTGTTGCCCTCTTGCCAACGAATGGCCAAATGATACCATTCTTGAGCATTGATATTTGCACTTATATTTCGCCCAAAATCAATAAACTCATAGGGCATAAATTCGGGAGGCGGAGGTGTTGCGACCCCGTCTTGTTCACAGAAAAATTTAGAGCGGGTTTGGATTTCCACTTGCTTAGCTAAGGGATTATTGGGGTCATTGCCTTTCTTGACCTTCATTTGTATTTCTTTTTGAACTCCCATTTGGTAGCTCGTTTCCTCTAAAGGATCTTCTACTTCAAAAGCCGTATTGCTAAAAAAGACAGTTCGCCAATCGCTTGAATCCCAATCATTGCTTAGCTTAAACCAAAACATCAGAGTTCCCTCATTGCTTGTTCCTTCTAAAGGAACAATTCCAGGAGCGTTAATGAGAGGAGGGAAATTTCCTGCCTCGGAAGGGTTATCCAGTTTGGGATTTTCTTGGGGACGAGATTGGTAGAATAAATTTTCGGCACTACTCTCACCAGCATAAAAAACAACTCCATCCGAAACTAAATCTCCG
Organism: Planctomycetota bacterium; assembly: GCA_029260735.1. Taxonomy (GTDB): domain Bacteria; phylum Planctomycetota; class Uabimicrobiia; order Uabimicrobiales; family Uabimicrobiaceae; genus JAJDCR01. Next base: position 49,149 of record JAJDCR010000015.1, read on the forward strand.
AAAGTTCCTCCTTCTTCGGGGACAGCAACTCCTCCAGAGTTCACGGCCGTTACTTTATCGCCACTGGCATTAGGAGCATCTCCTTTGTTTGCGGTAAAACTTCCGTTAAAATCTGCTCGAAAGAGATAGTTCCCCCCTTTGCCCACAGGAGCACTTCCTCCAAGATCTTCTTCCAAGGGTTCGTCTAAACCAGAGTAGCCCGTTAGAGAGCTAAACCATAGAGGTTGGATGGAACCAACGTAAGTGCTTCCTTGAGAATCACTCCCTGTTTGAACATTGTTTCCGGAAGAAAACCCTTGCCGATTCTTAATCCGATCTAAGAGATTTTCATAACGATTGTTTTCTTCGAAATCGTCTTGGGTTCTTTGAGTTAATATCTGAAAAACTTTGCTAACAGTGTAGTACTTAGCAGCAGACTGAACTCGCCCTTCTTTATCCAGTACTTGTCCCAAGGAGGTTATCTCAAAGTTTCCTAAAGGAAAAAAGCATAGCTCTGTGGTCTGATAAGCTAAATCGGCCTTGTTAATGAATTGATAGATAACATTGTCAGGGTTTAGTCTTCTCATAGCAAAGATAGGCGAACAATTTGCTTTAATGACGGCAACTTTTTCAAAAGTATTCTCTGGAAAAATCAGTTCTTTTTCTTCTTCTAGGAAATCCTCAAATTCTTGCCAACTGCCAAAAGCTTCGCTAAAACGATGTAGACAAATTCGATTACTTAAAACAGCAGCCTCTTCTTCCGTAATTTGAACCGTAGAAATCCCCAATGCTTGAAGCCCCTGGAAAACAGCATATAAAACAGGCCAAGAAGCTGTATTAATATTAATCGGGCTTCGAAATTCTTTGGTATAACTATTTTCATTTCCGGGAACAGCGAAGCTAACATTTTCATAAATCGTATTACTTTGCATTGCTGAAAGAGAGGGATAGACTGTAATATAGTCAAAAATATAGTGGAGATCTTCTTCTGTAATACTTTTACTTCCGTTGCTGATACCAATTAACTCAGATTTAGAAGTATATCCTCCGGGAGGTCTTTGCGTAGCTATTTCTTGCCCTAGTCCTTTTAGTGGCCCAACCCCATCGCTACCCTTGTCGCTGGCATAGGGTTCGCGTCTAGCCAAAGCACGACTCAAGTTATCTAACATAGCTCCCAGAGAGTCTGATTGATTATTTACATTGATTTGAGAACTGGTATCAAAAATCTTTAACGTGAAAAGCCGCTGGCGATCTTTTAATTGTCCACTGGCATTGCGCCCTGCAATAATTCGGCCAAAAGAGGGCTCTTGGACTTGATTGGTCGAAAGAGGCTGAATATCTTCTAAAGAAACTCCTGTCCCGACCAAGTCATCGGCAAAAAACGAAGAATTAAATTCAGGATCAGCAACAGCTTCTGAGTCGGGACTATAATAAAGCCAACTCAAATAAAAGGGATCTTCATGGAAACCTTCCAGGAGTTTCAAAACAGCGTAGTCGATACCCGCTTGCGCTATCAACTCCGCCTCCAGAGTTTGTTGCTGGTTGTGAGAGATTGTTCGACTTAAAGACGCCACTCGAACAAAACTAGTGCCCATTAGGCTAAGAACAGCTAAAATGGTCAAAACCATAATGAGTACAGCCGCTTTTTTCCGGTTCTGTTTTGTCACAACACCCTCCTTCCAAAGAAACCAACAAAGACCCAAATGTATTCTTTCTAAATTATATCATCGAATCATATCGTTCGCCCTATTTTTTTTGGCTAGCACTGTCAATCTAAAACCGTTTAAAAAAAAGATCATAGAAAACCTTTTTCAAGCACCATGTTATGGGGAGGGTAAGGCTTATCTAAAACCGCTTTTGAATGAGCTTGTCGAAAACCGCCCGAATGCATATTTTCCGGGAGGTTTTCGACAAGCTCATTCAACAAGAAAAATCCCAGAAATACCAATCAATGATTCTCCACATGAAAATAGAGAACCCCTCGGTAAAAAAAAGTATCTTTCTCTAAAGATGCCACATCTGTATGATTTAAAGACTTCTCTCTAATTACAACATTACCAATGATTACAGTTTCCTTAGAAAAATGTAACTCTATTTGATTATCTATTAGCTCCCAGCGTAAATCGAAGTACTTGATTTTATCAGAGTATGTATTTTCTTCGATTTTTTCGAGAAAAGTAGCGCTGCCATTTTTCTCAAAGTCCCAAATATTTTTTTCTTCCCGATCTGTCCAACGTCCTGCAACGTCGTTTAATTTTATTTCTTGAACAGAAGGAGCACTGGAGCAGGCTGTTAAAAGCAGATAAACACAGAAAATTTTAAGCACTATTTTTGTCATAGCTTTGCCTTTCTTACTTGAAAAACTTTACGGTCAGGAAACCGAACAGAGCTTAAAACACCATTTTTCTCTGCTCCTGTATCCAAAGCAACAAAATTGCTTTGAAGAATGGGAATCCCTTGCATTTGAGAATCTATATCTTCTGTCTTTTCATGTCCGACTACTAAGGTTTTTCGTCCTTTCCATTCTCTCATCATACGACAGGGAGAAGCCCATAAAATATCGTTTTCAGTTTGGTACTCAAGAGCAGGACCTTCTAGATCAAAGCCCGCATGAACACAAATAATTTCATCGTTTTCATAGAACATCTTGAGATTTAGAAAAAAATTCATGTGCTGTGGAGGGATAGAGGAAAAAAATTCTTCATATGGTATAACGAGTTTCTCTGTCAAAATTTTTTGTTTTTGCTCTAAAAGAAAATTTTTAATAGTATCTAGAGCCTTCGTAGAGTAAGAATTAACCGTACTTAGGCCCTCCATCCCCAACAACCAAGAGGTACACCGGTAGTCATTGTAAGCTTCTAAGAACCACTGTTCGTGATTACCTTTGAGACAAATTATTTGTTTAGGATATCGAGTTTGAAACTCTAAAATGCTATCAACAACTCCTTTGGAATCCTCTCCTCTGTCAATATAGTCTCCTAAAAAAACTAGATAGTCGTGGGGTCGAAAATTTTGCTCTATTTTTCCCAGTAAATCGCGCAAAAGTTCATTTTCGCCATGAATATCTCCAACTACATAGGTATAGCACACCATTTACTTGGCATCTTCCCAATTCTGACCAGTTTCTACTTCGGCGACCAAGGGGACACTCCAGTTAACCACTCCCTCCATGCTAGAGCGAAGTAAGGACGAAACTTGCTCAATCTCAGTGCTAGGAGATTCTAAAACTAGCTCATCGTGGACTTGAAGAAGTAAACAGGACTGTAGATTGTTTTCATCTAAAGCTTTATCGAGTCGAATCATGGCCAGTTTGATTAAATCAGCGGCAGAGCCTTGAATCACTGTATTGACAGCCAAACGAGCTCCTTGGTTTTGCAAGTTTTTATTGCGCGAATTGATTTCTGGTATTTGTCTTAGTCGACCAAAGTGGGTGCGAACATAGCCATCTTTTTTTGCTTGCTCAATGATTTTTTCAGAGAACTCCTGAACTCCAGGAATCTTCTGAAAGTAGGCTTCTATATATTTCCGAGCTTCTTTGCGGGGTATTTTTAGTTCTTGAGCTAAGCGAAAATCTCCCATTCCATAGATTAATCCAAAGTTAATCGCCTTAGCTGCTCGGCGCATTTCATCGGGAACCATATCTAAGGGAACATCAAAAATTTCACTGGCGGTTCTTCGGTGGATATCTTCCCCTTTTTGAAAGGACTCCACTAAAGTCTTGTCTTGGGATAAATGGGCCATAATCCTTAGCTCAACTTGAGAGTAGTCCGCCACAACTAGAGTCCAGTCTTCTTTGGGAATAAAAGCCGAGCGAATCTTTCGTCCCATTGGCGTTCGAATCGGGATATTTTGTAAATTAGGATTATTGGAAGAAAGTCGACCTGTCGCGGCTACCACTTGATTAAAATTACTATGAACGCGTCCTGTTTGAGAGGAAACCAAAGTAGGCAAAGAGTCGACATAAGTAGACTTGAGTTTACTTACACTGCGATAGTCTAAAAGTTTTTCCGGGAGTTTATGTCCTTTGCCTGCTAGTTTTTCAAGTACTTCGTGGCTTGTGCTATAGGCTTTAGTTTTACTTGTTTTCTTTTGGGAAGGAAGACCTAGTTTTTCAAACATAATTTGTCCGAGTTGCTGAGAACTATTAATATTGAATGTTTCTCCGGCTAGTTCATAAATCTCTTCTTCGAGTTTTTGAAGAATCCCTTCCATTTCATCGGACATTTTTTGCAGAGAAGAAAGATCTATACGAAAGCCTCTTCTTTCCATTTTGGACAAAACGCGCACCAAGGGAACTTCTACTTTTTGATAAACTTCGTTTAGCTCCCACTCCTTCATTTTAGGAGTTAATTTTTCATGGATTTGCCAACAAATATCAGAGTCTTCGGCAGAGTATTGACAAGCTACTTGCATATCGACTTGAGAGAAAGGAATTTGCTCTTTGCCAGAACCACAAACTTCTTCAAAACTTACCATTTTGTATTGGAGAAACTTTTCCGCCAGAAAATCCAAACCATGACGATTATCATTAGGAAAGAGTAAATAAGACATCAAGATAGTATCTTCTAGTGGCCCCTTTATTTTCCACCCCATTTCCTCAATAATCCCTAGGTCAAACTTTAGATTATGGGCTACCTTGCCAATTTCTGGATTTTCAAAAATGGGCTGGAGTTTGGTTTTGACCTCTTCTCGCCAAGCATCATTTTGTCCTTCGATTTCTTCTTGCCACAGACACTCTTCCTCTTCATGAGCCAGAGCAATATAATAGGCTACTGATTTTTCCAGAGCAAAAGAGATTCCTACCAAGGTAGCACTTAAGGGATCTAGTCCATTTGTTTCGACATCAAAAACAAAAAACTTTTTTTCTTTCAACTGAGAAACTAAAGAATCGAGTCCTTTTGACTCTGTTATTAATTGGTGCTCCACTTGGCGAGTATCTAACTCTATGGGCAAATCTTTCAAGAAAGTCCGAAAGTTTAGTTTCTGAAAAAGTTCTTGGGCGGCTCTTGCATTTATGGGCTCAATACGGCAGGCATCCATATCAAAATCAATGGGAACATCCCTTCGAATCGTCACAAGTTCGCGAGTTAATTCCATTTGAGAGCGCGCTTTTTCCAAGCCTTCTCGATGGGATTTTCGAGTAATATTTTCTAAGTTTTCATAAATCTTTTCTAAACTACCATATTCGCCTAAAAGCTTTTTTGCTCCCTTTTCTCCAATTCCAGGAACTCCGGGAATATTGTCAGAGCTATCACCCCAAATCATCAGAAGGTCAACAATTTGATCTCGTGTGCAACCAAAGTAAGCAGGAACCCCTTCTTCTGAAATCAAGCCCGTGTCTTTACTAGGGTCATAATAGACGACATGCTCTCCCTCAACCAGTTGCAGCATATCCTTATCCCCTGTAACAATAACTGTTTGTATATCCAGAGGAGAAAGTTTTTTTGCTAAAGTCCCAATAATATCGTCTGATTCAAAACCCCCTTTTTCGATGACGGGGATTCGAAAAGCAGCTAATACTTCTTTGATTAAAGGAATTTGAGGAATTAAATCTTCGGGGGGAGCAGGACGGTTAGCTTTATACTCAGGAAAAATTTCTTTACGGAATGTCGGGGAAGGAGAGTCAAATGCTGCGACAATGTAGTCAGGCTTTTCTGTTTCTATAAGTTTTTTCAAAGTAGAAGTAAAACCATAGACAGCATTATTATCAATATTGCGAATAGCATAATAAGAGCGAAAAATAAAAGCAAATGTATCGATAATAAAAAAACGGGGGTTTTGCTTTTTTGTGTTTGAAGTCGTAGTCAAAATATCGTCCTTTTTGGTGATAGCAAAAATATTTTTCTTGAGGTACAAGAAAGAATTATGTCTTTCTTCGTACCTGAAACAGTATAAAAAAAAGCATTTGCTTCCACCAGGAAAAACTAAGTTTGCGAGAAGAAAGTTGTTTGGTTATAATGGGATTATAAAAAAATGGGAGGTAATATTTTGCGAAAGGGTTCTCTTGGCTAACAACTATCCTATTCAATGCTCTTGTGGAGCCTCTATTATTGTAGAAGTAGATTCTCAGTGCAGCCACTTACAAGTTTACTGCGCAAAGTGTCGCACTCTGCTTTTTAGTAAAACAAATTCCAACGAAGCTAATGAGAAGATAAACAAGGCAGAAGTTTCTCCACAAGATAAAGCCCTGCCTGCGGAAAAAGTGCAAAAATTTGCAGAATATACTGTGCTAAAACAATTAGGAGCAGGATCAACAGGCCGAGTTTACCTTGCAATAGATGATATAACCCACGAAAAAGTTGCGATCAAAATTCTTCGTAAACACAATGATAGCAGGTCAATAGATTACTTTATCCGAGAAACTCAGGTTCTGATGAACCTAGAGCACGAAAATATCGTTACTTTAAAGAAATGGGGGAACTACCAAGGATTTCCCTTTTTCACCATGGAATACATTGAAGGCTATACTCTTTCTAAGTTCCTAAAGAAAGGGTCTGTTTCAATTAAACACGCTGCTCGCATTATTGTTTCTGTTTTAGATGCCTTGGAGTATGCTCATCAATTTAGAATTGTTCATCGAGATATAAAGCCAGGAAATATTATTTTGGCAAAAAGTCGGGTTATCAAAGTACTCGATTTTGGGGTCGGTAAAATATTAGAAGATGGCGGAGGATTAACAGAAACAGGACAAATGATTGGCACAGGTTTTTATATGCCTCCCGAGCAATTTCAAGATGCTAAAAGAGTAGATTTGACAGCAGACATTTATGCCACAGGAGCAACTCTTTACCATGCTCTAGCAGGAATTCCTCCTTTTGGAGAACATCATAGAAACATGACCGGACTACTCAAATCAAAGATCGGCAATGACTACATTTCTTTAGCGGAAAGATCTCCCCACCTCTCTCCAGAAATTATTCAGATTGTTGAAAAAGCTATGGCCCATGAGAAAAGCAAACGGTATCAAAGTGCCCAAGAAATGAGAGAAATTCTTTTTCCTTTTTCAGAAATGAAAAAATCACTGTGAATCTAACTGTTTTAAAAAATAAACAAATTCAAAAACGTTTTTTCGAACTCAGTGAGTTTCTCAAAACTCATCAAAATCTTTGGCAAACTCGGCCTTTTCATCAATTGCCTTTAAGTTGGGAAAAGCACTACCCTCATATATCAAAATGGTTGCGAAATTTTTCTGAGCCTGAAATCGAAAAATATGCCGAATGCTTAGAAGAGTATCCCAGCTTACCTCAACCTTTTTACACTTGGGTTCATAAGGGCAAAACTCTCTCAGGCTTAGCTTCTTTTCCTTACAACAAAATCAGCTTGCCTTCTTTTTGTTTTCGTGGTGTTCCTGGTAAAAAGCAAAAACAAATTCAAGCATTGTGCCAAGTTCTTGATCCCCTCGTTTCAAAAGATATTTCTTCTGTTGTTGACTGGTGTAGTGGCAAAGGACATCTGGGAAGAAACTGGTTTCGTTTACAAAAAACTCCCACTATTTTTATTGAAAAAAATGAGCTACTCTGCCAACAAGGAAACCTACTTCTAAACAAAGAAAGAATCACCGCTCGCTTTTTACATCGCGATGTTTTAAAAGATAACCTTTCAACAGAACTTCCTCCCCAAGCACTCTTTCTTGCTCTTCATGCTTGTGGAAATCTTCATCATCAGTTGTTAAAAAAAATTTTTTCCTACCAAGCCCGAGCTTTTGCTTTGTCTCCTTGCTGCTACCACCGTATAGATACAGAGTTTTACCAACCTTTATCTTGCGCTGGAAAAAAAATAAACTTAAAGCTAGATCAAAATGCTCTTTGCTTGGCCATGCTCCAAGAAAATCCTCAGCGTCCTCAAGAGTTAAAATTTCGTCGTCAATCAATGAAGTGGAGACTAGCCTTTGATCTAGTTGTGCAAGAAAAACTAGGAGAAGAGAAATATGTCTCTCTTCCTAGTTTCCCGCGAGATTTTCTAAGACTACCTTTCTCTGATTTTTGCCAAAAAATGATAGACAAAAATCAGCTTTCCTTTTCTCTATCATCTTCAAGTTGTGAGAAATACTTGTCTTTAGGGCAAGAAAAACTCAGAATAATTAGAGGTCTAGGGTTGCTTCTAAACATTTTTAGACGACCTTTGGAGCTATGGTTAGTTCTTGATAAAGCTATGTATTTGCAAGAGAAAGGGGTAGCCTGTCAAGTAGGAAAGTTTTGCTCGTTTGCCGATAGTCCTCGTAATATTCTTTTATTTGCAGAATTTTCTTAAAAATTTCGTTTTTGTCATTAGCTCTATTAGCTCTGACCAAAAGATACAAATTATTTTCCAGATGCCCTCTTGCAAATTTTTGCAAAGAGAGGATATAATGAAAAAACTTACTTGATCACAAAAGTTTCCACTCAAAAAGATACAAAAAGATAACATATCACAATGGATAGCGAAAAAATCAAATACTTGCAAGAAAATTACAACTTGCCTTCATATCGGTGTCAACAACTAAAAGAAGCTTTTTTTCATAAGCATATATCTGAGTACACCAACATTACTACTTTTCCTAAAGAACTACGAGGAAGACTACAAGAAGAAGTCCCTGTTCTAACAACATCTCTGTACAAAATCTACGCTTCCCAAGAAAAAAATGCCTACAAAGCACTGTTACAACTAAAAGACAAACGTCTTGTTGAAACTGTTTTGTTAAATCCCAAACCGGGTCTTTGGTCTTGTTGTATTAGTAGCCAAGTTGGTTGCGTTTTAGGATGTACGTTTTGTGCCACTGGCACAATGGGGTTAGCACGAAACCTAAGCTCTGAAGAGATTACAGATCAAGTGCTTTTTTGGCAATTTTTTATTAAAGAAGAAAAAATTCCTGCTCGCTTAAGCAATGTTGTCTACATGGGAATGGGAGAACCATTTCATAACAAAAAAGAAGTATTCAAAAGTTTACGCGAATTAATGAACCCAGAGACTTTTCATCTGGGAGCTCGTCATCTCTCTGTTTCGACATCGGGTTTAGTACCTGCTATCTATGAATTTACAGAACAGTTCCCTCAGGTTAATTTAGCTATTTCGCTCCACGCTCCTAACAATGAGCTAAGAGTTAAACTTATGCCTATCAACAAGCCTTATCCTTTGGAAAAACTTATGGCGGCGATAGAGCATTATATTGAAGCGACCAATCGCAAAGTTTTTATTGAATACATCATGTTAAAAGAAGAAAACGATAGCTTAGTTCTTGCCGATCAACTCGCTGATCTTTTGAAAAAGGTTTCTAAATCGCATCTTCTTCATGTTAATTTAATAGTGTATAATCAAACTGATAGCGAGCACATAGAAACTCCCAAGGAAAAGGCTCGTAAATTTAAAAATCGTCTACAAGAAAAGGGACTTAGTGCAACTATTCGAAAGAATTTAGGTCGCGATATTGATGGAGCTTGTGGACAACTTGCTTTGAAAGAACCCGGCCGCACGACTTATTTCCAGTCCACAAATTTTGTGGAAGTTATCTAGTAGATAGAATTACCAGTGACACATAACGGAGCTAAATTATGAAAATCATGTGTTTTCTTTTTTCCTGGGCATTTGTTTTTGTGATAGCATGTGCAGGATGCAGTAGTGCAGAAGAAATGAAGATTGATCCTAATACAATCAAAACCGTTGATGACGAAATCGAGATAAAAAATGATCCTAAATCTTCCTTTGAACGGTTTCGACGTGCTGCCCTCAAAAGCCAATGGAAAAAATCTTACCAAGAGCTGACACAGCAATGGAAAGAAAATTTATCTTTATCTAATTTTTCTCGGGAAATACAGGGAGCAGGAAAAACTATGCTCCAGGAGCCTATTCTCTCCATTTACTATTCTCATGAAGAAGACGAACCAGAGTGTCATATCATTACGGAAAACGATGGAGGAGATAAGACATTTTATCGCTTTGTCATGGAAGACAATCTCTGGAAAATGGGTGGGATTAGGTTTCAGTCAATAGAAGACGCTCAAGAGGGCGATGAGAAGACAGAGGGATAGGATTTAATGGAGGGCGCGGCTCCTGCCGAGCAGGTGTTGTGCCTATATTAAAATAGCAACAGCCAATCACACCCCCTGCTCGGCAGGCGCCTCGCCCTCCATTAAAAATGGTACTTAGAACGATTTTAGATAAACCTCGTGTAAGTCTTTTTATTCTTTCGGAGGCAAAATATGAACAGGTTCTCCTTTGGCTACTTTTGCTGCTTCCATCATCAGCTCTCCCAGTGTCGGATGTGGATGAGTGGTTAGAGCAATATCATCTAAAAGAGCCGACATTTCGATTGCTAAGGCAGCTTCTGAGATTAAGTCAGAGGCGTGGCTCCCTACAATTTCAACTCCTCGAACAACTTCTTCTGTGTCGGCAATGATTTTAACAAAACCCTCCGTCTCATTGGTGGATTTAGCTCGTCCAGATGCAGCATAAGGAAATTTACCTACTTTAATGGATAATCCCTCGGCAAGAGCTTCGTCTTCAGTTATTCCTGCAATAGCCACTTCTGGATCGGTAAAGATAACGCCTGGAACAGTTTGGATATCTTCTGTCGAGTAGTGAGCTCCACAAATATTTTCAGCCGCCATCTCCCCTTCTTTGGAAGCTTTATGAGCGAGCATAGGTTGGCCTACGACGTCTCCAATAGCGTAAATATGAGGATGATTTGTCTGAAGGCAATCATTGACCATGACAAACCCTCTTTCATCAATTGCTAATCCGATATTTTCTGCTCCCCACCCTTGGCTATTTGGTTTCCGTCCTACTGCTAAACAGATAAAGTCGGCAACAACTCTTTTATTGTTCCCTTCATGTTCAAAAACTAACTCTACTTGATCTCCTGCTTCCTTCCAAGACTTAGCTCTTGCAGAAAGAAAAACGTCTGATTGGTATTTTCGAAACTTATCTTCTACGACTTTAGCAACATCTTTGGATGTTCCAGGAAGAAGTTGATCCATCATTTCAATTACTTTTACCTTTGTTCCGAGTTTAGCGTATACAGTTCCGAGCTCTAAACCAATTACCCCACCTCCGATTAAAATCATAGACTTGGGAATACTCTTTAGCTCTAATAGATCAGTCGAGTCTAAAATATTTTTATGATCAAAAGAAAAACCTGGTATTTCGATGGGAGAAGAGCCTGTGGCCAATATAGCGTGCTCAAAGTTTACTTCAAAGATCTCTCCTTTGGAATTTGTCACTTGGGCTTGATGAGGAGAAGTCAATTTTGCAATTCCCTCAAGATGAGAAACACCATTGCCTTTCAAAAGTTGTGCAATCCCACCAGTTAGAGATCGAACGGTTTTATCTTTCCATTTCTGAGTTTGTTCCCAATCTATTTCCACTTTGTGTGCAATAATCCCCATCTTTTTATTTTTAACAATAGTGTTTTCATAGGACTTAGCCATTTGAATTAAAGATTTAGAAGGGATACAGCCCCAGTTTAGACAAACCCCTCCTAGATTTTTTTCCTTTTCAACGACTAAGACTTTTTGCCCTAGTTGTCCTAGGCGAATAGCTGCTACATATCCGCCTGGTCCAGCTCCGATAACTAAGGTTTGTACATTCAGTTGTTCCATCTAATCATCCTTTCTATTCTCTAAATTCTCACTTTCCTCTTGGCATAGTTCGGTTAGAACTCCAAAAGTGGATTTGGGGTGAGCAAATGCGATTTTTGTTCCGCTAGCTCCTGGTCGCGGACTTGTATCTATCATTTTTAGGGAGTTTTTTTGAAAAGTATCGATAGTTTTCTCGATGTTATCTACTTCGTAAGCAATATGATGAACTCCAGAGCCCTTTTTTTCTAAAAACTTAGCAATAGGGCTGTCTTCTGCAGTGGGCTCTAAAAGTTCAATTCGGACGTTTCCTACCCCAAACATAGCTACCTTAACTTTTTGGTCTGTGACCTCCTCTGTGCCTAAAAATGGAAGCCCTAAAACATTTTGATAATAAGACATCTGCTCTTCTAAGTTATGAACAGCTATTCCAATGTGGCTGATTTTCTCAATCATTTTTTTCTCCCAAAACAGTATTACAATACGCTTCAAAAAGGTTATTTGCAGCAGTAAGAGGAGGAGTTTTACCTGCCTTGACTTCTTTTTCTAAAATCCGCAGTTGTCCTGCGATGACTTTATTTTGAAAAAAATTGTCTTCTAGTTTTTGCCAAATCACCTCTCGCATCCATTCACTTCCTTGCTCTTGTCGATTTTTTTCAAAGAGACCTTGTTTTTTCATTATTTCTTGGAATTTCTGAATATTTTGCCATATCTCTTCAATTCCTTCTCCTTTAAAAGCAGAGCAAGAGCTTACAGGTGGTTGCCAATGAACGGAGCGATGTTGAAAAAAATGGATTACGCTTTTATAGCCCAAACGAGCCACCTCTGCTTGAGTTTGATTTTCTCCGTCAGCTTTGGTAATAGCAATGGCATCTGCCATTTCCACAATGCCTCTTTTTATACCCTGGAGTTCATCTCCTGAATTGGCTAAAATTAAAAGAAGAAAGTAATCCACCATAGAATGAACAGCCGTTTCTGATTGCCCCACTCCTACAGTTTCAACCAGGATAACATCAAAACCACTCGCTTCACAAAGAATCATAGTCTCTCTTGTTTTCCGAGTGACTCCTCCTAAAGATGCTCCTGTGGGAGATGGCCGGATAAAGGCATTTGGATCTAAAGAAAGATGGGCCATACGAGTTTTATCCCCCATGATACTTCCTTTAGTAACTTGGCTACTCGGATCTACAGCTAAAACAGCTACCTTATGACCTCTTTTTGTTAAAAAGGTTCCGAAAACATCAATAAAAGTACTCTTTCCAACTCCAGGAGAACCGGTTATACCAATTCTAATAGATTTTGAATGTTCAGGTAAACACCTTCTTAGAATTTCCTGAGCAACTAAATGATCTTGAGCGCGGGTACTTTCCACCATTGTAATTGCTTGGCTCAAAACCACACGGTTTCCGGAGAGGACTCCATTAACATAGTCTTCTACAGATTTCCTTTTGCGCTTATAGCTAAACTTCTTCACCATCCGTGACAAAACCTTTTATAAGGAGACTAAGTATTTCTTGGGCAGCCATAGGAATTTTAGTTCCTGGACCAAAAACTCCGATTACCCCTGCTTGATAAAGAGAGTCGTAATCCTGCGCAGGAATAACTCCTCCAGCAACAACTAAAATATCTTCTCTTTCGAGTTTTTTTAGTTCACCAATTAATTCAGGAACCAATGTCTTATGCCCTCCTGCTAAACTAGAAACTCCCACTAAATGAACATCGTTTTCAGCAGCTTGCAACGCCACTTCCTTAGGAGTTTGAAAAAGAGGACCCACATCTACATCAAAACCAATATCGGCAAAGCTAGTGGCGATAACCTTTGACCCTCTATCATGTCCATCTTGCCCGATTTTGGCCACTAAAATACGAGGTCGTCTTCCTTCTAGTTCGGAAAACTCATCTGCCATTTGTTGAGCTTTAGCAAACTCACTGCTATCTTCCATCTCTTTTCCATATACTCCTGCTACGGTTTGAACGACAGCTTGGTACCTTTGAAAAACTTTTTCACAAGCAAAAGAAATCTCTCCCAGGGTAGCTCTTTTACGTGCAGCTTCTACAGACAAAGCAAGAAGGTTTCCTTCTCCCGTTTTTGCACATTGGGTAATTGCTTCTAAAGCCCTTTCGACTGCATTTTCGTCTCTTTCGGCTCGCAGTTTTGCTAAACGTCGAATTTGAGCTTCTCGCACAGCACTGTTGTCCACCTCTAAAATAGAAAGAGGGGATTGTTTTTCGACAGTGTACTTATTGACTCCGACAATAACGTTTTTCCCACTATCAATTAAACCTTGCTTGCGGGCTGCGGCCTCTTCGATTCTCTTTTTTGGTAAACCAGTAGCAATTGCTTTGGACATTCCCCCCAAACTTTCAATTTCTTCAATTAACTTCCATGCTCGATGAGCTAAATCATGAGTTAGTTTTTCTACATAGAAGGACCCTCCCCAAGGGTCAACAACCCGACAAATTTCCGTTTCTTCTTGCAAAAAGATTTGAGTATTACGAGCGACTTTCGCGGTGAAGTCTGTAGGCAAAGCAATGGCTTCATCAAGAGCGTTAGTATGTAAAGATTGGGTATGGCCAAAAACCGCTGCCATGGCCTCTATACAAGTTCGAGCAACATTGTTGTAAGGGTCTTGTTCGGTTAAGCTCCAACCGGAGGTCTGGCAGTGAACCCGCAAAGCCATAGATTTTTCTTTTTGAGGATGGAATTGTTTAACTATTTTTGCCCAAAGCATACGAGCAGCCCGCATCTTGGCTATTTCCATAAAGTGATTCATTCCTATTCCCCAAAAAAACGAGATACGGGGAGCAAAACTATCGATAGGAATACCTGCATTAACTCCTGCTCTGAGATATTCCAAGCCATCAGCTAAGGTATATGCCATTTCTATGTCCGCAGTAGCCCCTGCTTCTTGCATATGGTAGCCACTAACGCTAATAGAGTTAAACTTGGGCATGTTCTGTGAAGTGTAGGCGAATATATCTGTGACAATACGCATAGAGGGATCAGGAGGATAGATATAGGTGTTTCTAACCATAAATTCTTTTAAAATATCGTTCTGAATAGTTCCACTGAGTTTTTCTAGGGAAACCCCCTGTTCTTCCGCTGCGACAATATAAAAAGCCATAATGGGTAAAACTGCCCCATTCATAGTCATAGACACAGATATTTTATCTAGGGGGATTTGGTCAAAAAGAATTTCCATGTCCAAAATAGAGTCTACTGCCACTCCTGCTTTTCCAACATCTCCAAAAACCCGAGGATGATCTGAGTCATACCCTCGATGAGTCGGCAAATCAAAAGCTATTGATAGTCCTTTTTGTCCTTGCCTTAGATTTCGACGGTAAAAAGCATTAGATTCTTCTGCCGTAGAAAAACCAGCATACTGTCGAATAGTCCAGGGACGACTTACATACATGGATGCATATGGACCGCGTAAAAAAGGAGAAATCCCAGCGGTGTAGTTCAGATGTTCGCATGATTTCAAATCATCTTTGGTATAAAATGGCTCTATTGTTATTTGTTCTGGAGATTCCCAGTTGCCCAATTTCTTTCTTAACTCTGCTATATTTTCTGTTTGAGATATATTTGCATTTTGCTGGGAAGGATCCAAGGAAAGCTTTAATGTTGTAAAGTCGGGCTTCATCATTTTCCTCTTAAATAAGCTCTTGTGTTTTGCCAACTTGGCTTCCATTCATTGATCTGTTGTAGGATACCAAACAAGCTGTACAAGTCAAGAAGAGTCCGGGATAAAAAAATATCATGAAAAGGTAAATTGCTTCTCAATGTTTTTTCAGTGAAATCCATTTAACACAAAACAATTCTGCTTAATAAAAAATAAATCTAATTAAGTAAAATTAAAATGTTTTTCTTGTCGGTGTTTTTTTTGCACCAATAAGTAAATATTTTTATTTTAAAAAAACCTTTTACTATAATAGCTACAAGCATATATAGATTTCCCCCCTCCAAAAAAAGAAAATTTAATTGCAATATTTTTATTTTTTTATGGTATCATAGTATACCACTAGTGAAAAAATACCATTTGTATAAAAAAAGGTGATTGGGATAGGAACATATAAAAAAGAGCAAAAAAGCTTTAGAGTTTACAAGATAAAACAGTTATAGTATAAGGATACAAGTATGTCAAAATCATCAATAAATGTAGAAATCGGAAAGATTATCCGATTTGGTCGCAAATCCAAAGGGATTAACCAATCACAACTTGCCAACATTATGGATGTTACCCCAGGGACTATTTCTCACTGGGAAACCAATAATCGTTCCATTTATGCTCACGATTTAATCAAAATAGCCAATGAACTAGACATTGTTCAAGATCTTTTTCCTGGTTATGTGAAAAAAGAGCAAGTTGAACAAAAAGACCGAGAAATTCATATGGCTCACGAAATTGCAATGGAAAAACTCAAGATTCAAGAGCTAGAAAAAAAACTAGCTAAAATAGAGAACAAGTTGGATACTAAAAATCGACCTACTCAGCAACAGATTTTAGTTGTTGAGGATGATGAAATGATGCCTATTGTAATCAAATCTACTTTGATGGCAGAGGGATACGATTGTCGAGTGGTGAGTTCCTCTGACGGACTAGATGCTCTCAATCTAATCTCTGACCCCGAATTTAATACCAAACTTATCGTTTTAGATCTTCTTATGCCTCATATTTCAGGCTTAGAGTTTTTAAGAATATTAAAGTCAAATACTCGTATTGCAAAAATTCCTATTGTTATTTTAACAGCTGCATCCAGCAAAACAATCAAGGAAGCCTCGCAATATGAACCCTATGCTATTTTGAAAAAACCGTTCAACTACACTAAGTTTATCAAAACAATCAAAGATTTGGGAATTTAATTGCAACTTTTTCTGAGCGCTTGCTAAGATTGTAGAGAGAGATATATATAGACTCTGTCTACGCTTGATGGATAACCAAGTGTGGACAGGGTCTCTCTTCTCGCAAACCAAGAAGTTGTATTTCCAAGTATAGAAGTAGAATCGATAGTGAAGTTTAATGAAAAGTAACGCACTAACTTATCTTGTCATTTTAGCAGCTTCTTCTTTTTTAGCTATCAGCCTCATTCTTTTAGGAGAATCTTTTCCTGTCGGAGTTGTCGTTTGTGCGATAGTTTATGCTGCGATGGTTTTAGATTGTCTTCTTCCTCCTCGGCAATGGTATTTGATTTTAGTCTTGATTTCATCAGCTTTACTCATATTTCACTATCTTCAAATCCAATCTCCCACAATTGTCTTGATCTTTTTTTTATGGACAACAACCGCTCTTTGTCTAAAATATAAGGAGCTACAAACCTTTGCAATAAATAGCTCCGATAAAGAAAAGATAAATTTTGTTTTTCAAAACAAGGAAAGCATTAAAGAGTCTCCTGTTGAAGAAACTGAAAATAATAAAGATATCAAAGAGTCTCGCTTTCCACAGAATGTGGTTCTAGACCAAATTCCTAAAGTTATTTTCCAGACCGATTGCCAAGGACAAATTCTCTATGCTAACCAGTTTGGTCGAGAGATGTTTTCCTTTGATGATAGGCAAAATTTTGGTTCGTTAATAAAAAGCCAACAAGAGAGAGAGATTTTCCTAAAGACCCTAGAACAATACTCCAACAACAAACCTTCTATTTTAAAATTCAATCTGAAAAAGAAAAATGGGATTGGTATTATTGCCCAAGTTCAAGTTAAAAAACTTCAAGTTCAAAGACTTTCTGGAGAAAACCATTCTTCCACTTTTATGCTTTTAGTGGAAGACAAAACAGAGCACCATTTACTTCTCACAGTAATAGAGCAAGAAAGAAAAAAATTTTTCCAGATTGCAGAAAATCTTCCCCTGGCTTTATGGGTTACATCTCATGATCAAACTTATGTTAATTATGTAAACAATGGATATACCCAAATCTGGGGAAAAAAGAAAAAAACCCTTCTTCAAGATAGCCAAAGTTGGTTGGAGCAAGTTCACCAAAGTGATCGATTGCGAGTCAAAAAAAGCTTAATGGAATCTCGCTCTAAACAAACTTTTTGGAAAGAAGAGTATCATCTCAACTTGCCAGGTAATAGAGAAATTAAAATTTTACACCGTTGCTTTTTTGTTTCCGCAAATTCTTCAACTTTACCTAATATTGTAAATATTGCAGAGGAAATATCTTTGTGAACCAACTAAGAGGAGTTATTGTCGGCCTAAATCGGCAAAAAAACTTTGCCTTAATTAAAGTAAAAGTCCACCCAGAATTTCTTTTTCAAGTCTTTGTTATCTATGTTGAGGAAAACAGTAACTTCATCCAAGAGAAACGGCCAGTCATTTTATTATTCAAAGAAGTAGAAGTCGTTTTAGCTAAAACTTTCTCTTCTAATATTAGCATTTTAAATCAGTTTTCTGCTTTCATCCAAAAAAAAGAAGACGGACATCTTTTAACTCAAGTTCACTTAGATTTTTTTTCTCATTCACTCACAGCAATTGTTCCCACTTCTTTTATTGAACAAATGCAAATAAAAAAAGGAGAAAAGGTGTTCTGGATGATAAAGGCGAACGAAATTACTCTCATTGATGATGGGAAAAATATCCCAAGCACCTAAAACTTCATATTTTTCGCTGCCGAATAATAGGATAAACATTATTAAAAGAGTTTTGGAAAAATTCTTTTTTTTAACTTCATCTGTGAGGATGTGTTTTCATTCAGCTATTTCACGACTTAGCAATACTGAGTTCAAGGTAATTTCCTTACTATTGCTAAAAAAATACAACAAATTAAGCTGAATGAAGACACATCCTAAATAATTTCGTAGAAATTACTTCAAAAAAATCATAGAATAAGGAATACTAGATGAAAAAAATCCCAATAAGTGTTCTTCTCCATATTCTAGGAAAATCCTCATGAAGGATGATTTAATGAGTGTTGCCTTGGTTATAATTAGTGGTTGCCAAAAAAGAGAGGTAATCATCCTCCGCGAGGGGGACAAAATTGCTATCGGGCGAGATCCGGAATGTGATTTCCAGCTCTCTGATGCAAGTGTTTCTCGTAAACACTGTTACATCTCACACTCTAATGGAAATACGTGGGTAGAAGATGCTGATAGTATGAACGGTATTTTTATCAACGAAGAACCCGTCAAAAAAGGATCGATTATCCCAGGGAATATTATAAAAATAGGTTCTGTTCATCTCAAACTAAAAGGTAGCCTCCAGCCTCGCGAGGTAATCGAAAAAACCAAACGCATTAAAAACGAGAAGCAAACTTTTCGAGCTATTCATACCAAAAAAAGAAGTGATACAACTTTTGCCATAGATGTCTCTCCCCTCATTCTTCAGCGCAACTTAATTCTTTTGCATGACACTGTGAAACTTATCCAACAAAGAACCAGTGTTCCTGAGTTACTTAGCGCTGTTTTAGAAACTCTCCTAAGCAAATTCCTTGTCGAACGAGGATGTTTTGTTTTAAAGGTCAACAATGAAGAAATAACGTCTGACTTCATCTATCGAACTAGAATAGAAAAAGACGGTGAAGAGTACTTCTCCGATGAAACTTTCTCCATTAACTATGTTGTCCTTAACCAAGTTTTAAACCAAGGAGAAGGGCTTATCGGAGAAGGGATCTTGTGCGAAAACGAAAGTAGAGCTCATTCTAATCTCTTTTCCATTATTTGTGTTCCTATTGATGTTCATAATGGAATTCAAGGAGCGGTCTACCTGGAATCTCATCAAGGCGGACGTGGTTTTCGAAAAGAAGATCTAGATCTTATTACCGCAGTAAGTCGTCAAGTAGGATTTGCCGTAGAAAAAACTCTTTTAGTCGAAAAAATAGCAGCTTCTGAACAACGTTTTAGAAATATTTACCAGTCTATCGTAGAAAACTATACCGATCTCCTCTATCGGCGCAATGCCGATCGCTCTTTTGCCATAATAAGCCCTTCAGTAGAGAGTTTTTTGGGAGTTTCTTTGGAAATTCTTTGGGAAAATCATAAAATTTGGGATAACTGCATTTATCCAGAAGATCGAAAGTTTGTCCTAAAAGAACAAGAGCAAGTATTCCAAGGTAAACACCTTTGTTTAGAATATCGAATGATTAAAGGTAATGGAGAAATTATCTGGGTAGAAGAAACCAGCTATCCGATTCGAAACAAAGCCAATCAAATAACTTGTATGCAAGCAACAGTTAAAGACATCACTGAACGGAAAAAAAGTACTATTGAGTTGAAAAAATCTAATGAACAGCTGAAAAAATTTGCTAAGTTAGTTACTCATGATCTAAAGGAACCTCTTCGCAAGATCATTATGTTCGGGGATATTTTTAATAAAAAATATCTTAGTATTCTAGACGAAAAGGGCGTAGAGTATGCAAAAAGAACTGTAAACGCTGCTCATACAATGCTGAATCTTTTAGAGAACCTTCGTAAGTATATTGATATACTAGTAACCCCTTGCCGAATCAGCCAAGTTGACTTACATGTTGTGGCTAACAAAGTAAAACAAGAGTTAGCTCCTCAAATATCTGAACTCAAGGGGGAGATGGAGATAGGGGAACTTCAAGTCATTGAAGCGGATCCTCAAAGAATTGCCCAAATGATCTACCATTTGGTTAAGAACTCATTAAAATATTCTAGTGATAAACCTCCTTTTGTAAAAATTTACAGTACCCTAGAGACTCAAAATGTTAGCGGTGAAATTTTTCATAATTGCCAAGTTTGCAAGATTTTTGTAGAAGATAATGGTGTCGGAATTGAAGAAAGGCACACAGCTCGCATCTTTGAGTTATGCAAAAAACTTCAATTTAGCCAGAGTGAAGTAGGAATAGGCTTAGCTGTATGTCAGAAAATTGCAGAGCAACATAGAGGTAGTATTGAGGTAAAAAGTAAGCCAGGACAAGGCTCCGTGTTTATAGTATCCTTGCCATTCCAAAAAAGACCACAACAGCAACAAGAAACAAAGGAAATTTTCCAAGTAAAAAGAGAAGTCAGGTAAACTTGGCATCCAAAAAGAGAAAAATAGTGTTGTTTTGTAAGAAAGTTCCCATGAAATTTTTTTTCACTATCTTTGCAAAACTTTTTCACTGGAAACCCCTTACTATTATTTAAACCTGTATGGAAAAATCTCATGGACAAGGTTAATATATTATTTGTAAAAGAGACTTTAGGCGATCAAGCAAAAGAATCTTTTTTTTCTCCAGAAGAAAATTCTTTTTCTCATCAAATAACATATGCTGAAAATATAGAGGATGCTTGCCATCTTTTAACATCAGAAGAACCCGACGTTATCTTAATAGATGCTCAACTCATTTTTAGCACAAAAGATGTAAAAAACATTATCAAAGCAGCTACAATAAAACCTGTTATTGTTTTGTCGCCTATTGAAAACGAAGATCTTGCGACGCGGTGTTTACGAGAAGGTGTCCAAGATTTTCTAGAACCAAGTGTTTTTAAGAATCCCTTACTTTTTCGAAAAGCTCTGATCTATGCCAAAGAACGTAAACAAGCAGAAAAAGAATTACAAATCCGTAACGAAAATTTGGAGAATAGTAATTGGGAGCTTAAGAGTTTTACTTCCGCAGCATCTCATGATCTTCAGGAACCTCTTCGTAAAGTAAGAGCCTTTTGCGATATACTAGATAGAAGATTTTCTTCTAATATTCCTGAAGAAGCTCAGGATTATTTTGATCGCATTAAAAATGCGGCTGCTCGTATGCAAAGATTAATTCAAGACTTACTAACTCTCTCAAAAATCACGAATCAAAATAAACCGTTAACTTGTGTTGATTTAAATGACGTTGTTCAAGGCGTCTTGGGAGATTTAGAAATCAGGCTAAGAGAAACAGAAGGAACTGTTGAAGTTGGGGATTTACCTCATATTGATGCCGATTTAGTCCAAATGAGACAACTCTTTCAAAATTTAATTGGCAATGCTTTAAAGTTTCACGAAAAAGGACAAAAAGCAAAAGTAGAAATTTTTTGCCGCCGAATAGAGGATGTTAAAGAAAATTCAGAGACTTTGAATAATTTTTGTGAGATTGTCGTTCAAGATCATGGTATTGGCTTCGATGAAAAATATAGAAGTCGTATTTTTATAGCTTTTGAACGTCTTCATAGCCGAGGCAAATATGAAGGAACAGGAGTAGGTTTAGCTATTTGTCGAAAAATTATTGAGCGTCATAATGGAAAAATAGAGGTCGAAAGTAAGCCGGGTGAAGGTGCCCGTTTTATTGTTTACCTACCTGTAAAGCATACTCGTACATCCTGAAATTTTTATTGCACTCCATTAAACTTCTTGCTAAAATAGCGGCCGCTAATAATCTAAAATTTCGCAAAAATCAGGATGGAGATTTTTATGCAAAGGCTCAAAACTATTGGAGATATTCAGACTGCTGCTGAGCGTCTAGAAAATTCTGCTCTCCAGTGGTTAAATTCTTGCTCTACTGCCTCCGTTAATGAAAAAATTGTAACGGGACAAAAGCACCTCCAAGAATGCCTAAAAATCTGTAGCCAACCATGGAAATCTATTATTATGGGGCAAAGTGGAGGCGAAAAGAATCTCTTATTGAACGCATTGCTTGATTCAACAGAGCTCATTCCCAGTCAACACAAACAAAATATTTGCAATACATTGGAAATTTCCTTAGAATTTCGCTCAGCCAAAAAGCCTCCTACTCTTGAAAAAAGCCAACTAATTTTAGTAAACAAAGAACAGTCTTTTTCTATTGTAAATAAATTCTTGCAACTTTTGTCTGATAAATCGATTTCACTACCTACCCAAATAGAATCATGGGACGATCTTCAGCTCATCGAGGACATATTAGTTTCCGCTCCTGCATCATCTATTATGTCTTACCAAGCGATAGAGTATATTATTGCTTTAAAAAATAATATATCCTTGATTTCAGACAAAGGGCATATTTTTGATATATCCTCTTATCAGTTAAACTCGTGCCTTTTCTCCGAAAATCTTAGCCTGGCTAATACTGAAAAAAGTCTAGCTGAATTTCAGCAACAGTGTCTCGATATTCAAGAAAAACAACCTTCTCTGTTATCTTCTCATAGCAAATTAGAAACGTCAGAAATTCTCGCGATTTTCCCCCTGATTTATAAGGTTTTTATGTCTGTGGATGTCTGGGAAGATCCTTTTCAAGAAAAACTAGGCTCTGCAACTAATCCAATTATTTTTATCAATATTCCTGACTTAAGCAAGCAGAGTTCAGTAAAGGATCTCGTTCTTTTAGAAAAAGAAATTTTTCATATCCACTCTCTCTTATTTGTTTTAGATAGCGCT
The DNA here is from genome assembly GCA_029260735.1 of Planctomycetota bacterium. GTDB lineage: Bacteria > Planctomycetota > Uabimicrobiia > Uabimicrobiales > Uabimicrobiaceae > JAJDCR01. The sequence continues at coordinate 71,947 of JAJDCR010000015.1, forward strand.
CATGTGGTTAACAATAAAATTTCTGAACTAGAGAGGCTTTTTTGGGATCAATTAAAAAAACTAGGTGATCGAACGATTTTGGCCTTCAATCGATTTGAAAAATTTCCCTACTTTTCCTCCTCTAATTATTCTGAGTTTTGTAATAGAGGCGACAAAACTGGTTTTTCTTCCATTCTTCAGTTGAGTAAAAGTATCTGCAATGATTTTTCTAACCAAGTTTACTTGTGTTCTGCTGTAAGTTATCTTTTTGAATCTCGTATGGAAAGAAGTAATTGGGTATTTGGAAAATCGCAATGGTTTGCTAATGGAGAACGCCAAGCTAGCCATTCTCTTTTTAAAAGAAATCGTTCTCAGATTGAAAAATACATATACCAATTGTCCACTGATCCTAAGTTAAAACTCGAGAAACAAAGTAAACTTACTCTTGAAAAATATTTAGAAAAAGCAGGTGTTCCCAAGCTAAGGAATGCTTTAATTCGAATGTCCAAAGATAAAGGACAACAATACATTAAAGAAAAAGCTCTCCATGCTTTACACTCAGCTTACACCATTTTAACGAAAGCTTTACCTCAAAATGGTGAACCCAGCATAAATATAGAAATAACCAGTTTAGCTCAAAAATTTTATCGAGACTTAGAAGTTGCTATCGCAGATGCTTTCCCAAGTGGGCCAAGTCATTTTCAAAAACTAATGGTTCGCGATAAAAATGAAGATTTACCTCTTTGGGAAATAATGGAAAGACATATTTCTTCTCGCATTGTCAACTGGCCAGAATGGTTTGCTATCTTAAATCAAAATCAAGAAGATAGACAAGATCAAAAAGAAATTCACTTTGAAGAAGGTCGAGAAACAAAAACATTCGGAAGATACAACAAACTAAAAAAAAGTGGAACAGAAGTTCCCAAAGAGTTTGAGGCTTTCAATGAACGTTTTCAAGAAACGGCCGAAGAAATCTATACTTATTCTTTAGAGATGATTGAAAAATCGATCCTTTATAGTATCGAAAGGTTTGAAAATCACCCTGATTATCAGCAAATTTGTGAAACTTTTCGATCAGCCATTGACTTAGATAAACTAATGCAAAGTGAAGAGGGCTTACCTTTAATGGATGCCTGGAAGCCAAGTCAAATGGCAAAAGAAGACATTTTACCGGAGATTATTGAACGGGTAAAAGATGAAACAGAAGCCATGAAAAACCTTCGATATCCCTATGATGTCCATAAACCTTGTAATTGGAATATGGCTCTAATTGTTCGTATTCAAGTACAGATTTTAAAGACGCTGAGAGATCGTATTTCTCGATTAATTGCTTCGGCTGAAGCTAATTTCCAGAGCTTTTTTATTAATGAAATTTTTCGAGGAGAAATTTTACCTTTAGTTCGTGGTTCTTTACATAACAACCAGTTCTTAGCGGCCATAGTAAAAACAGATGGTCTTTCTCCCACAACAGGAAATGAAACTTTACGCGATATTTTAGGAAGCATTAAGGTGCTTCAATAGAACATGGCGAGAATGTCTCCTGAATTAAGGAAGTTTCGATGAAACTTCCTTTCATTTTCTTAAACTTTCATCGATTTTCTTTCAACTGTTTTCTCTCAATCTAGAATGGGTTTACTTTATCATTTTAGATACCTTACTAGGAAAGGTCTCTTATGACTGAAAATCTTAAGTTTTATCCTTCGCATAAAACAATAACCATCAACCCGATAGATCCTATTGGAGAACTAAGATATTTTCTTGAGGGATTTTCTGGCGAAATCAGCCAAAAGGAAATCACTCTTAAGTATGCATTTCCTGCTAAGTTAGGGACAGCTTCTCCGACTGTAAAGGAAAAAATACGAGGTATTTTGATTCAAATTTTAGATATTACTCACTTTAGTGTGGAATCAGGAAGAGGTCAAGCAACTATAACCGTTCCTGTATCTCGTATCAGTGATCCTAATTTGCTACCCCAAGAATCTCCTATTACTGTTCCTATTTTAGTCAAGTTGATAAAAGCAGCTTCTGAAAATGAAGAGCAAGTAGAGTTTAAGTGTTCTCAAGAACTTATCATCGATACAGAACACTCTCCTTCTGAGCACGAACAAGATATGGAGACTTCTGACGAAGTTCAAGACGACGATGCTTTCAGCCAAGGCTACGATGAAGGAATGGATGAAGGCAGTGGTGCTGATGACGATGATCATGATGGTGAAGGAATGGATGATAATTATTCTGGTGGGCAAGACGACTCTGATGAAGAGGAAGAAGAAGGATATGCTAGTCCAGGTGGGCCACGAGAAATATCAGAAGCAGGGTTATATAGTGGTCTAATTGCCATAGATTATGGTACGACAAACTCTGCCATCGTAGTAAGAGATCCTCGCTATGCTGCAGAAGAAGTACGTGGGCAACTTAGTAGTGAGCAGTGGCTATCTCTATGTGAATGGGTTAACTCTTGGTTGGCCGAACATTTATCAAAAATAGACCCAAATGAAACAGATCTTTTTGTAGAAAACTTAACTCGAATTGTTCCTAATGCAGATCTTCCCACTTGTGGTACTCCTGAAGACGAAATAAAACGCTCTTTAGTTAAACTTGATGATGTAGTTAGGGAACAAGTTCTCAAAGAGACTCTCTGCCGGCTTTCTAACTTCTCCCAAGAAGGAACCAATGCCAAAATTTTAAAAGATATTGCTCCTGAAGTAATGTTTGGCTTTGAATCAGTTATTGATTCTAAGAGTTTAGAATCTCAAAGATACTTTGTTTTGGAACTCGACGAAAATGCAGGCCCGGGCCCTATTCCTAGTGCCCTTCAAATTGTCTCAGCTCCAGCAACAGAAGATCTAGGGATTTTAATACAAGAAACACGAGTAGATATGGGAGCTCGGGTTGGTCTTTTACTCAGAAGCGCAGCTAGTGGTGGTGCAGACATCCGACAATTTGTTTTATCTATAAAAAGATACTTCGGTCGAGATGAAGTGATTGAAGTCGTTCCTGTCGAAAATGGAACTTCTCCTATTCAATTTCCTGCTGATATTCTTTGTCGATTAACCTATCGTGAACTGATTACTCGTGCCGTTAATGACATTCACCGTCGTGCAGATGCAGGACAGTTTCAAGATGCCCAGTGGCCTTGCTCAGTAGTAGCCACTTTCCCTACCTCTTATCCTGCTTCTTTACGCCGAAGCCTCAAAGAGATTTTGACCGACCTTAACATCAAAGAAATTGATACTCGTTTTGATGAGGCGACTGCTGCTGCTATATATTATATATGGCGAGAAGTTGGTGCCGACCCTGTCTGTGGAATGAATGGTTTGATGGCTCGATGCCGCAAAGATCGTCATGGACGCTCTTACCAAAATATCCTTCTCTATGACTTGGGAGGAGGAACAACAGACATAGCTCTTATTCAACTGATTTACGAAGAGTTAGCTATTTTCGAGCCTGACGAAGATAAAGGAAATGGCGGCCGCTACTTCCGAATTACTCCTCGTCTTCTTGGTACGACAGGACACCGCTACATCGGAGGTGATTTAATCACCCTTTGGCTCTTCCGATTAGTAAAATCCAAGCTGGCTGATTGTCTTCTAACTTTGATTATGGAAAAGAACATCGATCCTCCAATGGACAGTCCTCTAAGCCAACTTCTTCTTAATCTGCCCGAGGATTTAGTTGAAACTGATATGGAAGACGAAGATGCTCCTCCTCGTTATCGCCGTGGCTCGCTCTTAGAGTGGACTAGTCATCCTATGCAACAAATGTCAAAGTACAACAACCTCAATGAAACTGTTCTTGATTTGTTAGTACCTACTTGCTTTGCGAGTGACTCTTCACGCATTCCTTATTTCTTTACTCTTTGGGAAATGACAGAAGAATTAAAGAAAATTCTAGGAACTCCAGTAACAACCGATGCAGGAAGTGGCTTAGCCGTAGAGTGGCCAGAAGAAACAGAACTCGACAGTGGTTTACTTTACAACTTTGTTCAATCCGCTCATCCTTGGCTAACAGACTCTGGTTTGATCCAGCAAGATGATCTTCGTCTTTCTGTCACTCAAACTGAGCTAACTCGCACCGCAAAGGACCCTATCAATCAGTCTCTTAGCTTAGCAGTCAGTCTTTCTAAAGCTAGATTGTTAACTCAAGAGCACCACGATCGAATTGATAGATTAATTCTTTCTGGTCAATCTTGTAACATGCAATGTGTCCAGACTGTTGCGAATGAAGTTTTCCGAGATAGCGACGGAGTTTTTGATTACGATCCGGCCAATGTTCGGTTTGATCGTGAGTCTGCCAAAACATCTGTTGCCATTGGGGCCTGTATTGGTCGCTATCTAGAATCGGTTAGAATTGATCCTTACAACGAAAAAACGAGAGAAATGCTTCGTGATGGTTACGATCAAATAGAATTGGTTATTGAAAACCTTTTCACTTATCTATCATGTCGCTTAGCTTATGACTCTCTGGTTGCTATGGTAACAATTTTTGACCAAGGTCACGAGTTGAATTTACGATCTTTCACTGATCGTCGTCCTGTTGCTCGGACTTCTATCAATAACTTACGTCCGGTTCAGGAGAAATTCTGGATTTACCGTATTGATTTTGAAGGAGCTGAACCTCAGTATCTAGGTTTAATCAACTCAGAGGCCGTTTGTTTTGATCACGAATTCGAAGATTTCCGTAAATTCCGCGAAGATTATTTAGTTGGTTTTGAAGCTGATGCAGAACTATTTGTTCGAGCCTTCTTCCTTCCCAAAGGGCTTAAGACTATCCAAGCCAAAAACTATAGGGAGGCTGTTGAAGGTGAAGCGACATCTGAGTTAATTCGTCAAGGTAATGCGTCCTCCGCTGATTCACAGGAAGATAATCTTTCTCCGGAAGAAGAAGAAATCAATAATGCGTATGGTAGTGGAGAATACGAACAAACTAACGACGATGTCGATGACTTTGCTGGTGAAGACGACGTTGACTTTGAAGAAAAAGAGGGAGAAAGTCCTGCAGATTTCGCAGTCAATGAAGAAGAGGAAGAAGTCGATGAAGAATCTCTACCGGTTCTAGATCGAACAATTACTAGCCAGGAAATATTCGATCGTCGCACAGCGATTAAAGCAGGTGCTCAACTTAAATATATTATTGAGTATCCTGATGGTTCGCGCTACCGATGCGCAATCAGTGAGCCTCTTCCTATTCGGGAGAAATATGAGTTTTACATGGAAGACTACAGCGAAAATGGTTCTTTTGATCCCAACAGTGACCCTACTTTATTAGCGAAATTCTCTTTGGATGAAGAAGACACCGATGAAGCGACTCTTATCTTAGATGAAAGAGGACAGCTTATCATGTTAACCACGGCTCTCTATGATATCCAAATTTGGGCTGACATTGAGTATGTCCCTCAAAAAATGGATATTCATTACGATCCATTCTGTGGATACCACTAGAGAACGAAAGCTTCCTTGCTAAGCAAGGAAGCTTATCTGAAATTGTTATTAAGTACTATATATGTTGGAGGGCGAGGCTCTTGCCGAGCAGGAGATGTGCCTTGCTCGGCAGTATGTTATCTTCGCACATCTCCTGCGCGGCAGGAGCCTTGCCCTCCATCTTAGGTTTAAAATTAAAAATACACCGCGATACTACTCGCCAATTACCCTTCTTTATTATTCTAGAGGGAGCACTCCGTGGCCTCATCAGACACTTCTTTGGAATCTCTTCTACAAATACTAACACACGCCCCCGAAGAAGGCGAGCGAGTCTTAATTCGTTCTGCTGTCAGCTTGCTAAGAGAAGTATGTAACTCCCAAAGCAATTCTCTAAATACAAACTTAGATAGTACAGCAAAAAAAGTGCGTGACATTTTAGATGAAATTCTTGATGAAACAGCTGATTCAAAGAAAATAGCTGATTCAAAGAAAAAAATAGAAGAGATTTACGAGGAAGAAGACCATAAAGCAGAAGAAGTTCTACCTCTTCCAGAAGAACCTGAATATTCTAAGAACTTGGATGCTTTTGATGACCCTGACGAAACAGAAGGAGTTATCTTTCCTGACAGCGAAGTCGAAAAAGAAACAGTATTTGCTAATCCAGAAGAAACTTCCTTACTTCAACTAGTAGAAAAATGGAACGCTAAAGAAGAACCTTGGTTTCATATACCTGTTTCAGCTAAACAAAACTATGAAAATACTTTGAGAGAAATTATTTACTCTGCTGCAGCTGTCCGTAGTAATTTAGCTACAGCTTGCATAGCCAATCGCTCTATGAAAGATGACTCTAAAAGATTTGAGCGCTACTGGAAACAAATTGTTCAACAAGCACAAAAGGATGGTTATGAGATATTTCCCAAACAATTTGGAAGGTTAGCTGAACCCGAAGGTAAGGTTATTTACTCTTGTCGTCCTCGTTTAGAAAAGCAAGAAAACGCTCTTTTAGTGCCAGGCTTAGCTAGTAAAGGAAAAGAAATATTTTCTCCTCTTAGCTTAGTTACTTTACCTCCTAAACAAAACTTTCCAGAAGACCATCCACATAAGGATTTACCTGCCCAGTGGCGTGCCATCTTAGGAGAACTTGAACTACTTCTCACTCACTTAGATATTCAAAATGAAGTTGTTTGCAGCATCGAAAGTATTAATAACAAGAAAAAAATAGAGCCTTATAGTCAATGCAAAGAGTCCGTGCAAAATGAAATAAAAAGACGAGCCAACGCTCTTTGTAATGCGATCAACCAAAAGGAAAGTATCTACCGTTTGGCGACTAATTACTGGAGAGTAGAAGAATGTTTTTGGAGCGTGTATCACGGAGATGATCGACCTACGGGGTATTCCTTTTTTGATCGCCTTCGACGCAGAACCCAAGCTTGGCGAACCACTATTCGTAATCAAGATCAATTGCTAGTGAGAGATTTTTCTCCAGGGGTTCAATCTCTTGCTTCTATTAATAAATACATTGGTAATATTATTCTTGAGCGAAAAGAGGGGGTCAGTCCAGGTACAGTTTTGCGAGAGATTCGTCCTTCTATTATTGTCCAAGTAAACAAAGTTACTCGTTTACTAAAAGGAAGAGTTATTTCAACTTAAAACAGTAGCCAGAATTCTGAATCCAGTAGCCAGCATCGAACCCTGGCTTCGCTTCGGGGTAAAAAATGGAAGAAACTTTGAGCTTTTCGTAGCTCGTGAGTCGGTTCGTAATCTTAATCGTACTCGTACTCGTAATCGTAATCGAAAAAAAAAGAAAAGATTACGATTACGATTTACGATTAAGATTACGAATCGAGTTACGATTTTATCCTGGTACAACTCTCATAGATATTGAAGTTTCTTAGGAGTAGCCAGTAGAAAAATACAACGCCAGTGAATAGCCACAAACAAAGACAAGATCTTTAGATGTGATGCTAAATCCTTTTGAAAATAATTATCGGTAAAAATGAGCCAAATATTAGATCTTTTTCAATATCCTTTTATGCAACGAGCCCTTCTTGTGGGCCTACTTCTATCAATAGTGTGTTCTATTCTTTCTGTTTTTGTCGTTTTGCGCCGAATGGCTTTTGTTGGCCATGGAATCAGTCATGCCGCTTTTGGTGGGATTGCTTTCGCTCTTCTCGTCGGCTGGACTCCTGCCTGGGGGGCAGCAATATCTTGCCTTCTGGCGGGCTTTTTCATCGCATGGTTTGGCCATAGTAAAAGAATTTCTGAAGATAGTGCTATTGGCTTAGCCTTAACAATAACAATGGCTTTAGGAAGTATTTTTATTGCTTTACGCCAAAGCTATACTCCCGATATCTATGGCTACTTATTCGGAAATATTCTTCTTATTGGCCAAGAAGATCTTTTTCTGATCATCACAATTTGTTTTTTAAACATTGTGCTTTTAGCTTTTTTCTTCCAAGCCTTTTATTCTATTTCTTTTCATGAAGAGCTTGCCTGGGTTGATGGCTTACCTATTCATAAACTCCGCTTCCTTTTGATTAGCATGTTGGCTCTTTTGATTGTGGTTTCGGTTAAATTAATCGGGGTTGTTCTGATTTCGGCTTTTTTACTTATCCCTGGTCTTACTGCCTGCCAGCTCAGTTCACGTATAAACTGGATTTTTCTTCTGGCTTGCTGTATCGGAAGCTCTTCTGTTTTTTTCGGCCTCATTATCTCTGCTATCTATGACCTCCCTTCAGGAGCAGTCATTGTTGTACTTCAATTTATTTGCTTTATTTTAGCTTTGATTTTTCAAAAGATATCTGCATCCAGAGGTCTTCCCTAAACTCGAAAGCCACAGACTCACAAGGAAAATACAATGCAGGGACAAATCCAAATTTTAAACTTACCAACTCGTCCCATATACACTATTAACTCTGGAGATTTTTTAGTTTTAGGACGCGGACGTAATGCTGATATTATTTTAGAAAAAGATAACTCCGTCTCTCGTTTACACTGTAAAATTTACTATCAAAAGAAACAATTCTGGATTGAAGATCTAGGAAGCCGCAACCGGACTGTTCTTAATAGCAAACCCATCTCTATTCGACAAGCCCTTGCTCACAAAAGTAAGTTTAGAATTGGAAAATACTCTCTTCTTTTTACAATCAAAGAATTTCCTCAAGCTCTCCCTCTCGAAAATGACCAAGAAGTTTTTGCCCAAATCAAACGCCAAGATAAACTCCTGGGAAAAATAGCGATGAAGTTAGAACTTCTCAGCAAAGCAGATTTAAATAAAACAGTTGAACTGCAAGAAGAAATGGCTGAGGAAGGCCCTTATATCGACTTGGCAGATATTCTCCTACAAGAGCACTACCTTAGCATTAACGACCTCAAAAAAATTCAGAACTACAAAACAGATGATTCTTTTCGGGTTCCTGGTTACAAATTACAAGAACTAATTGGTTTTGGGGGTATGGGTCGTATTTATACAGGCCGTCAACTAAGTACAGGTGAGGTCGTAGCGATTAAGATCCTCTCTGATGTAGACGATAAAAATAAAATGCAAATGAGCCAGCAGTTTATCCAAGAAGCTAAGGCTATTGCCAAACTCGATCATATCAATATTGTTTCGGGCATTGATTTTGGATTTTCTGGTAAACATATCTATATCGTTATGGAGTATGTGGATGGGCCTACTTTAAGTCAAGCTGTAAAAGAAGAGGGAGGAAGATTTCTTCCCGATAAGGCTTTAGATATAATCAAGCAAGTAGCTAGAGCATTAGAACACGCCCACCAAAGAAACTTAGTTCATCGCGATATTAAAACAGAAAACATTCTTTTGACCTTTGATCATGTCGCAAAACTTTGTGATTTTGGTTTGGTTCGAGAGGTCGGAGTGCGCGATGAAATTGATCAGGTCTTTGGCACTGTTGCCTTTATGAGCCCAGAGCAATGTAAAGGTAAAGTAGAAGTAGATATTCGTAGTGATATTTACTCTCTGGGAACAGTTTTTTATCGAATTCTCTTTGGCCGTCTCCCTTTTGTAGGAAGCAAACAAGAAATTAGAGATCAACACGTTCATAAACCTCTAGTTTTTCCTAATGAAGGTCGCCATCATCAGAAGATCGAACTTGCTAAAATCATTCAAAAAATGATGGCCAAAAAACCCAGCCAGCGTTACCAAACTCCAGAAGAACTCCTTTCCGCTCTAAAAGAGCAAGATAAGCTCTTTGAAAAGTTTGATATTTCAAATACAGAAGAAATTTCCGTTTTCGAAATAGAGCAAAAATCATCCTCAAAAGACCTTTCTTTTGAGGCAACGGAGATTCGTCCCATTCCCTATGTAAACGAAACGCAAGCTATTTTTGCTGCAAATCTTAATCTCAAAAATCGCAATAAATGGCTTATTGCTCTGATCACTTTAGTCTTTGTATCTCTCGCATTTTTTTGGTGGCAAAGACACAGAGAAGAGCAAAGCAATGAAAAACTTCTTCACGATAAAATCACACAAAGCTTAGAGAATAGTACAGAGCAAACTTTAGCTTTCTATCAGGAGTATCGAGTTCTCTATGGGGAACACTCTCGTCACACACTTTTAAAAGAAAAAATTCAAAGTAGTCTCTACAAAAAAGCTTGGGAAGCAAAAGAACAAAAGGCTCCTATCCAAGCGAGTTTTCTTTGCCAGAAAATTCTGGAAATAGATAAAGAAACATCTTTAGCTCAACAAGCAAGTAAGTTACAAAAGCAAATTCAACAAGACAGTCGACTTCTTCAAAAAGAGAAGAGGTTTTGGGAAAGCTATCGCCAAGTCCAATTATCTATGGAAAAAGCGATAAAAACAGGAGTAGAAGAAGATTGGGAAAAAGCCCAGGAAAAACTTTCTCGGATGAACTCAAGGCCACTTCCTAAAGAGTTCAAGAAAGAGTTCAAAAAAGAATTAAAAAAGCTCACAAGAGAGCTTTACGATGCTCGCGAAAAAGAAAAGCTACTGCACTACCGCTTTTATCCAGCAGAAGAGTTAAAACTTCCCCCACAAAAGAAGGATTCAACTATTTTAGCTGTCCAAATGGAAAAACTTCACTTGGGAGCACAAACAAGTTTCTCCAGCTTAAAGAAAGCTTTTTTTCAATTCCAAGACAAATACATTTACTGCTTGAATCCAAAAAATGGAGAGACTCTCTGGACACATCATTTAGGTTCTTTGGCACAAGTTCAGTTCATTTTTCTAAATGACTTTAAAGTAACAAAGAACATGGAGGAAATCGATCATATTCTCGTCAGCTCTCCAGAACAATCAGCTATTTGGCTTTTTGATATTAGAGGAAAATTAGTCTGGTCTTGCATTTTACCACAAACAATCAGAAGTAAGCTTCATTATCACAGTCAAAAATTGTTTGTTGCTTGCCAAGGAGGAAATCTTTATCAAATTTTTTTAGCAACAGGAGAAATCCAGGGAGCATTTTGCACAGTAGGAGAAAGTTCTTACTTTACGATTCATCCAAAAACAAACGGACTTTACATCGCAAGTGAAGATGGCTATATCTACGGCTTTCATGCCATAGATGGGAAACTTCTTTCTCGTACCCCTTACGAGGGAGTATGTCAAGCTATTAGATGGGGCAATGACAAACGAATTGTCATGCTTGTGAAAAAGGTTAACAACAAGGTCGAAAAAGAAAAAAAGAAACAGATTATAGTCTACGATACTTCAAAAGTTTCTCATTGGAATCTCACGAAAAAAGAAACTTATGATTTTCCACCAAAAACGATAAAGGAATATGTTTTTGAAGATTTGGTTTTTGCTGTTACCTCGACGAATGAAATCTTTAGTTTAAATTTATCTTTCCCTTCTCCATCTTGGGACAATTTCCATTTTTGGAAGAAAACGGAAAATTTTCTTTTTACGGAAAACCCTTTAAAAAAACACTCTTTCTACCTCATAACAAACTCTATTGAAAAACTAGAGTTTGATCCCAAAATCAAAAAAATAAAAATCCAGACTTCCTTTCCTTTTAGTGCAAAAATCACTCCAGCAAGCTCTTTGCAGAAAAGCTCTGGTCTAATTTATTTAAGTTCTTTGCATTATCCGCAAAGTAAAGATCTCCTTACTTTGGCTATGAAAGAAGATGGCAAAAAAATTTGGCTGAGAAGACTATCTCTTTCCATTCAGCCAAGCAAAGCGATTACTCAAGACAAAAATCTTTGGCTTAGTCGTACAGACGGAGCTTTGGTCTTTTCTAAAGCTTCCCCTAGTCAAATTCTTCCTCGTTACAAAATATCTGCTGGACATCCTGTTATTCCTATTCAGACAAATCTAGAGTTACTTTCTCAGCCTGGCACACCAGATCGCATACTAGTTTTACGAGATAAAGGTAAGTCTAAAGTTATTGACTCCCGAGGTAAAACAATCCGTCTCTTTACTCCTCGCCTAAAAATTCACTCCGATGAATTTCTTGGCTTAAGTAGTTACCAACAAAAAATTCTTTTTTTAGCCCATAAAGACCAACTATCCATTCTTTCTCTCAAAAATGGTAAGCCCCTCTATTCTTCCTACCACTCTTCGAGCTCTCTTACAACCAAACCTCTATTTTACAAAGGGTCTCTCTTTGTCGGAAACGCAAAAGGAGAACTTCTTCATCTTCGTCTCACGGGTAAAAAAAGCAAGCAATGCAAACTTTACTGGAAATACGCTAGCGAAGGTGCTATCCACACATCTCCCATAGTCTCTCAAAACAAGATTTACTCTGCTAACGAAAAAGGCCAGTTTTTTGCTCTTCATATTCAAAACAAAAAACTCCTTTGGCAATACCTTGGTCTTGCCCCTATTCACAGCCAAGTTCTTTTTTACCAAGATAAGTTCTACTTTGGAGATGATGAAGGTTATATTCAGGCCCTTGACCTCCAAGGAAAACTCCTCTGGCGCACTCAAGTTCCAGGAGCCATTATTCATAAACCCATTATCTATGGAAAACGTATCTATTTTGTAAATACATTATCAGAGTGTTTTGGGTTAGACAAAGACAAAGGGGAGTTGATTTGGAAGGAAAAAATTTCAGGAGGAGAAATAACGGCCTATTTCCACTACAATCGTTGCTTGTATATGGGAACAGACCGAGGATTTCTATATGTAGTTAGAGATATTGCTCTGAAGAAATAAAGCGAATCTTGCTAAAACCTAAGCTCTCTTAAATCTTAGTAAAACAACTCCACCTAAAGCCAAGAAAATGAAACTTGATGGCTCAGGAACAGTTTCGGTTAAAACTCCCGCCTCTCCATTAACGAAAAAATGAGTGCTTGAAAAACCATTCTGGCTATATCCCCCACCTCCACCACGAAAAAAATAGTTAGGGCTTCCTATATCACTGCTACCAGTGGGAGCAGAACCACTTCCTGATGCTCCCAAAAAATTACTTCCAAAAATGACACCATAAAAGCCAGCGTCTAAAACAACAGAAAGATTTCCGGTTACCACAGCAGAAGTACTCGGAAAATTCATAACAACATGTCCTAGTACATCAGGAGTGTTTAAAACATCACTATCAGGAAAATCCGTTAGACTAGTTAAACGAACAATCGCTCCAAAAAAAGTTCCTGTTCCTAAAAAGTGTCCACCAATCTCAGTCGTGGTTGCTGTTGAACCAACTTGAAATCTGCCTCCTAAGAATTGATTGGCGACAGTAACTCCGGCCCCGATTCCCGTAGGCCCCAAGTTTGAGCTTTCATAGATAGTAGCGGTATGACCAGAAACTAATAGACCAAGGCAAAGCAAAATAGAAGCAAGTATTGTTTTGTTTTTCATCTTTTGTCCTTTTGATTTTTATTAATTTACACTGCAACAAATGTTAACTGTACAATATTTTCCAAAAAAATCTACTAGGATTTTTTGATTTATAAAAAATTATATAAAATCTTTCTTTTTCATAGCTTAGAGCGTAATTTATTTAACTTGTCCATTCTTTACCTTACTCTACTTTTTGAGTTTGAAACACTGAAGAGAGTCCGAATAAGTCAAGAACTGTCCTAACACCTGATAAAATAACCTCAAACAAAAAAGAAAGTGGCAAAGTACCACTTATATAGAGTAAAATCTTAGGAGAATGTTTTGAATAAAGATAAAGACAAAAAGAAAAAAGGCAAAGGGAAACCAAGGAACAAGCATGACCTTGGCTACAAACAATTGCTCTCCTTCATTGAAATGTTTCGCCAATTAATCCAAGGCTATACCGATGAAGATTGGAAGGAAAAACTCGACTACTCAAGAGCACAGCGCGTCGATAAAGAGTATGTTTTACCGGACTTTAAGGAAAAAGAATCGGATATCGTTTACAAAGTCCCTTTAATAGACAAGGAAAAAAACGAAAAGGAAATTTTTTTGTTTGTCTTGATTGAGCACCAGTCTACTGTTGATCATTCTATCGCTTTTCGTTTACTTTTCTACTTAACTCATGTTTGGTATGATATGAGCTGTGGAAAACCTTTATGCAGTGGGTCGTTCGCTTTTTTCAGGATCGAAATGATCCTTCCAACAAAGACATAATTGACGATTTTGATTTCGAAAACAAAAATAAAGAGGAGATTACTACCATGATCGAAACTTTACCTGGTCGACTGGTTGAACAAGGTTTCGTTAAAGGCTTGGCAAAAGGAGAGGTTTTAGGCTTGCTTAAAGGTATGAATATTATTTATCCTGGAATTATTGAAAAATATAAAGAGAGAGTTGATAATGCTCAAGCTGAAGCAGAATTTCAATCTCTCGAAAAAGAAATTCTCCAAGATATAGAGTCTCGCAAGAAAGACTAAAAAATCTCTCCTTCCCACAAAAAAAAGGCAGCTAAAAAGAAAAATATAAATTTTTCTCTTTAGCTGCCCTTTCCCCTCTTCTCTTTCCTGCCCTCTCCTAGTATACTAAACCTATCTCTACTCGTTCTTTGAAATAAAAAACCTCACTTAAGCAAATTTCATCCCCAGCCAAAAACCTTGCTTAGGAAAATCCCAAAACCTCTCTCTAAAACTGCGCTAGGCCTTAGTTATCAATACAACGCCTGGACTTACTCTACTTTTTGAGTTTGAAACATGCTCTCAACCGGATCGGCTTGCTTAGGCATCTTCATCCAGTAAAAACTCATCGCGGTAATAAAGGCACCAATCGCAAGAACAAAGCCAAAAGGAGAAACTCCCCCTCCAAAAATCTGAGCGATTTTTTGTAGTGCCACCACTATGGCTGGTAGGCTTTCACGGAGATTAATGTCTAGAGTATCAAAGAGAACAGAGAGTATGGGGGAAGCTATTCCAAAATAAAGAGCTATCTTGGCAATGGTTTGCTTGGTTACACTGAAGGGAGTGCGAATGATATCGACAACTTTCCCTTGGTAGTAAATTTCAATACAGGCTCGGGGAAAATTGCCTTCTGCAATGGGAGTTATATGAAAATTAGCCTCACTCATTTCGGGGCTAATATCAACAGTTTTGCTTTGGGGGATAACAAGGCATCCAGGTAAGTAGGGAACCACTTCGATCTGAGGACGTTCACTGGTCACCGTAATTTTTTGTTCCCCTTCGACTTGAGCAACAATTTTATGAGTAATTTCTTGGAGCTTGCCTTCGGAAAAAACGGCCATTAAAGGAAAACTGCAAAAGGGATTCATTTGTCGAAAATAACGAACAGTAGAATTACGCCGAATTTCTGAGAAAGTTTTTTTAGCGCGAAGGGGGCTTTTTTCTTTTTTAACGGACTCTTTTACTGGGGCAATAAGTTTAGCGACTTCTTGGTCGGTCAAAGTTTCTTCATACTCAGTAACAGTTCTTTGACGCCTAGGAGCAGAAGATGATCTGCGTTCGGCCTTAGTGGAACTCGAAGAGCCTCCTTTAGCAGAAGATGTACTCTTTTTTATGACAACAAGATTTTTAGGAGGACGAGCAGGTGCGACGGGAACACTGCTTTGAGAACTGCTAGGGGAATTAGTGGGGGCACTTTTTACTGGTTTAGGTTTTACCGGAATAGCAGGAATACCAGGAGCTGATTCATCAGAAAGATTTTTTCTTCCTACAGGAGGGAGACCTTCTATCGAAGGTACACTCTCGGCTTGGAGAGCAGCACTTTCTTCTGAGGGAAGGAGTAAATCAGGAGAAATACTCTTCTTTCCCTCTTTTGCTTGGGCCTTTTTTAAGGATTGTTCCATCGCTTGGAGAGCTAGCTCTTCAGTTTCGTATATGTGTAAAACGGGCATGAGTCCGAGCATTTCAAAAAGTACTTTCACTTTGCCTGGAACATTAACCAGCTTAACGGCCCCTCCTGCTTCTTCAAATTGATCCACATACTTGATCAATAGCCCCATTCCTGTACTATTGAGATAGTTCACTTCAGAAAAAATAAGAATAAGATATTTGATATTTTGTCGATGAAAGTCATCTAGCTGAATTTCAAACTGCCGCACAGTGATTCCATCAACAGAGCCTTTAATTTTTAAAACACAAACAGGTTCATCGTTGGATAGCTTGCACATGCTCGAACTAAATAGAAGATTATCTGACATAAAGCTTTGCCCCTCTAAATAAATATTAACTTAGCAGCAAGTGCCCACATGGCGTACTCTACGCTATAATTACAAATCCAACACCGCTGTCCTATCTTAGCTATTCATAATTTTTTTTTCAAGGCCCAATAATAATTTCCAGTCTACGAATCCAGTATTGACTTTGGGCAGAAAAATCCATCGCAATGGCAATATCGTTACGTCCTTGGATCAAAAAAGACTCGAGGGGAAACTCTTCTTCGACAAAACCCATATCTCCTACACTATACTTTTCCTTGAAAACTTTACCGTTAATGAGGATCGTAATCGGAGAATACCCCTGCTTGCCACCTACGGCAGCCGTTAAGTGATTAAAGCGTAAGAATGCTCTAGGAGGAACGTGGGGAAGGGTAAACCCCAAATGAAGCCGAGACCCTTGGTTAAAAGCTAAACATTTAAAATCAGGATGGCTCGCTAAAGCTTGATTTCCGATAACTTGCATATTCTCAAGAAGAGGCTGATTTTCTTGCCATTTAAAACTAGCCCATGTACCAACAGGGAACACAACTTCTTTTGTCTCATCTATTGCTTGATCTATGGGAGGTGTTTTTTTTATTAAAGAAGAGTTCTCTGTTGAGGAGACTTCTGTTTTCGACTTAGGAGGAAACTGAGAAGCAGAAATTTTAATTTGCGAAAGATAAAAACCAATAAAAAGGAAAGCTAAGACAGAGGCATTAATGATCAGAATCGTTTTATTTCTCTCTAGATTTAAATACAAAGTTATCCACCAAGGACGAGGCTTTGCGATAATTGATTTACCTTCGATAAAACGTCGGATATCATCTTTCATTTCCCGAGCACTTTGATAGCGACGTTCTCGGCTTTTCTCCAATGCTTTCAGAATAATAACTTCGACATCCTGAGGGATTTTTCGGTTGAAATGACTTGGTTTAAGAGGGTTTTTTTTGAATATTTGAGTGATTACTTCGGCAGCACTACTTCCTCGAAAAGGAGTTTGCCCTGCCAGTACTTCATAAAGCATCGCCCCCAAAGAGTAAACATCGGAACGCTCGTCAATCTTACGAATAGCTCCATTTGCTTGTTCAGGCGGCATGTAAGCGACTGTTCCCATAATGGTACCTGTACGCGTCATTCGAGTTTGATTACGTGTGCTCTTTGCTAGGCCAAAATCCATAATAATAGGGTTGCCCCTTTTATCGATCATTATGTTAGAAGGTTTCAAATCTCGATGGATCACTCCCTGACTATGCGAATAAGAAATGCCATCCGCAATTTGCTCAAACATATTCAGTGCTTTTTTAACCGGAAATTGCTTCTTTTTTATGAGACTAGAAAGGGGAGAACCTTCCACAAAGTCCATTGTAAAATAATGTCGGTTGTCGATTTCCCCGGCATCGTAAAGAGAAACAATGTTGGGGTGACGTAATTTAGCCGTGGCTGCTATTTCACGAGAAAAACGTTGGACAGAATCTTTATTGCGCGATGCTTCTCCTAGCATAATCTTAATGGCAATACTACGGGAGGTCTGAGGATCAAATGCTTTATAGACAACCCCCATTCCTCCGCGTCCTAATTCTTCTTGAATCTCATATCGACCAAAGCGATTATTAGAAGAACCAGGGTGGGCTGCTGTAGTTTTCATAACAAAACTTCTCCCTTTGCTAGTTTCCTGAGAATAGTCATATTTTTAATTTTATCACGATCTTCATCGAAGCCAAGGTTTTTTATTCTTATGCATTTTTTTCCAAGTGCCTTGTTTCTTTTCTTTAGAACTTTTAGTAAAATATAGTTAATGCAGATAAAAAGAAACTAAATCGAATCTTGGCATAAGGTCTTTTTATGAACTTTTGTATTGCTTATCCAGTTGATGGGGGCACCCCCGAAGATTCCCACATTGTTTTGGTTCGTACTTATCGAGGGCAAGAACATATTTGCCAAGGAGGAGGGCGCTCTGGTCTTCGAAGTAATTCAGGAGCTGCTTTTATTTGGGAACGAGTCGCAAGCTCTTTCCAGCAGAAGTATGCTTTGGAGTTTTCCCCTCTTCCGCTCTCAAATCCCCACATAAAACCAGAAAATTTATCCGACTGCGGTGACTCTGATGCTCTGGCTTGTGCTTTAGCTGTAGGTCTAAGGTCTAGTCAAAAAGAAGAGTATCTTGATCCTACAAAATATCCTTTGATTCTGGCTTCTTGTTCTTTTCAATTAACAAACAAGAAACAAGGCTTACGTGGACTAAAACTAGAAGCAGTTACTGATGAAAAGAATTTAAAAAGCTCTCTGAGATCTCTCCAAAACAAATGGGCCTGTGCCTGTAACAACAAAGCCAAGGCTCTCATTCTACATAACGACGACGCTTATTTACTAGCAGACTTTATCAATGTCCCAGTATTTCCGGTAAGTAGTAGTTCTCTAACTCAAATACTCTCTAAAGACTCCCCATTACCAGTTCTTCTTTCTTGCCAAAAAAAAGATATGTCTCTAGTCGCTAATAATCTAGATATAGACGGTTCTATTTTCCAAGATTCATCTTCCTCTCATTCGGAGAAATTTCCTCCAGAACCTTTCCGCTTCTTATCTCCTTTTACAAAAAAAGAAGAGAGTATTTTTTTTGGTCGTGAACAAGAAATACATAAGTTAGCAAATACTTTACTTGACCGAGATAGTGCTTCTGTTTTTTTACTTTTCGGTCAGTCTGGAGTGGGTAAATCCTCTTTTCTTTTTGCAGGACTCATACCTTATTTAGAAAGACAGTTGTGCCAAGTTGTTTATTTCTCAGGACAAAATTCTTTCGAAAGCTCTCTGGAAAACTTACCTCCGAAAAAAGAAGGTTTCTGGATTAAATTTAGTTCTCTTTGGAATAATAGTTCTAGTCCAGAGGAGATAAAAAACTCATGGCTAGAAAAAGAGGAGGAGTTAGAGCAACCTCTGATTGTTATTATGGATCAATGGGAAGAAGTTTTAGCAGAGTCATCACAATTCAGTAAAGACTGGGGAATGTTTTGTCAGACTCTGGAGTGTATCTTTGGTGACTATGACACAAAACCTCAAGGACGATTGATTCTTTCTTTTCGTAAAGAGTGGCTTTCTCTCGTCGAAAACTCTCTATCTAATCTCCGCCCTTTTCCAGGCAATTTTTTCTTACGTCCTTTGAGTAGAGAAGGTATTATTCAAATAATTGAGGGATTAGATAAGAATGAAGAGCTGAGAAATCACTACTCTTTTTTTTGGGAGCCGGGCCTCTCAGAAATTATGGCAGATGGTTTTCTGACAGACCATGAATCTCCCTTGGCTCCATTTTTACAAATCCTCCTTAGCTTAATGTGGGAAGAATCTGATACCCAAAAACGAAAAGTTTACTTTACCTTAGACCTCTATCACAAAGTGATCCGCCAAGGCATTTTTGCTAAATATGTCAAGCAACATATAGAAAATCTTGCTGTAGATCGAGAAACGGCGATCAATTCTGGACTCATTTTAGACATTTTAGACTTTCATATCTTTCTAAACCGAGCTCAAGAACGTTCCCTTGAAGAATTAGAGAAACAATACTCTCATCTTCCTCCTGGGCTACTGAAAGACATTTTAACCACATTAAAAAATAGTTATTTACTCTGTGATTCTTCACCGGAGAGAGGGAAACGTGCTCAGTTTATTCGACTTGCTCATGACAGTTTAGCTCCCATTATTCATGAAGAGGTAAAAAAATCCCACCGAATCGGACAACGATCTCGTCGTATACTAGAGAGCCAAATAGTCAGTTGGCGAGATAATCACCATGATCTCTTAAGTAATTTTGACTTAGAGACAATTGAACAAGGTCGTCCAGCAATGCGAGCATTAAGCCAAGAGGAAGAAGAGCTTGTTAGTTCTAGCCATAAGATGGGAGGTATATCTTCTCTTATTGCAACAGTTCAAAGTAATAGTGATAATCAAGCTAAGCTCAAAGCATTGTCGGCAATGCGTCTTTATCCAGAGAGACACGAGGTCATTATCCCCGCCATGATAAAGCTTATGGAAAAAGCACATGAAGACGACCAAGTAAAAAGAATAGCTGTTGAAATCATTGGAGAAATGGCAAAGGAAGCAGGCGTCACCATTCCTATACTTGTTGACTTGGTTAAAGCAGGTGAAAACTATCTTTTTGAAGCGATGAATGCTCTCATTAGAATGGAAGAAATCTCTCGCCCAGCTCTTCAGGTACTTTGCCAAAGTTCACGGGAAAGTATTCGCTTAAACGTTGTTCGAGGTTTTTCTTTAGTCAAAATAGAAGGATGCCTACCTTTCTTACTTAAAATGATTGAGAAAGAATCTAGTGGTAAAGTAAAAAAAGAAGCCTACAAAGCTCTAGGGGTAACTTTAGGCTTTCAATTTCATGAAGAAAAAAAAATCACTAGCAATAACGTTGAGTACTGTTTAGGCCACTATGTTCACGAACAAACAGGAATGGAATTCGTTTTTTTTCCCAGCGGATCTTTTATGATGGGAAGTGATGAGCGCGATAACTTAGCAAGTGAAAACGAAAGGCCTCGTCATTTTGTTTCCCTGTCTCCTTTCTTCATTTCTCGTTATCTTGTCACCCAGAAAATATGGGAAGATGTTATGGGGAATAACCCCTCTTACTTCAAAAACGAGCATAAACCAGTAGAAACTGTTACTTGGCATGATTGCCAAGAGTTTTGCCAAAAAACAAAGCTACAGCTACCGAGCGAAGAACAGTGGGAGTATGCTTGTCGAGGAGGAACAACAAGTCGTTTTTATTGGGGACCAAATTGGGATCGAAGTAAAATTAACAGTGCTTCCTATTGGGCCAAAGAAGATCTTGTTACCCATACCCAGTGGAAAGAATTTGGTTTTCTGGAAAAATGGAAAGAACTCAAAGGAGAAACTTCTCTTGTGGGAAATTTCTCTGTCAATCCTTTTGGTTTGTATGATATGCTAGGAAATGTCTGGGAGTGGTGCGAAGACAACTGGTCACCGTCTTATGAAAAAGGAAAAAATGCTCCTACCGGAAATGGCCTAGAGCGAGCTTGTCGAGGAGGCTGTGCTTGGTATGCCGCACAAGATTGTCGGTGCGCTAGCCGAGTAGGAGACTCGGCTGATAACTGCGATTGTTATTTGGGTTTTCGAGTAGTGAAAAATATTTAAATCCAGAATCCAGAATTAATACAGGCTTCTTACACATAGGAACGAAAAAAAGCTAAAGGCTAGGAAAAATAAGAGTGAAAACACGCATTTGGATTTGCTTGTTTTTCAGGTATCGTATAAATAGTGCGTAATAGACTAACTTATTAGAAAAGAGATCAGAAATATGACGAGTTCAGCCAGAGAACCTAACTGGGAAAAAATTCACGTAGCTATTATGGCAGGAGGAGGAGGAACTCGATTTTGGCCTTTAAGTCGTGAAAATCTCCCTAAGCAGTTTTTACGTTTTGTCGATAATAAGTCTATGCTACGCCTTAGCACAGAGCGTTTGTTGGGAAAAATTTCTCCTGAGAGAATTTGGATTTTAACCAATCATGTTTATCGAGATCTAATTGAGGAAGAACTACCGGAAATTCCTGCTGAGAATATTCTGGTCGAACCTTCTCGACGAGATACTTCTGCTGCTATTATGCTCGGGACTGCTATTATTGAAAAGAGCGATCCTGATAGTAAAATGCTCGTACTTACCTCTGACCATTTAATTTTTCCTCAGGAAGAGTTTTTTCGCACTCTTTCAGCGGCATGTCTGGCTTTAGAAGATCGACCAGAAACTCTCTTTGTTTTTGGGATTTCTCCTAGTGAACCAGCTATTCATTTTGGTTACTTGAATCGGGGAACACATTGGCAGGATATAAATGGTCTTCCTATTTATGAAGTTTCCCGTTTTGTAGAAAAGCCTAATCTAGCAGTGGCAAAAGAATACTTTCATTCAGGAAACTACTACTGGAATAGCGGCATGTTCGCTTGGAAAGTAAGCACAATTATGGATCAGCTAAGAGTTCTTTTGCCCCTTCATTATAAAGGGGCAAGAGAACTTCAAAAAGCTTGGCAAACCCCAGGTTGGCCAGATCAACTAACCCACGTTTTTCAAAATCTTCCCAAAATATCCATTGATTATGGAGTGATGGAAAAAGCTGCTTCTGTTGCTCTTGTGGAAGCGAGTTTTGAATGGAATGATGTGGGAACTTGGGATGCTTTGGAAGAAATCTATCCACAAGAAAATAACAATGTTGTTTTAGGAAAACACTTAGGAATCAAAACGAAAGGTTGCATCATTCACAGCGAGAAACAATTAATCACAACCATTGGATTAGAAGACCTAGTTATTGTGAGTACGGATGATGCTCTTCTTATCGTTCCCAAAAAAGAAGTAAACCAAGTTAAAGGTTTAGTGAATCAATTAAAAGAAAAAGGCTTCGAAAAATACTGTTGAGGATACTATGCAAATTTTTCGTGGAAATGAAAAAGAATTAAAAGATCAGTTTGATATAAACCCTTTGGGGGTTGTTTTTATTGGTCTTTTGCGAAGTAAAAAGGTTTATCTAACCGAACCTGTTTTAGAGCTGTGTACAAAAAAATCTCCTTTAGAAGGTCTCATTAAAAATCGTACACTTCTTTCCACCCTAGATAATTTCCCAGATTTTGAAGCTCTACAAACTATCCATGATCCAGAGCGTAACTTTCCTCTCACTATTTTAGATGTGGGTACGGAGAGGGTGATTGCTTTATCAGACGAAATTTTAGCAGAAGAAGGATGGCAGCAAAGTAGTGAAGCAGAACCTTCTTCTACTGCTTTAAAAACTGCCCACAGTCACTTGAGTGGACTAGAAAGCCTCTTTTCTTCTGAAGAAATCGCTCGGCTTAAAATTGCTATTGCGACAGCCGTTTCCCCTGATGAAAGAATAGAGTCTATTCGAAAAATGACTTTTTCTCAATTAGAAAAGCGAGAAAAATTTCTCCTCTTTTTTCACGCCCTCGCAGACAAAAATGTTGAAGTTCGGACAGAAGCAATTCTAGCTCTAGAAAAAAGTGGCTTTCAGCCTGAAATTGCAGAAGAAATGCTCTCTTTGAACAAAGGGGACGACGAACAAAAAGAATATGCTATAGGTAGTCTAAGCAAAATATTTTCCGAAGTGGGAGAACTAGAGCAAGGAGCCATTTTACAAATTATTTTAACTTTGCTGCAAGATTCTCATTACGAACATATAGGGGAGCTCCTTTTCCAAGCCGTAGACGATTTTTCTCCTCATCTACCAGCAAACCAAGGCATGTTAGAACGTATTATGGCTACGGCTCTGAAAAACTTAGTAAGTAAATTTAATCTCTACCACAAAAAAATCTATAACATTCTTTTAAACCTAGATAAAATTGACCATGATCTTCTGGAAGATTTTCTCTGGCATGAGTTATCCAAAAGCTCTGGGCGCAATCAAAGATCTTTCTTTTTGGTTTTACTATGCGAAATTCAAGTTCGGGAAGAACGTATTCCTGTGGTTATGGAACAGGCCATCCGAGAGATCAGTTTTGGGGACGAACTAGATCCCTTTTATTTACAACTTCTAGGCTCTCTTCATCAAATGGGAGAAAAAACAGTAACTTCTCTTCTCGAACGACTCCAAGAGTCTGATCGTGTAGGAGAACGCATTCAGATTGTCGGTCTATTAGATAATGTCTGCCGAGAGTATTCTTTACCCTTGCCACAAAAAGAAGAAATCATCAAAGTTTATATCGACATTTTTTCCCTAGCCCACAACAAACTTCGAGAGTCTATGTTGGATTCTATTTTACTAAGTGATCCCGACCTTCCCGCTCGCTTAAAAACTCAACTGGCCCGAGAAGCTTTGGTAGATATTCACAGCGAAGGATTTGACCAATTTCCAGACGTGGTTCGATCAGCTCTTCTCCAGATAAAAAAACCTGCTATTGACGCCATCTTGCAAGTTTTACGTAACCCTTTGAATACCATGCAGGCTGTTCGAGCAACGGATTTCCTGGGAGATGTTGTTTTAGAGCTGGATCTCAGTCATGCCTCAGAAGTGGGAAAAATTAAAGATTTCTGCTTTAAGCAAATTAAAAAAAATCCTGAAAACGTCCGAGAATTGTTTAAGGTTTTAGGAAAAATAGTCTTGGCCAAAGCAACTCAAAAAGATGATGCTCAGAGCATTGTCCATTATCTATTAGATAATGTTTGTAAATCTCATCCTTATGCTATTTTAGAAGCCCTGGGTTGGGCAGGCTCAAGCCCTCTCTTGGAGGAAGAAGTCACTACCGATATTTGCTGTTTGCTAATGGCTCTTCTCGACAACCGTCTTCCCGAGAACATTTCCAAAACAACTCAAAACGATGAAGGCACCCGCTATGAGTTTGACTTCAAAACAACGGCCTATACAGATCTCCTCCCTATTCTGATATCCGGTTTAGAAAGAATCGCTACGGGCTCTAGTACCTCGGAATCAATTCGTCGATTGATTGTCAATAAGCTTCTGGGAAAATGGAAACGACTAGTCTCTCATAAACTCGTTTGGGGACCTAAAAACATCACCGACTTAGGTAAGACTATTTACCGCTTGTCCATTAATCCAGTAATGGAAGCTCCGATTAAAATCCAGCTAGTCGAAGCTCTCTTTGCTAAAGTGGCTATTTTTTCTATCACAGAGCTTTTGGCTGAGATTCTGTCCC
Organism: Planctomycetota bacterium; assembly: GCA_029260735.1. GTDB lineage: Bacteria > Planctomycetota > Uabimicrobiia > Uabimicrobiales > Uabimicrobiaceae > JAJDCR01. The sequence goes on from JAJDCR010000015.1 coordinate 96,521, forward strand.
AAGCAAAAGAGGAAGAGCTACTGGAATGGTCTGCTCGTTTATGTGAAAAACTCTTAGAATTTGCCACTCACCAAGAGTACCAAAACCAAGAAGACAAAGAGGTAATTCTTCGTTGCATTGGCACAATGTTAAAAGCCCCTTCTCTCTCTCCCAAGAGTCGGGAATCTAGTCGATATAGAGAGAATATGCTCTACCAATTATTTGAAGGACTGCGGGAGAAAGTTTTTGGGGTGAATAATATTTTAAAAGACCTTCTTTCTTCCCCTCACATACCGAAAAAACTTCAAAAGGAAATTGGAAAACGTCTTCCCAAGCCTACTCGACTTGTATTAAAAAACTCTTAATCTAGGGAAAAATTATGGAAAAAAAACAAAAAAGAAAAGCCGCTCGGGAAATTTTTAACCAACAAATCTATCAAAATATTATGGAGGAAGCCCCCGACGAAGAAGATAATGACTTCTTTGAAGCACAGCAACAAGCTATTGAAGTACAAGCTGCTCCCAATATGATGCCTATGCCAGCGGCACTTGCACCTTCTCCTCAGAAGGCAAAGGTAAGAAAAATCCAAGTAGACGAGCAATTGACATCGGAAGAGCTCCAACAAGAAAAAGGGGGACTCCATGTTCGAGAAACAGGCTGGGGGCCTTGGCGAACCGTCATTGTTCCCCCCAATGCCTATGTTGTCCATACTCGTCGAGGCCAAAGTAAACCTGTAACCGTTGGTCTGGGAGCTTCTTTTCGTTATAACTCCAGAACCGATAGTTACATTGTTGCTCCTGCTACCATGCAAACAATTGGAATTGTTGCCCAGGGGATTAGTCGAGAAAAGCAAGGCATTAGTGTTCTCGCTTACGTCCAGTGGCTTATCAGTGACTTTTCCATTGCCTACCAAAGATTAGATTTTTCCGATATTAAAGACCCCATGGGAATTGTGAGCGCACAACTTCGAGAACAAGCCGAAGCGGCGATCAAAGACAAAATATCTACGATGTCCGTCGAAGAGATTCTTGCTGACAAAGCAACTATCATAGAAGAGTTAACCCAGCGCCTAAAAACAGTCGCAGAAGGACATCATACCAATGAAGAAGAGAGTCTAGGCGGGCTAGGAATTAAAATTGTTACGGTTCAGATAAAAGAAGCCTTTGTTTCTTCCCAAAAACTATGGGAGCATTTACAGGAACCTTTCCGTAACGAGCGAGAGCGAGAAGCTCGCTTGAGTCGTTTACGAGTAGAAGAAGAAATCCGCCAGCAAGAACTACAAAACCAGAAGAAAATTGAAAATGCCCAGGCCGATACCCAAACTGAAATAGATAAATTTAAAGCAAAAAAAGAGAGCGAATCTTTAGCTGTAATCATTGAAGAGAGATTAGCTCGCGAAGAAATTGAAATGAAAGAGGAAGAAAAATCTATTTTTCTCAAAGAAACCACAGAGTTGGCTCGGCGTACTTCTGAAGAAAAATTAAACGAAGAAGAAGAAACTCAAAAGAAAAACTTTGCTCTACTCCAGTTACAGTATGAAAAAGAAAAAGCCATACAAAAACGTACCTTAGAGCTGGAAAGAAGACTAGAAGAGAAAGCAGCCGAAGAAAAAACTCGGATGAAAGAGCTGGAATACGAACAAAGGCTATTAGAGTACGAACATAAGTTTAGAGTCAAAGAACTCGAAGACCAAAAAACTCTTTCAGAAAAAGAGCATGGGCTAAACCTCGTCAGACTAAAAAATCAAAGTGAAATCAAAAGAATACAGCTAGAAGGCGAAATAAAAAAACAAGAATTTGAATTTGAACTGGGACAAAAAAAGAAAAAAGACTCTGGAGAACTTTCCTATTTTCTCCGAGAAAAAGAATTATCTAACCTTCGCTTAGAACAAGAAATCAAAAACCTTGTTCAACCTGGAGATCTTAGTCGTCGTCTCATTGATGTTCTTCCTGACTTAGCCGAAGCCATGCCTGACATTCAGGAGATGAAAACTCTTCAAATCTCAGGAGAAGGGGGCGGAGGATTTGACGCTCTCAATACTTTTATTGCAAAACTTTTAGCAGTAACTCAAAGCTTGGGGTTGCCAAAACTAGGTTCAGTGAACTATACTAAAGATAATGATCCTATTTTAGTAAAAGAAGAAGAAAAGCAAAAAGCAGCGGAGTTTTTGAACAAAGAAAACTCTTCTGAGTTTTCTTCTTCAGGGGAAACATCTAGTGAAGTTTACGAGAAAAAAGAACTAGACAAAGATTTGGACACTTTTGAGGAATAGGCAATTTTTTCCCAAAGCACAAAACTGGGAAAAGAAATTGTGAAAGGTTAGTTATGTTTGGAAAATCATTCATCTCACTCCTTGTTTTTCTGGCTATAGGAGGACTTGTCGCAAACGAAGTCTCTTATCCTCAACAAGAAGTCGAAAAAATCTTCTCTGAACTTGTTGATGAAGATGCCCATGTGCGCGATAGTGCCACCGAAAGAATGGCCCTTTTGGGAAAAGTCGCATTCGACCATGTTGTCGAAAAATTTCCTCAAGTAAATTACCAAGTGCGACGACAAATTGTTACCATACTCGATAAAATACACACTCCCCAAGCATTAGATTTACTTTTTTTAGCTCTTCAAGATCCCGACGAGGGAGTGAGAAACCGAGTAGCCTTGGCTTTACTTAATCTTTCGGAAAGCCCCGATAAAATTATCACACGCTTAGATGCGGTTGAAAATCCTCGCTCTGAAGTCCGCTCAACGATTCAAGATATAAAGAATAGTTTTCTTTACAAGTTTGTCGAAATAGAATTGGCCGAAGAAATTTCTCCCCAAGGAGGCTATGGATTTTATGATGGGCAATTTGACAGCTTAAAAGAAGTAGGCGAAACAATCATCGCTCCTTTATCAGATATCTTTTGCAATGGAAACTATAGCTACATACAAAAATCACTCAATGAAGGCCATCAATTAGAGAAACAATTCAAGATGAGAATGTTAGCAGGGCAAGCTCTCGGTGAATTGTCTGAAATAATGAGCAAAGGAAACAAACGAATGGTTATTCGTAGACTAAGAGGTTTAGCTTACAGCTCTCTTGGTGATGAAGAAATCCGCCGAATTGCCTCCTGTGCCCGCTATAAGCTCGGCGATAAGATTGAATTTGAAAGACAAGTAAAACAACATCTAAAAAATATTAGCCTAACCCAAACTCCAGACAGTTACCGCGAGCTCGCTATGCTCTATCTTCGAGTCAACGAGTCGGAAAAGGGCATACTGTATTTAAAAATGTCGATTTCCCTCTGCCAACAGGCCGGTCTTGAGAATGAAGCAGGCCTAGACTACTACAACCTAGCATGCGCTTACTCTTATATCAATAATATAGAGGAAGCCATCACTGCTCTCCTAAAAGCGGTTGATCTAAAGTATGAAGATGTTGAGTGGATGAAGCAAGATGGAGATCTGCGCAACCTCCACGACGACCCTCGTTTTCAGGAGATTATTAAGAAGCTGGAGGAGAAAAAGGAGCTACTGAAGAGGAAGAAGTGACCGCTGATTAAACGGATTTTTCGGATTAATATGATTTTTGTTTGTGATTTTTGGATTGGTTGGGTGCGCTTCGCTTTTGATGAGTTTGCTTAATTGTCTGAACCGCTGATTTAACGGATTTTTCGGATTACGCTGATTTTTGTTCGTGGGAATCTAGGATTCTATACGCTGAAAACGTTACACATCAGCACAGGATAAAGTGAGCCAAAGTCAAATGGTATCCTGTGTCACTGTTGAAATAAGGATAGGTATTGGGATGTGACCCAAGAGAAAAAGTATCCCCGAAGGGGATTAACGTGAATAGCCCTGGGTTTCCAACCCAGGGGAAATTTAAGAACACCCCCACAGATCGCCCTGAAGGGGCGAAACATCTTTAGTGTCACCCCTTCAGGGTGAATCTGAGACGAAATATATTTTCCCCTGGGTTAAAAACCCTTACTTTTATACACATAATTTTGTGAAACGAAAATTTGGTATTTTAAAATTTAAGAGTTTGTGTGATCGTTATACGTCATTACGTTAGGTTATCGAATACGTCGGAAACCCCGATGTTATCGGGACCTGACATATTACATCCCTCCGGGATACCAATTGTGCATTGAGACAGGTTAGTTTTATTCTAAGCAAATATTATTTGCATTGAGTTTTAGTGGTATTAATCGCATCCAGAAATGTTTTATTATCGCGGATATTGTTACGTCAGATTTCTCTTGGCGATGTGTCATTTACATGATTGTTTGATAATCACGTACAGCTACCTACGCTTAAACAAATCTAATGTGCCGCAATTATGCCACTCGAACCTAACATTAATGGCATTTACTTAGAATAAAACTAACCTACCTTAATGCACAATTGGTATCCCGATAGGGATGTAATATGTCAGGCCCCGATAACATCGGGGTTTCCGACGTATTCGATAATCTAACGTAATCATACCAAGAAGTTAAACTTGTGTATAAGAGTAAGGGTTAAAAACCCAGGGCTATTCACGTTAATCCCCTTCGGGGATACTTTTCAAAATTCTCTATTCTTATTTCAACAGCAGTTGAGCCAAAGTCCTCCAGGGAACACAGTACTTAGCACGGTTTTTAATAATCTTTGTCAAAAACTATTTCAGATAAACCTCAGGGAACAACAGTCAAACTAAGGAGCAATCAATTTGAAAAAAACGCTTGTCTATCTATTCTTCCTTTCTCTTTTATCCTCTCTCCTCTATGCCGACCTAGCTTCGCAATACGAGTCGGCTTATCGTTTAGCCCGCGATAAGGAGGCTCTGAATTTTTCAGACGCAACAGCGCAGGCTTGGAGTGAAGGTTTTTTGCTGAAAAAAGCGGTTTTTTCGGGAATCGGTTTGCTTGCACAGTATGAGGAAGCAAGTCAATTTGCTTTGGCTGAGGAAGGCTTGCGTTTGTCCTTGGAAGAAGCGGATCAGTGGGCGAAAAAACTGTTGATTTTGCGCGGGCAAATCGGGGCGGATGCTAGTTTAAGAGATGAGCTAAATCGTTTTCTAGAAGAAGTGTTTTTAGAGGAAGAAGAGGCTCTGGAGTGGTCTTTGGAGTTTTTTCAATCCGATGCTCCTCTTTATTCTCGCCAAGGGCTTCTAGAGCGATATACCGATGTCTACTCTTTTGCCCGTGAGAATATCTTTTTTTCTTTTACTCACGAAGAGGCCTTGAAATTAGCGAAAGACTTTATCGGGCAACGATTCTACTTCCAACCAGGAATTCCTCTTTTAAGCCAGTATGTTCTCGCCTACAATTTTGCTTTTTCTTCTGAAGGACTGCGCATGACAGATGAAGAGGCCCGTGCATGGGCAGAAGAATTTGTCTTAAGCCGAGGTGCTCTAAACCCTAGCCAGAACTTGGAAAATCAATTTCAAGATGCAGAGAATTTTGCCTTTGCCACAGGAGGCCTAGAAAAAAATAGAAACGAAGCTCGGGATTGGGCTGTTGTCTATATTCAGAAAAAAGGATTGCCTGATATTTCGATTAACCTCTTCCGACAATACCGCGAAGCCTACTTCTTTGCTTACAACGGACAGGTTCTTTCTCTCATTCGTAAAGTTAGAGATGCTCCGCCGGGCGTTTTTTTGAGCGATGAAGCAATGAAGTGGTCCCAAAAATTTATTGCCCAACGTTCCGAAATTAAGGGAGAAGAGGATCTTTTAGAGAAATACTTTCAGGCTCTTAATTTTGCTTACTCTAGCGAAGGCTTGAAGCTTGAAATAGAAGCGGCGCGGGCTTGGGCTATCGGTTTTTTAGAGAAGGAGGAAGTACGATGAAAATTATTATCTGCTCTTTATGCCTCACTCTTTCCCTACTTGTCGGGCAAGAGAAATCAGAAAAACTTTTAATCCCAGGATTCCGTTTTTTAGAGACAAAAACTTACCACTGCATTAAACAAAGCTACAATATCGATATATATAAGCATAAGCAAACAGGAATGACCTTTTCTTTGATTCCTCAGGGAGATTTTTGGATGGGAAACGAAGGAATTGATAAGCGAGAAATACCTGTTCATAAAGTCTCAGTTTCTTCTTTTTTACTTTCCCAAAAAGAAGTCTCTCAACAAGTTTGGCAGCAGGTTATGTCCAGTAACCCTTCTCTGAATCAGGGAAAAAGTTTACCCGTTGAAAATGTTAATTGGTTTGAGTGCCAAGAGTTTTGTCAACGTACAGGCCTTAAGTTGCCTAGTGAAGCCCAGTGGGAATACGCTTACCGAGCCGGAACAAAAACTTTGTATTACTGGGGAGAAGAAGACGGAAATGCTTATGCTTGGCAAGGAGAACTCACCTCTCCCACCCAAGAAGTCGGGCAAAAGAAACCCAACGCCTTTGGTCTTTATGATATGAGTGGCAATGCTTGGGAATGGTGCCAAGACACTTGGCATTGGAATTACTACGGGTCTCCTAAGACAGCAAAGGCTTGGGAAGGTGGCAACGGTCTTTTTCGAGTATACCGAGGCGGAGGATTGGGAGTTTCAACTGTTTACGGCTCAGCTAGTAGCCGCTCTTGGTTTATAGCTGAGCGTAAATGGAAACAGTTGGGTTTTCGGGTTGCTGCTTATTTAGAATAGTCAGAAAAATAGTCAGAAAAACAATCGGCAGTGCTTCTACATTCCCGCCATAATGCCCAAATCTTTTTTCTTGCCTTTTCGGATCTCCTTCAATAACTCTCCCCAATTCGCAAAGCGTTCTTTGGGTCTGCGAGCAAGAAGACGCATTGTAATTTGCGCTAAATTTTCTGGTATTCCGTTGACCCTACGGGTGATCGGAACAGGCTCTTGGGTAAGTCTTTTTGTTGCTAAGTCGTAGCGTTGTTTAGCTTGGGAGCTATTTTCATACTTCCGAGAAACCCCAAAGGGAACACTCCCACTAAGAATACGGTAAATGCTCACTCCTAAAGCGTACATATCTATTTTCGTCGATATAGTATTGGGCTTTTGTTTATGTTGGATAGCATGAATTCGAGCGACATATTCAGGAGCAAAATAGTGAGTTTTCCCGATAAGCTTGACCTCAGCATTGGCCTCTGCTTGGGTCATAGCTTGGTCAAAGTCAATAAGGGTGACTTTTCCATTTTGGATCATCATATTTTTAGTAGTAACATCTCGGTGAATGAGTCCTTTTTGGTGACAATATTCCAGGGCTTGGCAAACCTCCTCTAGCACAAGATAAGCTCTAGCAAAAGAAAATTTTCCTTGGCGCAGAGCTTCCTCTAAGGTTTGTCCGGGAATAAAATTCATCAGGATATAAGGTTCTCCTCTTTCGGTTGTTCCCGTATCTTTTATATCAATGATTTTGGAATGCCCTTTGAGAGTGCACAAGTTTCGATACTCTATCTCATGATTTCTCCAAGATAGTTGTTTTTGTTCATCCGTCGAATCGAATAAATTCTTTTCTCTATCTTGAGTGCAGTAGATTTTAATGGCATAACTATTATCTTCACACAAATAGACAGTTCCTGCTCGACCCCGTCCTAGCATTTTTTGCGTTTTATATTTACTCATAATTCTCTTACTACCGTTCCTTAACCTGCTATCCAGCTTTTTTTGATTCTCCTGTGGTGTGCCCTGCTACCTCTAGTCGGAAATATTTTGAAGAGTGACCTTTAAATCCATTTGTTTTTTTTCTCTTTGAACTGTAACAGTTACTTTTGTCCCTACGTCGTATAAATCTATTGCTTTATAAAGATCGTTAACCGTTTTGACAGACTCGCTATTAATTGCTATTATAATGTCCCCTAAGACAGCTTGGCCAGAAGGACTCCGTTTTGTAGGAACTATTCCCGCTTGATCGGCACCACTCCCAGGAAAAACTCTTAAAACAAGAAGGCCTTCTAATCGACGATTGATGTAATCTTGAGCAAGAGTAACTCCCAATCCTGCTCGTTTTACTTTTCCATAGCGAATCAATTGAGGAACAACAAAGTTTACTGTATCGGCAGGTACAGCAAACCCTACTCCGGCATAGGCTCCCGAAGGGCTATAAATAGCAGTATTCACTCCTATTAGACGACCAGCACTATCGAGAAGAGGTCCTCCTGAATTTCCCGGGTTAATAGCAGCATCGGTTTGGATTACTCCTTGGATAGGGCGCCCTGTACCCGCTTGAATTTCTCGTCCCAATCCACTAATAACGCCTGTAGTTAGAGTATAGTCTAAACCGAAGGGATTGCCTATTGCAAAAACTTTTTGTCCCACCTTAAGATCGCTAGACTCTCCGACGGCCAATGGACGAAGAACATTTTTAGGTGCATTGATTTTTAAAACGGCGAGATCTTTATCAGGAGCAATTCCTACAAGGTTTGCCTTCCATACAGAATGATCAAAAAGCATTACTTCAGCAGCTTGGGCTTTTTGGATAACATGAAAATTGGTCACAATGTAGCCCTCTTCATTCCAAATAAACCCTGAACCTGTTCCTGCAGGTATTTTATGAACGTTCATAGTGAAAAAATCACGTTTCACAGATATAGTTGTGATATAAACAACAGAAGGAGATGCCTTTTCAAATAACTCAATAGTCGATTTTTCATCTTCTGCTAAATCACCACGAGCGATAACTGTTCGAGGTTCATATTTTTCTGTAGAAAAATTTTCCCTCCAATGCTGGGCAAATAAATAGACTATACAAATAATCAACAAAACGTTAAGAATGCGATTTAAACGTCTTTCTCTTCTTTCTCTTTTTTCATAAATAAAAGGCATAGTCATTCTTTCCCATTATAGTAATTAGTAATTTCTAATTTTCTTGCATCAGCTCTTCATTAAAGGGAGAGGCATCCCAAACTCGAATTGTCTGATCATAACTCGTTGAAATAATTTTATAACCATCTGGAGAAAAAATGCAAGAGGTAACTCTATCTAAATGACCATCCAAAGTCAATATAGCTGTTTTTTCTTCTCGTGGAGTATTATTAGTGGCATCCCAAATTTTTATTTTATCGTCCATACTACCTGTCGCAACGCGTCTTCCATTGGGGCTAAAAGAGCAGCATAAAAGATTGCGGGTGTGACCAATAAAACGAGTAATGATTTCTTGCTTTTGGACATCCCATAAAAGTAAAGAATCCAAAGTTCCTTCAGAAGCAGAGATTAATTTTTTACCATCTGGACTAAATTCTATTTGATTGACAGGATATTTATTGCCTTGTAAAACACCTTGAACTTTATCTGCTTCTAAATTGTAAAGATATATACGAGAGTCTTCTCCTGATGCAGCTAAAATTTTGCTGTTAGGATGAAAAGCACAAGTATTAACATCTGCTCGGTGTTGGTATTTTTTGATAATTTTTCCTGTTTGCACTTCTCTTATGATGACTTGATTATCTTTTCCCGCTGAGGCTAAGAGCTGTCCATCAGGGCTAAAAGTACAAGTCAAGATTTGTCCGGTATGCTCTGACCATTTATGTAATATTTTTCCTGTTTTTAAGCTCCATATACCAAGAGTTCTATCATTGCCTGCTGTGGCTAAAATAGAGTTCACCAGATTAAAATCCATTTGATTTACAGAAGAAAGATGCCCAGCAAAGGGTATAGTTTTAGGAGTTTTCTCAATAAAGTCTTTTCCCTCAGGAAAAGACCAAACCCTTACTCCGAAATAGACTCGCGGGGAAGCTGCCAATATTTTACCATCGGAACTAATTCCACAGGAATATAAGACGCTTCCCTCCTTATGAAAAAGACTCGGGTGTTTTCTCTCTTTGGCCTTAATATTCCAGAGCTTGAGTCTGCCTGTTGCACTGACAGAAACAAGCTGTTCTCCTCTAGAAGTATAAACACAGCGATTTATTTTGCCGACATGCCCTCCCAAAATAGATGTAGGCTGAGGTTTCTTAATATTCCACAGATAAACATTGTGGTCGTAACCTCCAGAGGCAAAGGTTTCACTATCGGGAGAAAATACAACTGTCTTAACTTTATCGGAATGTCCCACGTATGTTCGAAGAAGCTTTCCTCTTTTATAATCCCAAAGTCGGATCGTTCGGTCATAACTTCCTGAAAGTAAATATTTTCCATCAGGACTAAAAGAACAGCTTTCCACTTTTTCTCGATGGGCTTTCAAAATATGAACTAGTTGGTAGGTCTGAGCATCCCAAAGGGCAATAAGAGCATTGTCTCCTGTTGTAGCAAAAAACTTTCCATCAGGACTAAAGACACAACTAAAAATGTTGCTATTCCAAGTTTGGTTGTTAACTGTTTTTAGTTTTTTAATAGTTTTACCTGTTTTGATATCCCAAACAAGAATAGACTCTTGATTAGGGATAAGAGTTTCATTGTCTCGCGCTTCATAGGTAGATAATATGCTTTTTCCATCAGGAGAGAAAAGGCAAGAGGTCACTGCTTTTTCAAAAGTTAGAATTTTTTCTGCTTGTCCTGTTTGTACATTCCATAAAATGATTTTTCCATCAGCTCCTCCTGTCGCTAATAGCGTTCCATTGAGATTAAAGTCACAGCTAGTTACCTTTTGAGAGTGACCTTTAAACACTTGAACGATTTTTTCTTTAACTAAATCAAAGAGTATAACTTCATTCATCATACAAACGGCAACAATGTTGCTCTCTGGCTTCATTTTACACTCATCAGGGTGACCTCGAAGAAGCCAACTCTTATCTTCATAATGAATCCGTCGTTGAATCCAGTTCCATTCCCAATCTCGAAGATCATTTTGATGTTTTTCCAAGTGCTCAAGGAGATTAAGAGCATCTAAGGTTTTATTTTCGTCAGCGTATTTGTTTGCTAAGATAATATTCGCATAGTAGGCCGAGTCAGAAGCTTCTTTCCGGGCCTGCTCTTCTTTTCGGAGAGCTTTTTCTTTCTCCTCTATCGCGATTAAAGTAATTTGTCTCTCATCTTCTACTTTTTGCTTTTCTCGCTCTACGTTTTTCTTTTCTTCCTTTACTTTTTCTCTTTCTATTTCGGCCACTCTTTGGGCTTCAACAGCAACATTTCTTTCATGTTGAATTCCCAGAATAAAGAGAGTTAGACTAAGGGAAAAAACCATTAAAGCAATTGCTATAACCAAAGATATATTTCGATTGCGAATAAGCCATTTTTTTATTTTTGTCGATGTTGTGGGAGGTTTTGCTTTGATCGGTTTGTTGTCTAAATAGTTTTGGAGTTCTTTGCTTAAAGACCTGGCACTGGAATAGCGTTTTTCTGGTTTTTTCTCTAGACATTTTAGGCAAATGGCTTCCAGTTCTTTAGGAATGTCGGGGTTAAGAAGAGAAGGAGAGACAGGTTCTTCTCCGTAAACCTGCCGCAAAATATTTAAATATGTTTCCCCTTGAAAAGGACCACGCCCGGTTAACACTTCATAAAGAGTTGCTCCCAGAGAATAAACATCTGCTCGATGATCCACATTTCCATCCGCTTGTTCAGGGGGCATATAAGCAGGAGTTCCCATCATACCACCGGTTTGAGAGAGTTTTTCATCGCTATCAGTAATTTTTACTAGCCCAAAATCCATAATCTTAGGCTCATTCTCTTTTGTTAGCATAATATTTGAAGGCTTAATATCTCGGTGAATAATGCCATTTTCATGGGCAAGATGAAGAGCATCGCAGCATTTTTGGATAATTTTAACAAAGAGAGAAAGCTTTAATTTTTTCTCTCGGATAGCATTAGAGAGTGTTCCTCCCACAATATGCTCCATTGTGAAGTAGTTTTGGGGTTCGCTTCCTACTTCATAAACTTCCACAATATTCGGATGTCTTAATTGAGCGGTGGCTTTTGCTTCTCTCAAAAAACGTTTAATTTGTATAGGATGCAAATTTCCTTCCGATAAAACCACTTTCAAAGCAACAGTTCTCTCCAGCTTAGTATCATAAACCTGATAAACCGCTCCCATTCCTCCACGACCTAATTCTTTTTCGATTCGATAATGAGCAAACATTCCCATTGTTTGAACTTTTTGATGTGAGGAGATGTGAATAACTCCTTGGCACTTTTCACAAGTAATCGTATTGCCTGGAGTATTTTCTTTCGGGAGAAAATAGATTTCTGAGCAAGAGGGACAAGTAAATATATGTAAGCTCATTTTTTCAAATATTTCACTCATCTTTTGATTACTAGCATACCCCTTTGATACTAAGATAGAACTTAAGTTTGCACTTCTCCCTGTTTTTTCAACCTTGTCCAGTATTTGCATGCACTCTTGAACATGTTCTCCTTTGATTAACTTATAATCAATAAGTACACTGGAAAGGAGCTTGTCTTTTTGTGATGCCATAGGGCGTGTCCTCATTCAGCTTTTTTTTACTTTTTTTACTTTTTTTAGAAAATTTGGGGAAAAATTTCTTTCCTATTGCCATCCCAAAATGAAAAGATTATGATATATTTTCACAAAATTGATAAAATCAAGGAAACTCAGCTTTCATGAGAATGATAGCAGTAGGTTCTAGGTTCCTTTAAGGTTTGCCTTATGTATGAGTATAGTTATGCCATCCAAGATGTTTTGGATAATGTGGGCCAAATTGAAAAAATTGTATGGGACATAAAAGAGGGGACTTTTCCCTTGTCTTTTTTTGATGAACAAGAAAATGTTGTTGATCTTTTTCCTGTGGATTGTGAAGGGGAATGCGTAGAATCATTGAGTTTGGATGATCAGCTGACACTCATTGAGCAAAATATAGAAGTTATGTCATTTATTCCCCCAGAAGATCCGCTAGAGTTGCGCCTAGTGATTGAAAGAGGGGCCTGTCAAATAGTCCATTATTTGGCTTTGCAACAAGACCTTCGTGAGCTCTTTCAGCTGAATCAGTTTATAGAAGAGAATGAACTAAGCTTTTTAGACTTGGTTTCATCTATGTTTTCTTCTTCTGAATTTATCAATTATGCTCAGGTCGAAGTGACAAATAATTGCACTCTCTATCAATATCAAAGAAAACAGAATCAAGAAAAGTTTGAAATCTATAAATATCGCTTACGCAATAGTCATCTTTATTTTGAAAATTTTAAAAATAAAGAATCATCCTCTAAAAAGGTTTTATCTCCCCCCAAAAAAATAGTTATTATAAATTAGGACACGCCCTAGTATCAGAGTTGAAATTTGCTTCCTATCTTATCTTCTTTTACGAAAACGCGATGTTACTACTCCTGTCGCTTCGTCTTTGGACATATTTAGCATAACAAGAGCGGCCTCAATATCCTTTTTGTCAAAAGATTGTAAAGCATAAGAAGAGAAAATTTTCTCTTCTTTTTCTTCCTCTGTTAAACCCCATAGTTTTTTCCGATTTGCCATCCCCAAAAGAATAGGTAGTGCTTTAGTATCACCAATTTCACCAAGGGTTCGACAACAAGCCCTTTTTGCACTTAAACTGCTAGTTGTTTCCAGAGTTTGAATGATACTTTCTGTTGCTTCTGCGCATTTTATCTTGCCCGCCATCATAACCATTCTTCGCTGGATATTTTCAGGGATTTTTCTCTTTAAAGTTCGAATACAAATAGGATATTGCTGAGCTGGTTTCCACCCTTCTATTATAGACATAATATTGTTTTGGATATCAAGGTTCGGGCTAGAGAGGAGTATTTCATAAAACTTTTCTTGCTTTTCTGTCAGATCTTCTAGTACATCCAGAAGTCTATTAATAACTGCAGCATCTTGCTTTGGATGTATCAATCCATCCAGTTTTTCATCGACATTTCCTTGCCAACTCCTAAGTAGTTTTGCCAGGGTTTTTCTTTCTTCTTGATTTGTATTTTTCTGAATCTCATCTAGAAGAATAGAAGAGGATCTCTCACCTAAAGTTTCTAAAATATCATGAGAAAAAGCTTTTTGGGCTTTATCCGAAGAGAAAAGATCTTGAGCAATTTGATTAAACTCTACTTCTTCTATGAGCTCATCTAAGGTTTCGTTAATGCCCACACCTAGATCACTTCGATCTCTTTGTTTAATTAAACCTCGTAGAAGATCATGTGCTTTCTCGAATTCTTTTTCTCTATAGAGGTTTGTTAGAGAGTATTTGGCTATATCCAACAGCTTTTGGTGAACGGTTAGGTCTGGTTCAAGAGATAGAGCTCTTTGTAATTCAATGTTAAGAGAAACCAGTAAGAGGTTTTTTACATCATGAGGAAGTCTTTGTTTAAGCTCTGAAAGTAACTCACAAACTTGGAAGCGAACTCCTGCGATCTTGGAACGTAAATTGCTTGATATTTTTGTGACCAAAGTTTGAAATTCAGTTTGATCTTGCTTCTGCAGAGTGATCATAAGTTCTTCCATTCCTTCAACCATATCAGGATTAAACAGTTCCTCTTCGTCCATTCGCATAACCAAGTTGAGTTTTTCAGCTAAATCCAATTCCACCCATGATTTTTCATCTCCTCCAGCTAATTCTTCTATTTCTAATTCTGGTTCCATTAGCTCTTGGATTTGCATCTCTTTGTATTCTTGGTTATTGATGATAATATTATTGGTTTTGTGACGTTGGATAAAATCAGGCCAATAGTTTTCATCTTTTTCTGCATTAGCTGGTTGAGCTAATTGATGAGAAAAATCGAGTAACTCTTGTAAAGAAACTTCTTTACGTAATGTACAACTGTGAATATTTTGAGTATTAAAAATACGCTGTATCACAAAAATTTGATTTCCAAAGATATGTGGGTTCGCCATATAATTCTCGACAAGAAAGTCATTGTTAGCAATGGCAAAGCTTACTTTTTCTCGCTTTTGGAAAAAAGAATCCAGCGCCTTGGTTAAAAGCTCCACAGAAAAATTGAGAAGTTTGCTTTGAGAGGGATAGAGTTGAATGTTCTCAACAGAAGCGCAGAGATAACGAATTATGTCTCGCACTAGCCGAATACTTTCTTCTCCTAAAGTATCGTCCTCAAAAGACATCTCATCAGAAGCCTGTTCTAAGTCTCCCGAAGCTTGCTTGTTAGAAACATACACTTTTTGTAAAATATCAACAGATTTAATTTCTGCTTCATCTAAGAACTCAGTCCAGTAGTCAGGATTAAGAACAATTTTTTGTCCAGGCTCACCTAAAGCCCTCATAATTTTTTCTAGCTCATAGCTCTCAATGTTAGCATCTAAAGTCATACTGGAAATATAGTGTCCTCGTAGTAGCTGATAAAACTCTCTCACAATGGGTGTATCTTTTTCTAACTCTGCGTTATTCAAAAGGAGATACTTGTCTTCTATCTTAGTTATAAACCCCGTTAAGTTTTTCCAAGTTTTCTCCATACTTTTGTGAAGAGCCTTCACAGAGCTAGTGATTAAACTACTTCCTTCTGGGTATCTTTGAACTTGTTGTACTGATAAGGTAAAACTGTGCATCCACGACTTTAGATCCGAAATATCATTTTCGCTAAGCTCTACAGATTCAACAAATACTCTTTTCATACGACGGTTCAAATTCCCATTAAACATGTCCAGGTCTTCATCAGGCTCAAAAAGCTTTCTGCGTTCTTTTTCCCGCTTAGTAACCTGTGGATCTAAAGGAGAATTACCATAGCGAGATGATCGGTTGAGATGATGAGTTAAACCATGGCCTTCCCGACCGTCTCCTACCTTGTAGCGATTCATGAGTTGACTAACTTTTTCATGTACTCGACTTCGCATACTTTCATCAGCAATCTCATAGTAAATAAGATTCTGAAAGCTACTTTGTTTAAATCGAAAAACATCTTCCTCCGTTTCTTCGACTAAACCTAGTTGCTTTGCTTCTTCTATGAATTGACGTACTTGATCACCGGAGTATTCACTCGTTTCTTCTAGATAGTTAAAAGAAAAAGGATCTCCGATAACAGCAGCTTGCTGAATAAGAAGAGAAGATTCGCTTTGAAACTCTTTCACTAGTTCTAAAATTAATTCTTCTAAACTGGCGGGAAGATCACCTTCTTCTATATCAAAAAACCATATCTCGCCTTTTTTTATTAGTTTTTCTCGATAGTAAAGAAGAGTTAAAGCATTTTCAATATAAGAAGCATTTCCTTGAGATAAGTCGTTTAAGATCCGAACTGTTTCAAGTGGATCGTAATCTTCTAAAACAGTACTTAAAAAGCCCCGGATTTCTTCACTCGATAATCCTGGAAGAGACATCTCTTGCCAATTAGCTCTAGACCTAAACCGTTCTTCTAGTTTAAAAAAAGGAGTTTCGTCCACAATTAAATCGGTATTAATGGTTGCAATAACTTGTATGTTTACTTTCTGAATTCGAAGAAAATAATCGAAGACATAAAGAGTAACTTGATCTACATATTGAATATCATCAAGTAAAATAGCTAACTTTTCATCTTTTGCGATGTACTCTAAAAGAAAGCATATTCCTTCGTAAGTTGTTTTACGTATTTTTTCTAAGGGGACATTTGGAGATATTTTACTCGTTTTTACAGGGCGTAAAAAACGCAACAACGGTTTTAAGAAATGAATTTCTTCATCCCACATTTGTTTGACAGCTTCTTCAATTTCCCCTGGTTTATCCATGAAGTATTGGTCTATAATTCTAGCAACACAACTATAAGGCTCCTCTATTTCAGCTTCTCGGCAACTATGGTAAAAGGCAAAACCAGCAAGTGCTTGGATTTCCCGCAAAAGCTTTGTCTTTCCGTACCCACGAGGAGAAGAAAACAATAAGATTTTTGCCGTTTCGGAGACCAAAACACTTTTGGCTTGCTCTATTTCTTTTTCACATCCGAGCAATACAGGAGAAGAAAAATCAACAGCGGTAAGTACTAAGTTAGTACTAGAAGTAGGTGTTACAATAGCATTGCCACCTTTTTCCTTCACTTGAATTAAAGATTCTTGTCCCTTATCAATTAAATCATTGACCTTGTCATTTTCGCCAGAAAAAGCCAAAACAACACCGCTTAAACTAAGCTTTATTTGAGTTTCTGCAGCAGATGGATCTCCCTGAAATTTTTCTACATACTTGCGGGTTGTTTCTGCTAAGAGAAAAGATTTTCGAGAATTGGAGTAAGGCATCACTAAAGTAAAAGTTCCTGTACTTATCTCTCTATAAATATGCGCTCGGCCTTCAAGGGCAGAAATTAAAGCATCGAGAATATTTTCAAGAATTTCTTGGGTTTTAAGAGCCCCATAGAATTGAACATAGCTCTCAAAGTTATCTAAGTCGAGAATTATGAAAGATCCTGGAGTGTCTGTATCGAAGAGCTCTTGTAATTTTTCCTCTAGGTGCTCTCTTCCTTCTAGATGAAATACCTCTTTTTTTTCTTCTGATTCCATCATTTGAGAATCTTCAGAAGACGAACTTTCTAAAGGATACTCTTTGTCTTGAAAACCTTTGTAGGAAACGTTTTTGACAGAATCCTCCTCAGAATTCTCTTCAGAAGATGGACTTTCAGAAGATCGACTTTCCAGAGGATACTCTTTGTTTTGAGAACCTTTGTAGGAAACGTTCTCAATAGAATCATCTACAGGAGACTCTCGAGAAGATGGACTTTCAGAGGGATGCTCCATCTTTTGAAGATCTTCGAGAAACGAGTTTTCTTCCGGAACTCGTTTTTGGGTATCTTTCTCTTTGGAGTCTTTAAGTAAGCGCTCTGTTTGAATGAAAGCAGAGTGCCTCATAGTGTCAAAGAAAGACTTTGTTTCTCCAGATTCACAATTCGCAGAATCTGGAAAAGGATCCTCGCCATGTATTCCCGTTTGATTATTTGATTTAGTGATACTTCCTGTTTGTTCTGTATCCTTTTCCTTAGGTAAAGGAACTCTTTTTATCTTTTTAATGGAAGAAGATTTTAATTCATCTAATTTTTTTTGGGCATTGAGTTGAACTAGTTTGGGATCTATTTTCTCCGTATTACTTGGTCCCGATGTTATTTCTCTGGGCTCGCTAGGAGGACTCACTTTGAACATTTTTCTTGAGCGAGAGGCAGCCAAGTTAGCAGGATCTATTTTCTCTGTTGAGCTAGGGCCAAAGGTAATATTTTCTTTTGAAGAAGGAGCTTTTGATCTAATACCTGGATTAGAAGGTGGGTCTTGAGCTTTCAATCTTTTTGTATTGGAAAATGATGCGGTGTCATCCGTTCGCTGAGAAGAAGATTTAAATCTAATTCCTGTGAATGTTTTACTTGGGTCTAAGTTACTTGTATTACTAGGACCGGAAGTTATCCCTTGTCGCTCAGTGCTTGATGGATTTTTACTAGGGGGAGAAATCATTATCGTTGGATCTGGCTTTTCTCCCACATCTAATTTTTCCAAATCTGTTTTACTAGGGGGAGAAATCATCATCGTTGGATCTAGTTTTTCTCCCGCATCTAATTTTTTCAAATCTGCTTTACTAGGAGGAGAAATCATCATCGTTGGATCTAGTTTTTCTCCCGCATCTAGTTTTTTCAAATCTGCTTTACTAGGGGGAGAAATCATCATCGTTGGATCTGGCTTTTTCCCCACATCCAATTTTTCCAAATCTGTTTTACTAGGGGGAGGAAACATGACTGTGGGATCAATATTTTCCTCAAGATCAAGCTTTCCATCTGTCTTAAATATCTTTACAGCCGCTAATTCTTCTGGAGAAAATTTTTCCGTCGAGCCACCTTCTTGATTAGCTATTTTATTTTCTAGAGCAGACCGAGGTAAAATTGCTTTGGCTTTTTTATCTCCAAACATTTTCTTAGTAGTGTTCTCTGGAATAGAGGGGGAAGCGGGACTTACCACATCTGCCTGTGGACCACTTGATTGTAAGAATTTTTCCAGATCTTGCTTCATTTCTCGAGCGGTTTGGTAGCGCATTCTCTTATCGCGATGCAGTGATTTTAGGCAAATCTTTTCAAGAAAAGAAGAGATTTCAGGCTTTTTGCTACGCGGAGGAATGATATCTCCGTTACTTAGTCTTGCCAGAATAACATCAATAGTATCTCCCTGAAAAAGAGTCTCTCCTACAATCATTTCGTATAAAACAGCTCCCAAGGAATAAATATCTGCGCGAGAATCTATTTTAGCATCACCATGAGCTTGTTCATAGGACATATAAGAGATAGTTCCCATGATAAGACCTGTTTGAGAAATAGCAGGGACATCGCTATTGAGAAACTTCACTAAACCAAAATCTGTTAAGTAAGGCTCACCATCAATCCCTATTAAAATATTGGAAGGTTTTATGTCACGATGAAGAAAACCCATTTGATGAGCATAGTGCATAGCATCAAGTACTTTGATCATGATCAGACATGACTCTTCCAAAGTTATACTGAAGTTGTGCAGATGCCAAGAAAGAGAGCCCCCTTCGATAAACTTCATTGTAAGAAAATGCAGCCCATCAACTTCGCCCATATCATATAGGGGTACTATGTTAGGATGATCTAACCGCGCAGTGGCGCGAGCTTCTCGAAAAAAACGAGTGATCGCATCTTGCTCAGAATCGCCTTTAAGAATTTTCAAGGCAACTTCACGCTCCAGAATAGTGTCGTTAGCCTTATAGACTTTTCCCATCCCCCCTTCGCCGATCATATTGAGAAGAACATACCTTCCCATACGATGCTCCTTCTTTTCTGGAGTGTTCGCGTTTTCATGGGATTCGTTCATTGATTTTTCCTCGAATCAAAAAAACTCTGGTCTGGTGGTTGATAATGACACATCTTGCTAAATTATAATATCTTCCTCTATCGCTTTTCCATGAGAAAATGAAAATTTAGAGTTGTCGTGCCTCACTTTGTAACTCCGTCAAAATATTGAGAGCTTCTACAGGAGTTAGATTTTCTATGCTCAATTGAGACAAAGTATCTATTACTTCCTCTCCCATCATCGTAAAAAGAGTCTCGTGTACTTTTCCATTTCCTCCAACAACACAACAATTGCTTGTAAATTTTCTTAAGTCAAGGGAATGTCGCTCCAAACGGCCCAGAATTTTTTTTGCCTGCAAAGTAACAGGTTTAGGAATACCTGCCAGACGAGCGACATCAATACCATAGCTTTTACTCGCACTACCTTCGACAATTTTATGAAGAAAAGCGATTTCATTATTCCACTCTTGGACAGCAACATTAAAATTACGAATACTAGGATAGACTTCTGCTAAATCGGCCATTTCATGATAGTGGGTAGCAAAAATCGTTCTAGCTTGAATATTCTTTTGAATATACTCAACTATAGACCAAGCTAAAGAAAGGCCATCAAAGGTACTTGTTCCACGCCCCACTTCATCCAGAGCAATAAAACTGTGTTTTGTTGCGTTATTTAAAATATTTGCTGTTTCGATCATTTCTACCATAAAAGTACTATGTCCTTTTGCAATCTCATCGGAGGCACCGATTCGAGTAAAAATACGATCGACCACACCTATTCGAGCCGATTTAGCAGGAACATAAGAACCAATTTGGGCAAGCAAAATAATCAAAGCACTTTGCCTTACATAGGTAGATTTTCCAGCCATATTAGGTCCTGTTAGAATAATAATCTCTTGTCCTGGCCCCATATAAATATTATTGGAAACAAAAGAGCTATCAAGAGTAACATCCAGCACAGGATGACGTCCTTCTTCAATTTCTAACACTCGTGAATTTTCTATAGCCGGACAAATATATTTTCGTTCTCGGGCTAATGTTGCCAAAGAACTCAAACAGTCAAGACAGGAAATGGCATCGGCCAAACGACGAAGAGAGGGAAGATAGGTCTCTACCATATCTCGAACTTGGACAAAAATTTCATATTCCAAAGTTTTACTTTTTTCGCTCGCAGAAAGAACCTTACTTTCATATTCTTTTAGCTCTGGAGTAATATAGCGCTCAGCATTTTTTAGAGTTTGTTTTCGGATGTAGTCTTCAGAAACTCGGTGGCTGTGAGTATGAGTTACTTCGATGTAGTATCCAAAAACTTTGTTAAAGCCCACTTTTAATGTTGAAATGCCTGTTTTCTCAATTTCTTTTCGCTCATACTCCTTGAGCCAATTGCTACCAGATGTTTGCAGTTGGCGGAGCTCATCGAGTTCGGAATTGTAGCCATCTGAGATAATATCTCCTTCTTTAAGGTTCGATTTAGCTTCGGGATGGATGGCCGCTTCAAGTAAAGAAGTTAGTTCAGACATTTGGTCTAGATTTTGCGACAACTGTTTCACGATTAAAGATCTAAACTCTGCCAAATGATGAGAGAGTAAAGGAACGACTTGAAGAGAGTTTTTAAGGGATAACAATTCTCTAGCATCGACTCTTTTATTAGCAACGCGAGCGCAAAGCCTTTCAATATCCTGAATTTGAGAAAGAAGCTCAACAACTTTTTTATGTTCTTTTTCGCACTCTAGAAAATCCTGAATCCCTACTTGACGAGCTCGGATCTTTTCGACAATGATAAGAGGAGCCGTAACCCATTGCGCCAAGAGTCGCCCTCCCATTGCAGTTCGAGTCCGATCAAGAACATGCAAAAGAGTTCCTTTTCGGGTACCCGCTCGTAGGGGTCTTTTTATTTCTAAACAATTACGAGTCGCCTGGTCTAAAGTCATTCTTTCGCTAGCTTCATATTTTTCGATTTTATCAATATGAGCTAATGCTGTTTTTTGGGTTTCTTTTAGATAATGAAAAAGAGAACCTGCCGCTGATATCCCATGAGTTAAACTCTCGCATCCGTAGCCTTCAAGAGATGATACATTAAAATGATTCAAAAGAGTTCTTTCGGCATTTGTCTTCTCAAAAAACCAATCTGGACGTAAGGTTAAATAAATGCCTTGCCTTTGAAAGAATTCATCCAAGTCAACACTGCCATCCATTTCTGGCAAACTGAATTTTCTTTTGTTTTCGGGAATAAGACACTCTATTGGATTAATGCGAGCAACCTCATCAGCAAGCTGAGCCGGAGAAAATTCCTGAACTTGAAAAATTCCTGTTGATATATCAACCCAAGCAATTCCTATCTCTTTTTTACTAGGAAAAACCGAAAGAAGAAAATTATTACTTTTCTCCTCTAAAACACTGTCTTCTGTAACCGTGCCAGGCGTAATAATACGAACAACATCTCTATCGACAATTCCATCGGCCTCCGAAGGGTCTTGGATTTGTTCGCAAATGGCAACTCGATGTCCTTCTCGAACGAGTTTGGCCAAATAGTTGTCAATCGCTTTGACAGGAACTCCTGCCATAGGAATGGCATTGGCTCCTTTACTTCTAGCGGTCAAAGCAATCCCCAATACTTTTGCCGCAAGATGCGCATCATCATAAAACATCTCATAGAAATCTCCCATTCTAAAAAATAGAATGGAGTCTTGATGTTTTTCTTTAATACGCGAATACTGCTGCATCATCGGGGTTTCCGACATGTTTTATAGCTCCTTGGCATGAAAAAAACCGAAACTCCAAAACGAGTTCGGTTTTTTAGATGTGGTTGTATGAATAATTAGAAATTTCCTTAGAAAAATGGAACTAGCTCTTATTTTCGTCTGAAGATTCTTCAAACTCAATTTCTTCAATAGCTGGCTCTAAACGCCCAAACATTCTTTTGAGCGGAGGTTGTTCAAAAAATTCCGTCAGTTTTATTAAGTTTCCTGAAAATTCATCGATAACATCCACTGATTTGGCTACTTGGACTTCCATCTCTTGAATTCTTTGCAAAAGATTGCGCACAGAAGTCTCCACCATAGTCATTTTATCATTTATTTGCTTTTCTTTTTGTTGAACTTCTTTAATTCTCTCGTCACTTTTTTTGATGCTATCGCGAATTTCTTCCAAATAGCTTATCATATCTTCCAAAGCATCTGTTTGGGAAAAATTCTCGACAATTTTAGCAACCGCTTCTTGAAGTACAGCTCGGGTTCCTTGATCTACAAAGCCAGCGTATTCAGCTTCGTTACCATGCATTTTTTCCGTGTTCATATTTTCTCCTGTAATTAGGGCATGTCCTCATTCAGCTTATTTTTTGTATTTTTTTAGCAATAGTAAGGAAACTGCCTTGAACTCAGTATTGTTAAGTCGTGAGATGGGCTGAATGAGGACACGCCCTACTGTAAACCATCTAATCGTCCTTGTTCTTCGCGAAATTCTTTGACTTCTCTAAAGAAATTACGAATAAAACTTTCTCGGCCTGCAATGTTCTCTTTCTGTGTCTCTGTCAAAACCCTGAAAGCCTGCAATTCATCACTGATTTCATCTTTATTCTTTCCAATTCCATTAGCTAACCAAAGAAGAGAGGTTAACAGCTCTTCTCCATCAGCTAAGACAAAAGGTCGTAGGCCAAAACCAGGCGCTGATTTTAGTTTCATATATGATTTAAAAGCATCAATGAATTGTCCCCCTCGAAGGAGACGGTCTGCTCCTGCCCCTAAGTAAGCCAACTTTTCTTTCTGTTCCTCTAAAGTATCTCGGATTTCCAATTTGTTTAATCGATTTTGTTCGTGTCCAATTTGGTGTAAATCAACAGCCCGAAAAATAACATCGGCTTGAGCTGCTAGCCTTTGAAAATCTTCTTTTGCCCCGTCTATCTCTAAAAGTCTATCGTGAAAAAGAACAATGTTCGTTTTTTCTAAAAACCACTGTTCTCTTTCTTCTTGAGCAGAGGATACCATCATTTGCACAGGAAGAGTTGTACATGGCAAGGTGCCTTCTTTAGTATCATAAAAGACTATTTTCGTCGATAATTGATCTTCGTGCAAAGATGTAAGGTCTCCAATCCAAGTCAGGTAGTCTCCTACTTCATGGGAAAAAGGAGTGCTAATTAAAATTTGCTTACGACTTTCTCCAGGACAAAGTGTTTTTATGACGTGCCAAAACCTTTGGGTTTTTTTTGTAAAAACGATAGTTCTGACAGAATGAAGTAAAGGAAGCATCTTATCCATTTTGCCCAGAGTGCGGGTTGTTTGAGCAAAACGCTCTTGTTTCTTGCGGTACTTAAGAGCACTAAAACCCATCGTTTTCGTTCGTTGGTTATTGTCTCCGCTTAAAAGGACTTCCATCTCATCGCGAATAGCACGAATTCCAGATAGAAGAATTCGGTAAGGCTCAGGATCAACTCCTGCAGCCGAGGAGCTAACGTCATCTTTTCTTTGAGAAATAGCTGTTAGAATAGCACTAGTGCTATTTTTCCAATTTTCTATCCACTGTTGTAAGTAGCCGCTTAGTTTCACTCGATAGATACTATGATAATCTGAAATATCTGCCTTAAGCTCTTCTCTATCAATAAACATTTCCGTGACATTTTTTTCTTGGTATCCCCAATCTCTTTTCTGAAGAAATTTTCCGAGTAGACGTTTAACACGTCCCCCGACTCCTATTTCAGCAATAGCTTCAACTTGCATGATTTCTTCATAGCGCTTGATCTGCGGGAGGTTCGATTTTTGTTTTTGATATTCTGGCTTTACCGCTTGAAGATCTATGGATAATTCTTCGGCAATTTTTTTTAAGCGTTCTTCTATGACATCCGTTTTTTGAAAAAACTCTTTTTCTATTCCCTTTACTTTGTCTCTTACTGTTGTGGACAAGTTTTCCAAATCTTCATCTTTCCACTCTTCCAAGGCTTTAGTAAAAAAATCTTTTACTCCACCAATGTCTTTTTGAAACTTCATAACATCAGGAAAATTTGCTTCCTGGTCAGAAGGAATCCCATTTTGTAGATCCTCAAGACGTTGTTTCTCTAAGTCTCGATAGTACTGAGCCTCTTTCTCTTTTCCCCGAGCACTAAAGTAATCTGTTTTTACTCGATCAAGAAGTTGTTGCACCTCTTTTAAGAGAAGTCTAAGGCGTCTTTGGGCCATGTTTTTTGATAGACTCGCGTGAAGTTTTTCTAAAACAGCAACAACTTCCCCAAAACCACTTTCATGCCACTCTTCTATTTCATTGGGATCTTCTTCAGGATTCTGTAGTCGACAATTTAAAGCTTGAATAGAGGATACCTGAATAACGTGAGCATCATGCAAAACCATGGTCTGCTCTAAAAGATCCTTCACTCTTTTCGAATGCTTTTCTAGGGCCTGCTCAGCGCTCTCTAGAATTTTCCCCCCCTTCATGTAGCGAGGCTCCACTGCGTCTTTGTGAGTTTGCACGACAATGGCCGGTTTGGCTTCACTGCATATGTTACCTAAAGCCTTCAGGTTTTCTTTGTCACTGGTGGACTTGGTTGTAGTCAAAAATAAAACAACATCAACTAGAGGGATTAAAGTTCTCAAAGTAAGTTCTTCATGACCTTGAAGACCAAAAGCGTCTAGTCCAGGTGAATCGATTAAATCATATTTCTCAGGTATCATCAAACGTGGCAAGTGAAGATGTATTTCTTGGACATTTTGTTCGTTTGTAGGATTTTCTTCTTCGTCGGCGTAGCGTTTGATCCACAGAGGGGTACACTCTTCTCCATCAAAGCTATATTCACTTTGGTCTTTAAAAAGAATGCGTAGCTTACGCTCGGAAGATTTGCGACACATAACCAAAACCCCTGAGGTCGGTTGAGCACCACGAGGAAGTATATCCTCTCCAGCCAATGCATTAACAAAGGTTGATTTTCCTGCGGAAGTAATCCCTACTAGTCCAATTCTCAAAGAAGTCTTGACCCAATCGTTGGTGCGATCTTGGAGCCAACTTTTAAATCCATCAAAATATCCTTCTTGAGGTAGGGAACTGTTAACGAGTTCTTTGATTTTTGTAATAGCCTCAGCCAGTTCTTCTTGACCCGCTGATTTATTAGGTGTTTGCATATGGTATCCCAAATGTAGTATTTGTTGGGAATGGTCGGGAAACGACCAATGTTTTGGATTATGGAGTAGCTGTTCGAGGTTTTGATTTTATTTAAGGTAATGATACTATCAAAAGAGAGGTAAAATCAATAAAAAATTTGAGAATTCCCTTATCGAACCTCCCTTTTCCGTAATTTTATAGGAAGGACTTAATTATTTCAGGTACTTTTTGTTAGCATCCCAGGAAAATCTTGCTAAAATATTGATACTAATTTTAACTAAGAGTTCATAAGAGAACTCTGACTAACCCCCTCGCAAATTGTTTCTTAGCGATTTTTTTATTTTCCGGAAAGTGCTTGGTATTATACAGTTATGACTGATGTGCGCGTACGAATAGCTCCTTCTCCGACAGGTGCTCCTCATGTAGGAACAGCTTATATTGCTTTATTTAATTTAGTTTTTGCAAAAGTAAACCAAGGAAAATTTATTCTTCGAATAGAAGACACCGATCAAACTCGCTCTCGTAAGGTTTACGAAACGGCCGTCTTAGATGCCCTAAAATGGGTAGGATTAAGCTGGGATGAAGGCCCTGATGTAGGCGGAAAATATGGCCCCTACCGTCAAAGTGAAAGAACGGAAATCTACCGTAAATATGCAGAGCAACTAGTAGAAGAGGGCAAAGCCTACCGATGCTTTTGCACTCCAGAAATGCTCGAACAATTAAGAAAAGATCAAAAACCGATAAAAACGAATAATATTTATCGTGATGCAGACGAAAAAACTATCCAAGATAAGCTAGAGAAAAATGAGCCTTATACAATTCGTTTGAAAGTTCCCGAAGAAGGGGAATGTGTTATCAGTGACCGCTTCCGAGAAGAAGTGCGTTACAATTATAGCGAAGTAGACGACCAGATTATTTTGAAATCAGATGGTTTTCCTACTTACCATTTAGCAAATGTTGTTGACGATCACTTAATGAAAATATCACACGTCATTCGAGGAGAAGAATGGTTAACATCTACTCCTAAACACGTTTTACTTTATGAGTACTTAGGGTGGGAAAAACCTGAATTCATTCATATGCCTCTTTTGAAGAACCCAGATGGCTCAAAACTATCTAAAAGAAAAAACCCTACTTCTATTTTCTACTACCGAGAAGCAGGCTTTCTTCCTGAGGCACTTCTGAACTATCTTTCGTTGATGGGGTATTCTCGTCCCAATGGAGAAGAAAAATTTTCTCTAGAAGAAATGATCGTTGACTTTGATATTAACAGAGTTAGTTTGGGAGGATCTGTTTTTGACTTACAAAAACTATCTTGGCTTTCCGGCAAGTATATCCGTGAGGATTTAACCCCTCAGCAACTGGCTAAAAAGCTTGTAGCATGGCGGATAAACGAAGAGTTTATTGCTCAGCTCATGCCTCTTGTCAGTGAAAGAATGGATACTCTCGGAGATTTTATGCCTTTGGCTTCTTTTTTCTGGAGTCGAGACGTCGAGTACACAAGTGAAACTGTCTTGCCAAAAAAGAAAGAAGCTAAAGAAACAGCAGAACTATTACAAGTTTTACTATTTGCTTTTGAAGAGCAGGAAGAGTGGTTAGCAGATCAAATTAGTATTTCTATTCGTGCTATTGCTCAAATACACGAATGGAAAATTCGCGAAATCACTCATCCTCTCTTTGTGGCCATTTCGGGAAAAAAAGTTGCTCCTCCTCTTTTTGACTCGATGGAGTACTTGGGTAAAGACATTTGTCGTGTTCGCATTGTCAAAGCCATGGAAACTTTAGGTGGGGTTTCTAAAAAAAGACTTCAAAAACTAGATTCGCTATGGAAAAAAAGTATGAAAGGTCAGTTTGAGGAACAGGTGTTAGAGATCCAGAAGCCGTCGGATTAAAATTTGGGTGAAAAAGTTATGTCTGGTGCATTAAAGTTATTTCAAGCCTCTTCACATTTTGTAGCAAGAACAGTCGTTTTTATGGCAGAAGATCCTATTTTTGGCTTGCCCAGTGGCAAGATCACGGATATTTTTCTGCGCAATAAAGTTACCTTAGATGGAATTCATTCTTGCTACGAAGATTCCGTCATAAGAACTTTCTCTAGTATAAAAGAAGCTCTCGTAACAAAAAAACCGGCTCAGAAAAGATTTGTGGGATTCATACAAGAAAAACTACACAAGTTTTTTCAGGAAAATAAACAAGAAGCAAGTCAAAACAAAGCTAACTTAATTAAGCTTTGTGATGAAATCTGTGAATCTAAGAACATGCAACGCTTGCTCAAACTCCATGACATAACAATTGTTAATGTAGAGGAAGCCTTTCGTAATATCATAGAAAGTTCATCCTCTCCTCTTTTACCTAAAATTATAGACAAAGGACTAGCCGCTATTCTGGAAGGAAAGGCTAGTGAACCGCAGTTCCAATTCATTCGGAAAAGCGATTGGATTGCCAGCGTTATGAGCTATCATTTTTATCAACTATGGTTCAAAAATCCTGATTTTAATTTTCCCCGAGATTGTATCGACTTTGCCGCTATGCAACAACGACTACTCTTCATTGAAAAACAATTTCAAAGCTATCGGCAAGCGCATAACCAAAGCAAATCAAAACATGCTGCTAATAAAATGCAAAAATTTTTAGAAGCAAAAAACTACCAGAGACAATTTTTGAATAAGCAAGGCCCCATTTTAGAAAAACTCGAAAAATTTTCTCAACAATCAGAAAAACATCAGAGCAGGGTAGAAGTAGGCAGCATTTATGTCCAAGAAGATATTAAAGAAGATATTAAAGAAGAGCTTTTTGAAGACATCTCCAGTCCCATTCAAAATGAGGTCGATGAATTCGAAGGATTTGAGGATGAACTCTCTTCTGATGAGGTTTACGATATAGATTTTTCTTCTCCTCCGATGATTTCTTCGATTCGAGAAAAAACAAAAAAACCGGAGAATTTTTCTTCCGAAATAGATGTTATATTTGATGAATCAGATTCATCTCCTGGCTCAGTCGAAGATATAGTAGTCTTAGATGAAGATAGTGGAATGGACATTCCTTCTCCTATCCGCAAACCTGTAGTCGAGGCCGATAGAACCTTTGACAGTTCTTTACCTGAAGTCAGCTTAGATCCAGTTATTCGCTCTCAAGAAACAAAGAGACCTATCACTGGTGTAATCGACAAAAAGACCTACGGAGCTACAGTTTTAGATAAAGACTCCCAAGGAGAAAAACCTAACTTAAATCGAGAAAAATTCTTAGAAGTTCAAAAAAACTTAGCTCCGATTATGTCCCTACTTTCTCCTGTAATCCAATTTAATCAATTTTTTGTTCGTCAAAAATTGACTCATTTCAAAAAGAATTTCCAAGATGCTAAAAAATGCTACGCTGAAATTGATGATAGTTACTCAGATAAAGCATATTTAGCGAATGACCTGGGAGTCATTTTAACTTCTCTATTTAAACTGAGTGAAGCTCGTGAGATTTTAAAAAGTGCTAAAAAACTGGGGTCAGAACTTTCTAGCGATTTTCTTTATCAAGTAGAAAAGAACCTTTTCCTTCTTGCTTTACAGCAAAATAAAAATGATAAGGCTTCTAATCACCTAACTCGTATGCTAAGAAACTTTGAACAATCAAATGATCTTTACGATAAGGATCGATATAACTTCAAGAAACTCTTAGGTATTGGCAGCTTAGGTATTTCTCTTGTTTGTGAAGATACCTACAACAAATCACTGGTTGTCTTACATCTTCTATGGAAAGACGCTCAAGTTGAAGTAAAGGAAGTTCTCTCTGCTCTTTCTGCTTGTGAAATGTCTTCTCATGCCTCTCGGGGAGCAAAAGTTTATGATATTGCCCAACAACGAGGTGGTCCTCTCTACGTGGTAAGAGAGTTTTGTCCAGGAATGAGTCTTCAGGAATACATCACAAAAAAGAAGAAGACACAGCCTCCCACTTTAGAAGAAGTTTTAACGATTGCTCGAGAAATTAGCTTAGCACTCAAAGCTTTACACCAAGCTCGCAAGCCTGTTATTCATAACAACTTAAAACCTAATAACATAATCTTTAATATGAAAACATCTAAAGTTTGCTTACTAGATGGAGGGCTACGCTACTTTTATCCTTCTCTCAACAAAATGAAGATAGCGCAAAAGCAAGCACGGGTAGGCAAAAGAGAAACCGTTGTTGAAAGCATATATATCAGTTCTCTTTATATGTCACCAGAGCGGCAAAAAGGGGCCATTGGAGCAGCTTGCGATATTTTTGCTCTAGGAAAAATACTCTTATTTTTGTTAACCGGAGAAACTTCTACTTCCGATAGTATTTCTACGATTCCCGAGCCAGCAAGAGTCCATATCTCTGGAACCATCTCCAGAATGCTTCACCCTAAAGTTGATCAAAGACCAAGTGCAAAAGAGCTCGCTCGCGAGTTTGACCAAATATTAGCTAAGTTGACCGAAGAAGAAGAAGAGGAAGATATTTTTGGTGAATTGCTTGATGAAGCAGAAGAAGATATCATGCAAACTCCGCTTGGCGCAACTAACAGTTTTGAAGAAGAGCGAGATCCTGTTGCTCTTACCGATGAAATTCCTATTCCCGTTTTACAAACTAAAATCCGAGCTATTCCTGTTCGTAAAAAATACTTTATGCCTGGTTTTTATTGGCAAGGAACGGAAATCGTTTGCGAAAAAGATGATTCTGTAATGTGCTACGTCCCCGAAGGAGAATTTTATCGAGGAAGCAAGGATATATACGCCAAACGCGATGAACAGCCTGATGCTAAAGTCCATTTGGAAGCCTACCTTGTAGATAAAAATCTGGTTACCTGGGGCCAATACAAGAGATTTCTCAAAGAAACGAACAACTGGATTAGTTGGCGCTGGAAAATGCCTCCTCTTCCAGAATGGGCTATAGAAGATGACCATCCTGTTGTCAATATAACTTGGGAACAAGCCAAAGCATACGCTCAGTGGGTAGAAAAAGATCTTCTAACCGAAGCGCAGTGGGAAAAAGCGGCTAAAGGAGGCGTTGTTTTAGAATCAGGTATCAGCAAAACAGCTAACCCAACTCCCCGGCGTTCTTTTCCCTGGGGTGATGACTCTCCCAATTTCCAAGGGCAATTCAGAGCTAACTACTGCAAATCTAAAAAGTTTGGTAGCAAAAGTACTTCCCCTATAAGCACTTTTCCTCAAGGGGCCTCCCCCTATGGATGTATGGATATGTCAGGTAATGTCCATGAATGGTGTAATGATTGGTACGAGAGTTCTTATTACCGAAAAAAAGAAATCAAAAACCCCAAAGGGCCCAAAACCGGAAAAGAAAAATGTCTTCGCGGTGGAGCTTTTGATAGCGTTGCTCTCGACTTAAGTACAACAAGCCGTCATCGTGGGATGCCAGACATGACGAGTCCCAAAGTAGGTTTTCGTTGTGGTAAAACCCTGGGGAAAAAATAATTTCCCAGCACCTATGTTAGAAAGAAAAATAGCTTCATGAGAGTTTTTGCCATTTCGGATATACACATTGATTTTGAAGAGAATCGGCAATGGGTATGGAATCTCTCGCAAAAAGACTACCAAGAAGATATCCTTCTTGTTGCCGGTGATATACATAGCAAAATTCCTGAGGTTGCAAAAACTTTTGTTCAACTCAAAAAATGCTTTGCCCAAATTATGTTTGTTCCCGGTAATCATGATCTTTGGACATCTTTGGAACCCCAGTACTCTTCTCTAGAAAAATTCCGTCTTCTTCAAAAAACCTGCCAAGAAGAAGGTATTCAGACCACTCCTTTTAGCACAGGCAAGCTAACAATAGTCCCCCTCCTCTCCTGGTACGACTTTTCTTTTGGAAAACCGACGAACCAAGTAGTTTCTAGCTGGGGAGATTTCTATCGCTGTAAATGGCCCCCAGAGTTTGACATGCCTGCCATCACAAAGTTTTTTCTCGACGAAAACCAGCCCCTTCTAAAATCTTACCCTGGAAAAGTGATCTCTTTTTCTCACTTTTTACCTCGGATAGACGTCATGCCTATTTTTAGTAAACGTGATCTCTTTCCTGTCTTAGGTAGTCGTCACCTAGATGAGCAAATACGCACAATTGGTTCTCAGCTACATATATACGGCCACTCTCACATCAACCAAGTCAAAGAAATTGATGGAGTGATTTATTTTAACAACGCCTATGGATACCCCCGAGAAACGAGAATCACCCGCAAAGAGCTCATCTGCCTTAACCACCAATTTGATATCTTATCTTAAGATCACCCTATTAGCTATTTATTAGCCAAAACTATTGTCTTCTATTAGCAATATTCCCTCTTTTTTCCCCCTCACTTCTCTATCCTTTATTTTATCTATCCTCCTTATTTTGGTACAAATTTTGCTTTACTATTAAATATAGAAAAATATTACCAGAATAGAAATAAAACAGAAGTAAAACCCGTCATAGATTAAAAATATGGGGAGAGAAAACATGGAAACAACAAAACTATCTCACGAGTCTCAAGATCTTGTTAATATCCAAGGATACAATCTCTACTACCATGATATAGAAGAAGCAATCTATGCCCAACAAAAGAACTATCCCCAAATTCGTCCTGGATGCGCAGCAGCCTTCTCTATCAAAGTAAGTGAACCAGAAAAACTCGTCATTTTTCAAGAAATCAATCCTAATCCAAACGGAGACTTTATCACAAACCAAATTGCTGACATTATCAGAAAAACTATTGAGCAAGACTTTAACATTTCCGTTCACTCCATAGTTCTTCTCGCTCCTGGCATTTTACCAAAAACTTCCAGTCGTAAAGTAATCCGTTTCGCTTGCAAAAAAGCTTTTTTGTCTAACTTTACCCAGTGCATTACTCATACCATCTACCAAGATAGCGGATCAGTCTACATGGTTTCTAAAAATCCCGAAGAGAAACGAATTGAAAGAATCCTAAGCTCTTCGACTAATTCTTTTTCTCTAAACAATTTCAAAACAAAAAAAAACAAGAGCACCGAGGAAAAAATTCAAGAATACATCATAGATTGGCTCTGCCAAGAAAATGAAATCTCTCACCACGAAATATCTCTAAACAAAAATTTTCTCACTTATGATATTGACTCCATTCGAACAATTGAACTTTGTACTTACCTCGAAAAACATATTTCCTACATTGTACCTGAAACGCTTATTTGGGATTATCCTAGCATAAAAGAATTATCCCAATTTTTGGCTCAAGAGCTTGAGAAAAGAAAAAAATTCGTTCTCATGTAAAAACTTTCTGAATATACAGTTAAATAAAAGCATTGAAGAAGAAAAGAAGCTCACGCAAAGACGCAAAGATCGCAAAGAAGAATATAAAATAATATTCCTGTTAATGAAATGAAACTTCTCCCTATTTATCTTTGTATTTATTCTTTGCGATCTTTGCGTCTTTGCGTGAGCTTCTTTTCTTCTTCAATGGCAAAACTCCAAAAAGTAAATCTTGATCGATCCCTCTCAAGATGGTAATCTAGCCACACATCACTTAATCATCCTCTTCTCTCACTCACTCAAGAACCAAAACAACTATGCCAAAAAACCCTGCCTCTAATCTATGGTTTCTTCTCAGTGCCAATATTCTCAGCCATACCGGAACCGGGATTACCATGATCGCTATTCCTTGGCTCTTAGTCAAAAAAGAACATGGAGAAACACTTTACGGCTACACCACTCTAGCGGTTATGCTTCTCTCTATTTTTTTTCTCCCCTACATCGGATCTTTAGTCGACCGTGTCTCTCGAAAAAAACTCACTCTCTTCATTGCCTTAGGAGGAGGGATACTAAGCCTTGCCTTCGCATTTTTCCTAGAACCACAACAAGCTCCTTCTAGCCAAGTTCTCATTACTCTTTATGCCGCAGGGCACATCATATACAGCCTTCACTTCCCCACTCTATTTGCCTGGGTTCAAGAAATCTTCGCCCCAGACGAATACCACAAAATCAACGGCCTAATGGAAGTCCAAGGACAAGTAGCCATGATGATGGCAGGAGGATTAGGTAGTCTTTTTATCGAACAAGTTCCTTTCACAAATATTCTTCTTATAGATGGAGCCAGCTATTTCCTAGGGATGATTCTTTTTGCACAGATAAACTACACCCCCAAGCCAAAAGCAGATCAAGAAACAGAGCACCTATCCTCTCGACAAAAGATTTTTCGAGGGTTTACCTACCTAACAGAAAATATTCCCCTCAGCCTATTTTTATTCCTCAGCTTCATCCCTTTTTGCACAGTAATGGCCTTCAACTATGTTTTACCTATCCATCTATCGCAAAGCCTCAAAACCTCGGCCGAAGTATTTGGTATAGGAGAAGTATTTTGGGCCTTCGGAGCCGTCTTAGCTGGCCTCACCATTCCCAGACTATCCAAAAAAAGAAGCTGCCAATCCGCCATCATAGTGTCCTTTTTCATCTTCACAGTAGGCATGACAGCTCTTTCTATCAACACCTGGATACCTTTTTTCTTCTGCATCGCTCTAGCCATGGGATGGTCAAACGCCGGAGTGCGCGTTGCCCGTAACACCATGATTATGGAGAAAATCGAGAACCACAAGATAGGACGCGTCAACACCGCCCTAATCGCCTTAGGACAGAGCCTACAGTTTCTCATGGTCCTCACCTTTACTCTAACCATCTCTAGCATAGGGACTTTTTATGCCTTTGCTCTTCTCGCGATAATCCTGGGAGTGAGTTTTGTTTTGCTTTGTTGGGTACATTATAAAAGTCGCGTAGTGACTGAGGCGCGTAGCCAGGGCATTTATGCCCTGGAAAACAAGAGGAATAAACAATAGCGTGCCGTAGGTACGCAGGAAAAATATCCTTGGTACCTACGGCACCAGTTTCTTTGTATGCCTTTATCTCCAGGGGTTAAAACCCTTACTTTTATACACATAATTTGCTTTGCTGGATAAACGTACATATTAAAATGTGCCTACCGCGAAGCGGTAATATGTTAAAGCCTGGGGTTTCAACCCCAGGAATGACGTCCACCCCAACCCCATGTGCTGAAGGCACTATATTTTTTGTTCTTGGGTCTCTTTGTTTTAGAAAATTCTTCCTTATAACAAAAAATATCTTTGGGATTAAAAAATCTATATTTCCTGATGTGCCTTCAGCACATGAATTTTGGGGAATGCTTTATGTTTCCTGGGGTTGAAACCCCAGGCTATAACATGTAACCGCTTTGCGGTAGGCACATTTTAATATATATGTTTATCCCGCAAAGCCCATTAAACTTTATGCTTGTTATGTTAAAAAATACCGAATTTCAATTTTGAAATTATGTGTATAAAAGTGAGGGTTAAAACCCCTGGCTACGTTCCCCCACTGCTCCGCAGTGAATAACTTTCCTACCTTCTCCAAGCACACCCCTCAAACAGAAAAAGGAGACTCTATTTCCTCTTGCTGACACCATCTTTGAATAATCGATATTTCCTGTTTTTTCGCAAATCGATTCTTCTTTCCGCGAATTTGATTAATCTGCTTTCTTCCCGAAAGCACTTCAATCGTCAGTAATTTCTTTCGTCCATAATTATCCTCTCGCTCCACTGTCCAAATAGTCGAAAGGTTATTAACACAGTACTTGACATAAGAAGCCACGCAGTGTTTAAGAATTCGGCCTTCTTCGAACAATTCCCAATTGGTTAAAAGCTGACGAATGGTCCACAACCGAGGTTCTCCATTTTTTTCATCTTCCTCATGAAATTCAAAATCGTTGATTTCAGAAGAGTGAGGCCACTTTATTTTTGCACCAACTCGACGTTTTCCCAAATCCTCATGCCATTTTTCCACCTCTCGGATTAAAGAAGCTCCTGTTCTTCCTTTCATCGTAAAATCAGGTTGAAGAGGAGGCTCATCGACAAATCCATGAAGAGAAGTATACACTCTTCGAGGCTCAAACTTATGCTCTATAATATAATCAATAATAGGCCCAATTTGTTCCTTTGAAATATTGGAAAATTGAATGAAAAAGCGAAAAACAGTAAGCCAAAAATCATTGCGAGCAAAATCCCTCATCGCCTTAGTAGATCGAAGAGTTTCCACCAAAGAAGCTTCTCCTCCTAAAGCTCGTATTTGCCCCCAAATGAAAGCATCCTCTGCGCTATATTTTTCAGGAGCTAAAAGAAAATGATGTGCCATTTTTTTATTCAACTTCAGAGGAAGGCCCGAGGCCGTACTTATGTTTTGCCCGATACCAAGATGAATAAACCACTCCTGGTGCAAGCAGTTTTCTTGAAAAAAAACATTCTCCATAAATGCAGGAACAGGATAGCGAGCTAGTAAGTGTTGAGCTAGGCCACTAAACTGCTTCTTCAAACTATGGCTCTTTGGCTTCCAGCCTTCAAAAGAGCGAACCCATTTAGATCGATAGGAAAGCAACGCAACAACCGCCTTGGCATACTCACCATCTTTAAGCAATTTAGAGTGGCGTTGCAAATAAAGAAAAAAATTTAGAGTCTCCTCTGCCCAGTCACTCTTTTCAAAGCCATCATAGATTGTCTGCAAAGCAGGATGATAAATATCCTCATAAGCCAGACTGCGCTCATAAATTCTTTTGACTGCATCTTTAAAATCAATAAGCTTTTTTTCATCACAAACTTTTTGAGCTTGGCTCTCTTGGTAAAATTGAAACTCCTTCCAAAGATCATTCACACTTTTTTCTTGAGAAGAAAAATCATGCCTCTGACACCACTCTCTATAGTGGTGGATAGATCTTAAGCCTAAATGGAAAATATGAGAAATTAAAGCAGACCGAGGACTTCCTGTATACTCTACGAGATAGTTTTCTTGTTCCATCTAAGAACACTCCTTACCGGAAATTATTTTTGAATTTTAAAATAAATAAAGGGAGTGAGATGGTGGAGACAGAAAACAAGGGAATGCCAGAGGAAAAAGAGGAGCGATTGTTGGTGAGGATAAAAGGGAGGGATTTGTGAAAACCAGACCTTAAGCGACAAGGTAAAATTTTTCCACGCGGAAAATAGAACAGAGATTTCCCAAAGAGAAAACTAAGTCTCTAAAAAAATTACCTTACTCAACAACAAAAGCACCGACTGGAAGACAACTTCCTTGCTTCTGTACCACCGCCTCTGAATTCACAAAATTGTAGAATTTCACGTCAAGCTCCTTAAAAGTTTAAATGACAAACGTTCTCAAACATATACTCTCATCATAATAAAAGTGTTTGAAGAGGACAAATTATCTTGCAAAAAATGAAAAATTATCTAACTCGTACTGTTATCTGCCTCAGTTTGTATCGTTTTGCTATCCGTTTTTTGCCAAGTCAAAACTAGATAGATGCCTAAAGACATCGAAACAGAAAGCCCTAAGCTCGCAATAACCAAAATACTTCCCCTCGTTCCTAAACGATGACGATCCGACAAAGCAAGGACAATCATCATAATCGTTATTGCCGACAAATCTATCAGAAAACCTGTAGCAAAATCAGAAGAAGTAAATGCCTCAATCCAACCACCAAAAAAATCCCACTGATTATTCATTAACCATTTGGTAAGAAAGACATAAGATACGACCCAGCCGAGAATAGCAAAAATCCAGATTATCGTTGATTTACTCATGAATGCGTTTCCTTTTTTCAGGTGAAGTCGAAAATTTCGACCTCATTCAAAGTTTTTACTTCATCTATAGTTAACTCAAAATAAAACTCACCAGCCATAATCTCTCAAGCCTCAGCACTACCCACCAAGTAGCCAAGAGCAAAAAAAATTACCAGAGATAGTGATTTTATGATATAATAAATTTAAAGATGAAATAGAATATATCACAAAACGTTAGAATAAGAGATTTTTGATATTTAAAATTATGTGTACCAAGACTCATAATTTTAGAGAAGAGTGTTACAAGTAACATAGAATCTCAATAAGAAAGAGAGAAAATAATGGTAGAAAAAAGATTTATCCTCATCTTATCTTTTTTAATATTTGCTAGCCAATTTGTCTCGGCACTGAATTTTACTTTTGAAAATTTTTTAGAAGATCGAAATTTTCTCAATCCAGCTAATTGGAATCCTAATACTGCGACCCCCGATAGCATCGCTAGTAATGATATTTATAATGTCGCCCAAAGTTCTGAAAATTTTGGTTTCATTCAAGTTTCCGGGACATTATTTAATAGTAGTGATTTCGAAAATAATGATGAGATTGAGGTAATAAATGGTAATTTTAGTAACTTTAATACGGTAGACAACAATGGCACTTTCAACAACGAGAACGGCTCTGGTCTTATCTTCAATGATGGTAATTTCAACAACAATGGTGCTGTCCAAACCGGTAATAATACCTCTATAGGAACTGGGATAGAGAACAATAGTAATTTTAACAATAATATTGATGGCTTGGTTGAGGTAGAAAGCAATGGTACTTTCGTCAATAATTCTACCGGGCAGATAAGCAACAGCAGTATTTTCAACATTATTAATGGCGTAGTGGACAACAACGGTACTTTTACCAACAACACTTTTGGTTCGTTAGGCAACAGTGGCAATTTCACTAATAACGGTTCTGTAACCAACAATAGCAATTTTATCAACAACATCGATGGTTTAATAGAGAACAACGACAATTTTACCAACAACATTAATGGTCTAGTAGAGAACAGCGGTACTTTTACTAACAACGTTAAAGGTATCGTAGAGAACAGTGGCACTTTTACCAATAACATTGATGGATCTGTAAATAACAGTGGCACTTTTACCAATTTTGATGGTTTGATCGAAAACAGTGGCAACTTCAGTAATAGTATTGGTGGCTTCATAAATAATAATTCAGGTATTTTTACCAATAACACTGATGGAACTATGGACAATAGCGGTGTTATTAACATTAGCGATGATGCCTTGATCCAAGATTTCATAGACCACGTAATCATCAACGGTATTGAATCTGGTATTGTTGAGGTCTTGTCACAAAGAGTTAATATTCTAGGCAATGAGGGTATTTTCACCAATAATATTGATGGTGTGGTTGATATAGAAAACTTTGGTCTTTTCGGTAATGCAAATAGGGTAGACAACCTTGGTACTTTCAACATCAATGAAGGCATCGTCACTGAAGTTGGTGGCATCAATTTACCCGGCACTTTTTTGAATAATGACGAGGTGAACAACAGTGGCACTTTTAACGTCAATAATGGCGAAATAGTAAACCAGAGTACTTTCAACAATAACGCTGGTGGTCAGGTTGAGACAACCAACGGTGCTTCTTTCAGTAATTTTAGGGATGTGGACAACAGTGGTACTTTCAACAACAATAATGGCATTATATTAAACCTGAGTACTTTCAACAATAATGGTCTTATCACAACCACTAATGATATCTCAATAATCACTAGGACTGTATTTGCCGGAGTTGGGATACAGAACGCTTTTACTTTTAACAACAATATTGATGGCATTGTGCAAATAAACAGCAATGGCCTTTTCTTTAATAATGCTGGTTCTGTAAATAACACTGGTATTTTCAATATTAATGATGGCCTTATAGACAATGGTGCCACTTTTAATAACAACACTACTGGTTTAGTAGATAACAGCGGTACTTTCAACAATATATTTAATAGGTTTGTAAACAATAGCGGCTCTTTTAATAATAACGCTGATGGCCTTATTGATAATAGTGGTAACTTTGTCAACAATGTTAACGGTCTTGTGGACAACAATGGTACTTTTATCAACAACGAAGACAATTCTGGAAATAATGTAAGCAATAGCGGTACTTTCAATAACAATATTGGTGGTACAATAGGTAACAACGGTGTTTTCAACAATAACGCTGATGGATTGATAGACAACAGTGGTACTTTTACCAATAGCATTGATAACATTGATGCTTTAGTAGAGAATAGTGGTAATTTCACCAATAATATTGGTGGTAACATAGACAACAACGGTGTTTTCAACAATAACGTTGGTGGTTTGATAGACAACAGTGGTACTTTTACCAATAATACTGGTAGCGATGCTGGTGCTGTAGTCGAGAATAGTGGTAATTTCACCAATAATATTGGTGGTATCATAGACAACAACGGTACTTTTCACAATAACACTGGTGGATTGATAGACAACAGCGGTGTTTTCAAAGCCAATTTCAGTATCATAGACAATAATGGTACTTTTCACAATAACACTGGTGGTGAGGTTGATCTGGAAGTCAGTAGCTTGACCAATTTTAATAGTGTAGAGAATAGTGGTATTTTCAATGTCAAGAATGATTCTGTTATAGAGAATCAGGGCAATTTCACAAACAATATCAATGCCCAAGTTGAGCTAAAAAACAATGGTCTTTTTGCCAATTTTAATAGTGTCGACAACAGTGGCACTATCAATATCAATGATGGTCTTGGCCTTATATTCAATGCCGGAACTTTCAACAACGATGGTGTTGTCAATACCAGTAATAATATTTTAGGAACTGGGATAGAGAATGAGCTTAACTTCAACAACAACATAAATGGTTTAGTAGAGCTAAAAAGCAATGGTATTTTTGTCAACAATTCTCCTGGTCAAATAAGTAACAGTGGCATTTTTACTATTACTGATGGCCTTGTAGATAATAACGGTGCTTTTAACAATAATGCTACTGGTTTGGTAAATAACAATAGTAGTTTCAACAACAGTGGTACGCTACGCAACAATGGTATCTTTGACAACTCTGGCACTTTGACCAACAGTGGAACAATCACAGGCACTGGAACTTTCACCGGTAATAATATAGAAATTGGCAATGGAGGAATCATTGCTCCGGGAAACAGCACAGGAATTTTGACTTTAAATGATGTTACTTTTGAGGACAATGGAATTTTTCAGATTGAGATCATGGACGCACTGGGAGAAGCTGGGCAAGGCTTCGATCTTTTGAATATAAACGGTACTTTGAACATCACTGCTGATGCAAGCAATCCTTTTATCATCGACATCAATTCGTTAAACCTCAGTAATAATCCAGGTCTTACTGCCAATTTTGATCCAACTCAGGATTTTTCTTTTTCCTTTATTGACTTTAGCTTCGGTAGCATCAATGGTTTTGACGCTAGTTTTTTCATCTTTGACATCAGCGATTTCCAAAACTCTCTATTAGGAGGGGAGTTTTCTATCAGTCAGGAAGAGAACACTCTGAATTTAAACTTTACTGCCACTGCCGCGATTCCTGAGCCATCGACATATTTAGCTTTATTAATGGGGTTTGCAGTGTTAGTTTTTACTCGCCAACGTAAATGGAAAATATAAGAAATTAAAGCAGACCGAGGACTTTCTGTATACTCTACCGAAGTCGAAAATTTCGACCTCGTTCAAAGTCCTTATTTCATCTATATTTTGCTCAAAATAGAAGTCACTTGGGCATTTTTTGAATCTCGTAAATGATAATATAAAAATGTATTATTATTTATTACTATTATTACTATTTATGAAATTCAGAAAAAAGTGTAAGCACTATCATGAGAAGTCAGTCAAATTGAACCCTATGAAAACGAGTCCTAAACTCTTTCCTTCCACAATTTTTTCATGATTTCCATTGTCAGAATTTCCTTGGGATATTTTCCACCCATCTCATTTACAATATCTAAAATTCTCATAGAATATGTAGGCTTAATCGCAAATTCTTTAGAAGGAGTATCATCAACTTCTCGCTTGGCACTATCCATTGCCATCCTCTTGAATAAATCACTCAACTTCTCTACTTTTTCTAAAAATTCTTGACGAAGCTCTGCCAACTCCAATTCTTTCCTGCTTTTTTCTTTCTCTTCTTTTTCCTTTTGCCGAAGCTCTTCGTTAAGATCAAGAAGAGCCTCTTGTTTGCTCTGCTTTTCCTCATGCCAGACTTCGGCATAATCGTTAGCTAAACATTTGCCCAAGTAATTT
The DNA here is from genome assembly GCA_029260735.1 of Planctomycetota bacterium. Lineage (GTDB taxonomy): Bacteria > Planctomycetota > Uabimicrobiia > Uabimicrobiales > Uabimicrobiaceae > JAJDCR01. Next base: position 137,955 of record JAJDCR010000015.1, read on the forward strand.
GAATAAGAGCTTTTGGCTTTATCATTGGCATAGAGAATATTTCTCTCAACGTATTCTGATCCATTTTCTTTTAAGTGTTTGCTCAATAAATTCTTTGTTGCTTTCCCCACTCTCTTTAACCGAATAAGAGAAACAAGTCTTTCAAGCTCTGTCGATTCAACTAATATTTGGGGAATAGGTTCTCGGACAAAAGAGGTTTCTTTTACAATCACTTCTTCAGGTTCAACATCAATTACTCTTTCTGGATAGACAGGATCTTTTGCATCTGAGTAGGCAAACACACAAAGCTTTTTTGTCTTATTAAAATAGTAATATCTTAGATATCCAGCTTTTATTAAAGAATCAGAAATCTTTTTTAAGTTCTTTCGTCTGCTCGTAACATGTTTTGTCTTTATAGGGAGCCACATACAAATTTTCTCTTCCGATATAGCAAAGACACTATTATTGCTCAGGTACCTCTTTTTTTCTAAAAATTCATATAGTCTTCTTGGAAGTCCACTGGGCAAAGCTCGAAACCATTTCATATTCAAAAATTGATAGTACTTTGTTTCTATGTTTTTTACAATTTGCTTGGGAAAAACCAAAGTAGATTTACTCTTTTTAAGACTAGATTTCTTTTTAGAACCTCTCTTTTGCTCAAATATATCCGCCTCAGAAAATAATGAAAAAACAACCTCTTCCCTATTTTCCTCTGTATCATCTTTATAGTTTCGAATAAAACAGTGTTTAAAAGTATATCGACATTTAGCAAGAGTTTTGATCGCCATTTTAATTCTTGTAGCAGAGTGCTCAGGTTTCAAATAAAGCTCCCTAGCAACTTGGCTATAACTAATATCTATAGTGTCCCCATTCATGCCACCTTTAACCCATATTCTCATTATAGCAGTATAGACATCGTGCTCAAACGCCCCAGGAACTCCTTTTATCTCATCGTCTCCCTCAGGAACAGCACAAACAAGCTCGTATTCTCCGTTTTTATCCTTCCATTCCACCTTAGTTCGCCGGAAATTTCTCATCCCAAAATTAAAGAGAGAAAGCTGGGCCAGATTGTTCTCCTTGACATAAATTTCTCTGGAGTTACTCATCACCGCTCCTTGTACTAGTGCAACAAAAAAACTCTATTAGTACAACAAATTAGCTATTGCTTTCGCTCTATAGTACCATCATTTTTTAATCTATATAATTTGTTTTTGTATAACTAATACACTTATAGGCAAAAAAATAAAGAATATTTGTAATACTATTACACTTTTATTGTATAGCTATTACACTTTTATTGTTGTACTAATACATCTCCCTCCCACCCGAGTTAGTAAAAACAAAGCTAAATGGCTTCCCTATATACATTCTTTACCCATAGAATAAACAACTACTAAACAGAAAAAGTCCGTGGTTGTTTTTTTGCTATGTTTTTAGGTTGGGTATTTTTGAACAACGCCACCAAAAGGTAAAATACGCAAGACGAAAAGTATCAATAGTCATATTCATGTCCAAAATGGAATTTAATGTGAGGAGGTGACAAATTTCATCTTCATTAAGATTTCTACCGAAAAACACCGTTTTACTTCTGTACAACCTATAGAATAATAGACGCAGACCAAAATACCCATCCTAAATCTTAAGATAAATTTCAACTTCTTGCAAAGTAGTTTTTTGTGGTAGTTTTTTTGCTGTAAGAATATAGTAATCCCTAAAATCAAAGCATTTGCCCGACGAGAGGCTCCCTATCGGAGCCTTTGAATGTGATTTCTACTGATTGTTCTTCCTGCATTCCTGTTCCTTTATTACAACGAAAAAAATCTACTCCACCATCAAAAGATCAGGCAATATCTCTCCGGCTTTCCCCTGGAAGTTAAAATCGCTAACTTGGTCGGTTGTGGTGGGCTCTAGGTTGACAACAGCAACTTTGGCTCCACTGCGCTGGGCAATGACAGACAAACCGGCAGCGGGATAAACGACGGCTGATGTTCCGACGACGAGAAATAAATCGCATTCGCGGGATACTTCGTGGGATTTTTCCATATCTTCTATAGCAAGGCTTTCGCCAAACCAAACAACGTGAGGACGAAGAATTCCTCCGCAGGAGCATTTGGGGAGATCTTCTTTTTGGAAATTGCTTTGTTTGGCTTTGGGGTCGGGAGAACCGCTTCCTTCGAAGGAGGGGGTGATGGGGACATTTCGGTTTTCGACGATCTGGGAGCACAGGCAGCAGCGTAGGAGCCAAAGTGAGCCGTGCATGCGGGTAACGTTTTGGCTGCCTGCTTCGAGGTGGAGGTCGTCTATGTTTTGGGTGATGAGGTGAAATTGGCGATTTTCTTCTCGGAAGCGTTTTTCGATTTTGGCAATAGCATGATGAGCGGGGTTGGGCTTTTTGTCGAGCATGATTTGCCGACGATAGTTGTAGAACTCCCAGAGTAGTCCAGGATTGGCATTCCAGGTTTGAGGAGAGGCAAGCTCGGTCGCTTGGTAAGTTCGCCATAGTCCTCCTGCTCCGCGAAAGGTGGGGATGCCTGATTCGGCAGAAACACCTGCTCCGGTTAAAATGGTTAATCGACGGGTATTGGCTAAGAGTTCTTGAAAAGCAGATTTTGACATGAGGTTTCCTTTTTTTGTGGTGATAAAATGTCTTTTCAAATATTTAATTGACCATCAAAAGATCGGGCAGTATCTCTCCGGCTTTCCCTGGGAAGTTAAAATCGCTAACTTCATCGGTAGCAGTGGGTTCTAGATTTACAACGACAACTTTTGCACCGCTTCGTTTGGCGATTGTGGATAAGCCCGCGGCGGGGTAAACTAAGGCAGAGGTTCCGACGACTAAAAATAGATCGCACTCACGGGATGCTTCGTGGGATTTCTCCATATCCTCTAGAGCAAGACTTTCTCCAAACCAAACAACGTGAGGGCGAAGAATTCCTCCACAATAGCACTTAGGGAGATCTTCTTTGCTGAATTTGCTCTGTTTGGCCTTGGGATCAGGGGAGCCGCTTCCTTCAAAGGCGGGAGTGATGGGGATGTCTTGGTTTTTAGTGACGAGAGAGCATTGGCAGCAGCGTAGGAGCCAAAGTGAGCCGTGCATTCGGGTAACACTTTGGCTGCCTGCTTCGAGATGAAGGTCGTCTATATTTTGGGTGATAAGATGAAATAGACGGTTGTCTTTTCGGAAGCGTTTCTCGATTTCGGCGAGAGCGTAGTGAGCCGGGTTGGGCTTTTTATCGCGCATAGATCCCCGCCAATAGTTGTAAAACTCCCAGAGTAAACCAGGGTCACGGTTCCAAGTTTGCGGGGAGGAGAGTTCGGTTGCTTGGTAGGTTCGCCACAGCCCTCCTGCTCCGCGAAAGGTCGGAATGCCAGATTCGGCGGAAACCCCTGCTCCCGTTAAAACAGTTAAACGGCGGGTATTGGCTAAAAGTTCTTGGAAAGCGGATTTTGACATGGGGTTTCCTTTTGTGACTTCCTTATTTTGGTGCTAAGGCTGTTGGCGTTTTCCGTCTTGGCGGATGATCCAAACGACGTTGTTGTCTTCCTCGATAAGATCAATTGCTTTGCGTCCTTTACTTCCTCGATAAATTAACCTTCCTCTTTCGTCGAGAATAGCACCATCTTGGCGGAACATAAATAATCGGTCGTCGTTATTAGCGACGAGTTTAGTCACGGGCTCCTTGCGGTTTTTGAAACGAATATTGGGGTTTTTGCGAGTCACCTTGTAAACGTTGGTTCTTCGGCGAAAGACATCTCCCCGGTCGCTGCGCAGAAAAATATCATCGTTGGGCTTTATACATAAACTGATTATGTGGTAATCTCGTTTGGAAAAAAAGAGCTTCCCGTTAAAAAAAACTTGGCCTTGGTTGACTTGGTAAACATCTCCTCTTGTTGTTACCACGCGCTCGCGAACAAATCCTTCTGGGGTTTGTATTCCTTGGCTAGAAATAACAACGACATAGCGCCTTTGAATGCGCGAGGCTTTCTTCAAAGAGAGGGAGGCCGTCGTTTTTTTAAAGGTAGTAACTTCCCAATGAAGACAGTTCACTCCCCGAAATCCAATTTGGGCAGGTAAATTAGATCGATCATCGCTTAGGTCTAAGCGTAAATAAAGGTCTCGAAAACTCCCCTCCGCGAGAAGGAAAATGCGGTAGTCATGATTGCTTTTCAAAGAAAAACGCATAGCTGTTTTTGTGAAAAAGGAACCGGGGCGAATGTCAAAAACGGCTGCCTTTTGCTCGGATAAACGAACCTTTAGGGTTTCCAGAGAATCGGCTAAGTCATCAGCAGAAAGTGAGAGAAAAGGGACTGTCAGGAAGAGAGAAAGAAGTAAGAGTCGCAACATGGTTGTTTCCTTCCTTGTTGGAGGTTTTTGTGGGATATTTTTTAGATAGGACGGTATCGTCCTGTTTTTTTTGAATGCAATTACTTTTTAGAATGTAGTCAATAGCCTGCATCAAACCCGACTTCGTTTCGAGGTAAAATCCGAAACTCACTATACAGTCTTAATCAATTCTTATTCTTTTTTGTATTCCTATTCTTTTTCGAATAAAAATAAAACGAAGAAGAATAAAAGATTAAGATTTTTCGTAACTCGGTTCGTAATCGTAATCTTAATCGTAATCTTAATCGTAATCTTAATCTTTTATTCTTTTGTTACTCGATTAGGATTACGATATTACGATTAAGATTACGATTACGATTACGATTACGATTACGATTACGAACCGAGTTACGAGGTGATAACAGTCTCTTCTTAATTTTATCCCGAAGCTGTTTTTCTACTTTCGCACAGGCTCGGGTTTCTTCTCCAAAGTTTTAACAAATTCGGGTAAAACATTCGCCAGCTTAGAGGTTAGGGTTCCGCAGCGAACTTGTTCTCGGCCAGGAGCGACGCATTCCATAATCCCAAAGAGAGTCACTTTACCAACCGCAACTAAGATTCTTTGGTTGATAATCTCAGGATGAGTGTTCTTGAGAATCTCTATATTGCAATTGCGCCCGCTGTCTAAATCGACGGAAAGGACAAAAGAGAGTGAATGGGTCGTATAGTTTTTGATTAGGTCGATATTTTGAGTGATGCGCAGTTGCCCTTTTTGGTCGATTTGAATTTCTGCTAGACTATAGATCTCTGTTTTCTCTAATTTGGTATAAAGAGAGGCCTGTGAGGGAAGTTCAAAGACAGACGTAGGGGAAAACTTCGTTGGTAGTAAAGCATAGACTCCTTCTAGAAAAGGAAGGTGGTTATACTGCTTGAGTAGCTCTTGGTGTCGATTTTTTGTGGGATCGATTTTCGGTTCTGCTACTGTGAAAGTTAATACAGTGAAAATTAGAATAGCAAAAATAAACTTAGACATAATAAACTCCGTTGAAAAAATTAACCTCCCCATGCTCTTTTCACTACTTGCTTGGCAACGTAATGGGACAAAAGCATAACGGTTTCATATGGATTCACTTTTACCGAGGTAGGGAAAAGTGAAGCGTCGGCGATAAAGATGTTATCATGATTATGCAGTTTTCCTTCGGGAGAAACCACAGATTTTTTTGGATCAGCTCCCATACGCGCTCCTCCTTGAGGATGAGCACTAGAGAGTGGGGTTTTTATTAGATTAAGGTAGCGCTTAGAAATTAATTTATCGAGATTTTTTGCATCTGCGGGGGTGATTTTTTCTTTTTGACAAGCAGGGAAAACCATCTCTTCACAACCAGCGGCCAGAAAAACAGCCGCTGCTCTTCGTAATCCTTGGATGAGGGAATTTTGCACTTCCTCGTCTACTCGATAGTCGAGAACTGTGTTTCCTCGGCGGTCTATTTTTACTCGGTTATAGAAGCGAGCAGGATCATGAGACAAAAGTAAAATAGACATCATCTGTCGGTATTTTTTCATCATCTCTTCGTGTGATTTTCCCATATGGGGAATATTTTTTGCGGTAACTCCCGGAAAATAAAAAGAGGTTTCCAGGTAGTAGCCTTCGCTATCGGAAAAAGCATCAGAGTAGTAGGTTTTGGGAAAGCCTCGGTCGTTTTTGATAACCTGAGGATAAATAGCATTCACATTGAAAGCAGGGTGCAAAGTGAGATAGCGACCGATGTTCTTTGGGCTTGTTCGAAGATACTTTTGCGATCTCAGAAGTAGGGGAGGAGTGTGCAGAGAGCCTGCCGCCAGAACAATATTTTTTGCTTTAACCTTGTAATTTCCTTCGGGAAGAACGTTGGCTTCGGTGAAGGGCCACGCTGGCTTGACGGAAAAAACGACCTCTTCGGGAGTGATATGATCAACCCAAGCATTGTGAACAAGCTCTATTCCCCGCGAAAGAGCTAAGGGAATTTGTACTTCTAGAGTTCCTTGCTTGCCTCCTGAAGTGCATCCTAGGTTACATAGCCCTTGCTGTTGGCAACCTTTGAGGTTTAAGCGGAGCCTCTTTACAGGGATATCAAGTTTTTCGCATCCTTCTCGAAATAGACGGTTATTATCGTTGTCCCAAGAAGGAGGAGGCTCGGCGACATGGATCATTTCTTCGATTTCATCAAGGGTGTCTTGGACAAAGTCGGCATTGAAAAAATCTAGGCCGTAGTCCTTTTTCCACTTTTGCCAAACTTCTTCGGGAGGACGAAAAGAAACCCCTGTATAAACAGCTGTGCTTCCCCCGACGACTCTTCCTGCGGCAACGGCAATATTGAGTCTCTTGGAAAAAATAGCCCCTCGGTTAAAATAAATCCGAGACATATCCCGTTCTTTTTGGTTGAAGTTTTCTTTTTTCCAGAAAGGTCCTCCTTCTAAAACCAGTACAGAGAGTCCTTTTTCTACGTAGCGGCTGAAAATTTCTGCGGCGGTCCCTCCTCCTGCTCCGGAACCAATTACCACAACATCATAGCAATCCTTAAGCTTCATTTTGTTTCCCTTTGGAGTTCTTTTTGGAGTTCTCTTTGTACAAGCGGCCCTTGGTAATCAATATTTTCCCAACTTTCATCTAAAGAATAATAGGATACATAGATGAGAGATTTGAGTCCGGTCGCTCCTGCCACAATAAGGGCAATGGGGAAATGAAGAAGCCAAAGAAAAAATCGCTCTCTCTGAGAGAAATTCATTTTCGGATAACTCCGTCCATAGCGCAAAACACTCAATATTTTTAGAGCGAAGAGGAGAAGCTGAATTTTCTTTTGGGAATTGGTGTCCATATCTCCCAAGAAGTAGCAAAAATTTTCCCATAGTTTCTCTTTTACCATAGGTCTTGTTTGGAGAGAGGGAATAATCACTTCAGCTAAAGAAAGCAAGGCTATTTTTTGTTTTTCAGACTTCATAGATTTTTCTTAAGAGATTAAGGTGTTTGATGAAAAAATCGAGCTTCTATTATAGAGAAAATTTGTTTTTAGGGAAAGAAAAATCTTCTCTCTCATTTGCTTAAGACAAATGCTATAATAGCACTGTGCGCAAAAACGACTACTGGAAAAGCAAGATCATCCCCCCAAAACAAATACCCAAAAAATAGGAGGCAAAGGTGTCTGACTCTGTAAATCCCAATATCAAAAAGGTAGGCGAAATATTTGCCCAATACCGCCATAGAAAAGGATGGAATCGGCAGAGATTAGCGAAGAAAGTTTCGGATGAAATCACGGTCAGCACAATTGCTTTACTAGAGCAAGGAAAACGCCTTCCTTCAGGAAATTTGCTCTCTGAAATTGCCGATTGCTTGGAAATTCCTGAGAGCACCAGCAGTGTGTTCTCCCACAGTGGCTATTTAGAAGCGATGGAGTTTCAAGTTCAACTCGGAGAATTTTTAGGAAAATCAGTCCATTTAGATGACTTAGATGAAGTTTCCCAGAAAATGGCAATAGAAGCAATTTCTCTACTTCTTTGTCGAGGAATGTCTTTAGAGCAAGCTTATAGTCACTTTAACTCCATTCTTACCTTCTATGGGGAAAAATCTGTCTCTCGTGATTTTTTTCGACATTTTTTAGGCGAAGGTAATTTCTCTTCGGTAGAAGATTTTAAGCGTAAGGTTAAAGAGTTCCAAGAAATAGCGATTCGGATATACGGCAGTTTTCGCCAAGCTTTTAAAGTCTTGCGTAGTGCTCCTGACATCAGAGTGGAACTGGCTCCCTTGAAAGCGGTTGACGAAATTTTATTTACAAAACGGCGTCCCTTTTTTTCTGTGGAAAATATTCCCGCCGACCGGCTAGACGACCTAGGATATATTTCCGCTGAGCGAATTAGACTAGACCATAGGGAGCGACAAGGGCTTTCGACAAAACTCCATCAATTTGCCCAGTGGCTGAAAGAACATCCTGAAGAATCGGCTCACGGCTATGCCCAAGTTTCTCTGAAAAACTTTCGCCGTATTCAAACTCTTTTGCGTCACTTTGACTCCCCACTAGAGATAGAAGATACTCTCTTTAGCAGTATAGATGCTGAAGCGGTAGAAAAAGAAGCTATTCATATTGCCCCCAAAGACTCTGATCTTGCCCGGATTCAGGAAACCCAGGAGATGGGACTACGAAACTTAGCCGCTTACTTAACAGAGCCACACATGGATATTTACATTGCGACCTCTATGCGAGAAAGAGCGGATTTTATTTCTGTCAATGCCTTTGTCACAGATCTATTCCAAGATTCCGCTATTTCCCATTTGAATCTGCGCTATTTTAATCCCACTCAATCATGGGTGGCAGATCGAGTAGCCAAGGGTTTAGTAGAAGCATTGATTTTAAAACGCTCCAAAATTTCCATCTATATGGCCCAAAAAACCGATACTTTTGGTAAAGACAGTGAAGCTTCCGTCTCTTTAGGGCAAGGAAAACCTGTTATTGTCTATGTTCCGAAACTTCTGGATCTGGAAAATAAAATTGACAGCGAAGAGTTAATGAAAATGGCAGACCATCAACTCCAAGATTTAGGAGTTGCTTTAGGGATAGACTTAGAAGAGGGAGGGGAAGGAGCGAGCTTAGCCACACAAATTCTGACTCATCAATTACAAGGTCTTCCCCAAGAGAGTCTCATTAAGATAATAGACAAACACTGGGCAGACTTTGATTTATATGGAGAACTGAAGGATCTTGAATTAAGCCAACGAGAAAATGTCGAGAGTTATCTCAATCTTCTCACTTTAGAAGAGAAAAAAGAAAGCTCTTTTTTAGATTCTTTAGTGGCCAAAATTCTCATTGAAAAACTCGTTCAGGTAGCTTTGTTTTTTGAAAAAAGAGCCAAGACATTTAAAGAAATTCATCCCTTAGCTTTACAAGTTATTTTAAGTAGTGGAGTTCTCAATGGAATCTTAGTTGTAAGGTCCGCAGGAGCTTGTGCTCGAGTGGTCTATGAGCTTTTGACTAATACGATCAAGACCACTCTCATTGTCGATGAGCACAACTACAAGCTAATTGAGGAAAATACGGGGAGCACTCTACGAGTTATCTCAAAACATAAGCTTTTAACCAATGCCTTTTGGACACAGTATTTTGCCGATTAGAATTCAGTAGAAAATTAGACTTGCGCACCAATTTAGATTTTTTGGATTTCAACTTCTGGATTCTGAATTCTGAATTCTAGATTCTAGATTCTAGGTTTATTTGCCCTAATATGCTTTGATGGATTTCATGAAGGGGCTGATGAGCCGAAATACACTTCCAAGAACGCTCAGGAAAAGCTTCCGCAACAAGTTTATGGTAAACTTCTCTGACTTGATCTAGAAAGAGATTGTTTTTCTCAAAACGATCTTGGCACCCTTTCTGTTTCATTTTTCTTTCCATCGATTCAGGAGTAGAAACGTCTAAATAGAAAATGTGATCGGGTACGGGAAGTTCGAGAAATCCAACGAGCTCTTTTGCTCTTTGGTAATCGAAACCATTAGCGCATTGGTAAGCTATGGCGGAGAGAAAGTAGCGGTCTACAATAATATAACTACCCGAATTTAGCTCTTGGGTAAACATTTCTTTATCTTTTACCATATCAATTAGATAGGTAAGTATTTGCTCTTCGGCACTAAGTTGAATTTCTCCATTGAGAAATTGTCGAATAATTTTTCCATAAGGAGATTGGTAATCAGGATAGGAGTATAAAAGAGCACGAAACCCTTGTTTTTCTAGCTCTTTTTTGAGAAGCTCAGACTGCGTTCGCTTTCCTGCTCCATCAATTCCTTCCAAATTGATTAACATACCTGTCATGTTTTTTCTTTCCTTTCTGAGGCCGGTATTGTAACTTAATGTTATTAGGCTGTCTATAGACATTTTGTGATGGCCCAATTATTTTCTAAATTCTCGGAAAAATTAATGAAACGTCTTTTTTGGTAAGGTCTTTGAGAGGTTTCAACCATGAAAACGATTCTTTTGCTCTTTTTCTGTTTCTTCTTTAACACGACTCTCTTTTCTCAAGAAAATGATGAGAATAGCCTAACAAGCATCCCTGAGTATGAAGTTCTTTCCGCAGAGAACTTTGATATCTATTTTTCGCAAGAATCTTTAGCTTCTGAAGCCCAGAAATCAGGAGAAACTCTTGAGAAAGCCTACCAAGAATTTACGACTAAGTTAAATTTTCATCCTTCGGAAAAAACTTCTCTATTTCTCTATTTCTCTACAAATCCATTTCTCATCCAAGCAGGAAAACGTATTGATGAAGACGACTCGCCCATTTTTTACCTGGGAGTAACTCGAGATTTTTAAAAATCTATTCGTAACAAAAAAGGAAAATACCATGCGCTACCTTGTTATTCTTGCCTGCTTTCTCTCTTCTTGTAGTGTTGGAATGCTTGTCACAACAGAACCAGAGGGAGCTAAAGTCTTTTTAGAGGAAGAGTATGTAGGAGAATCTCCTTGCACAGTCTACTTCTCTTACACACTACAAAAATTTCGATTACGCATCGAAAAAGAAGGCTATGAACCCCAAGATGCCCTTGTCAATAAAGAGGTGAGAGTAATTCGCCACAGTAAATCTTACCAAGTGTCTAATTCAGGAGAAGCTTCGACAAGAGTAGGCGAGTGGCCTTCTGAGTTGCGAGTTCGTTTAAAAAAAGATAGTTCGGACTAGAGACACGCTTAATCCGAGCTATTTTTTGCACATATAAAAAATCTGGGAACTAATCTTGGTTTATCACCACTAAGAAAGAAAGCTTTATAATGTCAGAAGTATTTCAACGTTGTGAAAAGCATTTTGAAGAAATTGTGGCCATTCGGCGAGATTTACATATGCACCCTGAGACCGGCTTTGATGTCGAAAGAACTGCGGGAGTTGCCGCTGAGGAAATGGAAAAACTGGGACTAAAAGTCCAAACGAAAATTGGCCGAACAGGAGTAGTTGCCGACTTAGAAATACCTGGGGCTAATCGTCGCATTGCTCTGCGAGCAGACATGGACGCTCTTGAAATGGATGAAATAGCTTCTCCACCTTACAAATCAAAGGTTCCCGGGAAAGCTCATATGTGCGGGCATGATGCCCATACCGCAATGCTGATTGGAGCTGCACGAGTTATTTGTGAAATGAAAGCAAAACTTAAAAATCACGTCCGCTTTATATTTCAACCTTGTGAAGAACAACTTCCCGGAGGAGCTCCGGCCATGATTAAGGATGGAGCCATTGAAGGAGTAGATGAGATTTACGCTTTGCACGTCTGGCCCAGTCTTAACGCTTCTTCTTATGGGGCTGCTCCTGGTGAAGTCATGGCTCAACCAGATAACATAGAAATTGTGATTGAAGGAAAAGGATCTCACGCCGCCCTTCCCGAGGAAGGAATCGATACGATTCTTGTCGCAAGTGAAGTTGTGACAAGCTTGCATTCGATTATTCCCCGAAATTTGAAAGCTTTAGACTCTGCTGTTCTTTCTATTACGACATTTCAATCGGGCAGTGCTTTTAATATAATGCCTCACCAAGCTCTCCTGCGAGGAACGATACGCACTTACAAAAAAGAGATTCAAAAAACCATTCGCCAAAGAATAGAAGATATTTTACGAGGAACAGAAATCAAGTATGGAGTAAAGTGTCGCTTGAAGTACTTGGAAGGCTATCCTGTAACTTTTAACGATGAAAATTGTACCGAAAAAGCCCGCAGAGCTATGTTAGAAATTGTTCCTCCTGAGCAAGTCATCTTTCCTCACGAACGTGTTTTTGGAGGAGAGGACTTTGCTTATTTCACGCAAAAAATTCCTAGTGCTTACCTTTTTCTGGGCTGCCGCAATGAAGAAAAAGGCATTCACTACGTTTGTCACGACCCGCGTTTTGATATCGACGAAGAATGTATGAAGTATGGAATGGCCCTCCATACTTCTATAGTTTTGCAGTAGTTTTAAAGTAATTTTACAGTAGTTTTATAATAAAATTTTCCCAGAAAAGGAGATTATCTTAATGATGAATCCATACCATGAAATCATGCAGATTGTTACCATGGTTATTTCTTTAGTTTTAGGAGCCCCTGATGCTAATATGAGTGAGAACAGAGCAGCTTTACCTAGTTATGGAGAAGCTCCCCTCTATTGTCACTTGAGCTTAGAAGAAGTTCGCGGACTTATTCAGTCTAATCAAGGACTTTCTGATCTCGCGATGGAAGGACGAAGTCCTGAGCAAGCTTTCCAAGAAAGTGCTATGCAACTCAGCTCAATGTTTGGTATCAATGAAGAAGCTATTATTGAGGCTTTTCGAGGAGTCCGAGGAGTTCATTTTTGGCTCCTTGGATTTGGAGAAGACGACGATAATTTACGTCCCTTGGTAGTTATTGAAAGATCTCCTAATAGCGAAGAGTTACTTCCCTTGCTTTTGACTCCTTTTCAAGGAGAAAAGCAGTTTTTGAGCTATGATTACTCTGGATCAAAGATTTATGGGTTTTTAAGCCGCCGAGGAGAAGGTGCAGTGATGACCGAATGCAACGGGAGCGTTGCTATAGCGATGGACCCTTTGACTATCGAACGGTTTATCTTGCAATCCAAAAATGCGGTTGCTCCGGCCTCTAATCAAAATCTCTTCGAGCTAAAAAGCCATACTCCCACTGTTTTGAGCTATCTTATGGCAATCTTATCTCGCTATGAGAAAGATGATTTTTTTCTAGTAAGTTCTCTAATGGAGTTCTCTTCCATTGAGAATGCATCGTTTACTGTTGAAGGTAATGGTAATGTTCGTCTAGATATTCAAGTTCACGAGGACAGTCCTTTAAATGTTATTTTAGAAGGCCCTGATTCTCCTGCTCAGCTTCTCTCTGGAGTGAGTGAAGAAACTCCCTTTGTTCTTGCCTTGGCCTTAAAAGATCCTCGAGAAATATGGAAGCATATTGTCCGCAAAGATTCCTTGTTCAAAGCTCTAAATAGAGGTCGTTCTCTTAGTGAGGAGATGTCCAGGGAGTTTAGTCAAGTAGGAGTCGATCTGGGGAAAGATATTTTTGGCAATATTCTTGAAGTGGGAGTTAAAGTCGACAATATCATGGGCGACCCCACAGAGTCTTTACGTATTCTTGTTCGAGTGCGAGACGCTGACCAAGCATCTAATACGATTACCGCCATTGCTAAGACTGCTAGATCTGGTAATCCAGAGCCTCGAGTAGAAGGAAACCAGAGAATCTGGGAAATCGAGGGAGGAAGTATTGTCTTAGAAGGAGATACTATCACTGTCACTCCTCCACGACGAGGAGAAGCAACAGCTAGCACTTCAACTTCTAACACTCACTATGATGAGCATCTACGAAAGCTCTATTCCCCTGCGACTAGCTTTCTTCACTTTAATCCTTCGCAAGCTTTTCCTGGAGGAGAAGTTACTCCTTTCTCTTTAGGGATATACTTTCAAGACCATACTCTTACGATCCGCTCTTTCTACAGACCTCAAGAGTTAATCGACTCTTCTCTTCAGTTGATGGAGCAATTTAGTCCAGGCGCTGAAGAACCTATGCCTCCTACAGATTACAAAGAGGAAGACAAGGAAGGGTACTATGAAGAGGATCTTGGTCATGAATGGTATTCTGAAGAAGGGTTTTCTGAAGGGTATCCTGAAGAGAAATATGGGCATGAGGAAAAAGAAGTAATAGAACCGATGCCTCCTATGGAAGTACCTATAGAAGAAGATAACTAAAAAATAGAGGTAACTCTCAGTTTTAATGGGGAGGTTTTTGCAACCTCCCCATCCAAAGAAAAATGATTATTATTTTTTTCTAGGAAAAATTCCCCAGAGCATAGCTCCCAAAAGTAAAACCCAGCTACTGGGTTCGGGAACAGTGTCAGAGAGAATAGCTACGTGATCAAAAACTAAGGCTTCATTAGTACTTGTGGCCTGTAAACTGACAGAGTTGATCGTTTCTCCCGCTTCGGCTTGAACAATGAAGTAGATATTGCGAGTAAAAATTCCATCGGTGTAGTTCGGATCATCAGGAAAGGTTAAATCCGCTAGCTTTACTCCATTGACTAAGACGTCATGAGCGGCATTGGATTTTTGCATATTCGCCATTCCCACTCCAAAGCTAGTCGTCCCATCCGCAATATGAAAAGTCGTTGTCGCAATGAAAGGAAAGTCAAAACGATTGTCTTCATTGTTTACCAGTGCTTCTTCCCCATCCCAAGAGTTGTTGGGCATTCCTCCCGCAAAAGATTCTCCGTTATTTAAAGTCAAAGGAGCATTGACGTTAAATATCCCAGGCAAAGCTGTAATCGGAGTATTGCTGTTGTACTGAATAGACAGACCTGAAACAAGAGTTGTGTCGGAGAAGTCTTCTATAATGTGGTTACTTAGTCCCATCGCCGTGTCCATGGCTGTGGTATCAGAATTAAAAACAGAACCAGAGAAGGTTACCAGAGTAAAGGCGCAAGCCCAGGGAGTAATCAATCCTAGTCCGACAAAAAGAATGATATAGTAGGAAGTTTTTTTTATCATGGAGTAATACTACTGCGAAAAATGTTTTCTAGTAAAAGTTTATTTAGTTAAATAACTATAACACCAAAAAGCATTTTCTTCAACTTTTCTCTATAATTTTCTATTTTTCTCCAAAAATCTTCCTCAGCCGATAATGTCTCCAGAGAAAAACTCTGTACGAAAAAAAATGGTAGATCTTACCTATAAACCAAAGACGAGGAGTGAACTTAACCCGATCAATCACCTCTGTTCCTTCTCCCCACGACTTGACAATTCTTTCATGAGACCACTCCTGTTGGGTTAACATGGGAGAAATTTCCAAGAACCTTTTTCCCCTATCAATCTCTCTTAAGGTAACGTCATCGTAATCAACAGGAATAAGTCCTCCCAGCAAAATCCAACTGCGAAATAAGCGCGTTCCCAATGGAGCCTCTTCAATCGAAGTTTTCATCGCTTCTTTGGGATATGTCATTTTAAGGAAGGGAGCAAGCTCTTGGTTTATGGCCGACATATTTGTCGCGTGTTGCCATACTTTTTCCGGAGAAGCTTTTAGCTGACTGGAGACTTCAAATGAATAGCTCAAAACATTTTCCTTACACAGAAAACCAAAAATCAGCAGCTTCTTTTAAACTCTGTAGAGAAAATTCTTTAGGAACTAAGCTAAGAAACCAAGGTAGATGACAGTAACGATGCAATAATAGATAGCACATAATGCGGTGGGAGAAATTCTCGTCCAAATCTCCCAGGGAATAGCCGTAGGCTTCTAGAAAAGCTCTCCATTTCCTAGAGTTTCCTTGAGATATAAATACTCCTACCGAAGAAAATTCATACTCATGGTGCCCAGGCATCGAAGGCTCAAAATCAATAAGACCCGATAGTTTCCAAGTTCCATTTTCTTCTTTCACCAGTAAGTGATCAAGCATAAGCTCTGTGTGAAGTAAAACGAGTTTCTCTTTGTGTTCAGGCATTTTTTGAGTATAGAAGGAAATTTCCTTCAACCATTTTTCTGAAAGACCTAATTTTTTCTGCTTTTCTAAGCATGCTCTTTGTTGTTGAGAAACAAATTTTTGCCATTTTGCCTTGTCTGAATCCGTTCCTTGAAAAGGAACTTGGTGAAGCTCTTTTGTAGCCTTTCCTATATCCTGACATAAGCTTATTTGCTCTTTTTCTAAAAAACTAGGCCAAATATCTTTAAGAAGTGTTCCTGGAAGTTTTCTCATAACCAAATAAGGCCAGTTATCGATTTTACCATGAACAAGAAGTTCGGGAGTTTCCAGAGACATTTTCCCGGAAAGATACTCTAGAAAATGGATTTCATTATCTGCATTCTTCTGAGAAATAGGGGCAAAAACCTTTACAACATAATTATCCCCTAGTGCAGAAACTATCTGAGTGCCATCCTTATAGCGAAAAATAGAACCAGAAAGTTTATGCCGCTCTTTGATGGTCTCTAAAACAGACTGACAGAGTTCTTCATTTTGGGAAATTTTTTCATATTCTTCCTCTGTTTTTACTTGCGGGAGTAGACTCATGATAGTTTTTCCTCCCTAGGGGAGTGGTTAAAGCGAAACCTATTTTGAATAAAGGGTAAGGCTTTTTTGGTCACGAGAGGAAAAAGACCTATTAAAGCAAAGGACAAAAGTAAATTCATGGACATTATATCGCGAGGGGAATCCATTTGTCCGATTTGTGTTCCGGCATATACATAAACTGCCGTTCCTCCCAGCATGCCCACTTGACTTACCCAGTAAAAAGTCCATGTTTTTAGCCTACTTAAACCAAAAACTAGATTAATAACAAAAAAAGGAAAAATGGGAATGAGTCGGAGGGTAAAAAGATACAAAGCTCCTTCTTTTTCAACTCCCCGATGAACAGTTTCCAAGCGAGAGCTCCATTTTTTTTCCACCCACCCAGAAAACAAGTAACGCGAAAGCAAAAAGGCCAAAGTTGCTCCAAGAGTACTGGCAAAAGAGACAACAAAAAGTGCCGGAAGAAAGCCAAAAATCGCTCCTCCTGCTAAAGTTAAAATGACTGCTCCTGGCAAAGATAGGGCAGTGGCAGCAATATAAACAATAAAGTAAAAAGAGAGAGAAAAAGCAGGGGTTTTATTATACATATCCTGGAGCTGCTTTTGTTGCTCTTTGAGATTCTCAAACGACAAGTACTTATCTAAACCATAGTAGAAATATCCCAGAACAAGAAGAGATATAGTAACCAGCAGAAATACTTTAGAGAGAGTTTTCTTTGCAATTCTGAATTTATCCATAAATTAGTTTTTCTTTTAGTTTTTCTTTTAGTTTTTCTTTTGAAAAAAATCTATCGCTAGTCTTTGATAATGAGGATCACCAGAAAGAAGAGACTCCACATGGTCTTTCCCTGGAGCCACGATTCTTCGAACGTTTTTTCCAGAGAGAGCGCGGGAACGTTTCTCGGAAATGACAGAGTCGACCTCTCCGTGAAAAATCAAGGTGGGAGCTTCTATTTGGCTCAACCACTTTTTGTTATCTATCTGGGAAGGTTTTGCTTGGTTAAAAACTCTGGCATAAAAAAACATCAATTGAACAGAAAGAGGGCGTAGGAATGGAGGAAAAAAAAATAGATGATCTTGAGCAACAAGAGAAAGAGAGTCGAAGGGAGAGTCCAAAATAATGGCTTCGAATTTAGCCTGGGTAGAGGCAAAATGTAGAAGAGAAGCCGCGCCCATAGAGAAACCTAAGCCATAAACTTTATGCTCTTTACTCTGTAAAAACTTGTATGCGGCCCTTACATCATATTTTTCCCAGTAACCAATCGAGCAAGTATGACCATCACTTTCTCCATGTCCCCTAAAGTCAAAAATCAAAACATTGAAGCCTGCTTTAACTAAAAACTCAATGGAAGAAATAAAATTCGATTTATTCGCCCCTAGTCCATGACAAATGAGAACGCTCTCTTTGCTCTTTGGAGCAGGAACATACCAAGCCGATAAAGTTAAGCCATCCACAGTTTGCAAAGAAATCTTCTCATAAGAAAGAGAAAAAGCCTGAAGAGGGTTGTAAAGATTTGCGTACTTAACTCGATGGACGGATAATACTGTCATAAAAAAAGGAATTCCCAAAAGAATTACTGCCAAGATCTTGAGAATACGTCCGATGCGAGGATAAGGGACTTTAGGTAATCTCGACGATAAAAATTCTACTCCGACCATAATAAGCCAGATGAAAGAAGCTAGCCCGAGAAAAAACCACCCTCCCCAAAAAACTTCTATCCACAAGATCTGACAACCAGGAAGAATAAATCCCTGTAAAGCAAGGATTACTCCAAAAACGGGCAAAGTAAAAAACATAGTTTTATTTTTGTTTTGCCGCCAAACTTCTTTCTTTTGAAAAAAATAGACTAAAGAAAGAGTAGGAAGGCTTAGAAAAAAACTTTCTGATATTTGCTTTGTTACAACAAAAACAATGGAAAACACTGTAAACATCAAAAAAATGGGAATAAAATTTTCTCTGACTATTTGCTTAGTCTCTCTCTGACTCATAATGATTTCCTAATTTAATTCATCATTTCTAACTATGCTTTTTGTAGCTATTCTATAGAGAAATAGCAAGGTGAAAATCAACTTTTTTCCCATCTCTATTTACTCGCTCGTAAACAAAACTTCTAAAAACTCTTTGTTTTTGTTATCTCTAAATTGTATCCTTTTTTTAAGTTACTCCAAGACGCGTCTCTAAATCTTAAAAATTTTTACTAGTCTCTCTTTGGTCAAGGATGTGTTTCATGAATTCTCCCAAGCGTTCTCTTAGTCCTACTGCAAAAAAATTTGTCATTGCGGGCATCTCCATACTTTTAATCCTTTGGATTAGTGCCATCATCCACTATTTCTCTCCAGAACAAAAAAAATCTCGGCACGCAGAAAAAGCAAAGCTTTACATGGAGAAAGAACTATTTGCCGCAGCAGTAAAAGAATTCTCCCAAGCTTTGGAGTTCGCCCCCCAAGATGAGGCTATTCGTTTAAAGCTAGCAAAAGCATACCATCGTAGTAAAAATCCTCAGCAAGCCATCGAAGAGTTATACAAATTTACCAAAAGTACTCAAAAGAACCGAGAAGCTCATATTTTATTGGTTGTAGTCTTGAAAGAGCAGAAGCGTGGCGAGGAGGCGTTACTGGTCTGTAATGCTTTTTTACATTCCCATCCTCAAGATACGGATTTTCTAAATGAAAGAGGGCTTTTACTTTGGGCTCTTGGGCAACAAGAAAAAGCAATTGTTGATTTTCGCCGAGCACTTGCGGTTCGCCCGGACTTAAAAGTAAGCTTAATGAATTTAGCCAGGTTATACTGGGAAAGAAAAAACTTTGACCAAACCATCCGTCTCCTCCAGCAATATTTAAAAGAATATCCGGCCAATGCTGATGTTCACAACCAATTAGCATTATCGTTTTTGGAGCTAGGAGGACTAGAACAAGCGGTTAATGAATTCTACAAAATTACCCAAAACTTTCCGGAGACTTCCAAGGTAATAGTTCCTTATTTATCTCTAGCTTTATTTCTCCAAGGAAAAACCAAAGAAGCTTTCACCATGGCACGCTCTAGTGCTGGTGATGACGAAAAAGAAATTTCGCGTTTTCCTATACTAACTTATGAGCGAGGACTAAGGCTTGTACAAGAACAAAAATTAGCAGAAGCTCTTCAAGATTTTCAACGAGCCAAACAAGCCCCTTTTGTTATTCCAGATGTTCATTTACAACTAGCCTCTCTTTATCTTAAATCGAAAAATCAATCGAAAAATCGTCCTTTGGCTATCCAAGAGTTACAGTTACTTCTTCAGAGACAGCCGGATAACCGTAATACCATTGTTTCTTTGATTCAGTTATTAAGCGAAGAAAATCGATGGGATGAGGCAAATTCCCTGTGTTTGAAAGCAGAAAAGCTTTTTCCTAAAGATTCGAGTTTACCTTCTCTTAGAGAGCAAATCCTTAACGGATATATGCAATCAGCTTTGTCTTTTTATTTGGCCAATGATGGCGGAAATACAATATCTAGTTTACAAAAGTATCTGCAATATCGTCAAAGCACAGGAGCATACAATTTTTTATCTTTAGTTTTGCAAAGGAGTAATCGCCTAGAGGAAGCTCTTCAAGTAACAGCTAAATTAAAGGATGATTGGGCGGTTCAGGTTATACGTGGTCTCATTTATCAGCAAGCAAAAAAAGAAGAGGAGGCCAAGAAAGAACTTTCGCCAGATGTTCCCTTTGTAAATGCCCTAGAAACTATTTGGGAGCAAACAGACCTTAATTTAAATGCTTTAACTGAGGCTATCGTTTTTTTACAAATAAACAATGGATCTCTGGCTTTAAACCGTTGCCAATCTATCCTTAATAAATTACCAGGCAACCAGTTTCTTCTTTATTTGAAAGCAACTACCCTAAGATTTTTGCAAAATGATGCGGGAGCAATCGAAATTTTACAAAGTTTAGTCGAAAGAAATAACTCTTTGCCAGCAGTAACTGAGCTGAGTGAACTACTCCTTAAAGAAAAACGTTGGGAGGAGGCGGAAGAAACTCTAATTGATGCTTTAAAAAAAGAACCTAAATCAGCTCGACTTCTTTGGCTAATTAGCCAATGCTATGAGTTACAAGAAAAAAAGGCTTCCGCCATAGGCTACTATAATCGATTTACCAAAGCAACAAAAGAAACCAATGACTTGATCCAAGCATACTCTAAACTATCCCAACTCTCTCTAGAACTCAAAGAAACCAAAAAGCCACTGGAGTACTTAGAAAAAGCCCAAAAGCTATCTCCCAAAAATCCTAGCATTCTTTTGCAGTTAGCTCAGGTTTATATTCGAATGAAGAAGTGGGAAGAAGCCCAGTTACGACTGGAAGAAGTACTTGAGCTAGCTCCTTCTCTTTCTGGAGTAAAAGATCTTATGGATAAAATATCTTTAGTTTCTCAAAAGCCAGAGAAGGATAAAATACTCTCTTATACTCAAGCTTTGAGGCAACTGGGACATGAGAAAAGTGCAGAAAGTCTTTTAGAGAAAAGTCTTAGCAAAAATAAAGATACTGATTTAGCAATAGAGTTAGCGCAAATATATTGGAACAGCAAGCGCAAAAAAGAGGCATTCTCAACTCTTAATAAATATCCGAAGGAATATAAAGCGGGATTGCAAAAGGGAATTTTTTACCTACAAAACTACAAGTATAAGGAAGCAGAAAAAGTACTCAAGTCCATCAGCCAAAAATTCACTTCGTTTCGAAAAGAAATTTCTCCCTACCTTGTTTTAACTTGGATGCAATTGAGTAAACCAGACTTAGCCTTCGAGCTAGCCAATAACATCATAAAAGAATCCCAGGAATCAAAACAAATCCATCCCTTAATTTACTATGGAAAGGGCATGGAGTCTTTAGGTCAAAAAAACTATCCTCAGGCAGTTGCTGAATTGGAATATGCTATTCAAAGCTCCGTTCTTCCCGAAGATTTTTTTAACCAACTTGCTTTCGCTTATCTTGGAGTAAATGATAAAACAAGAGCTTTAGCTGCTTTATCAAGGCTTCCTCAGGAAAGAAAAGATCTATTAGCAGCTTATATTCTCCAGGGACAAATATGGATAGACTTGGGCCATTTAGCTAAAGCAGAGCATCATGCTCAAAAAGTTTTGGCCTTCGCTCCTGACGACACTTCGGTACTTTTACTTTTAGCTCAAGTTTTTACAGCACGCCAGAAATTTGCCTTGGCCTTAGACATTTTAGTTCCACTACACAAGGAACAAGGTGAAAACACTAGAGCCATTACTCTGATTATCGATAATTACATTGCACAAAAAGATTGGGAGAAGGCGGTGAGCTACGCTCAGAAAATACCTTCTTCTTTAGATAAAAATTTAATTTTAGCCCAACTATATACTTTGCAAGAAAAACACAAAAAGGCTCAGGAGAATTTACTCTTAGCTTCACAGGATAGTCCGCGCAATGTTAATATCCTAAAATCTCTGGCCGATTGTTACCAAAGGCAGGGAAAATTTGAACAAGAACAAAAAACCTTACAAAAGTTACTTGAGTTACAACCGAATTCTCTAATTTTGATTAGTAGCTTAGCTCAGTGTTACGAACGCCAAAAGAACATGGCGGAAGCATTAAATAGTTATCAAAAAGTGATTGAGTTAACCCAAAATCAACCGAATAACCTAACAAGAGCTCAAAGTGCTAACAATATGGCTTGGCTTCTTTTACAAACTCAACAGTATAATCCCCAACTAGCTCTCCAGTATGTAAGGGAAGCTTATAGACTCCTCGGAAATCAAGTTGCTGTTTTAGACACTTTGGGGTGGGCTTACTATCATGTAGGAGAGTACGCCCAAGCAGAGAAAGTTTTTCTTACTATTTTGCAGCAAGATTCCCGCCGACCTAACACGTGGTATCATCTAGGGGCAACCTACGCACGACAGAAGAAAAATGATAAAGCCCAAGAAACGATTAACAAAGCCCTCTCTCTTTCAAATTCGTTTCCCGAAGCGAAGGAAGCAAAAGCGCTTTTAAAAACTCTCCAGGAAAAATAAAAAAATTTTAAGCAAGAGAATCTTGTTGCTGCATGGCAGCATAATGGTTTTATCAAATTTCCTAAAACAAAATTTGCTAGAAAAAATGTAAATAATCTAAAAAACCTTGAAACTTTGTCGGTAATCCGTTACTCTTAGGTATTACAAATAAACTACAAGAGTTATAATTATATTTAAAAAGTAAGATACAAACAAAATTGGCATTGTATTGAGAGAGAATTATGAATACTAGCAGAGCAGTTTTTTATCTAATTATTGCGATGGGCGTCGTGAGCAGTTTTTCGCCTATACTCGCGGATAGTATAAATCTCAGTAGCGGGACTCAGGATGTACCCGTAGATACTGTATTTACGACAGTTACCCAAAGTGGAGGAACCCTGACAGGGGCAGGAAAAATTACCTCTTCTGGCACTTGGACATGGACAGGCGGAATCCTGCAAGGTACCGACGGTAGCGAAGAAGCAGTTGCCCAGGGGGGACTAAACCTGAGTAGCAGTGTAAAAACTCTGCAAAATAGAACTTTAACAAATGCTAGCGGTAGCACAGCAACTTGGAGTGCCGGTAGTATTATAATGACAGGAACAGACGCCACCTTCATCAACGATGGAACTTTTAATAACACCGGCGCTCTCCAAATGCGAAGGATTGGCACCACAGCCAATTTCATTAACAACGGGACTTTTAGCAAAAAAACTTCCACTGGCATCACAACTTTTAGTGCGGTTGATTTTACTAACTCTAGTGGTGCAACTCTTGATATAGAAAAAGGAAGTTTAAGGTTCACAGGAACATTTACAAATGCTGGCGATGTTACCTTAGATGCATCTACTGGACTGCTCATCAGTGGGGCAAGCAAAACTCACACTCTAGGGGGAAGTATTACAGGAACAGGTATTGTGCAGCTAAGCTCTGCCTCTGGAACTCACAACATAACTGGCACTTACGACGTTTCTAGCACTCAAGTATTCAATGGTATCTCTAACTTTAGTGGAACAAGTGCCACTCTAGGAAACACCTCTATTAGTGGAAGTAGCACCACTGCCAATTTCAGTGGTAGTACCGTCAATGCCACAAGCATGAGTCTTACGGGAACTTCTAAGTCTAACTTCACCAATGCCGGAACAGTCAACGCTAACTCTTTATCTATTGCTAGTTCTGCCGAAGCAACTTTCACAAACCGAGATGTCAACATTAGCACTATCACTGTTAGCAGCACAAACTCCAAACTGATTTCTTCAAACAGTGACATCGGATCTACTGGGGGAAGCTTAATTCTCACTACCGGAGGCCAAGCTACCTTCCTTTCCTCTAGTACCGTAACGGGAGCAACTGCCACTATTAACTCCATTTCCTCCCTAGTTGTCGACGATAGTGATTTTAATATTGCTACTCTTACCATGAACAGTGGTACTTCTACTTTCAAAGACGGTGGAACTTTTGGTGGTACCACCTTCCAACAAAACGCAGGCAGTAGCACCTTCGAAATTGGTAGTACTCTTAATGGTACCAACTTAAATGTTGTAGGAGGAACCGCTAGCCTTCAAAGTGGTAGTGTTCTCAACTCCACCAACACTAACGTCCAAGGGGGAACTTTGATTCTCGACGGTGCTGCTCGTACTTTGAATAACCTCAGTGTTACAGCGGGTACCTTACGAGGAAACTCGGAGCTAGAGGTTGCCAATAACTTCACT
>JAJDCR010000141.1 GCA_029260735.1 Planctomycetota bacterium
TACTCCGAGGAGAAATTCTTCCTTTGGTCATCACAAAAAATCGAGTTTCCTTACTTGGAAAATCCTTGAAGAAAATCCAACTTTCTTCCTACACTAAGGAAATAATGGAAGCCCAAGGAAAAAAGTTCATTGAGTCGGATATTTTTCTGAACAAACCAGACATTCATCTATCGATTATTAACAAGAGAGAGTTTGTTTTACTCAAACAAAAAATCCAGCTAGAAATCATTATCCGCTACTACATATCCTTGCTTGGCAAACGTTCTTTAGATGAAAAGGAAAAAAAACTCCAAGTGAAGCTCTCTTCCCTTTTGTACAAGTATCTTTTCTCTGCTTTAGAGAAAGAAATTTCAGACAAGAAAGACATCATTATTATTCCCGACGGATTACTCTATTTTTTAGCCTTTGAAACCTTAGAAAACTCAGAAGGAGAGTATTTGGTTTCGCGTTATAATATTCGTTATGCTCCTTCTGCAACCGCACTTTCTTTATTGAATAAAAGAAAATTCTCCGAAAAAAGGAAAAACTTCTTAGGTTTCGGAGGGGCTCGTTACTTTCCCACCCAAAACTCGGAAACGAATATTTTTCCGTTAAGCGAGGAAAAAAGGGGTTTCTTTCGAGAAAAAATCCGTCGTCAAATTGCAGAAAACAAATCTCTCAAATCAACTTACCAAAAACTCAGCCTCGATCACTGGAGTCCCTTACCAGGAACCATTAGAGAAATCAAAGGTATCCAGTCGTTAGTGGAAAGAAGCAGTGTTCTTCTAGGTGGTGAAGTAAACGAAGAAAAAATAAAAACGTTTTCTCGGGAAAAAACTCTCACAGACTATCGGATTCTCCACTTTGCCACCCACGGAGTTGTTGTCGATGGTATCCCCGAGCTCTCTGCCATTGTCCTCTCTCAGAATAGAGGAGACAATGAAGACGGCTACCTTTGCCTTGATGAAATCCGCTCTTTGCAACTCAGGAGCGATTTGGTCGTTCTCTCCGCTTGCCAAAGCGGCATTGGAAAAATCTATCCCGGGGAGGGGATGGTTGGGTTAACCCACGCTTTTCTTCAAGCAGGTAGCAATGGAGTCTGCGCTTCC
This sequence comes from Planctomycetota bacterium, assembly GCA_029260735.1. Classification (GTDB taxonomy): domain Bacteria; phylum Planctomycetota; class Uabimicrobiia; order Uabimicrobiales; family Uabimicrobiaceae; genus JAJDCR01. The sequence goes on from JAJDCR010000141.1 coordinate 1,089, forward strand.
CTCTGGAACATTTCCGATAAGGGAACGGCCAAATTTATGGTCGAATTCTACAAGGAGTTGAACAGAGGAAAAAGCTACCCCCAAGCGATTACAAACGTGAAGCGTAAATTCATTAGAGGGAAATTCGGTCAAGCCTACCGGTCTCCTTACTACTGGGCTCCCTTTGTTTACTCCGGAAAGCGTGCCTTTTTTACGAGAAAGCTCCCCCCCAGTAATGAGTTTCCTTGGTGGGGGTTAGGAGGGACTTTCATTTTGATGGGGGCTTTTTTCTATTGGAAATATCTATCTTCAAAAAAAGCTCGATTAAAGCAAAGAAGACGATCAAGGAGAGCTTCCCGTCTCAAAGGGATGAGAAGAATTAAAAACGGTTAAAGAAAGTTTTCACTTCCTTCCTTTACGAGTTTTTGCTCGGATTACATCACTAGTAAAATGACGGAGTAAACACGGTACAATTTTAATATTGTCTTTTGCTCCTTCTCCTCTAGCATGGTGGTACATTTGCCTCGTGTACCAAGCAGCCTCTCCTAACCCACGCAGGCCCTTTCCCACTTTAACTTTCGGGGCTGGAAGTTCTTCGGTTTCGCTACTGAGAATTTTCTTGGTAATGAAGGGATCGTAAGCAAGAGGACGAGCTAGTCCTATTAGATCAATACAACCACTGTCAATAGCTTCTTGCATTTGTTTTTTATTACGAAATCCACCTGTTACCATTAAAGGGACTTGGGTTACCCCACGGGCTCTTTCTGCAAAATCGATAAAAAAAGCTTTCTCTTTTGCTTTTTCGTTCCCTTCGAGCATCGCGCTGCTTTCGTATGTTCCCCCCGAAATTTCGATGAGATCTAGTAATTCTTTATCTAGTAAAGACATCGTTTCTAGTGAGTCCTCTTCACTAAAACCACCTCGTTTGAAATCGCTAGAATTGATTTTAATCCCAATAGAGAAAGATGATCCTACTTTCTCGCGCACGGCACGGATTATTTCAATTAGAAACCGAGCTCTATTTTCGACAGACCCTCCCCAGTCATCTTGGCGTAAATTACTCAATGGAGAAAGAAACTGACTGATCAAATAACCATGAGCCGCATGTAACTGCACTCCTTTAAAACCGGCATCCTTTGCGACAACACAAGCTTCGACAAACTCTTTTTGGATATCTTGAATTTCCTCGATGGTAAGAGCACGAGGTTTTGCAAAAGCATTGAGCTTTTTTACTGCTGCAACCTTGGATGGAGCAATCGGTTTTTTATTGATGTGCTTGGCAACTTGGCGACCTGGGTGACTAACTTGGACCCATGCCTGGACTCCGTTTACTTGTGAAACTTGCGCCCATTCTTTTAGCTTATTGTGATCAGAGTACTTTCCAAATACGATGTTGCGTGCTCTTTCCAGAGATTGATAGTCCACCATAACATTACCCGTTATGATTAGTCCGGTCTGGCCTTCTGCAAATTTTCTATACAAACAAATTAAGTTTTCTGTTGGATTGTGGTAAGTGTCAGAAAGAGATTCACTCATTGCTGATTTTCCTATGCGATTGATTAGAGTGGACCCATTGGGCAAGGTTAGGGAATCGCTAAGATTTTTGGATGGATGGGACATCATTCTATTCCTTAACAAATGGTCGGAGCATTCTTATTTCTTTTGTTGAAACAAGGCTACAGTATACTAAAATTGCTCCCCAATGGGAGTTCATTTTTTAGCAACAAAGCTTAGGGCGTGTCCCTATTCAGGTGTTGCTTAGGCTCTAAGTCCTTATATAATATAGCAAGGCATGACGAATGCGCATAGTCTTTTTCTGTAATTGAGGAATAACGCTGCTAGGTTTTGTAAGAGCTAGAGAATGAGTAATGCCTGAATAGGGACACGCCCTAAATAAATTTCAAGCGCAGTTTTTTGTAATTGATAACGCCTTTCCCAATTTTTTTGCTCCAATAGACCAGATCGATTGATTTTCTAGGTTTACATAGCTTGTAAAATAAAGTAAGTGTCGAATACGAAAGCTTCTATTCGTTTGGTCAGTACAAAGGCTTTGCGTAGTTTCCCGATTAAGAGTAAAGAAATGGCAACCATTTTAGAAACTCTGTTAGCGAATTCTCATTCAGATTTAGAAAGGGAAGTAATCAGAAATCGGAAAGTTTTTTGAAGATAAACGCTCAAATAGCCCTTATTGCGATTGGTCCTAAAACCCATGAAGCTCTTCGGACTTTATACACTCTTTACCTAACAACAGAATTGGAGCAGGAAAAACTAAAAGAAATGTTGAAAGTCTTCTCGGAACAGTAGGTACAGGAGTAATTTTGTTGTTGAACATATGAAACTATGATAGACTAAGGCTAGTAGCAATATTCGGTTTCGTGGTTTGTTTTTTGGGTCATTTTGTTAAATGATTCGTCATCTTTTCAAGAACCGAGTAATTACTCAAAGCAAACCTTCTCTTCAGGCTTAATCTCCAGCATAAAAACTTTCTATCGTTAGTAAATATTACTTACAAGTGCTTGCAGAAGAGTTGTCGAAGCTTAGACAATATAGAGAGTTTAAAAACCCTTGAATCAAAAAAAACAAAGCTTAGCTCTCGAAAAGGAACAAAATCAAAGTAGGTGTAAAAATGAAAGAAACCAATATGAGTGAATCAACCGCTGACTCTATTACTCCCGAAAAGTCGACTCATAATATTTCCACTTTGGATCTGGCCAAATTTGCTTCGGGTAATCAAACAGAAGAAAGTGCTCTTTCAAATTTTATCGACAGCCAAATCAGAAAACGCATTTCTATCATTTGCCTACTGGGGTCAGGTTTTTTTCTCGTTCCCATTATCTTTCGTCTGCTTTCTCATAGCTCCATGGGTCTAGAGCGATACATTTTTTTTATCATTAGTTGTAATGCTGTTTCTTTTTATTTTTTCATCAAAAATATCCGCATGTCAACCAACTCCCTTATTGTCGCTAGCTTAATCTACCAAGTTGTTTTTTGCTACCTATTCTCTTGTGTTCAGAGCATAGAGCCGTACACAGGAGACTATTCCCCACGACAAATAGCAGCCTGGACAACAGGGTGGATTATGATTTTCCCTTTGATTATTCCTTGTTCTCCCATGAAAACTTTTTGGGCAGCATTAGGTTCGGCTTTAGGAGTTGTCTTAGCCATAAAAACAGGCGATTTCTTTTTTGATACGAAGCCCTTTCCTCAACTATATCGCGATACTTTTGTAATGTATGTACCTATTGTAGGGGTTGCTTGCTTGATTTCTATGTTAACCTACAAACTAAACGGGCTGTTTATCAAAGAGAAGCAAAAAAATAACTACGAACTTCTTGATCTTTTGGGGCAGGGAAATATGGGAAGCGTTTGGCGTGTTCGTCATCGTATGCTCCATCGTCCTGCTGCTATGAAAGTTGTATCATCAAAGTACTTAGACAATAAAGATAAAGAAAAGGAAAGATTAGTGCTCCAGCGTTTTGAAAGAGAAGCGCAAGCAACAGCTTCTCTATGCTCTCCGAACTCTATTATTCTTTATGACTTTGGTCGAATGGAGGAAGGTGATTTTTATTACGTTATGGAGCTACTGGAAGGCAAAGATTTACAATTACTAACGAAAGAATTTGGGCCTGTTTCTGCGGAGCGAACTGTTTACTTTTTACTTCAAGTGTGCAAATCTCTTAGCGATGCTCACGCTAAGGCGTTAATTCATCGTGACATAAAACCTGCCAATATTATGGTTTGCAAATACGGAGTCGAATATGATTTTATCAAAGTTCTTGATTTTGGAATGGTTAAGCGAGAAAAACAAAAAATAGATATCGATGAAATCGGTGATATTAATAATAATACAGATGTCACCTTGACTCAAGTAGGTTCTATATCTGGTACACCTGCATTTATGGCTCCAGAGATGTCTCAACAAAAACCTATAGATGGACGTTATGATATTTACTCTCTAGGCTGTGTTGCTTATTGGTTATTGACAGGAGAATTAGTTTTTTCAAGTAAAAGCACAATAGGAATGATTGTTGCTCACTTACGAAATACTCCTACTCCTCCTTCCCAAAAAGCAGATATTGCTGTTCCTGAAGAATTAGATAGAATTATTCTGTGGTGCTTAGAGAAGAATCCTGAGGATCGTCCTCAAACAATGGATGAGTTGGCGGAAAGTTTAGAAAAAATAGAATTCGAGAATCCTTGGAGCCAAAAAAAGGCAAAAGCTTGGTGGTTAGAAAAAGAAAAAAACGATCTGAAGTCGGAAGTGACCGAAACGAAAACAAAAGAGAACCCGAGTAAGAAAATCGCAGAAATTAGCTCTCCCACCTCCAATGAAGAAACGCTGGAAGGGTAAACAAATCCAGACAAAACCTCTACTTCTGAGGTTGATAAGTTTTGTTCTCCGAACAAGTCAGTCGTTGAAAAAGACTACAGATAAAAGCTTTTGGTAGCATACAAAGGGCTTCTTTGACAAATTGTCTATGTTTCACTCGACCGGCGACAGCTTCAAATTGACGTCTAAGAATCTTTTCACTCTGAGCTGGTGTTAGAGCAAAAAAATATGGGTCTTAAGACCAGTAACATTCCAGCAAAGAGAAGCAGAGGCCGAACTTCTTTTGCGATATATTTTTTATAGACTTTTCCTATGCACAAACTATTACAATACCATGCTCAATGAGCATGGTATTGTATCTAACTGAATCTTCCGAACTTCTCAAGTACTTTGTACTTTTTATTCATCCTCTTTCAGAAACAAATAAAACAGGTAAATCAAAGACAAGATAACTACGAAGTTGATAAAAGAGGCTTCATAAGAAGTTCCTATGGTACTTTGAGAACGCCGTTTTGATTTTTGCTTAAGGGCTTTTCCCACAGGCAATATCGGATCAACTGGCTCTATTCCTCCTAACTCTTGATTTATTTTTCGAACGCTGCTCTCCGAAAGAGGTTGTTGGTAAGAAATAGACACAGGTCCTACATCCCCGACAAAATCTTTAGGAGCAGCGGGGCCTACCAAAACAACTTGACAACTCACTGTTTCTAGAGGAATCATTTGCTGGGGATAGGTGTTTATAGGAATGCGAGCTAAACGAAGAAAGGGATATTTAAACTGAAAATTATGTTGGGTAATCTCTTCTAAGGAAAGAAGCTTAAAATTCCCTTCTCTTAAGAGACTTGTCAGCTTTGAATTTCCTGGAGCTACCATTAAAACCAAGGCTTCGATTTTTTTATTTTTAAGCTTAGTGCTTAAGTCAGTAAGAGAGCCCGTGACAAGAGTAGCTTTTTCTTTCATATTTAAAATCCGCAGCAAAGCCTTGGTTATTCGGTGAGAGCTACTTTGAGGTAATCCTGCTCCAATTTTTGTTACCTGAGAAAAACTCTCTTGTGAGCTATCTTTATGCACAAGAACGTGGCACATTCTATAACCAACAGGAGCAATTGCTTCTAGGCCAGAGATTCGTTTTGCTAAAAAATCATTTTCATCTGTAGTAAAAAAAGACTCTGCTCCCATTAAAGCAATACGAGCCTCCTTTTTAATAACGAGATTCCCAGGCTTCGCTGTTCGAACAATATTTAATCGTCTTCCGGGGAAAGTTTTTCGAATAGCCCTTTGCGCTTTTCCTGCCATCCCTCCTAGCTCATCAAGATTTTCTATTGCAACCACCAGTTCTTGAGAAGTTTTCTTTTTTCGGCTGTTGGCGGGCACCAATTTCTCTTCTTCAATAAACTGGGAAGCAACTGTTTTATAGCTTTCACCATCTAATTCCACTTGGCGGTTCATCTCACGCATTTTCTCTGTATCAATTCGCCCGGCCAAAGAGTCTAAAATGGACTCCAAAGAGGGATGTTTTTTTAAAGCTTCCTGCCGAACAAGTGGAGCCGCCTCATAAACAGGGAAAAACCCTAAATCATCTTGAAGAGCGACTAAATTAAAAACCTCTATTTGTCCATCGGTAGAGTACCCTACCGCTACATTTATTTTTTCATCTAGTAAAGAGTGGTAGAGAATAGACTTATCATCCTCTAACACAGGAGAATGTTCGCTAGTAATGCCATAGCGTCGCAAAAGAGCCGCATATCCATCTAAGGGACGAGTCGGAAAGCTTTTGTCGCAACCAAACTTAACTTGATCTTCTAATTTGACCAAATCGCTAATCTTTTTTAGATTGTGGGCTTGAGCATAGTCTCTTTTTACCACTAAAATGTAGTTGTTCGCAAAACCAAAACGATCTTTCCATTCTAACTTCATAGGAGAGTATAAGTCTTGTACCATAGCAAAAGATTTATCTCCCTGGGTTAAAGGAGGTTGGCCTAAGATAAGAAGGCCTGTTCCGCTATATTCGACGTAAACATCCAAATCATTCTCTTTTAATCCTTCAATACAGTTTAGGGTATCTCCATAGGGAATCATTCTCTTCACAGGGACTCCCTGGTGCTCTGCTAGTTGAGCAATAATTTCAGCTAAAATCAATTGCTCGGTAAACTCTTTTGATCCTACCCTCAAAGGATCTCGGCATCCACTGAGAAAAATTCCCACAACACTTAAAAATACAAATACATATTTCATCATAAGCTCCTTTACTTTGAGGGAATATCTTCTTTGCGCAATGTTCGAAAAAAAGCAACTATTTGCAATAGCAAAATGACACTAAAAGGAATAGCTCCACTAATAGCAATAGCTTTAGGCACTTCAACTCCTCCTACAAATAAAGTAGAGGCGGCTAGTAGAGAGATAATAACTCCCCAAGTTAGCTTACGTTTAGTAGACGGATTCAATGCTCCATGACTTGTCATCATACCTAAAACAAATGTAGCCGAGTCAGCGCTAGTGACAAGAAAAACAAAAATCGAAAACAAAGCTAAAGAGCTAAGAACCATACTCATGGGGTAGTATTCAAAAAGAGCAAAAAGAGCTTTTGTGACATCCTCTCGAACAAGTTCGCCAAAACCTCCGCCTCCAAAAATCTCAATATAGAGTCCCGCCCCTCCAAAAGCAGAAAACCACAAAATCGAAAAAATAGTAGGTAAGAAGATCACTCCTATCATAAACTGACGAATTGTTCTTCCTCGGCTGATTCTAGCAATAAAAATACCAACGAAAGGTCCCCAGGCAACCCACCAAATTAAATAAGTTAGAGTCCAAGAAGCACTCCATCCTTGGAGTCCTTCATACGGATAAAGATGAAAAGACAGCTTGGGAAGGCTCGCAGCATAGTCCCCCAAGGTATTGACAAAAATCTCTAAAATAAAACGAGCGGGGCCCGCAAAAATCACAAAAAGCAAAAGAAAAGAAGCCACCATCATGTTTAGATTACTAAGAATTTTGATTCCTTTATCCAAACTCGTGCTCGCTGAAATCATAAAAGCAACTGTTATTAATCCCAAAACTCCCATGTAGACAGGTATAGAATCTGTGCTCACATGAAAAACAGCATTGAGGCCAGAGCAAACCTGTAAAACTCCCATCGCCAATGAACCCGCTACTCCAAAGACAACAGAAAGAACAGCAATCACATCTGTAGCGTGGCATATACTATCAATGTACTTACCAGAAAAGGTTTCTCGGATCGGAGTGGAGCAAAGGTAGGGCTTCTTTTTACGAAAACCGAAGTAAGCTAAAACGAGAGCACTAAGAGCATAAATTCCCCAAGCATGAAACCCCCAGTGAAAGTTAGTTAGAACCATGGCAAAGCGAGCAGCTTCAGGTGTTCTTCCTTCCATATTGGGAGGATCCATAAAGTGGAACATCGGCTCAGCCACTCCCCAAAAAAGAAGTCCGCAACCCATTCCCGCAGAAAAAAGCATAGCAAGCCAAGAAATAGTAGAAAACTCTGGCTCCTCGTCATCACCTCCCAGCTTAAGGTGCGAGTATTTCCCAAAAGCAAGAGAAACAGATAAAATCAAAAGGAAAGTACACATCAGCAGAAAAAACCAGTCTAAGTTTTTCAACAAAAAACTGGTCGCGGCCAGAGCAACTCCACTCATTTGGAGGGGGTTAACCATTCCCCAAACAGCTGTTACTCCACAAAAAAGGACAGAGACAAGAAAGACCAAAGGAAAATCTCCAACAGGAGAATCTTCGGCCAAAGAAGAGTTAACTTCTGTAGATGGATGAGAAACCATAGTTCTAAATTCCTCCCTATTTTAGGGTTTTGGTATTTGATCGATTGAACCAATAATCGACAAAGAAGATCGCTTTTTAACCGCATTAATTACCCCATAAGAAATTTCATCATGGGTTAACCAGCGTTGCTCAGTTTTTTCTTTAATGTGACCTAAAACGATTTGGTATGTTTGTGTGAGGGGGCAACAAAAGGACTCTCTTAAGCTTCGCTTAAGATGTTCCAGATCGGAGCTACCCAGTAGTCGGAAGTAATGTTGAGGCCGTAAAGTTTGAATAATCTGAAGATGAGATAGTGCAGAAGAGCTATGAATCCAAGAAATGACTAAGTGTAGAGAAGGAGGGATAGAGACTAAAGTCTCTAGAAAAGCAGAGTAATCGTTATAATCCGATTCCATCGCAAAAATACAAGCGCTAAAGCTCATAGATTCACGCTTCAACAAAGCTAGCTTCTTGCTTTTCCTTCTAGCTATAACAAAAACTCGGTTCCTCTGCTGAGCATACTCAAGACAAGCCTTCCTGAGCATACCCGCCCCCCCAATCACTAATACATCCTTGCTCATAGACACAACCTCAACTCAAGATCTTATATTTCTTATTTTTCCGAGCATTCATTGTAACAAGAAATAGAAATCATGCCAAGGAACTATCTCAAAAATAATTTACAAGTGTAGTCTCACTTGATTGCTCTATACAATGTCGTCACAAAAAAATGACTCCAACTTGATGGTATCAAGGGGTATTTTTCTAAAAAAAATAGCCTGTAGCAAATATAATATAAAGCACTAAAGTATTTATTTTATTCAAGTTATTGCTTTCTCGATAATTTCTCTGCATATAAAAAATATAAGTAATTGACTTTTTAATAATTATCGGTATACTATACATTATTGACGTAAGTCATTCTAAAAAGAATACTTACAACCATAAATCACCAAAGAGTGTCAGCTAGTGGTTTTTGGTAAAAAAAGGTTATTAAGTCTTTATTCTAAATTTAAGAAAAATAACCAAATACAATATTTCAAATATAAGAGATGCAAAAAAGACTTTTGGATAGGGAAAAATAAAATGTTAAAATACAATAAAAATAAATTACTAGGGGTGTTACTACTCACTCTCTTTTTGTTACCCTCTCATATGTACGCCGAGTTGGTATTGAATAATAGTAGTAATGATGAACTGTTAGCAGAAGCCGCTTTTCTTTTATCACCATCGGATATCTATTCAATGGATAATTTAGAAACCAGTGAATCTAATGCGACTCTCGAAGATCCTACGCTATTTGCGGGAGGATTCCCTCCTGACCCAGGGAATGGTGCTGTTCCTGAGCCAAGTACTTACTTGCTTTGTCTTATAGGACTAGCTCTTTTTTCAGGACAAAGGCTTCGTAAATAACCAAAAGATTTTCTCCTTATGAGCGCCCAATATAAGGGCGCTCTGCTTTTTCTTTCTTAATATATTTCAGCAAGCTAAGAATAAATCTTACGCTTCCTTTTTGCTCTTTTCCGCTATCTTACTCGCCAACACTTCTTTAAGCAATTCTTTCACTGTTATTCTTCATTTAAATCTTACACAAATAATCTTCCCTTACTTTTTTCTTCCATACTCCTCTTATTTTTTGTTATATACTCCTCTTAATATTCAAAAATCTTACCCTCTCAAAAAAACAACAGATCAGAAGGCAGCAGAATGCGTGGAAAATTAATTCTTGCTTTAATTATTGCTAGTGTAGTCATAATTTCAATCATATTAATGATCACCACAGACTATGACAGTTTTTGGAAAATATGGAAAGTACATGTGATGTCTTCTAATTTTGGTGATCTAAGAAACTTGACTGGGGGGGCAGAGTCAATAGCTGCTGGTTATGATCCACTCCATGAAAATCCAGGAGATCCATGGGAAAGAAATATGAATCACCCAAGACTAGTGCAGTATATTGTTTCTGCTCTAGGATTTAACAAAGATCTTACAATATTTATTGGGATTACTTTTGCTGCTTTATTTTTTCTAAGTCTTTTCATTTTTTGTAAACCCTTTGATAAAGCAACCGCTTTATCTATGTCAATTATTATATTTTCCCCTCCTGTTATGCTTGGGTTAGAACGAGGGAATCATGATTTATTTATATTTTTTTTAGTATGCTCAGCTTTGGCTGTCTCTTCGATATCTATAGCCACATTGCTCCTTACTATAAGTGCTTTCATAAAGCTATTTCCCGTTTTTGCTATCGGGTATTTTCTCAAGTGTGGTAAAAAAGATTTTCTTTTATGGACAAGCGCATTCGTAACCACTTTTTTGATATATCTTTACTTAAACAGGGTAGATTTAATACATATTTTCGAAGGAACAAGAAAGGGATTTGGATTAATGTCTTATGGTTCCCGTAGTTTCGCTCATATAACTCTTATGCAATCACTCATACCGTCATTAGCCATAACAATCAGTGTTTTAATAGTTCATCTAAATAAAGTTAGAGCTGGCGATCCCATCGAAATCAAAGCAGATTATATCGATGCTTTTCGTATCGGTGCAGGGATTTATATAGGCACATTTTTTTTAGGTAACAACTGGGATTATAGACAAATGTTTTTCATTTTAACAATCCCGCAACTTGTTGCTTGGAAAAAAGAAAAACATCTTGGAGTTTTATCAAAACTAACGTTATTCATAATTATCGCTACTTGTTGGTTTAATATACTTCCTAGAAGTCTTGTTTTTACTTGGCTTGAAGAAATATTAGAGTGGGTCTTACTGGCAAATCTATTACATTTGTTCATTGGCACAATCCCAGTATGGATGCAAAAAGCAGTGTTCCAGTTTTCTCTAGCAAATCAAACCAAGTCCAACTAGCGTCCTCCCTCCCAACGCAAAATATACAAATGCACTCCTCCAAACCCAACAACCATCCCTTGTCCTGTATACATCACCTGGCGTATGATCGAAGGGAAAAAACCGACAGCTTCGTCTGTCTTTCGATCATAGAGTACAGTTTCTAACTCCGAGCTCAAAGCATAGTGACGTAAGTGCGGGAGGAATAATTGTTGGATATCGCCAAAACCGGAGAGAATTTTAAGGCACTCTCCGCTCTCTCGGTTCCATTGACGAACGGTATTATCCCGCGCAGAGGAAAATATAGTATTTTTGTCAGGGCTAATACCCAGGTTAGTAATTCCAGCTTGGTGGCCTTCGAATATATGTAAGCACTGACCACTTTGGACATCCCAGAGGCGAACGGTTTTGTCTTCTCCACCTGAAAGAATAAGGCTCTTGTCTGAGCTGAGACAAACCCAGCGAATGTCGTCTTGGTGCCCCTCTAGGGTCAGAAGACACTCTTTTGTTTGGATGTCCCAAAGGCGTACTAAGCTATCTCGTCCTCCCGAAACAACTTTACTCCCGTCATCACTGAGACAGACTGTAGTGATGATTTTGTTAGAACCACTTAGAGTGCAAATGTTTTCTTTGGTAGCGAGATCCCAAATGCGGATAGTTTTGTCGCTGGAGCCGGTGACAAGTCTTTGCCCATTTTTACTAATATGAACGGACATAACTTTGTCTTGGTGTTCCGAAAGAGTAGCTTGGGGTTGACCTTTTTGCGCATTCCAGATGCGAATGGTACTATCTTTGGAGGCCGTGGCAATTTGAGCTCCTCCTGGAGTAGTAGAAATGCAACGGATATCGTCTTCGTGAGCCTTGAGATTACGCCAGGCTCGGTCGCTTTCTACATCCCAAATACGAATAGTTTTATCACTCGAAGCCGAAGCTACTCGGGTTCCTTCAGCGTTAAGGTAAATGCCAAAAATAGCGCTTTCGTGTCCATCAAACTTAAGAGAGCAAGTGCCGCTAGCAGTATCCCAGATACGAATGGTGCCATAGACACCGGTCGCAATTTTGGAACCGTCTTGGTTAGAAGAAACGCTAAAAACTGCGCTACGATGGGTGAAAATTTGCTCGCATTGGCCCGTTTGGGTATCCCACATTCTTGCGGTATGGTCTTTGGAGCCTGAGAAAACTTTTTTGCCGTCTAGACTAAAGGACATCGCCCGGACATCGTCTTTGTGGTCCGTGAGTTCATGGAGGAGCTCTCCGGTAAGGCCATTCCAAATGCGAGCCGTGTTATCCCAAGAACCTGATGCGATTCGACTACCATCGGCGTTAATTGCAATTCCGTGGACTGTTTTTTTGTGCCCTGTCAAAGTAAAAAGACATTCCCCATTTTGGATATCCCAGAGACAAACGTTTTTGTCTTTTGAGGCCGAAACCACTCTCTTTCCATCTGCACTTAGAGCGACACAAGCAACGGCCTTTTCATGTCCTTTTAAGATGTGTAAAACTTGTCCCGTTTGGGCATTCCATACTCGCACGGTACCATCTCCTGAGCCAGAAACGATGAGGCTTCGGTCTTGGCTTAAGGAAACGCTTGATATAAAATCCTCATGTCCTTTTAAAATCAACAGGGATTGTCCGCTTTTTGTTTCCCATAATCGTACAGTGTTATCCCAGGAGCCAGAAACTAACCACTCCTCACTCGGATCTAGAAATACACTGGTCACAATATCTTTGTGGCCACGAAAGATTTTTAGCATAGGAGAATCTAGTCGCTCCGGAAGAGGACGGAGACTACGCAACCAAGGCTCGGAGGATTTTTTTTCTTGGCGCCACTTTTCCATTAGTAAATAAAGCTTTTCTCCGTCTTCTGTCCACTCTCCCTCTTCGTAGTGTTCTCTCGCTTCAGGAGCATCATGCCAGTAGCCTCGATTCCACAAACATTGAAAAATGCTTTCGGGATGACGCATGAGAAAATGGTACTCAAAATCTAGCATCCGAGCTAGGAGCTCTAGAATCGAAGAGGAAGAAAAAACTCCCTGAGCCACTTCCACTTTGAGATCTCTTGGCAAAGGAACCGCTATGTTTTTCAGGGAAAATTCAAAATCATAACGCAAGTCCGTCAGCATAGCTGCTTGGGATTTTGCTTCTAAAAAATGAATATCAGCCAAAGTCTCCAGAACTTTGGAGTACTCTTCCGCCCATTGAAGTTGGTAGACTAGCTCAGAAAGAGAACGTTCATAAAGGTATCCTTTTTTACCAAAATAGTGAGAAAGACGATGATGGAAACCGCGCATCTGATTACGTCCCAAGAGCATTTTTACCGAGCGCTCAAACTCAGGGTGAAAAAAATTCAGGAGTTTCTCCCGAGGAACAATAAAATTAGCAAGACTGTTGTTGACAAGCAAAAGAAAATCATCGGAGGCTTTTTCAGGAAAATCGTGAGCTAAAATTTCTCTCAACTCTCCTTCGGTTAAACCACTACGGCTGGAAGCAATTAAACCCAGGTAGCTACTAATCAGATTTTCTCCGTAGCGATTCTGTAAACGTTGGAGAATTTGTCGGAATAAAGCCTCCACTGTTTCTGCTAGTTGTCCTACTGCTACTCCTCCTGCCACCAGTTCATCTAAGGCCACTTTCAAAAACAAAGGATTTCCGGCAGAACGTTGGGCTAAAATATCTTCATCATGAGGAGTGATGTCGAGCTCATGTTGCTTTTGGTAGTGCTGAATGATTTCTCGAATATAATTTTCCTCTAAGGGAGAAAGAAAAATCGCCTGAAGAGAAGGAAAGTTTTTTAGCTCTGGCCAAGGAGAAACCGGGCGAGTTGTGATTATAATACGAACATTCGCAGGCAACCAACGTGGTAGCCAAGATAGACTATGACCCTCTTCTTGCATTTCGTCGATTCCATCCAAGGCAATAATGAGTTTTTGCGTCGCACTCTGAAGAACTCCCCGCACCTGAGAAAGCAATCTCTCGGGAAGAACTTCTAGCTCTTCGGTAATGAGGTCATGTCTTTGCAACTGCTCACCCATACTTTGCATAAGACCCAAAACGGAGCTACTATCTCCTGCCATACTCATATAGTGAGCAACCAAAGGAATATCAGGATGCTCTTCTTCCCAGTTATGAATAAACTGAGCTAAAAGGGCTGATTTTCCTGTTCCGGCAACAGCATGAATGGCTAGATAGTTTTGCTCTTCCTCTCCTTGAGCAAAGTTTTTCATCTTCTCTAAATATTGCGCTTGCCCAACAAAACCTCGTCGTTTTTCCTCGATCATTTCCTGGAGAGCCTCTCGGCGAGTGTAAGACTCCAAATCCACTTTATTGCCTGGGGGATATTCTCGATCTAAAACAATGATCATTTCTCCGCGCACGATTTGTAAAACGTCAGCTCGGTTTTCATAGAAGAAAATCTTCTCCCCTTGGCTTTCCAGATCTACTTGGAGCTTTTTTAAAGAAGCTTGGTCTTCAGACGTTTGAGTAGAGGAGGCTTCTTCGATCGTTTGAGAAAAGCAAAAAAACCGTCTCTCCCGAGGAATAACTTCTAGAGCCTTATGGATTTCCATTTCTGTAATAGAAAGAGAGTCTACGTTAGGCTCCCCCTTTTCGTTATAGGGAGGTCGCCAACCATAGCGAGCCCCAATAATTCCAACAAAGTAGTGGCACTCCTCAACCATTTCTAAGCACCACTTGACCAAATTTTCTTCATTTTGCTCTCGCCAACGAAGGTCATAAGGAATCAAGTGCAAACGGCGAGAAAAAATTCTCTCTTTGAGTTCTTGAAAAATCTGGGCCATCTGATCTCGCTCTAGCTCTAAGTCTTTAAAGGTAGAGCTAATAAATACTTTGCGGGTCTTCCAAACGTGCATATTATGTTCTTTCGTTTTGTGTTTTTTTAGGCGAGCTTTTTGTTATAGATTATCTTTCTACAAAATGTACATCATAATCTTTTTTCCCAAAAAATCAACCCAGCTAGGGAGAGAAGAGTTTTCAAGTTGCATTGGTCGGGCTATCCCTTTATAATGTTACGATGCATCTATGGAATCTCTTAGCTTTGTTCAACCTCTTAGGGAATAAATATGTATCGTTTTAATGGCGTTTCTATGCCTGGTTTTTCGGTGGGGATTTTGGCAATTGTTATTTCCGCTTTTGCTACAGATGGAAACTTTCTCAAATCATTGGGAATAGGGGTTATTACCTGGATCATTGTTGATCTAGTGTGTTTCATAGAAATCGTTTTGTCCAAAAGAAAACCTGATTCAGAAAAAAATCAGGAAGACAAAGGCAGTGAGGATTGTGACAGAAATGCTTAAGCAAAAGACATCGCAGGAAGCTGTTTCTTTTTCGGGACTTAACTCCAGAGAGTTATTTTTTCACCTTATCAATAGCGATGAGTTTCCCGAAATTCGGCTCGTTGCTCAAACTCTCTTAGAAAACACTTTTCAAAAAATCAATGCTCATTTTTTTTCCCAAAATGCTCCTCTTTTTCTGCAGCCCTTTACTTATTCTTTAGATAATTTTCAAGAACGTCTTCAGAAAATAGACTCTACTTCTCTAATCCACTTTGACTGGGAAAAAATAGATCAAAAAAAACAACGGCACTTCGTCTACCAACTAACTCCCAGTGCCTTAACAACAGGATCATGGATTCAAAGTGTATCCAATGCTGCCACTTGCCACTCAGAAATGGCCGCAAAATTATTTCAAACTTACTCTCATTTTTTGGGAGATGGACAAGCAGCTCACCATATTAGTAACATCTATCAAAGTTTGCTTCATGAGCATGGCATTACGATTCCCGATGTCTTATCATACTCTTTTATTACCCAAGCAGAAATTTTAGATTCCGCTTTCTCGGGGCCGGTTTTTGGACTCGCTTTATCTCTATTTCCCCAAAAATTTTTACCCGAAATCCTAGGGTTTCATCTTGCCCATTTCTTCTTACGCTCTGATAATTCTTATTTAGACTTAGAAAAATGCCTAAACACTTCTTTTGAAATGAAATTGTTACGAGAAAGAACTCTGAGCTCTTGTCATAAAAAAATAGCGGAAGAAACTATATCTCTCTACTTAGAAAAAATTAAACAAGAGCATTCTTCTCAAGAACAAGAAGAAAAATGGCAGCGTATCTGGCAAGGATTTGTTCTTTTCTACTTTGTCCATCAAAATCTAATGAGAGATCTAACGGAGTCTATAGAAAGTGATAGAAAGCAACAAAGTCCTTCTGAGAAAATGGTCGCCATGTTACACAAAAAAGCCCCCTACTCCCGAGGAGTTCACAAAAGTGCATATGTGGGGCAAAAAACAGTAAACGACTGGTTTATGGACGAAAATTTTGATCCCGCTCATTTTCTACAAACCCTCGCAAGATCTCCTCTAGTCGATCCAGAAAATCCAGATGAAAGTCTCTTCTTTCGGAACTTGCTTAGTTTCGGGGGTCCGATGTTCCGTGTTTTTACCGAGGAAGAAACGGAAACGATCAGAGAGTGGATGAGGGGCATCCCGGAAACTCTCGGAAAAACACCTGAAATATCTGAAACACCTGCGCAAGTAGCCTGTCCAAGAGAAAGTATTAGAAAAAAGAATTCCCTCTACCCAGCTTCTCATCAAAAAGAGGAAGCTATTAGAAAATATAAGCCTCGCGAACTTTTTTACTTCTTAATGAACCAAGAGAAGTATCCAGAGGTTCGACCAGCAGCAAAAGAGTATGCCCAAAAATGTATAGAGTTAGCTTTGCGAGAGACTAAAAAGAAAAATCTTGCTCCCGAAAAGCAATTTTTTTCCTACACTCACCAAGCATTTGAAGAGCGAATCCTCGCTATATATGAAAAAGAAACTTCCGGATACCAAAGTTTTTCTGCTCCTCCCAAGATATCACGCGAGGGTTATATTTGGGGGATTTGTCAATTCGCCCCTTTCGTTTTGGTAGACGGATGTTGGCTTCAGAACATTGCCAAAACAGGAACGTCTCAACAAGAGCTCAGTGCTCGACTCTTCAAAATTTATGCTGATGAAATTGGCAATGGAGAAACAAGCTACAACCATCCCAATGTCTACCGAAAACTTTTAAATAGCATAAAAAGACCTATGCCTCCCACCCATTCATGGGAGTTCTCTCAACAAAAAGAAATTCTAGAAGCGGCCTTTGATTTTCCAAACCTCCTTTTATCGCTTTCTTTTTTTCCCAGAACTTTTTTACCAGAACTTCTAGGAATAAACTTAGCTATCGAACTGAGTGGTTTAGGAAAAGATTACATGAAACTTGTCGACGAATTAAATTACTGGAATATAGATCCTTACATTATCAGTTTACACATTTCGATCGACAACATGGCTAGTGGGCATTCTTATTTAGCCATGGAAAGCATCCAGATCTATCTAGACCATCTTTTGGCAACCGGAGGACAAAGTGAAGCTCAAAAGCAGTGGCAGAGGATTTGGGCAGGATATTTAGCCTTTGAAACGAGCCAAAGACGTTTTTTTATCTCGCTCGCCATGAAGTATGGCGTAAAGTTTTGGCTTCCCCTTAAATTAGGACTCAAGCATTAAGGACCATTTATGAGTAAAACACCTAAAGAAATTTTTCTATGTCTCTTTTTGGGATTAATCTTTCTGGGACTTCCGTTAAACGGACAAAGTTCATCAGAAAAACCTTCTCTCAATCCTATAAAAAAAGAACTTGCAGAAATTCGCAAACTAGAATTCAAAAAGAATGTCCCCAGTAAAGACCAATCCAAAGAAGATTTTAAAGCTTTTATTTCAAAAGAATTAGAAAAATCATTTCCTCTCGATAAACGAGAAGGTATCCAGGCTGGTCTTCTTCGCCTAGGAGTCTTAAAAGAGAAAATAGACTTGGGAGAAGAATTTGTCAATGCAATCCTCAGCCAAGCTGCTGCTTACTATGATCCTCAAACAGGAACATTCTACTATCTAATTCATGATGTTCCTGCTGATATTCTTGCGGCAACGGCATCCCATGAACTTGTTCATGCTTTACAAGACCAAAACTTTGATCTAAAAACATTGATGGACGATGCCGAAAAACAAGGCCAAGGTAACGTTCGAAATAATGACCGAATTTTAGCGATGCGTTTTCTGATGGAAGGAGACGCTACCTATGTTCAAAACGTCTGGCAAATGAAAAAACAGATGGGTATTGATATCACACAGAGTCAGATGTACGAAGAACTCCTTATTAGTCGTGTTGCCAATATGAGTATCAAAGAGCTCATACAACTTATGAAAATGGCTTCTCAGATGATGGGACAAGAAAATGATATGTCCAAAGCCATTTCCCAAATGGAAAATATTCCCAACTATATTCTGAAACCGTTGGTTATGGCATACAACAACGGAGCTTACTTCATTATGCAAGCACGTCGTCAAGGAGGATGGAAAGCAGTTGACAGATTATATACTAGCTTACCAGAAAGCGTAGAGCAGTGTCTAAACCCACCCAAATATTTTGTCGACAAAGACCGTCCCACCCATCTCCATTTACCAACTCTCAATTATCTTAGTCCAAAGTGGAAAATGTCGGATAGTGCTATCCACGGCCAGCTTTATTTAAATATTCTTCTAACAGAACAAGAAGTTGAGCAAAATGAGGCCAACCTAGCAACAGATGGCTGGGATGGAGACATCTACAGAGCCTACCAAAACAAAAATGGGGATACTTTTATTATTCTTGCCACTATTTGGGATAGCGAAGAAGACGCAAAAGAATTCTATGCAAGCTATAACAAAGCCTTAGCAAACAAATATCCTCAAAGAGAAATTAAAAGGAACAAAGAAAACCAGCTTATTTTCAGTTGTGGTGCTTCCCTAGGACATGGAGTTATGATTCGTCGGGGAAAAGAAGTGTACAGTGTAGAGGGAACTTCTCCTCAACTCTCTCAAAAAATTATGAAAGATATTTTGAGAGAGAAAGTACGTCTAGTCAAATAATGGTTTAAAAACATGAGATTACTTCTTTATATCTTGTCTACCCTAGTAACAGTATCCTTGGTTATATTAACCTTCCCTTTTCAATTTCTTTTTGGGTGGGGCAAATACTTCGAAAAACTTTGGGGGGGTTTTGTTCTTTACATCTGTGGCCTAAAACTACTTCCTTATGAAGTTCCTCCAGAAATAAAAGAAACTCAACCTTGTGTACTCATGTCCAATCATGAAAGTGCCGTAGACTCTCCCTTATACCTTTGGGTTTTCCCTGCCCCTTTACATTTTGCGGGGAAACACACGGCCTTTTGGGTACCCTTTTTTGGTCTAGCTCTCTGGATTAACGGACACATTCCCGTCAATCGAGGAAACCGAGAAAAAGCCATTAAAAGCATGAAAAGAGCTGCCAGAATGGTTCAAAAAGGCAAAAGTGTCATCGTTTTTCCCGAAGGCCAACGGGCAGAAAACTACCAAGGAGAAATGCTCCCATTCAAAAAGGGAGGCTTTATGCTGGCAATTGAAGCGGGAGCGCCGATAGTCCCCGCCGCTGTAGCAGGAACAGGTGATGCCATCCCTAAAGGCAGTTATACCTCTAAAGGAAGCTTCGTTTGCTATCGTTTCGGAAAACCGATAGAGACAAAAGATTTTTCTTTCGAGGACAGAGATCTATTAATGGAGAAAGTAAGAAACGAGATCGAAAAACTCCGTCAATTAGCCCGCAAAGATCTCCAGGATTTTAACCAGAAAACAGGATAAACATCCGCCAAGATAACAACTTTAAGATAATAGCTTTAAGATAAAAAATAACAACCTACAAAAGGAATTGTCGATGAAATTCAGTATTTTTTTACTTTTATTTGCCCTCATAGGAAGCCCTATTTTTCTGTCAGGCCAAGTGGTCAACCGCAAATCTCCCCACGAAGATAAATTTCGTCAGTTAGAAGAAATCCTTCCCACTCCCAATGACTACCGAGGCCCTTCTGGAGCTCCTGGCTCTAGATATTGGCAACAAAGGGTCGATTATGACATTGATGTAGAAATTGATGACACAAAGCAAAAACTCATCGGTTCAGAGCGAATCACCTACACCAATAATTCCCCTGACACCCTTCGCTATTTGTGGGTCCAACTCGATAACAATATTTTTGCTCCCAACTCTGACTCTGTCTTAGCAACTCCTGCTCCTCCTCTAGATCCTAAGCTTCCCATGAGAGGTCTACGTAGTTTATTGACCCGAGAGGTTTTTGATGGCAGTGTTAAAATCACAGTTGTTCAAGATGAAGCCCATCGTGCCCTTCCCTACACTGTTGTCAAAACAATGATGAGAGTAGATTTACCCCAATCGTTAAGAACAGGACAAAGCTTTACCTTTCGTATCAACTGGCACTACCAAATAAACAACTCTAAGTTGGTTAGAGGGCGAACCGGTTTCGAGTATTTCGAAGAAGACAAAAACTATATCTACGAAATGGCTCATTGGTATCCTCGAATGGCTAGCTATACAGACGTTAATGGCTGGCACCACAAACAATTCCTCGGACGAGGAGAATTCACCTTAGAATTTGGTGATTTTTTAGTTCGTATCACTGCTCCCAGTGACCATGTCGTCGCAGCAACAGGCGTTCTCCAAAACTCCAAAGAAGTTCTATCCTCTAGCCAACAAAAACGTTTAGAAGAAGCCCAGTCTGCAACTAAACCTATTTTTGTCATCACTCCAGAAGAGGCCAAAGAGAACGAGAAAAGTCGTGCCTCCGAGAAGAAAACCTGGATTTTCAAAGCAGACCAAGTTCGCGATTTTGCCTTTGCCACTTCACGAAAATTTATTTGGGACGCCAAGCTCCATAATGTTGAAGGAAATCGAGTTATGGCTATGTCCTATTACCCTAACGAGGCAGAACCTCTTTGGAGTAAATATTCCACTCAGTCGATCATTCATACTCTCAACGTCTATTCTCGCTACTCTTTCACCTATCCTTACCCTGTGGCTATTTCGGTCAATGGCCCTGTTTTTGGCATGGAATATCCGATGATTTGCTTCAACGGCCCCCGACCAGAAAAAGATAAAACTTACTCCAAGCGCACCAAGTATGCTTTGATTTCCGTGATTATCCACGAAGTAGGTCATAACTATTTTCCCATGATCGTCAATAGCGATGAAAGACAATGGACTTGGATGGATGAAGGGCTCAATACTTTCCTTCAATACTTGACCGAACAAGAGTGGGAAGAAAACTATCCTTCAAGGCGAGGAGAGCCCAAAAATATGGTTTCTTACATGAACAGTAAAAACCAAGTGCCTATCATGACGAACTCCGAATCTATTCTTCAATTTGGAAATAACGCCTACGGCAAGCCTGCTACCGCTCTCAATGTCTTACGCGAAAGCATTCTTGGTCGAGAACTCTTTGACTTTGCCTTCCGTGAGTATGCTCAGCGTTGGAAATTCAAACGTCCCATGCCTGCCGATTTCTTTCGGACCATGGAGGACGCTTCTGGGATAGATCTCGATTGGTTTTGGCGAGGCTGGTTTTACTCTACCGATCACACCGATATATCTATTGATGATGTTATTCTCTACACAATGGAGACAGGTGACCCTGAGATTGACAAGGCCGCTTTACGCAAAGAACGCGACGAGAAACCAAAAACTCTTTCTAAGCAAAGAAACAAAACCATCTCTCAGCTAGTCGATCTTATTCCCAACTTAAAAGATTTTTACAACGAATACGATAGATTAGACGTGACTCCAGAAGAGAAAAAGGCTTACGAAAAATTTCTAAAAGATTTGGACCCTGAAGACAAAGAACTTCTTCAACAAAAAAATAACTTCTACATTATAAAGTTTAGCAACATCGGTGGCTTGGTTATGCCCATAATCCTGGAAGTGGAATACGAAGACGGAAGCAAAGAAGAGCTACGCATTCCAGCAGAGATTTGGCGTTACAACCCAAAAAATGTGTCTAAACTGATTATCCGCGAGAAGAAAATTCGCAGCTTAAATTTGGACCCTCATTTAGAGACTGCTGATGTCAATCTCGACAACAACTATTTTCCTCGACGCATTATCCCTTCTCGCTTTAGTTTGTTTAAAATGAAGCAAGATAAAAACCCCATGCAAGTCGTAGAAGAAAGAAAAAAGAAAGCGGCTGAAGAAGCCCAAAAAACAGCTGAGGAAGCTCAGAAGTCGGCGAAGGAAACCCAGAAAGAAGCTAAAAAAACCCCTGCCAAAACCCCTGAAGAAGTGGCTTCTACAAGCAAAGAAAAACCAACAAAGGAATAGAACACATGGAAAAAGCTACTCGCTTATGGGCTTTGCTTATTTTTGGGGCTTTTTCTTTTCTCCAAGCTCACCACTTTTCGGTGAGCTTGGCCGAAATGGAACTAAACTCTCAGGAACGCAAATTAGAAGTCGCCTTAAAGCTAAACGCCTATGATTTAGAAAGAGCTTTGAAAGCGTTTTACAAACGCCCTCGGGATTTAGAAAAAGAAGAGAAAAATAGCTTAGAGCTCTTTCGTTACTTAGAAAAAAGAATTTCTTTTCAAACTTCTGCTCAGAAAAAACTCCCTCTAAAATGGGTGGGGCATGAACTCGAAAAAGGAACCATTTGGCTTTATTTTGTGGTAGTTCTTCCTAAGCAGAGTTTAAAAGAGATCCAAATTCAAAATCAAGTTTTGTTTGAGTTAGAATCAGAGCAAATTCATCTCTGGAATTTTACTTCTGCCGAGAAAAAAAAACAGACCCTTTGCTTTTTAAGAGAAAAATATTCTCAGAAGCTAGCTCTCATATTACCGGAAAAAAGCAAGGACAAAACGGGTTCAAAGGGGAAAAGTTCGTGAAATATTGCTTAAGCTGGCTTTTTTTACTTTGTTTTCTTTGCTTTCTATCAAATTGTCAGGCTCCTGTTATTACAGCAGTTTATCCCAAACCAAAAGAAAGGATATCTTTTGAGTTAAAAGTCATCGACCAAGCTCAACTGCACCCAGAGGTAGTCAAACGCTTAGAGAAAAATTTTTTATTCTACGCCGAAAAAGTCTATCGCTATCATCAAAAAATAACCCCTCATCCTGTAAAGGTTTTCCTTAGCACAACAATAGGAGTAGGCTCATACAGAAGAGGGAGAATTGACCTGCCAGTAGACCCCAGTTCCCCCAACGAGAACTTTATCACAGAAACATTTATTCACGAATTAGGGCATCACGCCACAGGATCAAACTCCAGCATCTTTTTTAAGGAAGGGGTCGCCTCAGCCACCTTAGAAGAAGTCATATCTTTGGAAGATAAACTTCCTCAATCTTGGGCTCAATACGGCCAAAGCAATGACGCTTGGGTTTATCTTTTCCAAGAGGCCGGAGAGCTAAATTCTCTAGAGGTATTGGTTAACTGGCCTAGATATTTTTTTGAGACCATCGAAGGCGATTACCGCTCCTGGCAAATTTATGTTGCCGGAGGGTCTTTTATACGTTGGTACATTAAAAATTATGGCTACCACACTTTTCAGGAAAGTTTTCGGCGTAAACAGTTACATAAATCAACTGCAAAGCTCGAAAAAGAATGGCTTACCAGTATAAAAAAACAAAACCTAAGTCTATTCTCTCCTTCTCAACAACTTCCCAAACGTCCTCGCTATCAATGGTATGCTCAGCGATTGGAAAAAGCCTTAGCCCAAAAAAATAAGAAATTTTAAAACAGAAAAGCAGGAAAATTCATGGACAAAGTCTTCCAACAGATACTGCAGTACGGCAGTGTACCCGGCAATGAAACCAACTTACGAGATTACCTCATCAAACAATTCCAAGCTTATGGTAAAATCACAAAAACCAAATGGACGGGTTTCTATTGCGACTGGAAAGGCAATAAAACCAGTAAAAATCGTCCCACCATTGTCATTACTGCCCATATGGATTCGCCCGGATTTATTGTTCAAAATATCAACTCAGATGGTAGCCTCAAGATAATATCATTAGGAGGCCTAGCTCCTTCGAAAATGAACTTACGCACTGTCACCCTGCAAACCTCCACAAAAAGCTACTCAGGTATTTTAACCCTACCCACAGCATCAGATCGCCCTAGTGAAGCCAGCTACGAAGGTTTTTTTGGCTTTTCCTCCGAAAAGGAAGCTCAAAAAGCAGGAGTTCGCAAAGGGGATAGCGTTTACTTTCTCTCTCCTATCTTGGAGATGGAAAACCAACTTATCTGTGCCCCCCATGTAGACAATCGCGTCGGCATTTACCTCATGCTCATGATTGCAAAAAAGCTCCCGAAAAACTTAGACTGCAACATCTACTTTGCCGCTACCAGTTGCGAAGAAGTCGGCGGAAGATGTGCAAAAATTATTGCCGACATGCTCGCTCCCGATCTCGCCATTTGTTTAGATGTAACCTACGAAGAGCAAGATATTAAAATGGGAAAAGGGCCCGTATTAACCCTCTCTGACGATGCCTCGATTCTCCCGGCCAAAGTAAGAGACAAAGTTGCCGAAATAGCCCAAGCAAAAAAAATTCCTCTTCAGTTCGAAGTTTATAACTACGCCGGAACCGACGCCAAAGATTTTAGGGCAGCTCCCGGAGGAGGTTGTTTAACTCTGCCTATTTTACTTGCCACTCTTAATAACCACAGCCCTCATGAAATTTTTTCGATGAAGGATATGCAATCAACAGCAAAGTTAGTTTGGGAGGTATTGAAGAGGCAGGGAGAGATAGAGGTTTGAGGTGAGTGAGATCTTGCTCATTATGGTCGCGTAGCGACAGAGGAACGTAGCCAGGGCATTTATGGGGTTAAAACCCGTTAAAAACCCCTGGCTACGTTCCCACTGCTCCGCAGTGAATACATTTTTCAAAAAACTACTTTCTAGGAAACCAAGGCCAAAAGGCATTCGTTCTTTCAATATATTCCTGATACCCTTCTTTAGTGCTCCGAAGATTTCTCTCCAACATCGCAACTCCTGATACCTTGACCAAGAAGAAGTTCATAATGATCGGGCTTGCAGCAACAAAATAAACTTGATTAGCACAAGCAAGGGCAAAGAATCCCCACCAAACACAAGCATCTCCAAAGTAGTTCGGGTGGCGGGTGTATTTCCATAGGCCCGTTTGTAAGACTTTATTTTTGTTCTCAGGGTTTTTTCGGAACTGAGTGAGTTGCCAATCCCCTAGTGTTTCAAAGAGAATTCCGATTCCCCACAAAATAATCCCGAGTAAATCAAAAAAATTCCAGCTACTGTTACTCAAGGGATGCTGGGCTCCTAGGAGAGGGGCCGCCACTACCCACATGATAAGGCCTTGAAAAATAAATACAGTGAAAAAACTTCTCCACCACCAGTTTTTTCCGTGCTCTTCTCGCCATTTTTGATAGCGATAGTCCTCTGGTTGTCCTAAATTTCGCTTGGCTAAGTGGAGAGTCAGGCGTAGTCCCCAAAGACAAGCTAAAACAAGAATAAGATTCTTTCGAGGAGCATACCCTTGGGAATGAAAATAAAAATAAATAACTAAGCAAACAAAACCAAAGCCCCAAAATATATCGATGATACTACTATCTTTTTTGACAACACTTAGCGCCCAGATAACAAAAACATAAGCTAGAACCCAGAAAGTAGATTCTAAATAAATTTCACTAAAGTTCATTTTTTCTCCTCAACTACCAAACTGTGCTTTTCTAGAATAGTTTCTAAGTAGCTCTTCAAGCGCTCTCGTTCTTCTGGACTTTCTTGAGTCCAAGGAAGATAATGGGTTCGGCGGGCTTTACGATCAAAGAAGAACTTTCCCGAGACATTCTTGAGCTTCTCACTTAAGCTCATCCAAATGATGGTATCGGCTCCTTCTTGGGGAGTGCGTAATTTTTTGCGAGTAAATTTCCAAAAAGTAGTGAGGGAAGCTTTTAAAGCAGGCGTATCTGCCCAGCCAGGATGCATAGAATTGACTTTTATTGAGCTATCTTTCCATTTTTGGGCCCATATCTCTGTAAGAACAACGAGAGCTCTTTTTGTTTGAGCATAGGTTCGAATGGAACTAAAAGTATTTTCTTCTGTGATTAAGCGATCTAGGTTTAGTTTTTCCACATACATCCCACCAGAAGAAATATTAAGAACACGAGAATGCGAAGAGCGACTTAGTTTTGGATAGAGCATTTCTGTTAAGAGGTAAGTCCCGACAAGATTTGTTACCAAAGTAAGCTCATAACCATCTTCTGTTAAAACAAAATCATGAGGAAGAGCTCCTGCATTATTGACTAAAATATCTACTTGATCTTCATCAAACCGCCCGATAAAATCCTCAATGGACTCCACTTTAGAAACATCCAGTATTTCTAAAAAGACTTGGGGATTTTTAGTTATATTCTGAATCTTTCTAAGAGCATCAAGGCCTCTTTCTCGATTACGACAAAGAAGCCAGACTTGAGCATTGCGAATAGCCAAAGCTCTAGCTGTTTCATATCCTATTCCCGAATTAGCTCCTGTCACTAGACAAACCTTACCTGTCAGGTCTACTTGCAACTCAGAACTGTCGAAAGTTTTGGCATGAATACGGTATCCTATTTTACTAAAGGGATAGTATATTGTAGGGTAAAGCAAAGTAGCTATTGTCTTCCAAAGGCTACGAGAAAAAGAAGAACTCATCATTTTCACCTGATATTCAGTTGACATTTCGAAATTTTCAAAACACACTCTAGTTGTAGAGAATATACCACAGTATACCGAAAAAAGCAAGACACTCGCCTTGTTATTATGTTAATATTCTACAACACTAGATATTCTTGAATAATATATTGCATATTTCTTTCAATTTAGTTAGAATAAAAACAAAAATTAAGAAAGATTTTCAAGACATCTCAAGAAAATTCCTAAAACTAAAGGATTTCCTTCAAAGGGTATTTATGAAAAGAAAGAATCGAGTACTCCAAGATCTCCAAGAGCAGTATCTAAATTTTCTAGTTCAGGGAGAAGCCTATGCCGCTTCCTCTGTTATAGAGGAAGCGTTGGAACAAGATAAAAACTTAATAGAGTTGTATCTCTATATTCTAGCTCCTGCTTTAGTGGAAATAGGAGAACTTTGGCACAAAGGCGAAATTAACATTGCCCAAGAACATTTGGCTACTCAAATAACTTTTGATCAAATGGAGAAACTACGGCAAAAATTTAAAGCAAAAATAAAATTGGGTTTACGAGCTATCGTGACAACAGTAGAGAAAGAGATGCACTCTATAGGAGCTCGTATGGTAGCAGATTTTCTTAGTCTAAACGGTTGGGATGTAGATTATTTAGGAGCCGATATTCCTTGCCAAGACCTAGTCGATTTTGTTCGCAAAAGACAACCTGACCTAGTCGCCATATCTGTTACTTTACCTAACTGCCTCCCCCACACAGCAAAAACCATTAAAGCTCTTCGTTGCCTTCCCAATCAGCCTAAAATTCTCATCGGGGGAGCCGCTCTTAGCGAGCAAAACCAAGTCGTTGAAAATTTAGGGGCCGACTCTACCGCAGGAGACGCCTTAGAAGCCGTACGAGAAGCCCACCGCCTGCTTGGAATCAGTGATAAAGAAGGAACTTTAGAGCAATATCTTAAAAAAGTAGGTAAACGTCTGCAAAAACTTCGCAAAGGAAAGAGTTGGAGCCAGCAACAACTAGCTAACTCATCGGGCCTAGACCGTACTTATATTAGTGCAATGGAACATGGCAAACAAAATGTTACTATCGGAGCGCTTTACAAGCTAGCCAATGCTTTAAAAATATCTGTAGATCAATTTTTAATAGACTCCGCGGATGAAACAATTCTTCTTTTTGACGAAAATGTTAACTTAGCCGAGTAAGGAAATTCACAATGCAATCACTTCCCCTTATTAGAAAAGTACTTCTAGGTTTGGTTATCCCTGCGATAATCATTGTAATTGGGCATACTGCTCAAAAAAAACTCGCTAGTATGCGAAAGAAACCCCAAAAAAAGATAGAAAAAATTGCTCCTCTCGTCGAAGTAATGGAGGTGTTAAAAAAAGATATTCCTGTTGTTGTCAAAGGTTATGGTAAAGTTCGTCCCACTCGTTCTGCTATTTTAACCTCAGAAGTAGAAGGAATAGCTCATCAAGTTCTCTCTCGTCTCAAAGCAGGCTACTTTGTCAAAAAAGGGGAGCTTTTAGCTCAAATTAATCCCATCAACTACGAACTCAAAGTAAACAAACTGGAAGCGGGAGTTCAGAAGCTAGAAGTGGGAATTTTACATCTAGAGCAAGAGAAAAAAAACATAGAACGCCGTATTCGTATTTTACAGCAAAGTCTAAAATTGGCAGAAACTCAGCGAGAAAGATCCTTTGATCTACGAAAAAGTGGAGCTGCCAGCGATCAGATTTGGGACCAAGATCGCTTAAGCTACTTAGAGCAATCCAGTCGTCTTGTAGAATTACAAAACCAATATAGCTTAATCCCTCTACGCATTCAAGAAACCCAAGCCGAATTAAAGTCCACTCAAGCCGAACTTTCTCAAGCCAAGGTTGACTTGCAACGTACTTTTATCAAGGCTCCTTTTGCCGCCCGAGTGAAAAGTGCTAACTTAGAAGAAGGCGAAATGGTGCGAGTTGGTTCTTCCTTAGCTGTTTTAGATGATTATAATTTAGTAGAAATCCCCGTTATGCTTTCCAAAGAGGATTTTTACAAAATTGGCTTAAACGCCCAAGACATTCGAGAGATCCACTACCAAGAAAAAGAAGTCAGAGCCAAAGTCTACACAACGATGGGAGAAGAAACATTTTTTTGGCCAGGGCGAGTAATTCGAGTTGAACCCATGAACGAAGCAGCTCGTACTATTCCGATTATTGTTGCAGTTGAAAACCCCTGGGGAGATGATAGTAAAGTCGGAGACTACCAAGAAAAAAGAAAACCTATCTTAATGTCGGGAATGTTTTGTTCGGTAGAAATAACCGGAGAAACCATAAAAGATACTATTACTATTCCTCGTGCAAGTATTCATGAAAATAACCTAGTTTATTTGGCTAAAGAGTCGAAGCTTTTTATCCAAGAAATTCAAATAAACTATAGGTTCGGAGACGAAATCATCATCAAGAGCGGCTTAGACTCTGGAGATAAAATCATTATGACTCCTATTCTTTTTCCTGTTTCTGGGATAGAACTCCAAATCTCAGAGGAGAAAAAACCATGAAGAATTTTATTGCCTACACTATACGTTATCCGGTTTTTTCTAATCTCTTAATGGTTGCTCTACTTTTGGGAGGAGTATTTGCCGCAACAAAGTTAAAACGCGAAAGACTCCCCTCTTTTTCTCTAGAGCGCATCTATGTATCTGTTCCCTATCCCGATGCTCTTGCAAAAGAAGTCGAAGAAGCCATCTGTATCAAAGTTGAAGAAGCCATTGAAGGGGTTGATGGAATCAAAAAAGTCACCTCGACGGCAGCGGAGAATAATGGTCGTGTTATCATTGAACTAGAGGTGGGCTCGGATATGCAAACCGTACTTAATGAAGTGCGTAATCGCGTAGACAGTATCGACACATTTCCCGAAAAAGCAGAAAAACCCATCATCAGCGAAATGCTTAGGCGTGACCAGATGATTAACCTCGCTCTCTATGGAAATGCGAATGAGCAAACTCTAAAAGAACTTGGCCGCACCATTAAAGATGAAGTCGTCAATCTTCCTGGTATCAGCCAAGTTACTTGGTCAGGAATCCGAGAGTATGAAATAGCCATTGAGGTTTCTCAAGCCGCTCTTCGAGAGTACCAACTCAGTTTTCAAGAGGTGGCCGATAGTGTTCGTAAAAGTAGCCTCAACCTCCCAGGAGGTACTTTGCGAACAAAGAACCAAGAAATCCGTCTACAAACAAAAGCTCGTAAGTATACAGGAAAAGAATACGCCGACATTGTTGTACGAACAGAAACAAACGGCAGCTCAATTTACTTAAGCCAAGTAGCTGATATCAAAGATGGTTTTGAAGAAGAGTTGCGCCAAGGTTACTTTAATCAAAAACCTGCTGTCCTTATTAGTATTTACAAAACAGATGATGAAGACGCTCTTCTCATCACAAAAACAATACGTGAATATTGCGAAAACAAGAAAGAAGAACTACCCACGGGCTTAAATTTAGCTATTTGGTCTGACGGTTCCAAGGTAATTCAAGCAAGAATGGACTTGCTCCTAAATAACGGAAAGCTTGGATTTATTCTTGTTTTATTAGCCTTAGGGTTTTTCTTAAGCTTAAAACTATCTTTCTGGGTAGCAATGGGAGTTCCTATTTCTTTTGGAGGAGGACTAATTGTCCTTTGGCTCTGTGGTAGTACTCTTAACCTCATTAGCATGTTCGCCTTGATTATGGCTTTAGGGATTGTTGTCGATGATGCTATTGTTGTGGGAGAAAACATCTATAGCTACCGACAAAAAGGCAAAAAACCCTTTGAAGCAGCAGTCCAAGCTACTACAGAAGTTGCTGGTCCCGTGATCGCAGCTGTCTTAACCTCCATTATTGCTTTTGCCCCTATGCTTATTATTGGGGGAACTATGGGAAAAATCATTAAAGAAATTCCCATGGTTATGATCGCTGTTTTGAGTGCTTCTCTTATAGAATGTCTTTTTATTCTACCCGCTCACCTAAATTACGAAGAAAAAAAGAAAAAAAGCAAAGTGGATCGTTTTCAGGAAAAGCTACAAAAAATAATAGATTTTTTTATTGAAAAAATCTACAAGCCTCCATATTTTTGGTCTTTGCGTAACAAAAATATAATTCTTGCTTTATCCTTAGGCATAGGGATGTTTTCGCTCGGACTTATTAAGGGAGGACTGGTTCCTTTTATCTTTTTTCCCAAACTCGACAGCGAGAAGCTAGAGTCCCAAGTAGTTTTTCCCCCTGGCACCCCTGCCGAGGTTACCTTAGCAACTGTGAGAAAAATTGAATCCGCCGCCTATAAAATAAACGAAGTCTATGCCAAAGATGGGCCTCCTATCGTCCAACAAGTATATTCTGTTGTAGGTGAAGGGACAGGGTTTGATAGCGAAATCAATACAAACGTAGGTTACGTTATGATTGAACTCAACCCAGGCGAAGAAAGAAGCATTCACAGCGACCAGATCAGCATTATTTGGCGCGACTTTAACGGCCCTGTTCCTGGTGCCCTTTCTCTTACTTTTGGTAGCGGAATGAACCACGGAGGAGGAAAACCGATAGAAATTGCTCTTCTAGGAAAAGACTATGATACCCTAATTTCGGCAGCAGAGGATTTAAAAAAAGAGCTCAACTCCCTAGAAGGAGTTTATGACGTAGAAGATGATTACCGACCAGGTAAGCTCCAGATCCTACCCAAAATCAAGCCAGAAGCCCGTCTTCTAGGTATTAACGAGAGAATGGTAGGAGAGCAGCTTTTCCAAGGTTTTTCAGGAGAAGAAGCTCTTCGTTTACAAAGAGGCCCTGATGAAGTCAAGGTGAAAATTCGCTACCCTAGAAATGAAAGAGACAGCTTTGCTCAATTAAAATCTATTCAAATCCGATTGAACGACAACAGCGAAATCCCTTTTACAGAGATAGCTGATATTGAAATGAAGCGAGGCCCAGCCAAAATCACACGGCAAAGAGGCATGCGTCAAATCAAAGTCACGGCCGATGTCGATCAGACAAAAGTTCCGGGTGGAAAAATTGCTGCTCAATTAAAAGAAGATTTTTTGCCTCAACTGCTGGCAAAATTTCCAGGAATCACTCACTCCCTAGAAGGACAACAGCAAGAGCGAAGGGAGTCGATGCAAGATTTAACTATAGGGTTTACCTTCTCTTTGTTTGGTATTTTTGCTGTTCTCTCCATTGTTTTTGGATCATACATCCAACCTCTTATCATTATGTGTGTAATCCCTTTTGGCTATATAGGAGCCGTTATCGGCCACTGGGCTTTGGGCTATCCCTTAACCATGATGAGCATGTTTGGAATTGTTGCTCTATCTGGAATTGTTGTTAATGACTCTCTCGTCTTAATTGCTCGAATCAATACAAACATCAAAAATGGGCTAGATCCACTACAAGCCGTCGAGGCAGGAGGAGTCGAAAGATTTCGAGCCATTATATTAACAAGCATAACCACTGTAGCAGGACTTTTGCCGATTATGTTTGAAAAGAGTCTACAAGCCCAGTTTGTTATCCCTATGGCTTTGTCTCTTTCCTCTGGACTAATCTTTGCCACTTTTTTAACCCTATTTCTCGTGCCTTGCCTTTTTCTTTACTTAAACACCGCACGATGTATTGTTTATTGGCTTATCCACAACACTTGGCCCACAAGTGCACAAGTAGAGCCCGCTTATCGATATAGAAAAGAAGGAGTAAACTAATGACGGAACTTTTCCGTGGACAACGTGATTATGATCACAAACAGGTACCCAAACTAGGCATTTTATTAACCAACTTAGGTACCCCAGATGAACCCACTACCAAAGCTTTACGGAAATATTTGGCGGAATTTCTGTGGGATCCCAGAGTGATTGAAGTATCTCGGCCACTATGGTGGCTAATTCTCAACGGTATCATATTGCGCACTCGGCCCAAAAATTCTGCCGCCCTTTACCGCGCCATTTGGACAGAAGAAGGCTCTCCTCTCCTTTTAATCTGTCGTGAACAAGAAAAAAAATTCATAACACGACTAGAAGAAGAAGTAGGCAATCCTATTGCGGTTGCTCTTGGTATGCGCTATGGCAATCCTTCTATTGATAGTGCCCTTGAGTCTCTTCGGAAACAAGGAGCTCAAAAATTGCTGGTTCTTCCTCTTTACCCTCAATACTCCGCTTCCACTAGCGCCTCTAGTTTTGATTCTGTTGCTGATACACTAAAAACATGGCGATGGATACCCGATTTTCGAATGGTCATGTCCTACCATGACCATCCGCTCTATATCAAAGCTCTCGCCAACAGTGTGCGAGAGTATTGGGAAAAAAATGGAAAAACAGAAAAACTCTTAATGTCTTTTCATGGAATACCTAAGCGATATCTATACAATGGAGACCCCTACCACTGCCAATGCCATAAGACAGGACGTTTAGTTGCTAAGGAGCTAGAACTTAGCGAAAAAGAGTACATGGTGAGCTTTCAGTCTCTTTTTGGAAAAGAAGAATGGCTTCAACCCTACACCGATAAAACCATGGAAAGTTGGGGTAAAAACGGAGTTAAATCCGTCTCTGTTATGTGCCCAGGCTTTTCAGCAGATTGCTTAGAGACGATTGAAGAAATCGACCAAGAGAATCGGGCTATTTTTCTCGAATCAGGCGGAAAAGAGTTCCATTATATACCTGCTTTAAATTCACGCGATGATTTTATTGAGTGCTTAGTCCAAGTTTCTTTAAGCAATATGCAAGGATGGTTTACAACAAAAGACAAGTGGGATGCCAAAAAAGTGGAAGAGGAGATGGCTCATTGCCAAAAGCTAGTGGAAAAATCGCAGAAACATTTTTCCCAACTGGATATGATCGTTTAAGCGATTATTGTTTTGAGCAGTATGGAGGGTGAGGCTCCTGCCGAACAGGGGATGTGATTGGCTCTTGATTATAATCTAGGCACATCCCCTGCTCGGCAGGAGCCAAAGCCCTCCATGGAAAAAGGTACTTAGAACGGTTTTACATAAAAAAGAGGTAAATTCTATGATATTAGTAGGAGATATCGGAGGAACAAACACTCGTTTAGCTTTGTATTCATCGGACGAGAAGTACACTCTAATAGAGCAAAAAAAATTTCCCAGTGGTAAGTACGATAGTTTAGAAGCCATTATAAAGATTTTTTTGCAAGAAAGCTCTCATCAACAAGACATTCACCAAGCTTGTTTTGGAGTAGCTGGTCCAGTGGCCCAAGGAAAATCTAAATTAACGAACTTACATTGGCCGGAAATTAATGAAAAGAGCATGATGACTTCGCTGCGTTTAAAAAAAGTATGGTTGATCAATGACTTAGAGGCAAATGCCTATGGCACTTTTGTTTTAAAGGAAGAAGACTACCTAGTTATTAAAGAAGGGGAAGCTCAAGCGGGAAATGCTGCCATTATTGCTGCAGGAACGGGGCTAGGAGAGGCGGGGCTCTATTGGAATGGAGTAGACCATAAACCTTTTCCCACCGAAGGAGGGCACACCTCTTTTTCTCCTCAGAGTGATTTACAAATAGGGCTTCTTCTTTATTTACGAAAGAAGTTTTCTAGTGTTAGTTGGGAAAATGTTCTCTCCGGTCCAGGAATATATCCGATTTACTGCTTTATCCAAGACGCACAGAATTTAGATTTTTCCCAAGATATTCAAAACCGTCTGTCTCAAGAAAAAGAAAAGGCAGCTCTCATTACCCAAGCAGCTCTCAACAAGACTTGTCCTCGTTGCGAAAAAACCATCGAACTCTTTGTTGAGCTATATGGAATAGAAGCCGGAAATTTAGCCTTAAAGATGATGGCTGTTAATGGATTGTGGATCGGAGGGGGAATTGCTCCTAAAATTCTTTCTTGCCTTAACAGCGACACTTTTCGCTCTTATTTTGCTGCTAAAGGTGCCATGAAGCATCTTATGGAAAAAATACCTGTTAAAGTTATTTTAAATGAAGATACTTCTTTATTGGGAGCAGCTTACTACATCAATAAGAATGCTTAAGCTTTGGTAAAACGAGTAGATTTGGGGTTTACAAAAACAGAGGAAACGCCTTTAAACAAAGGGATAGAAACCGGCCAACCACCTCATGCCTTTTAGTAGCTAGCCGGAAAAAGATGTTGATTTTTAAATCAAATCTGATATAATATCTGGAATAAAGACTTAGAGTCTTTCTTTCAGACCTTTTCCAGGCTTGAAGCTGACTGTTTTGGAAGCTTTGATTTTGATTGGTTCGCCAGTTTTAGGATTGCGACCTTTGCGAGCCTTTCTTTTCTTCACAGTAAAAGAACCAAAACCAATGAGTTGAACGATACCATCTTTCTTTAGACCTTTTTTCACAGATTCGATGACAGCGTTTACAGCTCTTTCAGCTTCAGCCTTGGATCTATCCATCTCTTTAGATACAGCTTCGATTAACTGTTTTTTATTCATATAAAATTCTCCTCAAAAAAAATTCCTAAAATTTTTAACAAACTCACCCAACTCATTTCTGAAGTCGAGCTACAACACATATGTGCCGTATGTCTTTAATATTATAGTAAGCTCTTTTTCTCGTCAAGTGATTTTTTTATTTTTTAATTACCCCCTAGTTTTTATCCCTGCATTAATCGCTAGTTTAGACCCAAGCCCTCTCTTCTATACACCACACAAATCATAAACTACTACAAAATATAGACTTGTGCTGCCAAAGAAATCAAAAGAGAAGAGCTCATTACGCCAAAGGAAGGAAGAGAGATATAAGTTATTACTAAAAAACAACTTACGGATTCACCATTTCAAAGAGAGAGGCATTCCTTTCTCTATAGTTCTAGTTACCTCGCCTAGCCAAAAGGCCCAAAAAAAAGTTCACATAAAAGTGAACATAAACTTTTAAAAGAAAAGATGCAATCACAGCTAAATCAAAGATTTACGAACGAAAAGAGCTAAAACAAGATTCCCAAGTAACTCCAGGCATTGCAGAGCGCCAACATAAATACCTACAAACAAACATCTTAAATCAAAAAAAACAAATACAACAGACAATAAAGATGTTTTAAGTTCCCAAAAAGGGGGCTTCTACACTAGTTCGCCAAAAAAAGAACTTTTTTCTTAGAAAAAAATAAGAAAAAAAAATGTCTTTTTTTTAAAAAAAATGTCTTTTTGGGGAAAATTATGTCTATTTCTCTACATAAAATTCTTTCGCTACTCCCTTCTCAAGGAAAAATGGTTTTTCTAGGAGAGTGTCTAGATGAGAATATATCATTATATAAGCAGAGGGGACTACAAACACAATTTTTAGATTTCAAAGAGTTTCTTTATTTTGCAGATAATTCTATTTCTGTAGAAGTATTTTCTATCCAAATGACGGAACAAGAAAACAGCTTAGAAAACTTAGATATTTTAATTCAAAAAATATTCCAGAGTGGTCTTCCTGGTGGTTTGTTGATGGGGAAAGTTCAAGGTTCCCCTGAATATTGCAAAGAATTTTTTTTATCTCTAGAATCTTATTCTAAAAAACGGGAAGGTCGCCTAAATTATTTCTACAGAGAATCAGAAGATAATTTATCTTTCTTTCTAGCTCGCTTTCCTAGCAAATCAAAAAAAAGCATACCCCTAAGCATTAACCAAGCACTTATTTGGGGAGAACTTATCTTAGAAAAATTAGAAGACAAACGCTTAGAGAGTGAATTACTATTAGAGTATACTTTAAAGACAGACAAAACCTCTCTTTTTTGCCACCGAGAACGACTGCTGAGTAAAGATGAAGAAAGTAAATTTTTAGATGCATTAAAAAAGAGAGAGGAGCGGTATCCCCTATCTTACATTACAGAACATAGAGGATTTATGGGGTTAGATTTTTTTGTCTCCCCTTCTGTTTTAATCCCTCGTCCTGAAACGGAGCTATTAGTAGAGTATCTCATGGAGAATTTTCCAGAAAAGTCTTTTCATGGGCTTGACATATGTACAGGAAGTGGCTGTATTCCTTTATCTATATTACACCACATGCCCTTGGCGACATTTTCTGGCAGTGATATCTCTCCCGAAGCTTGTGAAGTGGCAGCAAAGAATGCTGCTCAATTAGGACTGCAATCTCGCTTTCACCTCTTTCAAGGAGATCTATTTGCTCCTTTTCCTAAACCATCTCACTTTGACTTCATTACCTCTAATCCACCTTATATCTCTCAAGAGTCTTACTCACAACTAATGCCTGAGGTAAAGTTTGAGCCCTCTCTTGCTCTTATCGCAGGAGACGGTTTAGATTTTTACCGCCGTATTCTCGATGAATCTCACCACTATTTAGCACCAGGAGGCTTTTTACTCATGGAAATGGGGCAAGGACAACGAGTCAGTATTGAGAAGTGTGCTCCTCAGCACTGGACTACCCAAGATGTTATTGTTGATTATGGGGGAATTGATAGAATTATCGTATTTAGATATTCTCCCTGAGTTTTTCTTACTGCGTAACTCTTTAGAGTTTGCTAGAATAAGTGTCTGAACAAGTTTTTATAGTACAAAGAAGAATCATAGTTCTTCCTTAAGAACCTTAATTTATGAGGGTTTACACCATGAGAATGATTTTCTGCTTAGGCATGCTCCTTCTATCTCCACTTCTAGCAATTGAGTGGGATGATACCATTGTCGTTTGTCCTAACTGTAAAGCTGCTAACAATTTCAAAAAAGCATCTTTTGGACAGCACAGCTTGGACCAAATGTACTACGGGCCTTCTAAATTTCATTATGTTTTTTGGCCACACACCGATAAAGAGTCTCTTTACAGTTGCCTAGACTGCGGCTTAACTCTTTTTATGATGGACTTTTACAATATTTCCCAGGAGAAACTACCTGAGATTCGAAAAATCCTAAAAGATATACCACTCCCGGCAGGATATCGCAACTATGTCGATATTCCCATGTACTTAAAATTGAGTAGTGCAGAAAAAATCTATCAAACGCTCGGAAAAAGTGACGAGCTATGGGGCGAGTTCTACCGAATCTTTGCCTATCATTTAGAACGTGATAGCCAACTAGCAAAAAAAAAGGTACAGGAGGAGAAAACAAAATTAGACAAAAAAGAAAAACACTCAAACTCCCATTCTCCAGCTTTACTGACTTTCTCTTCTCTCTTTCGTCCTCTATCTAAGTATCTTTTAGCAGATAATGCACTCGGTTCAATGCGCCAAGCAAAAGCTCAAAGCTGGAAAGAGGAAAATGATTTCCTGAAGCAAGAGGCCGAGAAAAACTGTAAAAGAGCATTAGAACAAGCTCAAAAAATGATTGCCGATGCCAGATACACTACTACTCGAAAAGAACTACTATTTATTGCCGGTGCCATGCAATATCACTTAAAAAACCCCCTAAAAGCGGAAGAAAACTTCCAAAAAGCTCTTTCTCTTCAGTATAGTAACCCTATATACATGAATGAAGCCCAAGCCCAAGGACATAATCAATATTTGAATGAACTCTTGAATGAGTTTTTGAAGAAAATAAAAGAGTAGCCAATAGTCAGTAGCCAGTAAAATACCAAAAAACCTGACACTTATTTTGTATTTCATTCTGAATTCTGGATTCAGAATTCTCTTAACTTATAAGGAATCTGAAATGGAGACGATAGCAGCGTCTGAATCAATCCGAGAAAAAAACAACATAGTTCCTTTCCTTACTTTTTTCTTAGTTTTGCTCATGGGATGTGACTTAGTTAGTTTTGTCACAGGATTTTCTTGGATGGAAAATTTACAAAAAATAGCCCTTGATCAATCTTTTTCGATGGAAAATGCTTTGCAAGAGCAAGCCGATCAATACCGCTTAATCAGCCTAGCTCAGACTTTCTCATTATTAGTCGTACTTTTTATTTTTTCCGTATGGATTTATGGTGCCTACGAAAACTTAAGTGCCCTCAATGCCAGGAACCTCAATTATACTCCAGGGAAAGCCGCATTCGGTCTGTTCATTCCCATAATACAACTCTATCGCCCCTACCAAGTTGTCGTGGAAATATGGAAGAAAAGCGAACCCACGCAGACAGTATGCTCTCATAATCTTTTAAAGCTCTGGTGGGGGATTCTTCTTCTTACCATTCTTTCAGGATACTTAGCAACAATTATTTCGACAACAGGTTTATCAGTAAACCGAGTTATCATATCTAGTCACCTACTCCACTGGAGTGATCTCAGCTCCAGCTTTAGTGCTTTTCTAACCATTCTTATGATTAGAAAAGTCGAACAAAAACAAAATCAAAAATACTTATCCCTCTCTTAACAAAGGTTTCTCATGGCTCACGACCAAAAAGAGTTACTAAAACTGGCATATAAAAAACAAATTCTATCTTCTGAGCAAGTAAGGCATTGCCTCAAGGTGCAAAGTGATTACCAAAAAAAGGGAGTTAGTGTCTCAACAAGTCAGTTACTTATCAAGTTTGGTTTTATGACCATGGAACAAATTGCTATCCTTGAGAAACAAATTCTTAAATCTCAGAAGAAAGTATCTTCCGATTTAGAAAATTTTTCTATAAGCCATGATTACAAAACGAGTAGTCTTTCCATCTTTGGGTTAGGAAAAGGAGTCGTTGTCGGGGGCTATGAAATCGAAGAAGAGATTGGACGAGGCGGTATGGGAGTAGTTTACAGAGCTTCCCATCCGAACCAAAGAGGAGTAGTCGCTCTAAAACTTATCATCCTCAACCTCTCCGTCGAAAGCTCCAAGAAAGGTGAGCGTTTTCTCCGAGAAGCAAAAATATCAGCTAAGCTCTCTCACCCCAACATTATTAAGGTGTATAATGCTGGACAAGAAGGAAATATATTCTATTTGGTTATGGAATATGTTAAAGGGAGTTCTATTGACGACTACTTGCAGACAAAAGAGTTTTCTCTAGAGCAAAAAATGCTTCTTCTCGAAAAAATAGCCCAAGCTCTAAACTATGCCCACGAGAGGGGGATCGTTCACAGAGATATTAAGCCCGCCAACATCATGGTACGCGAGAATGGAGAACCTCTTTTAATGGACTTTGGTCTTGCTAAAAGCTTTACGATCGAAGATAAAAGCATCACAAAAACAGGTGAAATGCTGGGAACTCCTCGCTATATGGCTCCAGAACAACTCATGGGAAAATCTCGGTTGATTGATCAAAGAACAGATATTTACGCCTTGGGTGCGGTACTTTATGAGATTATTACAGGAAGACACATGATCTCAGGAAACACCCCGATGGAAATTCTTTACAATATCAACTACGAATGTCCAATCCCTCCCTCCAAGGTACACTCAACAATTCCGAGGGATTTGGAAAATATTTGGTGGAAAGCTACTGATCCTATTAAGGAACGACGCTACGAAAGCGCTCGCAATTTAGCTAACGATTTATCTAACTTCATTCAAGGAAAAAGAGTTCTTGCCCGAAAACCAATGATTCCGGGGTTTGCTTTGAATTTATGGAAAAAACGCTTTTTTCAAGTTACCATCATCACTATATTAACAAGCATAGCCCTACTCGGAAGTATTTTATTCTACTCTTACTACAAAGAAAAACAA
Organism: Planctomycetota bacterium; assembly: GCA_029260735.1. Taxonomy (GTDB): domain Bacteria; phylum Planctomycetota; class Uabimicrobiia; order Uabimicrobiales; family Uabimicrobiaceae; genus JAJDCR01. The sequence continues at coordinate 41,043 of JAJDCR010000141.1, forward strand.
AATCTCTCTTTACCTCGCGTTTTCACAAAACTAAGCAATATAGAACCACAAACGGTCCAAGAGTATCTTCTCTATGCAGAAGGTTTAATGCGACAAGGTTTCTTTGAAGAATCCCAAAAAAACCTGAACCAAGCTCTTGTTTTAGATAACCCATCCCCGTCAAATAACTTAACTCAAAGAATCCATCAAAAATCCGTCGTCGCTTTAGTTGCTCTCAAGAAATACAAAGAAGCTCTCACTCATTACCTTCAACTTAGCTCAGAAAATCAAGCAAAAGAGGAAGTTGCCCTCTCTACTGGTAAAGCTTATTTTTTCCTGCGAAGTCACCGACAAAGCCAAGAGTGCCTAGAAAAACTTCTCGCGAAAAAACTTATTCCCTCTTCCATAAAAGCCCAAGCTCTATATTATCAGGGCCTTATTTTTCAAGATCAAAACAAAAGGCATTTAGCCCGCCAAGCCTTTCTTCAATCAGAAAAAACCTTAGGCAAAGTTAACGAAAACCATTTCTCTCATTCCTATTACCCCATGCTTCTATTCCACTTAGGTAAAGAGTTTTTTGAAGAGAAAAATCTTTTTTTAGCTCGTCGCTATTTTGAAAAAGCTCAACCTTTACTCGCCTCTTGGCCTCGCGTTTATGAGTACCTAGGAAGGTGTTTTTGGGAGAAGGATTCTTTTTTCGAAGATGAGGAATCTCTCGAAAAAGCTTTTTACTATTTTGAAAAATGCTTAGAGTTAGATCCCAGTAATGTCCAATACCAAACTCTCTATGCTCAAGTTGCCCAAAGTCTTAAAAAGTATGATCTTGCAAGCCAGTTTTTTCAAAAAGCTCTAAACTTAGATCCTGGAAACTTGGATGCTCTCCAAGGCTTTCTTACTTTAGGCTTAAAAATGCTATCTTCTCAGCAGCATCGTTTTCATCTTCTTTTACACTACTTAAATCAAGCTAAAAAAGTAAAAGCACCCGATTTATTTTTATCTAGTTTTCAAGACTTGCAAAACACATATCAAAATAGCTACTTCCAATGGAAAACTTTGTCTGAAAACACCAAAGGTGACCCTGATGTCTTTCTCCAACTTCTTTGTCAAGAAAACTCATCCGCAATTAATGAAGGAGCCGCCCAAGGTCTATTAGCTCTACGCTACCACATTGACACGGAAGAAAAAATTAAAACTATATTAGAACAAAATAAAAAAAATTCTCTTATCTATGATCGAGTGGAAAAAGCCTGGGAATTAATTCAAAAAGAAAAAAATCGAGAAGCAAAACAAGCCCTATACTATCAAATATCTCGCTTGCATTTACAAAAGGATGTTCTATCTCAAAAAAAACTCAAAAAAAACTTTCCCAAACCACTCCTGCTGGAGATACTTGATGATGAAAATGAAAACGTTTATTTCCGTTATCTTGCAGGGAAAACTCTTCTACGTCTTCTTTATTTTAGAGCACTTGAATTAAGAACTAAATCTAGAGACATAAACTTAGCAATTATTTCAACAGCCGTTTTTCGAGAGGCCCAAATTCCTTGCCCTCATCCAGCAAAAACTTTGCAACAAAACATCTCCTCTCTAGACCATCCTTTTCTTCAAAGTCTCCTCGCAAAAACAATTGGCTTTTCTAACATTCCCTTTCTTCTTCCCCTTCTAAAAAGTAAAGATGAACGTGTTCAAATGTATGCTGCCGCAAATGGAATTAGCTTTCCTAATAATGCCTTAGTATACGAGCAATCGAAAGAGATTTTACTGGAAATGATGGAGCATAAAAAAGCCCTCTTTCGCCAGTATGCCCATAGCAAGTTTTGGAGAATATACTTTAGAAATACAGGTGCTGAAGCTTACGGAGAAAGGTTCAGGAAAGCCCTTGAAGACCCCTCTGTTAAAGTCCAAGAAGCCGCTCTTGCCCAATATGATTGTATAAATACAGCTACCTACAAAACAAAGTTAGTCGATATAATTCAAAACCCGCCATCTTCCAAAGCTCAATTTTTAGCAATCGTCAATATTTCTTACTACAGTCCAGAGCATCCTATCCTTCAAAATATTATATTCAACTTGAAATACCCTTTCTTTACCAGACTATTCAGCCTAACCTCCTCTATGTTCACACGTAGTCACCGAAGGAGAAGAGATATTGATTTTTTCAGTAACTTAATGAAAAAAGCAAAGATCTTTGAAGAACTCACTTCCGCTCCTGGAAGTGAATTCCGAGCATCGATCTATTATATGAGGGCTCTCCTAGGTTCTTATCCTTTTGAAAACCTAAAAAAGGAGCAAGACCAGGATGTTATCGCTCATATTTTAGCCAGTTCACGAATCCGTTCCTTTGGTTTTCCTATTCTCGCTCATATATTACCCAACACTCATACAAAAGAGGAACGGGCAAGCATGACCCAAGGGTATCTCTACCATCCCTATCCTCGCATTCGAGAAGGAGCCGCTGCTGCCCAAGTTTCTTTATCTGAAATAAGCGAACAAAATGCCCTATACCAAAGAATAAGAAAATCCTCTGATTTAGCATGGCACCAAGGAACCGCTCTCGGTTTTTACAGCAATGTTTACTTTTCTATCTTAAACCAAATGAACATTGATGAGATCTTTGAGGTAACTAGCTTAGAAACCACCCAAGACCGATATATAGAAAGATTTCGCTTCCAAGCTAAAATCTCCCAAAACAGAGCCCAGTATAAAACCTGGCTCAGCTACGCCATCAACCTAAGCCAGGTCCATGAATACTTCTATGAAAGAGCTATCTTACACCAAGCTGATCAAAAATGGGAAACAGCCTTAAATGATCTAAACCAAGCCCTAGAACTATCCCCCCAAACCCCCCGCTATCTAATTGAAAAAGCAAAAATTCTCTGGACAACTAAACGGTACCACGAAATAGCTCCCTGCCTAGAAGACGCCTTTGCTCCCCCTTATAACTTAAGCGTACTAAAAGATCTAGGAGAACTTTGGCTCAAACTATACGATCAGAACAAAGAAGAACACAGTCTAAAACAAGCGAGCGAAATCTTCCGACAAATCTACCTACTTCAACCAATCGACGGGCTCAGTAACCTGGGGTGGATTCGAGCGTTAATGAGATCAGATCAAGAGCAAAGAGCGAGAAAGTATTTGCGGTATCTAGGACACTACACCTTGATTTCTCGGGACATCTTGCAACAATACCCCGAACTGCACCCTTTGACCAAAGACTAGTCCACACTAAAAAAGCTCCTTGAGTTTCTAAAACAACTTGGCGACAAAACCAATTTTTTTTGTGCAAAACTCAACTTATTAACTATAATAATTTATGTATATTATAAATCTCAAAAGATTTTTTGCTAACTTAGGGGGAAAACAGATGCTTTTAGTTATCTCATTAGAAAAATCGCAGAAAATATGATGTGGGAATATGTACTAGCAGTTATAGTCATCATATATATATGTTTCTCGATCTACTTTATTTACTCACTTTTACAAAATAAACAAAAAGTAGAAGAAAGAGTTGAGAAGGCTGAAAAAAGGGCTGAGGAAGCTGAGAGACGTGAAAAAAATACTATCCAAGTTAAGACTGCCATCGAAGAGCTAGACAAAGTCAACATAGACAAATCTGTTTTCTGTAATTCAAATGTTCTTTGGAAGTGGAAAAATCAAAGGTCTGATTTATATATAATTTTGGCCTTTTGCATTTGGGAAATCAAGCTACTTTACGGCAATGTTAATCTAACTCAGGCTCGAGATCTAGCTCTAAGTCGGGCTTTGACTCCAGATCGAGCTCGGGATGTCAATCGAGCTCTGTCGAAAGTTTTGACTAGAGATCTGACTCGGGATCTGACTGAGGATTTAACTCGAGATTTAACTCGAGATCTAACTCGGGCTCGGGATTTAGCTCGAGATCTAGATTTAAATCAGCCTCGGGATCTAACTCAGGCTCAGGATCTGGCTCTAGATCTAGCTTGGGATCTAAATCTTGATCTGGCTCGGGATTTGGCTCGAGATTTGGCTCTAGTTAAGGATTTAGCTCTGCTAAATACTTTAAAAAGGTACCTGAACAAAGAAAAAATCGCAGTACCAGATCTAAACAAAGACAAGCAAAGAATCAAATCATTAATACAAAAAATGAATGTATCTAACAAAGATGATAAAATCAAAGAGATGAATGAGTCTATTGGACAAATCATTATCAAGTTAATGGATCAAGTAGTTATAATAAATCCTATGAAGCAAATAGGTCAGGGAGTACAAGGACGCATTTTAAAGGCAGAGCTTAAGGGAACATCTTATGCTCTAAAGATATTCACTCCAAGCAACTACACTTTCATACGAGGAAACACAATCATAGATCAACTACATTCGCGTTTCTTAAACGAAAAGCTAGTAGAAAAACTGGATCATCCTAACATCGTTAAACTTTATCATTACTTTGAAAAAACGTACGTCCAAGCAGAAAATAGAAGAGAAAAACTCAACCTTATCGAACTACCAGCATATACAATGGAGCTGTACGAAGAATCTCTTTCCGACTTCGCGACAAGAAAAAAGAGCAATACAGAGAAATCATTTCTAGGAAATAAAACCGCTCAAGAATTACTCAAATACCTGATTGATGCATCCGAAGGAATCTCTTTTCTACACAAACAAGGAGTAATACATCAAGATATTAAGCCTAGTAATATCTTAGTTAAAGAAGGAAAAGCTGCTCTCACTGACTTCGGGGTCACACGCTGGCGGGATTTTATATCAAACCAAGAGAAAACATTACGCCCAGGCGCTCCAACAATGAAAGTCTCTAGCACACCAAAATATATGGCTCCTGAAGTAAAAGTCGAATGTCCAAAATATGAGCCCTCTTCAGATATATATTCTTTTGGAATCACAATACTGAAGCTTTTCTTCTTTGACGTAGATCCAAGAGCTATTAGTCGGTTAAGAAAATATGAAACTCCTTTGAAACAAAAACTACTGAATTTCTTAGAGCTAATGTGTAAATACGAACCTGAACAAAGGCCAGATATCAGAGAAACGAAGAAGTTTTTGATAGAGTTCAAAGAAGCATTGATCTGCGAACACGAACCTGGGCAAAGATCCGATATCAAAGAAACAAAATTCTTGGGAGAATTCAAAGAAATATTAGATAATCAAAGCAAAATCAATAGTACAGACATCGATGTTGTAGAGAAAAAACTAGTAGTTCAGTTAGCTAAGTTTAAAAAGAAATGGTTGGCTATCGCAGCATCTATATTGATTCCGTTCCTTGTTTGCGGAGGATATTGGGTAAAAGCAGTTATTGATGAAAACACAAGGATTGAGCAAGAGCTAGCTACTGAAAGAGAAAAATTAGCTGCCGAAAAAAGTAAAAAAGAAAAAACAGAAAGAGAGCTCACTGCTGAAAAAGAAAAACTAGTTGCTGAAAAAAAAGAAAAAGAGAAAACTGAACAAAAACTGGCTACTGAAAAAAATAAACAAAAACGCATAGAGAGATATTATAAAATACTCGGCGACAAAAAGAAAAAGGTAGAAGAACGAACCGAGGCTTTCAAAATATTGGTAAGTAGGGGAGACAAAAAGTTTCACCAAGTGGATCTGTCTAATGCTAAGTTAGAAAAAGTTAAGTTAGAAAATATTGAGTTAAACAAAGCTAACCTGCAAAGATCCAACCTGCAAGGAGCCAACCTGCAAGGAGCCCATTTGCAAGACGCCAAACTGCAAGATGCCAACCTGCAATACGCCAACCTACTAGGAGCCTACCTGCAAGACACCAACCTGCAAGATGCCAAGCTGCAATACGCTAACCTACAAGGAGCCGACCTACTAGGAGCCAATCTACTAGGAGCCTACCTCTTAGGAGCCGACCTACTAGGAGCCTATCTGCAAGACGCTAACCTGCAAGACTCCTACTTGCAATACGCCAACCTGCAATACACCTACCTCTTAGGAACCAACCTACTAGGAGCCTACCTCTTAGGAGCCAATCTGCAAGGAGCTAAGAGTCTTACACCAGAACAAATCTCTAAATGCAGAAGCATCAAAGATATCAAATACCTATCAAAGGAATTTCTCCTTCAAGTAAAGCAGCTAAACCCAGAGCTAATGAAATGGTGGAATGAAAATATGATTAAAGAGATAGATAAAGAATACATATCAGACGAGAATAAAGAAGGCTGGACAGGAAATTGGATTAAGTCAAATAACGAAGAATCTAAGTAGCCAAGTTAAATAGGGATTCCCTTAATTAGTATGTTCAAAAAACGGATACAAAGGAACTTCATCGTAAATTTCATGAAGTTCCTTTGGCTATATACTCTTTGACAAAGTCTGCATTTTTCCGAATATTGCTTGTCATATAAAAATAATAAACTTTACTCTTTTTCCATAAGAGAAAACTAGCTTTTAATCTTCTCCAGAATATTTTACAAATCATGAATAGCCCTCTGGGAGAAACTCTTAAAAACAACTCTGAGCGCTGAGGGCAGTCTTTTCCTGTAACAATCAGGAAAGCTAATAAAACTAATGAATATGCAGGGTTTACTTTTTTAATGGAAGGGATTTCTTGGGAGGATTTAGACGAAAGAAAAATGAATGATTCGCCTAGGTTTACCATAGCTATACGATTAAACCCGTAATATTGGATATCTACCAACATTTTTTCTCCAAAAATGGGGTCACATTTATATCGAATAAATTTTTCAGGAACTTGAGCTTGGTGACCAGGACGAAAAGATAAACGAACAGGAAAAGGAGCAACTCCCCCACCACACGTAATCAATGGCGTATCTTCTGAGTAAAGTAAGACCCCCTTATCCTTCATGATTTCCCAGCCCAATGTTGTTTTGCCGCCATTAATGGGCATGGCAAACATAGCTGTTTTTCCTGAAAACATTATCCCTAAAGTATGGAAACGATGAAGTCCCATACAATCTAAAAACTCCCCAACTTTAGCAATAATCATGTAATAAGTATAATGATATAAAAGATTTACATCTTCGCTAATAATTTTTCCTATTTTTTGGCGACTATCAAAGTAAACTAAAGACTCTTTATATCGGACGTAACGAACATCTCTCCAGCCATATACTTTCCCTTGGAAATGAGAAAAGAAATAAAACCCTTTTACCACAGAGAAATCTGGCTTTTCTAAAAGGGCTTCGATATGGATAAAAACATCAGAACCGTCCACTGAGCGGTTTTTCAAAAAATAAGAAAAATCAGAGCTTATTTTATCTAGCAATACATTTGTTGAATTTATGTGTATGGCAAGACCATAGAAATAAAGAGTTAGAGACATATCGTTTTTCTATCAATATGATTTACCAAAGGTTCGTTACCGCTTATTGTTACTAAAGTGCTTATGCACGAGTAAACTAGTAAAATATTTATCAGGCACATAATTTTCTTGGATAAATGCTTGAGTTTGAGGAGGTAACAAGGAAGTTCCTTTACTTGATACCATAATAAATAGACATTTTTCTTCCTGGAGAAGTTTTATTAAATCGTCTCCAAAAACTTCTCGACCTTCTACCATATTGTACACACTTTGCCCCACGTCTAGCCAATAGTATGTTAGATGAGGACGAAAAATATAAGCACTCACTGGTCCCTTTGTATAAAACATTTTATCATTAGGAGAGCTACTACTCATAACATATTCAAACAATCTCTTTTGCTCTCTTTGATTTCTATAGCCTCCGTCTAACCGACCAATGTTCAAGTTAGTAAAAAGTTCTGAAAAATAAAGTAATGCTAAAAATATAAGAGTAATATTTTTCATTGTCGATTTAGGAGCATTTAACACTCGCACAAAAAAGTAAGCTCCGAAAATAGAAGACAAAGGCAAAAAAATCAAGTAGTATTGAGAATAGTGACCTAGAAAAACAGATCCCCCTGTAAAAGCGAAGATGAAAAAAAAGCAAAGATGAGTATCTTCAATGTAATCAAGATCTTTTCGAGTAAAGGAAAAGGACCAAGAAACCTCTTTATTGTCAGCCACATTCACTTGCCAAGAAAAACCCCGAAGCCATAAGCTAGTCATCCCCAAAACCACAAAACAAATAAAAATACTTTGTTCTTCTTTTAATAAAGTGGCAAATTTTTCGAACATATCGGGATGATAAAAAATGAGAATAAAATTGTAAGGAAGCTGATAAAACCAAAAACTTCCTAAAGCACCCTCGTACAAAAAGTAACCAGAAAGTAGCAAGGCAGGAGTAAAAATTCCCCCTAACCCGCAAAGACAAAAGGACATGACTTCCCGAAAAGATTGCTTTTTCAGAGCAACTAAAACAAATAAAGATAAAACAACACTTGCAGGTCCAACCATCGACTTCATATTAAAAAATAAAGCAATTCCCCAGCAAAGACCAATAAAATAAGGCTTAAGTTTATTTTTATGTAGGAAGTAGCGGAAAAAGAAAAATAGTCCTGCTATCCACCAAGCATTCTGCCAAACATCGGGACGAATTTCGATAGCTTTATCCTGGAAAAAGACTAAACCCGAGAGAAAAAAAGCTCCCCACTTTCCCACCAAAGGAGAAAAAAGGGTTTTCCCCAATTGGTAGGTAAAAAAGAGTATAGTCAAAACACCTAAAAAGCTAAATACCCGTAGAAATAAGAGAGTCGAAAAAGTTTCCTCCCAGCCAAAAATACTCCACAAAATCTTGTAAATGAATGGAAGAAGACATCCATGATGCTCAAAAAAATCCCGATAGATCAAAAATCCTTCTTTCATCAGCCAAGCAATATGAGCGTGCTGAAATTCATCTGTATCAAATTTTCGATAAAAACCTAATAGGACTATATATATTAAATTTAGAAAAAAAAGAAAAAGAAAAAAACAACGACCTATCTTTGGAACAAAATTCTTCATCATAAATAGTCTCACAGTATCTTTAGATTTCAAAACGCATCCTTAATTTTGCTAAATAAAAGTAGATTATTGTATCTTATCGATAGGCCATTTCAATTGTTTTTCCAGTGGAGAAAATAGCTATTTGGAAAAGACCCCATGAACGAGCAATCCCAAAAAAATGCCCACCCCCATAACAAAATGATCCATCAAAGTAACTCCTACCGAAATAAAAGCAAAGAAAAATCCTTTTTCTTTTGCAAGAAAAGAAACAAATTTATGATTAAGAGCATACCAAAGAAAAAAAGGAGTTAGCAGTAAAACAAACCAAAGAGGGAAAAAGGGATCCATGAAAATTAGAACCGTTAAAGATAAAAAAACAAAAGGAACGAGAGCAATACTCAAAAGCTGTTCCTTCGGAGAATGAGCATACCCTTTACCTTCTCCTAACTGTTTCCAGCCTTGATACTTAATAAATAATTTACTCCAGTCAAAAGGAATCTGGAAATCGTTACGAAAAAAGGAAAGCATACTGTGTTTTTTTAAATGTATAACTTCCAAGTCTCTATAAAAACCAATTTTTTTTCCTTCTTGGGCCAACTCCTGTCCAATAGCAGTATCATCCGCAATTTCGACATCTCGTCCATAGGTTTTAAAGGCACTTCTTCTAACAGCATGTAAAGAGCCGTAGAGAAAAGTAACTCGATCAGGTTGCTTAAAAAATATGTAGTGCATATACAAGTTTTTGTACTGACTAAAATAGTCTTTGTTTGGGTGCTCTTTTGATAGAAGACCAGTAATGGCATCAAGCTCAGGGTATTTTCTAAAATAGTTGTGAATTTTTTCTAGAGTGTCTCTATAAATCACTACATCAGAATCAATATTAAGCAAAATTTCGCCAGAAGCAACTAGAGCCCCCTGATTTCGGGCTATGCTTCTTCCTTGATTCAGAGAAAGAGATACAACCCTATCAGCATATTTTTGAGCCATACAAAGAGTATCATCCGAACTCCCATCATCAACAACAATTAACTCATACTCCTTGTAGTCGGATTTCTTAATCGCTTGGAGGCATTTTTCGATAACCTTTTCGTCATTGTAAGTCGGAACAATTACAGAGAATTTCATAATGAATCCCTCTAAGGATAAACAAGCGAGATCTTTTTTCTTGTAATCAATATCATTTCTGCTAATCTATTAGTCTATAATAAAATAATAGTTATATTATAAATATTAAAAGAAAAACTAATTAAACTCTATTAGATCATAGAAATCAAAATTTTTCTTTCAAGATGGAACGATGGATAGTGATCAGAGATTGCCATCACTAGTAAAATACCTGGAGAAGTAATGGTGCAAGAAACAAAGGTCGTGATTATAGGTGCTGGTCCAGCAGGACTAACAGCTGCCTATGAACTTGACAAGGCGAATATATCATCTGTCGTTCTGGAAAAAGATAACATTGTAGGTGGAATTTCACGAACAGTAAATTACAAAGGTTATCGTTTTGATATCGGAGGACATCGCTTTTTTACAAAAGTGAAAGTAGTTGAAAAATTATGGCATGAAGTCTTAGGAAACGATTTTCTACATCGTCCACGAATCTCTCGAATCTATTACAAAAATCATTTTTTTCACTATCCCTTACGCCCGCTCAATGCTCTATTTGGACTAGGAATTTGGAATAGTTTATTGGTTTTATTGAGCTATCTCAAAATAAAAATTTCCCCTAAAAAACCGGAAAACACATTTGAAGATTGGGTCTCTAATCGCTTTGGAAAACGACTATTCGATATTTTTTTTAAAACATATACAGAAAAAGTTTGGGGAATTCCTTGTCAGGAGATTACCGCAGAATGGGCTGCTCAGAGAATTAAAAAGCTATCACTTTTATCTGCCATAACAAATGCTTTTTATAAAAAATCTGCCCCAAAAAAACAGAACACAATCACGACCCTTATTGATGCTTTTGAATACCCTAAACTAGGCCCTGGAATGATGTGGGAGCGAGTATCAGAATTAGTGGAAAAAAAAAATCAGGTATGTCTAGGGGCAGAGGTAACGAAGGTTTTCTGGACAAATACAGAAGTAAAAGCTGTGGAAATCAAGATCAATGGTCAAAAAAAACTTACAAAGGGAAGCCACTTCATTAGCAGCATGCCCATCCGAGAGTTAATCCAAAAATTTGAACCTGCTGCTCCTAAAAAGATAGTAGATGCTGCAGAGGCTCTCTCTTATCGAGATTTTATCACCGTAGCTATCATTATCAATAAGCCTGATATATTTCCTGATAACTGGATTTATATTCATGATTCCCAAGTAAAGGTCGGTCGCATCCAAAATTTTAAAAATTGGAGCCCTCATATGGTCCCCGATCAAAATAAAACATGTTTGGGATTAGAATATTTCTGTTTTGAAGGAGATGGGCTATGGACCTCCACCAATGAGGAATTAATTGAGCTCGCCAAAAAAGAATTAATCTCCTTAGGATTTATTCAATCTTCTGACATAGAGGACGGTAAAGTCGTGAGAGTGCCCAAAGCTTATCCTATTTACGACTCCACCTATAAAAAATCTCTAGAAATTATCCGCCAATTCCTCCATCCTTTAAAGAATTTACAATTAATAGGACGCAATGGAATGCATAAATACAACAATCAGGATCACTCAATGCTTACTGCGATGATGGCGGTACAAAATATTCTGGGGGAAAATTATGATTTGTGGCAAGTGAATGTCGAGCAGGAATATCACGAAGAAATGCTAGCAAAAGACAAAGCAAAAAATAAAACATTCTCCCTCCTAAATATGACCCAGCCTAAAGTTCCACAAACTTCTCTTTCCTCTAAGATTTAGGGACATAGGAGAGTAGATACGCTACCTCATCCCATGCCCCAAGTTTTTTCTAAGTACGAATAATCTTACGAGAAATCGTTGCGACAAAAAGAGTAATTAGAAAAATTCCAACCAAACCCTCCGCAGAAAAGAAGTATTTAAGCCAATGCCCAAAGTAAGGTCCACAGTCTCCATAGTCCATCGAAGCAAAGGTAACTACACTCAAATAAATGGAGTCTAAAAAGACTAGTTTTTCGAGAGGCTGTCCATCACTTCCCGTAATACCTTGGGGAAAAAAGTAGAAAAGGGAGGCAAAGGACATAACAATAGCAAAAGCCACTCCTCCTATATTCATGGGACGAGTACCATAGCCAAAGCCCCAGTCAAGGAGAAGTTTATCGAGAAAAGCTCCAGGCTTGTCCCAAAAATTATTTTTAGCTAAGCGGCCGGTACGACAAAATCGATAGTAGGCCCAGTCCATTTCTTGATAGAAACATTGTTTCTGAAAAGCTTGTCTAAGTATTCCGTATTCGATTCTTGCTTGAGAAAAATTTCCCTTCTCTTCGGAAGAGAGTTTTTCTCCGATTTGCTCTTGGTGGATTATGAAGTTATCTGCGAGAAAATTCACAAAATAGATTTTTTCAAACTGGCATTTACCAAGATCCGCTTTCCCATCAACATCGACATCATTGAGAACTAAGTTACCTTCAATTTCAGCCGATCGTAAGGTAAAACCGCCATCAAAAGAACTATTAGAAAAAGACAAGTCGGGGCATTTAACAGAGTTAAAAGAAACTTCTTCTTTGTAGCGAGTTTTAAATGATTGGAATTTGTTTTTACAAGAAGCATTGTCCAAATGAACCATTCCCCGAAAATAACTATTGGATAGGTCCATTTTTCCTCCGGCGAAAATGCTCTGCAAATTTACTTCCGAATAGCTATTGATCGAATCAAAGCAAAAATCCCCCGTAATTACTGCGCTAGTCATAATCAACTCTTTTTGAAAAGTAGCTTCTGTCACATAAAAGCTTCCTTCTACGATCTCCGAATCAGCCTGTTCTTTTTCCTTTTCTTTCACTTTGCGGCCTACTTGGAGACCTCTCAGGTTGACTTTATCTTTAAAAATAGATTTACTGAGGGTTCCCCAAGTCCCTACCGAAAGAGTAGGACCAAAAACTTCTCCTTCTACTTGAGCGTCAGAGAAAATAAAACGATCTTGAATCTTACAACGAAGAAGATTAAGGGTATTGCCAATACTAACTTTGCTAAGTCCCAACCCTCCATCTACTTGGAATTGCCGAAAAATCAAATCCTTTTCAAACCTTGCTTCGCTAAAAAAAATATCACCTTTGGCCTGGGCTCCAAAAAAGCTAGCCTCTTCACAGAAAGTTGCTTCATTAAAAGAAGACTTTGGCCCCAAAATGGAGTTCCCAAAGTTAGCCACTCCCATAAAGTGAGCCTTACGAAAAGAAATTCCTTTCTCCGCTTCACTTTCCCAAAAGCTCATTCGCTGGTGAAACTCGGCTTGCCCAAAATTCACTTTACTAGAGAATTTACATTTACGAAAGTTCGTTTTTCCTCGAAATGAAGCTTGCGAAAAACTGGTTTTTCCTTCGAAGTGAACTTCTAAAAAGGAAGCATCGTAAGAAAAACAGGACGACTTTCCAGCCCGCCAACCATCATCTTGTTTAGGAGCATCAGCCATAAAAGCCCCTCGACAAATAACTTGCTCTAATGCCACTTTTTCATCGAAGTAAGCTTCGCTCAAATCGATTTCTTGAAAACTACTGCTCTCTAAGGCAAAGGCTTTTCTTTTGGTTTCTTTTCCGAGCTGGGCTCGACGTAGTTCCAAGCTCCCTTTAGCTTCACATTCCGAGATTGTCAAGCCTTTCCCTGCTCGAAGATTATTAAAATGAATAGACTTGTCTTTTATCTTACCAATTTTTTGATTTTGGATAATGACTCCATCTTCGACATCTGCTCGGTAGCCTCGAATAGCAGCAACTTCTCCAGGGCCTTGTATGACAATACTTCCTCCAAAGTTTCCTCGGTCAAACTCCAAAGCTCCCCGAAAAGAAGATTCTTTGATAAAGAGGGTTCTTGCGACCTTAGCATTGCGAAGAGCAAAAAAGCTCTCAAAGAGACAATGAAGAACCTTGATTTCTCCTTCAAAAACACTGGAAACAAGACCATTTTCTGATTTAAAAGCACTGAACTCTACTTTATCACTGAAAACACAGTTTTCAAAAAGCACATTCCCTTGAAAAATTGTTCCTTGGGCAACTAGTCTTTCGACATAGCAATTCTGTATGGTTACCGGATGCTTAATAATCTCTTCATTGAGCTTCAATAAAGGAACCCTATGTCCTGAAAGTACTTTCCCCGATTTTAAATAATCCTTTGCTTCTTCCCAAGAAATCTTTGGTAACTCTTTCAGGTTAGCTTTTGGGTATTCTACTTTCTCATTCTCCATATCCTCCTCTAAATCAAGACTTTCTTCTGCTGTATTTTCAGAGTTAGCCGAATTTACCTCCTCTGAGTTATTTAAATTATTTAAGTTATCTAGACTTACTTTAGGAGATTCTTGTGGATTTATTTCAAGCACTAACTCAGAGCTATTTTCTATATTTTGTTCAGGGACTTCTTGACTATTGGAAGAAGAGTTCTCGTTCTCCTGGTTGATTTCCACATTTTTCTCTAATTCTTCTTCTGGTCTATTCTCTTGCTCGCTCATCCCAAAATTTCCTTTCTAATACACTTTTTCCCAACTGACAAATTTACCACCGCGGCGCTTTGTAATAACAAGTTCAAAACTCTTCCAAATTTCCTCTTGTACCTGAGTTGGCTTATCTAAAGTATCAGCAGTATCTTTAACTTCTTGTTCGCGACTCACAAAGAAAGGTAAAGAATGAATATTTTCTCCTTCTTCAAAAAAAAGCTTATAGAGTAGACCTTTTTTTTCTTCGCTATACTGATGCTCTTTTGCAAATACCAGAATTTTTTCTACGGGAATGGGAACAGGGTCTAAGGGTCGCTTTTTGGGAGAGCAAACATAAGAAAGGCACAGCTTTTTTTCGTCTAAATATCCATAGCAACCTGCGCAAATTGAAAAATTGCAATGGTCGCACATTCTCCAGCTTCCACGCACCGCCTGATCCAAAGTTTGTAACTGAGAACAGCCCATACAGCGAATAGAAACATCACTTATTTCTAAACTCATATTTATACCTAAGTAAAAGAAGGGTGTGTTCTCATTCAGCTTACCGTGCAATTTAGCAATACTTTGTTCAAAGTAGCATCCTTACTATTGCTAAAAAAATACAAAAAAAAGCTGAATGAGGACGCGCCCTAATCCATTAATTCATCTAAAGCATCCAAAATATCTGGTGGAAAATCGTCAAGAGAGGCTCGATATTTTTTATTGTGCACAAAATCTTCAATACCGCAAAGACGATCATGAATAAAGACCAGTCGATATTTTTTAATACTCACCTCTCTTAGACTAGACGAGGGAGCTAAAATTCCCATATCATCTCCCCCCGTCAAAGCAGGTTGATAATCAAGCTCTCGCTTCTGGTAGCTCCATACCTTAAAAGGATAACCTCTGCGTTTAAAATTAATTTCTGTACTTGGTACTCCTACTCGCTCAAGGACTTCTTTTTGACTATTGCCTAAGGAAACCCCTTTATCTTTAACAATGTCTGGCTCTCTGAGAATAGGAGTATCCTGACATGTGACTAGAAATAGTAAAAGAAAAATCAATAGTTTATTAGTTATCATCTTGGCTCTTTTTAACTTGGGTCATGACGAGAATGTTCTTTTTCACAGCAAGTAATTTATCCATAGCCGTAAGATCAACATAAGAAGACGAATTTTCCATAATATAACGTCGACGAAGAAGAGCTTCTTTCCGAGCTTCTAATATTTCATAGGAAAGTTGTCCGTTATCAACGAGCTCTTGAAGCTGCTCTATTTCTCGATTAATCGAACGAATAGGCTTATCTTGCTTGGCTAAACGAGCTGCTATAGTTGTTTTTTGAGAGTCCCAAAGAGGAGATTCAGGCCCTATAATCAAAGAATACAAAGCTACTTCTATTTGGGAGTTGATTTGCTGAGCAGAAAACTTCAGTTTAAGAATACGAAAAGCTCCAAAAGCACTTACTTTCAAAACAGAAAGATTGGGATGAAAAGACCGGTAGTAATCCTCTACCTTCTCTTGGGTACCTGGGCAGACAAAAAATGTCCGATAAGTGGATCGTTTTCGAGAAGTATGGCGTAATCCTTCCTCCATGTTTTCTCTGTGTTCGACTAAAGAAGATTTAGGATAAACAAGATAGGGAATATCTTTCGCTAATGTTTCTGGGAAAACTCGTTGTAAATTTGTTTCTTCCACAATAACTTCTTCGGCAATTTCTTCTTCTAATTCAGGTTCTTGATTTTCTGGAAGAGTAAGAGATTCTTGTATTTTAGGAGGCCTCTTTCCTTTTAAATTTTTGTTTTTACGCTGGATAATTAAGAGAACATTTTCTTCTGTTGCCAAAACCTTACCAATAGCCACGTAATCCCAGTAAGATCGAGAATTGGCGAGAATATTGTAGCGGACATGAAGTTCACGAATTTTTTGATCTAAGTACTCTTCTGAAATTTTACCTTCGGCAAAAGAAGCTTTCAAATCAGAGATTTTCTGATCAATAATATTCACGGGGTTTTCTTTTTGAGCAATTTTATCAATAATCTGCTGTTCTTTGAATTGCCAAGATTCTTTGGTACGATCTTGAGGCATAGAGTACAGAGAGACTTCGATTTTAGAGTCTAGCTCAGGCACCTCAAAACGCACCCGCAAAATTCGAAACCCATCCAAGAAGTGTAATTTTAATAAAGAAGAGTCGGTATAATGAAAACGATAAAATTTAGAAACTTTTTCGGGAGTTCCCGGACAAGTAAAAAGACTGCAGTAAAGGGAACGTTTAAAAGACTCCGGTAAACCCGTCTTTAGAGCTTCGTTATGTTGAATGTACTTACATTCTGGAAAAATAGGAATGTCCGACTTTTTATCATCCCAAGTCAGTTCATCTTGGGCCCATAGAGTTGTCATAAAAAAAGACATACCCAAAATAAGTTGGAAAGAAAATGTTTTTGTTGCTATCACGTTTTTTCTCCCATGAAAGGCTAAACTTCTTTTAACTCAGCAAGAGCTTGTTGAGCTTTTTGAAATTTAGGAAATATATTGATGGCTCTTTTATAGCAAAATTTAGCAGGAGAGTATAAACCAACAAGTTGATAGCTTTCCCCTAACTCAAACCATAACAAGTAGTCATCAAAACGAGCGTAGATCTCTGCTTTACGTAGAAATTCAATTCCGCGGCGGTATTTTTCTAGCTTCACCAAAGACTTCCCTAAATGCAAGTAAATTCGAGACGACTCAGGATCTATTCGGGAAGCTAGGTCAAAATGCACAGCAGCCTCAAGCCAATTTTCCTTATCCTCTTCAATAATTCCTTTATAAAAATGAGCTTGAGCAGGGACGGGCTTAAGAGTAATTTTTTCTGGAGGATAATAACCCAAATCACTCCAAGAACAAGCGGGAAGGCACAGGAAAACCAAAACACAAAAAAATTGGAAAGCAGATGTTGATTGCATCATTTTCTTATGTTTAATTCCTTTTGAGGTAAAAACGGAAACGAAGGGAATAGCACAATAGTAATTTATTATATATCCTTGAGAAGATTTGTGCTAGTTGAAAATCCATTCACAAAATACCTAAAACAAACATACATTCAACTGTTTAACCTTTCTATAGGACGAAAAAAAAAAGGCACATGCTGGAACATGTGCCTTTTTTTAGAAAAAATCTACTTGATATAACTAGCCTTCATGGCATCTCTAATTTTTGCCTGAGCTTCGGCCAAATGGGCTTTACTAGCAATATCTAGCTCTGGATTGCTCACTAGAACACGACTAATTTTTTTATCTAAGTCACGTAAATTTTGCCAACCAATAGTCTTAGCTTCTTCAGGAATTCCGGGAAACCAACGATCCAAAGCAAAGAAGTTGATCCAAATATTTAAATGATCTCTTTGTAGATTACGACGGAAACTAGAGATAAAACCAGTTGAGGGAACAGGCTTATTTTCTTCTACTGATTTTTTCTCTTCTTTGGACTTCTTCTCTTCTGCGACTTCTTTCGCAGAAGATTCTTTCTTTTCTTCTGCAACTTCTTTTGTCGAAGACTCTTCTTTCTTCTCTTCTGCAGCTTCTTTTGTCGAAGATTCTTCTTTCTTCTCTTCTGCAGCTTCTTTTGTCGAAGACTCTTCTTTCTTCTCTTCTGCAGCTTCTTTTGTCGAAGACTCTTTCTTTTCTTCCAGCTCAGACCAAATAGTATCGGTGAGGGTAGTCAAAAGTTCTGCAATAGTTAAAGGATTATCTTTAGGATTCACTTGAAGGACGGCATTTTGCATACGAACCAAGTTCATCGGATTAATCATCAAAAAGAGAGTCATATCCTGAAAAGAAAGCACTGTCTCATGAAGAGGAAAAGTGGCAACAACATTTTGCTCTTGCGATTTCCAATGCCACCAAACTCCAGGAGCTAGGTGGTTTAAAACCTTGGGAGAAAACTGATAGTGCTTGTCAGAAAAAGTATTTTCCGCTAGAAATTGCAAAGCCTCTCTCTGTTTTTCTGATGAAGTCACAACAAAAGGAGCTCGTGCTTTTGGATCCCCCTTGTGATCCCAATGCAAAGATTGTCCTCCGACATATTTAGCAACAAGCATAGAGTTGTAAGCCTGATCAAAGAGAAGAGCACTGAAAGCACGACGTAGAGGAAAAAAGTCTTCTCCTTCATCAACTGCTCGCTCCAAAAGATTTTCCATAAGATCTTGAGAAAGCCGTAGTTGATCTTTGGCATACTCAACCTTATCGTTTCCTAAGTCCCAAAGAATTATATCAGGGTCAGGATCAACAAAAGAAGAGTAGAAGTCATTGGCGTATATAAGTCCTGGCTCAGCCACTCTGTCGGTAATTTTTTTCAGCATTTTTGCTTCTGTTTCTCGAAGAGATCGCTGCTGATAGCCATAAGCAATTGCCCACTGATCATAGGGACCGAGAGTTTGCGTAAGGTAATTTCCCTGCACCGTGCCTTTGGGAGCAAAGTTAACTGGGCTGTAGTCCATCACGGAGCCGACTATGGCCTCGGGTTTTTCTTTACTATTGATTTTTGATAGTGGTAGCCAACTACTTGCCTTAAAGTTGTGGTAAAGCCCTAAGGTATGCCCCACTTCATGCATAACAATTTCTTTAACATACTGTCCAATAAACTTTTCAGGAACCTTATCCCCTTTCGCTCGAAAAATCATATTGGCATAAGCTAATTGGTAACGTTTTAAACGTCCATTTAAGCAAAGATGCCGTCCCTTATGAGACATCATCTCGGCTATTTTTTCCCAAGAATTTTCCTCTTGAGAGCTTTCGTGCTTCACGATTTCTTCTAAGCCTTTGAGAGATTTCCACTCTGGTACCATAGCCAGAGCATCCTTTAATTTTCGGTCAGACTTGAGAAGCATGCTTAGAGGAGAGTTTTGTACATAAGAAGCAGAGGCATAACGAAGCATACTATCATCAAAAATAATATCTGCATCCAAAATTTGCCCGGTCAAGGGATGTACCCGAGAAGGCCCAGCGGCAAAACCCAAGTCCCCTGTTGTCCAGCGAAAAAAGTTATACCTGACATCCTCTGGGTCTAAGTCGGTAAATTGAGAATCTGTTTGCTGACGAACAATAACAGCGTCAATGAAACCAATTTTTTCAAAGGCTTTGTTCCACTCAAGAATACCATCTCGAACATAACGACGATAACGGTAGGGTACAGTATTTTCAATGTAGAAAATGATAGGTTCCTTAGGAGGAGACAACTCCAAAGAAGGGTCTATTTTTTCTAAGTTCCAGCGATGAATGTAGCGCAAAAACTTAGTTCTTTCTTCATGTTTTTTCGAAAAGTCTTGGATCGCAGTGTTAAAGTAACCTACTCGGGTATCAGCTAACCTAGGCTTATAGCTACTACTGGGAAGATGAGAAATGCTGTAGTGAATACCAATTTTATAACTTCGGCCAGAATCAGAGTAATCGCTCCAGTTGGAAGCATTGTCCGTTTTAACTCCTGTAAAGGCTGCTTGGACTTCAAGCTCCACATTCATAGGAAAAACCTTGACTTTAGACCATTTACTCAAAGAAGCATTGAGATAAAATCGTCCTTCCAAAAGAAAGGGAGCTACCGAAGAAAGTCCCCCTAGATCACTTTTGAAGATACGAGCTAAATCAACCAAGTAACCTCCACGAGGCCCTTTTCCCATAATAGGAACTGCACGGATGATAGAAGAAGGAAAAGTACGATCTACCACATCACTTAAGGTTGTTCGAGGTGCTCTGTGGCGGGTATCGGGACGAACCAGTAAAAGATTCTTGCCTTGCTTTTCCCAGTAAACCATCATATGATCCCATTGCATACCAGAGTAAACCCCTCCAGAAATAGTCGTAGCCAAAAGAAAAGGCTTTTTTAACTGGATAGCAGGAATTAAACCATAGACAACTTCTTCTTTTTCATATACAGTAAAAAAACCAGACTGTGCCTTCATTCCTGTAACAAAATTATCGATAGAAGGAAAGTCAGATTGCCCCCAACCCCAAGGACAGGCAAACAACAAAGCTAAACTGACCAGAACCAACCGGCTCGCTTTATTCATAAAATTCTCCGATTTTTCAGGGGAACAAAAATTTATTTTGGAAAACCCCCAGACCACTGCTCCATACACAATTATTCTTTGGTTTCTCACTTTCACCCAGTAGAGCTTCCAGGGAAAAAATGTTATACTGGATTCCCTCTTTTTTTGCAATGAAAATTAGTAAGGAAGCCTATATAGCTCCTTTATCTCACAGATTCCGACAGAAAGATGCTCATGCTAAGCCCTTCAACAAATAATCGCCCTACTTCCCTATATGGATTGATTTCATTACTCTCACTTACTTTGGCTACCCTCTTAGGATATGGGATTTACCATTTTGGTTGCGGATACTCTTGGGATATCGCCATGTTTGACTTTGTTCGCTCCTGGCAATCCCCCTTTATCCAACCTATTATGACTATCATCACTCACCTGGGTTCAGGAGCCGGTCTCTTAATCATTTGCTGTCTAGCTATGTGGTTAGGACACTTTCGATTTGCTCGGCAAACCATCTTCTTAATCGTCTTTGGAGTTGTTCTTAGTTCTCACTTAAAGGAATTCTTCCAACTAAGGCGTCCTTTTCTGGAAACAAATGTCCTAATACTAGAAAAACACATGGGCTACCCCTCTGGGCATTCCATGACAGGGGTAATTCTAGCTTTTCTTTTCTACTCCGTTTCTTCTCAAAAACTTATGTATTGTATCATAGCTGTGACCATTGCCCTCTCTGTTGCTCTCAGTCGAATCTACCTTGGAGTCCACTATTTTACAGATACAATAGGAGGAATTCTTGTCGGAGTGAGTATTGTCGCGGGAGGTTTAGTAATTCAATCTCTGACCAAAACCTATTCTTTCAATTTTTCCTATGAAAAGAAATGGACTCAGGGAATTGCTTTTGCCTTTATCATGTCCGCCTTTCTCTTTTTCATAGGATGGGGAACCTACGAAATTGGCAAGACCACAGGCTTTGTCTTAGGGGTTTTTCTACTTTGGCCACAGCTCCCTTCTTCTGCCCAGGTTAGGCCAGAAGCAAAGCAGCGAATAACCATGGTATTGATTGGCATTGCTTACTTAGGAGGACTTTTTGCTCTTCGAGCAGGCTTGAAGGGGATTGTCCCAGTAGGAATACTGGGAGATTGTATACGTTACAGCGTACTAGGGATGGGAGTAGCCTTTCTTTCTTGTCTTTTCCTTCGTTTTGGTTGGTTAAAGGAAAAGGAAAAGGAAAAAAGCTAAGATATTTTTATTTAGATCAAGTCAAATTCCCATATAACGAAAAGGCTCAGGAGGTGGAACCCAACAGAGGATGAGTAAAAAAAAGAGAAATAGGTACCAAATCACTCGGAGAAGTAATTTAATAAGGGGCTGAGAAAAAAAATTTCTGAATTTCATAAACGTTCTTTCTTCCAAGTGCCTAAACATAAGCTAGCCAGAAAAAACTGAGAACGACAAAGTTAAAGTTAATGAAAATTGCAAGGGATTTTGCTCCTAGGGCTTTTATTCTTTCTCCTCGTGGTGAAAGAGTAGGAGTAGGTATTTTTCCCTTAATTTTTTGGAATTGGTAGTAAATAACAATACCTATTCCATGATAGAGTCCCCAGAGAATATAGTTAAGGGAGAACTCATGCCATAAACCTATCCCGAGCATAGAAACAACAAGAGCAAATTTAGGTTTTCGGGTTATCGCACTCACAGGCAAAAAGATATATTGCCGACACCAATCTGATAAACTAATGTGCCAAGCTTTCCAAAACTCTACGATGTTTTCTTTCAAAAAGGGATTGCGAAAGTTTTCGCAAATTTGATATCCCAATAAAAGAGAAATTCCAATCGCAATATCAGAGTAACCAGCAAATTGAAAGTACATGCTAAAAGCGTGCTGGAGACACTCCAAGTAAAAACGAGAAAAGCTTCCCTCAGGGCAAAACATATCAATCGAATAAGGAAGCCATCTCCCAACAACTTCATTCCCCAAAACAATGACCTTGACTAGTCCATAAAGAATTCGATCCAGTCCTTGGGCAAACTTTTGGGTATCCCATCTTCGTCGTCTCTCTGAGCGTATAAAATCATCAAAGCGATGAATCGGGCCAATGACAATGGTCGGAAAAAAAAACATGTAGGTGTAAAACTGTCCAAAAGTACAACGAGAAAACGTTTTTTGAGCTTCCACTACGTAATGCAAGAGTTTCAGCGTGTAGTAAGAAAGACCAATAATAACATAGGGATTTGCAGTTCTTACCAAGTAGATTTTATATACAGTGAAAGCCATTACCAAGAGGAGGATAGAGAACAAGAAAGCAAAATCTCGGTAATTGTCTAAGTAGCGAGATTGGAGGAAAAAAAGTAAGGGGACAAGAAGGAGCAAAATAAAGCAAGAAATCGGCTCAACCAAGTAAACAACAAAGGTGCTAGCAAAAGCGACCAAGCCTCTTTGCCAATTCCGAGGAGCTAGCCAGTAAAAAAATAAAAAAACAAACAGAGCACTTGCGTAAATAGAGAACTGTTTGATCGTAACGAAGTTAGTATCTATAGCCCATTCAAACATTCATTCACCTAATCTATAAGTTGTGCTAACTCAGAAGCAAGCCAAGAAGAGAAGTCTTCCTGTGCAAGAGAATTCAGATGATACCAGTCTTCAAAACATTTTGAATCGGTTTGTTCATAAGCCCATAGCTCTACTTTCTTCTCCACGAGAAACTCTCTCATGAAAAGACGAAATAGCTTTAATCTTTCTTCTCGAAGATGTTTTCTTCCTTTTCGATAGAACTTGGGATGGTTGGGTATGTCCACCAAAACTACTTTGCTCCCTGCTTTTCGTAGTTGCTGAATAAATTGAGAGCTAATCTTAAAGTTGGAACCTGATGGAGAAAATTCAGTAACACTTTCTCCATCAGGAGGTAAAGGAGCTTTCCTTCCTCCTTTTATGACAAATCCAGGTTCCCATCGAGGAGGCTTTTTCGATAAATACTCCTTTTGTAAAAAGTTGGGAGCCCATGGTAAAATTTGTCCTTTCAAAAAGAAACGTATTTGCTCTACCTTTGCGCTAAAGTCTTTTTCTTCCATATAGTCGGGAGGAAGTTTTTTGGCCACTAGACCCGCTTGAATAAAGACAACATCTGCTTTCCAAGCTAAAATATCAGGAAGAAGAGTTTTTATTCTTTTGAGGGTAAGAGCATTATTTACAATAGACCAAGTTTGGATTTTTGTTTTACCTTTTTCTCGGACTTTACTTAAAAGCTTTTCTTCTAGAAGGATTTCCTCTGGGAGAGCTTGCCTAAAGATAGAACTCCCTATTAGAACTACTTTGTAAAGAGAGGGGTTTTGAGGTTGAGCTTTTTTCTTATGCTCAAAAAGTAATTTATGGTGAACGATAAAATCATCCCAATAGTTTTCACCTCCAATCACCTGATTAAAAAAAAGAGGAGTCATCAAAATGATCAATATCGTACAAAACCAGGGAGTTAGAGGGGATAATACAATTTTTCCACATAGATTCTTAAGCATGAACTAGTTTCGTTTCTACGACATTTACAGCTTTTCCCAAAGTATTAATGGTTATAATATCTGTCGGTTCTATCGTAATAGAAAAATGTTTTTCGAGCCGAGTAATAAATTCTAAATGAGCAAGCGAAGTCCAACTCTCACAATCCTTGATATTAGTGGCCAAATTTAGATCTCCCACTGCCACAGAAAAGGTACCTGCGGCAATTTCTAGAACAACTCGTTCACAGGATTCTCCTTTAGTTGCAATTTCCACTTTCTCCAGAGCTAGCTTTTCTAACTCTTGGCGTTGGACTTTTCCTGAACGCCCCCGAGGAAGCTCCGTGAGAAAAACAACTTGTTTGGGAATTTTATACTCACTTAAATTTTCGCGTAAATGCTGAGCGACATCAAGTTCTTTTAAACCGGGATTCGAAGACACAACATAGCTAATAACTTTCTCTTCCCAAATGGGATCTTTTACCCCAATGGTTTCTGCTTCTAAAATTTCTTTGTGAACAAGCAATACTTTATTAATCTCTTCTGGAGAGATATTCATTCCCCCACTAATAATGATGTTCTTCTTTCGCCCCATAATTTGGTAAAATCCATCGCTATCACATTGGGCAAGATCACCTGTCGCAAACCACTCTTTTTGGTAGTCCCCTTCGCCTTCTAAATAGCTCTTCATCAAAGCAGGTCCACGAACCCAAAGTTCCCCTACTTCTCCAGCCCCAGCAAACTCTCCTTTTTCATCGACAAGCTTAGCTTCGCAGTCAATAGCTTTACCAATGGTTCCCACTTTACGAGTCTGGGCATCAGGACCTGAAAAGAACAAGTTGTTTCCTTCAGTCATTCCATACATATTCACAAGTTTTTTGCCTGTAACTTTTTCAAAATCTTCCCATAGTTTTTTGGACAAAGAAGACGCTGTCGAAACAATACAACGAAGATCGGGAAGATCAAAGCCTTCTTCTAGATTTTCTCCGAGCTTAAGAATGAGAGCTAGTATTACTGGAGTAACTACAAAACAATTGATGCGAAATTGATAGAGTGCATCAATAATTTCGTTTATCCCTTGGGTTGTAAACTCCAAAGGGCGGCATAGGCTCGCCTTTAAAAGAAAAGCCATTAATACCCCATTGATTAATCCATCAACATGCGACAAGGGTAAAATATGAAAGATCTTATCTTCTTCCTTTAACTGCAACTGTCTCGCCATGGAGTTGACTTGCACAAGAATCGTCTCCATGGAAAGCTCCACTAACTTCATTTGCCCTGTTGTTCCAGAAGTAGTTAAAACGACAGTCCCTTCAGAGGCTCGACTTTGGAAAATAGGTACATCCGAGTAATTTTTTAAAATGTCTGGATAATCTTGAGAGTTAGGCTCCTGAAAAGTCTTCTTCTTTAAGAGCTTAGAAAATAGCTTTGTATTTTTTTTGGAAGATACTCCCAAAGAAAATACATCTTGGGAAACTTGCAATTTTTTTAAAATTTCTTTATCCGCAATTATCCCAGATACCTTTGCTTTTTTGCAAATATCTTGAATCTCGGTGGGAGTGGAACGTCCATCTACAACAACTACCCTTAAGCCAAAATTGAGCATGGCAAGAACCATAACAACGAGGTTAGAATCTTTCTTTACAGCTAATAAAACCCTGTCTCCTACTTGGAGATTTTTCTCTTGAAAGTGTTGGGCAAGAATATCGCTTTCTGCAAAAACTTTACCGTAGCTAACATTAACGGGGCCATCTAAAAGTTTTTTGCTGTCTTTCACTTGGCTTCTTACATCCGCAAAAATATTAATCGCTTCGCTTGCTTTAAGATCTATCACTATGACATTTCCTTAATCATTTCTTTCAATTGGTGTTTATCTACTTTTTCATTAACCTTAGTGGGAAGCTCGGGAACAATAATAAATTCAGAAGGAAGCTTATAGGTAGCTAACTTGGTTCTGAGGTTTTCCTTAATTTTTTGACACAACTCTTTTTCATCAGAACTCGGATTTTTCAAAACAATAGTTGTCACTACTTTTTCTTGAAGATGCTCATCTACTATTCCAAAAACAGCCGCTTTAGCCACGTTTACTTCTTCCATGATGGCACTCTCAATTTCTTGAGGATAAATGTTTTCTCCATTTTTATCGATAATCAAATCCGTTTTGCGACCTTTCAGAATCACTCTATCTTCTTCTGTCCAAAAAGCTAAGTCGCCACTGGCGAACCACTTCTCGACAAAGCGGTCACTTGAGTCTTCTTTCCAATAACCAGGCATTAAGTTATTGTTGTAGATCATTAACTCCCCAATTTCACCTGCCTCTAGCCAATTTCCTTGGGCGTCTTTTATCCCGATAATAGTTTCGTAAGGTTTGCCTATTTCTCCTTGCTCTTGGCTAGTTTCATTCATAAAGATACAAGCTCCACAAGTCTCGGTTAGCCCATAGTAGTTGTAAACTGGAATTTGGAAGTTTTCTCTAAATTTAGTCAAATGAGCTTGGTATAGAGTTGTTCCTGTACAAAGAACCGCTCGTAAAGACGGTAAGCCAAAACGAGTGCGCAGTTTTTTGTACTGGTTGATATAATGAATAAAAGCCGGTACCGTACTAATAACTGTAGCTTTCTGCTCCAAACAAAGTTGCAGCATAGTAGCAGGAGTCTCCTTTTGTTCATGAGTGGCAAAAATAACCCTTGCCCCCGTATGAAGGGGAACAATGCAAGCATTACGCAAAGCACTCATGGTATGAGGATCACCTGTATTAAACAAAACATCCTTGTCTGTAAACTCATATAGTTTACTAACATAACTACTTGTACGATACAAGGCACCATGGGTGAGTTGTACTCCTTTTGCCTTTCCAGTGGTTCCAGAAGTATATAGAAATACAGCAATATCTTCCGAGCTAATTTCAGGTAG
Source organism: Planctomycetota bacterium (assembly GCA_029260735.1). Taxonomy (GTDB): domain Bacteria; phylum Planctomycetota; class Uabimicrobiia; order Uabimicrobiales; family Uabimicrobiaceae; genus JAJDCR01. The sequence goes on from JAJDCR010000141.1 coordinate 67,815, forward strand.
GGAAATAGAGCTTTCTTCTTCTAAAAACTCACTAAAGAACTGCCCTTCCAACTCACTTTCTTCTTCCAAGCAATCAAAAAAAATATGTCGAGAGTTTTCTTGAGAGAGAGGCAAGTACTTTTCTTCTGCGGGAGTGAAAACCAACTTGGGTTCTACTTCCAAAATAGTATTCTTTAGAGAAAGAAGAGGCCAGTTACGGTCCACCGGCACAAAAACAACTCCTTTTAACATACAAGCCCAAAAGAGAAACATAAACTCAGGATGAGAGTCCGCGACTGTTAAAACCCGGTCGCCTTTTTTTACTTCTTTTTGGTTTAAAAAAGCAATTGTACTTTGAATAACCTCAGCGGAGTCTTCATAGCTAAAAACACTTTCATCTCCCAAGGAAAGAAGGAACTCTTGCTCAGAAAATTGCTCCACTGTTTTTTCCCAAAGATTTCCTAGAGTCATTTTACTGGGATATACTCTTTGCTCGCAATGGTACTGCTGTAAGCGGGACATGGCCAGCGAAACATTCTCGACCATGACCAACTCTTTTTTCTCTAAAGAGAGTAAGCAGGGAAAAAATTCCTCCGGTTTTAACTCTAGTTTGCCAAAAATTTGCTTTACAGAAAGATGTTGGCTAGCCCAATAGATAATAAGCCTTTCCGTTGCTCCAATAACACTTCCTTCATATTTTTGTAATCTGTTTTCATAAACAGGATGACGAAAAAGTAAATAATCAGTCCCTTTGCCTAGAGCATTGCGATCAATCAAGATTTTTCCACTCGGTGTTATCTTCCAAAGGGGATTGACAATAACTTGAGCATCTTGGTAATCGTCATAAGATTTTTTTTCTCGGTCTAAAATCGTCTTATCATGCTTTTGGTCCGTAATCAAGATGCAAGCATTGTAGTGGTGACTAGAAGGATCGCTGCACAATTCATATTTTTCTTCCACTTCAAAGAGAACAGGCTCAGGAAGGACAAAAGCCTTACGCGAAGAATGCTCCAGAAGCCTCTGGAAATACTTTTCATAGTGAGTTCCGTGAAGCTGAGTTTCTCCTCGCTCAAAAAAAGGATCAGGCTCAGAGTTGGTTAAATGAATGTGAGGAAAAACAATAGACGCCTCTGGCTTAGCGACTCTCAAACATTCTGAAATCAAAGGTTGATGATGATAGCGATGCAGAGTGTCAAGCCCATGCACTAAGGCAAAAGCTCCTTTGGCAAAAGGCAAGGGATCGTTGGGAGAGTGAAAAATAATGTTTAGATTGGCTCTTCTTTGTCTTAGCCCTAGCCAATAGCGGAAACCTTGGTACCCTAAAACATCTCTCCCATTTTCCCAAACCGAGACAATGGTTTGCTCAGGAAATAGCGAAGCGAGAAGCTCTCCGCTCCAGCCTGTACGACACCACAAGTCCAAAATAATATCTCCCGCCTTAAGGTTTTGCCGTAGGATTTGCATCAAAGGAAAGATTGCTCGAGTGGATTCATTAAAGGGGCGAAAAGCAGCATAGTAATCGTAAACAGGCTTTTTTTCTTTCATTTTCAGAAACTTCTCATAGACTTCTATCGAGCCAAAAATTCGATTTTCAATTTCCTCTAAGGAAAACTGTATATCATCTGGGTGCCCCAACATTTGTTCTTGAAAAACAGGAAATCCCTCAAGAACAGGAATCGAAACATAGCAAGAAGGACAGGTCAAAATTCCTTTTTCAATGTAAGTTTCCGATCCCTCATAAACAGTGACTTCGTATACGTTAGCACAAGAGGGGCATTCTAATATATTTGTGATATTTTTTTGCATCTAAACTTATCCTTACATGGAACATAGGAGGAGTTTTCAAAAAATCATAGATTTTGAGGATAATGGACGGGCAGAGGTATTTTGTCAAGTACCTTGATAAAAATATGGAATCAACATATAGATTTGTCGTATTTTTGTCTTTACAACTTTCTATATATTTTTGTCTAATTCAATATAATTATACCTATCTTTGCTGGTAAAGAAAAGATAAAAAATAAGGGAAAAGCCTTTGTCAATACTTTTTTATTGTTGCTTCAGTCTACCTAGCAAAACGCACAATCCTAAAAGCACTCCGATGACTAGCCCAGGCCGAAAAAACAAGGGTTCTTTCTCCTTTTTTTTCGCTTTCTCAGTGGAAGTAAGGAGAGGTCTATTGTTCATTTCAGACAGAGGAAATTGGATTATTTCAGAGGACTTTATTTTATCTTTTGCTTGGGCCCACTGAAGAAGATTTTTGATAAAGAGGGGAAAAGCAGGGAGACCAAAGAAGTTCGACTCTTCGAGAAAAAAGTTGAGGTATAGGTAGTTTTTTTCTTCTCGTTGGTCTAGCCACAAAAGAGGGCAGTAGTTTCCTTGGACGAGGGTTTTTGTTGTGGGAGAGTAGATCTGAGCTTTGTCCACTCGGAGAAGAGAGAAATCGATTCCTTCGGTTAAATTGTGGGGATAGGTTTTCCAGGCGATGTTTTTTTGGGCTTCTCCCAGAGATCTTTGCGAGAAAACTCTCTCGGTTCCCCAAAAGCAGAATTTTTCGGCGAGAGATTGGTATTGCCAGTCCCAGTTTTTTTGAAAAACAATGGCAAGGTCAAATTTTTTGTTTTTAATAAGAGCAGGGTTAGGACTAAAACCACTTGTTTGTATATCCAAAAGGTTTTGATAGGCTCCTAAAGCGGCTGTAAGATAAGGTTGGGGTTTTTCGCTGAGAATAAGAACACTGACCTTAGGAACATCTGGGAGACGTCCAAGTACTTTGTTATCACTGAGGCAAGCATCTTTTTTTTCCAGCTCAACAAAAAACCAACTCCCTTCGTCGGGATCTAAATAAATCTCCCAAGTTTTCTTACCTTCTAGATCCAAAGCCACCCCCTCCTCTCTTGTTGTCTCTAAAAATGAACGGGTGGGGCCTTGTCTATATTTTAGCAAAAGATTATTTAAAGAGCTTTCTCCCTGAATAATTCCTTTCACAAGAAATAAATGTCCTTTGGATTCGATTTGGGTAAGCTGTAAACCTAAGTTATCTTGATTTGTTCCGATAATTTGAAAATGGATTTTTTGAGCTGTTTTTTCTTCCTTAAGAGAGGAAACTCTTTGGGCAAATCGACTCCAGCCTTCACCTGCGCCATCGGTAAGAATTGTGATTTTATCAGAGCCGATTTGGAGTGCTTTCTCAAGAGTATCGATGGGGTCTTTTTGCTCCCAATTTACTTGCAAGAGAGAAGAGAGTTTGGAATACATGCGTCCATCTGTTGTCATTAGCAAGTTGGCTTCATTTTCTTTTAACAAGCCAAGTGCTTTCTCAAAGCGAGTTTTCCCGTTTTCCCGAGTTTCCATACTCGCAGAATTGTCTAAAATAATTATTTCTAGGGGATGAGTCAGGATAACTCCCAGATAAGGCTTGCTAAGAGCTCCCACTAAAAACAAAAATAAAAGCACTGGAAGAAACAAAAAACGAAATTGGAAAATCGTTTTGCGAAGAGGGGGGGAAATGATGTTTCTCTCTTCAGGAGACAACCAAAAAGCAAGATGAGGCACTCTTTTACTCTTCGCAAGAGCTGGTTTTCGAAGAAAAAAGAGCAGAGGAAGCATCAGGATTAAAAGCAAACTATAAGAAGGAGAAAGAAAATTCACCGTAACACTCCTGTTTGCCGAAGAAGCGAAAGAACGCAAGTGATATCTTCTGATGAGTTGCTCGTTGTATAAACAATTTTTTTGCGTAGGCAAAAACTTTTGAGCTGAGCAAGATGGTGGCGAAATTGTTTTTCGTAGAGCGCTACTCTCTCAGAATCAACCTGTAGTAATTGCTGTTCTTCTTTTTCAGAGTCTTCGAGAAGAAGATCCCCTTGTAAAGAAGGATGGTATTCTTCGGGAGCGGTGACCTGAACAATGTTACAAGATCTTCCTGGTATTTTCAGCAAAGGCAAAGTACTGGGATAGTTTGGATCATAAAAATCTCCCAGAATGATAATACTACTTCGCCGAGGAAGAAGAGGCCGTATTTGTTGAAAAGTTGCCTTGGTATCGCCTTCTTGATCAGGTTTTAGGCAAGAAATATCATGGAGAAGATTACGAATTTTTTGCTTTCCTTTGTAGGTAACAAAAGAAGGAGTTTTTTTCATAGGATAAGTAATCAAAGTCACTCGATCAAGAAGACAAAGACCAATATAGGCAAAGGCTGCTGCTAATTGACAAGCATGAGAAAATTTTCCATAAAACCCCATAGAAGGAGAAACATCTAGAGCTAAAACTAGATGAGTGGGTAATTCAGCGTCGTATTCTCGAACCACCAGCTCTCCTAGCCTTTGATAAATATTCCAGTCTACATTGCGCAAATCATCTCCCCGAGAGTAATTACGGTAGTCAGAAAACTCAAAGCCTTCTTTACCTTGCCAATACTTGACTAAAAACCGAGAACGACGGCGGAGAGTTTTTTTAGCTAAGAGCTGAAGATTTTCGAGCTTCTCCATAAACTCTGAACTCAAAATTTTTTCGTCTAGCTTAGAACTACTAATGTTATCCACCTCGTTAGAAAAGTCACCATTAGCATAAAAAGAATAATACCTAAGCCTAAAGTCATCTTATTTACCCCTTGGTACTTAGATAGGTTTTGTGCTAAGGGAAAATCCTTAGAAACCCAATTTGACAAAAGAGAAGTAGGAGGTTTTTTGTGGCTATAAAGAACCCGATTTTTGGAAGAAGAGTCACTGATTCTCTGCTCTATGGGAAGAGAATCAGACAATTTTATATTAGAGTTTTCTTTTTCTTTCTGCTCAACCTGATTTATTTTCTCTAGTTGATTAGAAGAAAGAATTTTTTCTTCGACGTCTTCCATAGCGACAGCAGTTGCCTCTATAGGAATTGTCTCTACAGGAATTGCCTTTATAGCAGTTGTCTCTACAGCAGTTGTCTCTACAGCAGTACTATCCACTTTTTTTAAAGGAGTCCTTAATTCAGAAGCCTGAAACAGTAAGATAGTTTGCCCCACGGTAATCTTATCTCCCGTCACAAGCTCTTTTTTAGGCACTCTTTTTCCATTGACAAGGGTGCCATTTCGGCTTCCCAAATCTTTAATAAAGTAGCGATCATCTTTTCGATAAATGATGCTGTGTTGCCGAGAAGCTTTATTATCTCTCAGGGGAATGGAGTTCTCACCACTGCGACCTAATATATTTTTTGTCTCTTTGAGCTCGTAAACAATATCTTTGTCTACTGCACTTATGATTTTTACTCTAGCCATAGAAGGAAAATTTGTTTTGAATAGGACACGTCCTAAGCTCTGAGGATAAAAGAAAAGAGAGTGAACAAAACCAAATTTGTTCACTCTCTTTCGCCGTTCTAATTATACGTTAAATTCTTTGTCTTAAGCATCTGGTTGACCAAGAACACTTGCATCCAAAAGAACGTCAAAGTTACCCAATTGTTCGACAGTTGCCATACTTATATCATCAACAATTCCCAAAATAACAACTTTATCGAGAGTATTATTAAAGGAACAGCGCTTTTGGATATAAAAGCGGCTCCCGACTTCATCAGATCCTTCTTCTGCATCTAAAACCAAAAATCCTCTTTGTATCAAAAGATCTTTAGCTGGTGCTTCAATCATCTCTTCGGGTTTCCCTTTTCCATTTCCTAAAGGACAACCAGAATAGACTCTATCATCTTCTGCGCGGTAAAAGATTAAGCCATTGTAAAAATCATTCTGAACTAGGCTTAAAAAATGCTCTTCTACTTTAGAATCTAAACCCTCTATTAGGTTGACAGAGAATTTACCTTTGCTAGTAGAGAACTCCACTTTTGCACTATTTATACCAGGCTCTACTTTATTCCACTTAGTGGATAAAGCATTTTTGCTTTCCCAAACAATTTCTTTTTCCGCCTTAGTAATATCAACATCTACCTTAGAGCTAAGAGGATGCTGAGGGAATTGGCTTTGTAAATTTTTATAATTTTCAATAGCCTTATCAACTTTTCCATCTTGGAAATAAAGATTTCCCAAAGAGTAGTACATCCAAGGAGCAGCACTCGTGTTTTGAACCAAAGGAAGCTGCTCTTCTAACTGTTCGATAAAATGAAGACGTATCGCCATTTTTTGAACCATTTCAGGAAGATAAATCAAAGGTAAATCTTCCAACGAAAAAACATCGGGAGATGTTTGTGCTAATTGCGTTCTCATGCGGGTAGGCAGAGCATCTAAGCTTCCGACAGTTTCTAAAACAAATGTCTTGCTCTTAGAATACAGGTCTACCACCTTTAGGTCAGGAGAAATCGAAGGATCTACTTCTGTTACAGCAGCAACTGATCCTAAAATACTCCAAGCATGTTCTGTTTTCTCGCGAAGAGAAATCATCGACCAAGAAGAAATAGAAACGATCAAAAGACCCATTATTGTTAGCATATAAATGCTTGTTCGGTTTTCATTAAACTTCTCTAGCCAAATTTTTCTGGGCTCTGTCGCGTTTTGTTTTGACTCCATAAAACTATCGTTCCTTAAAACATTTTTTCAACTTTTCCAATTTTTTTACAAGAAAAAGAGAGGTTCCAAAGTTCTATCAAAACCTCATTTGTATATCTAAATAACACACCAGAGTTAGGCACTTGGAAAGAAATAATCTCAAAAGTACCGAGTATTTTGTCTCTCTTCAATGTGTCTAAGAATTTCTAAAAGCTGGTCAGAGCTAATCATTCCCGATTCCAGCATAATAATGCCCAAAAGCTTACGAGTATTACGTTGCTCCTGGATATCTCTTTGGATTTGGAGAGCTCTTTCCAAGTCATCACTGATAATATAAGCTCTTTCGATCGCAATTCGACCAAATAGTTCTTCATCCATAATAATTACACCTTGTCGCTAGAAACTTTTTGCAAACTTTTTTTAATAGCCAAAGCCTCAACGAGAATCTCTTTCAACTGAGATAGAGGTAGAATACTAGCTCGATCACTAGGAGATTTTTCAGGATCAGGATGCACTTCCAAAAAAAGTCCATCGCATCCTGCGGCAATCGCCGACTTTACTAAGCAGGGGATCATTTCTCTTTGCCCAGTAGTTTCTCCTTGTCCCGCTCCTGGAAGTTGAACACTATGAGTTCCATCAAAAATAACGGGACATCCTGATTCTTTCATAAGGGGAAAGGAGCGCATGTCTACAACAAGATTACCATAGCCAAACATAGTTCCTCTTTCTGTCAAAAAAACTCGGCTTTGTCCTGAGCCATGTTCTTTTTGATAGGATTGAGAAATTTTTTCCACGGCATATTTCATATCCCAAGGGGCCATAAACTGCCCTTTTTTTACATTCACTGCTTTTCCTGTTTTTCCGCAAGCTTCCAATAAAGATGTTTGCCGACACAAGAAAGCTGGAATTTGCAAAATATCAATACTTTTACCGACTTCTATGGATTCTGATGCACTGTGAACATCTGTCAGAACAGGAACCTGAAACTTTTCTCGAATCTGATGTAACTGTTCTAATCCGGCACTCATACCAACACCTCGATAAGAATGAGAAGAAGTGCGGTTGTCTTTTTGGTAAGAGGCTTTAAAAACAAAAGGGATTTCTAATTCTTGAGAAATACGAGTCACTTCCTCAGCAACTTCTAAAGCAGCCTTGCTATTATCTAAAACACAAGGGCCCGCAATTAAAAACAATTTATCTGAACGAATCGATATCTTTTCGACATCAAAAAAATGCGACACAATAACACTCCTGGAAAAATGATTTCTTTGACCTCTACTCAACCAAAGCAATGCGCCCTTGGAAATTTAACTCTTGAAAACGTCTCAAGATACTATTGGCTCTAGATTGAGAAACATTACGAGCAACAACAAAAGTAGGATTAGCCTGCGCTAAATCTCTTGCTTCAGCCAAGGAAAGATTTTGTAATTGAGCAATGAGAGGAACCGCATCCTCTAAATTACTCCCAAGACCACTTAGAGCAATTGTCACATTGTAAGGCCCAGATTCATTGCTATCACTTCGCTCAAATTTTGCAGGAATTTTAGGTTTTTTTTGAACCGTAGCCAACCCCGCTTTATCTCGAAAATTACTCAAATTAAACTGCTCAGAATCTTCTATGTCCAAGTTATCTAGCATATTTTCATTTAAAGGATCCGCTATTCTTTCTAGCTCGGCCGAAATATCTTCTATGTCTTCGAGTTCTTCATCACCTGTTTCGTCCATATTATGACTATGCTTTTTAACCCCAGCCAGCTGTATTTTTCCTGTCCCATCTCCAATCACTTCTATTCTCTCAAGATCCGCTTCCGAGACGCGGTCAAATTCCGCAGAAATTCCTTCAATTTCTTCCAATTCAGCGGAAAGACTACCAATATCCTCTTCCATATATTCGGCAGAAATTCTCTCAAACTCGGCAGAGACCCCTTCAATTTCCTCAAACTCAGCAGAAATTCCTCCGAGATCCTCCATCGCAAGGCTATCTACATTGGAGAGTTCATCCGATGCTGCTGCTAAATCAAAAGAGTCTAGATCTTCTCCCTCAATTTTATCTAATTCGTCTGAAAAGTCTTCTATTTTTTCCAATTCCTCAGAAAAACTACCTATTTCCTCTAACTCTTCAGAGACACTACCAATTTCCTCGATTTCTTCTAGCTCTTCATCTTGTTGCACCATACTATCTAACTCAACAGAAAGATCATCAATCTGCTCAAACTCTGCCGATATAGCTGCTAAATCCTCGGGTAAATTGCGAGAGCTCACTCGTGTACTTCGCTCTGTAACCAGAGTTGCTTTCATTGGGGGAGGCTCAGCAACATCTTCACATTGTGGTAAAGTATCTGTTGCTCGAAATAGGATAAATTTGTCTCCACAAGAAGGACAACTAACAATGGGGCGTGGTTTTTGAAAAACCCATCCCAAACGAGGAATTTCAGAACAATCTTGAGGAGTAACATTAAATTCTAAACCCATTTTAGCAAGGAAAAGCATGGGATCTTTCAGTGATTTAAGATCATTCAAGGAGAGGCCTTCAAAAAGTATAACAGGTAACTCACGCAATGCATCCACTCCCTTAGCATCGGGAAAATGGAAACTAGAAGCCAGAAGCATACCGACTTCCTTGCGTAGACCTGTATAAACCTCTTTAATTCCAGTAATAATTACTTTAAAGTTTATGTTCTCGGGCATGGCGCACTCTTTATAGTTATATAGAATATTTGATGAAAGAAATATAAAGGTTTTTTTAGCCTGCATTTCTCTAACCAAACATCTCAATCAACGAAGGTACCCTGTAGTAAGGATAAGGGGAAGAAGATCGAAGTGTCGAAATGAAGTCATGAATTTAAAGATGAATGTAAATTCCTTCATTATTTTAGTGAATAGTCTTACCTTTGTCAAGAGGCCATTAGATTTTTAATAAAATGGACATGAGCATTGCCTCAGAAAAGAAAAATCATTATAATAGGATTTTCTATAAAAATCATAAATTCTTAAGAAAAAGTACTTGGAAAGAGTAGGGAAAAAAATGAGTAAATATATTTTGGCTTTAGACCAAGGTACAACCAGCTCAAGAAGTATTATTTTTGATCATAACTCTCAAATTGTCTCTGTTGCCAACAAAGAATTTACCCAAATTTATCCTCAACCAGGCTGGGTTTCTCATGATGCACAAGAAATTTGGTCGTCTCAATTAAAAACCACTCAGCAAGCTATTCACAAGGCCAAAATTTCTCCATCAGAGATTGCTGCCATTGGCATTACTAACCAGAGAGAAACCACTGTTATTTGGGACAAAGAAAGTGGAGATCCTGTCTTTGATGCTATTGTTTGGCAATGTCGTCGAAGTTCTGCTATTTGCGACCAACTAAAAAGCCAAGGTCTGGAGGAAAAATTTCGGCAAAAAACAGGTTTACCTATCGATGCTTATTTTTCCGCCACTAAAGTAAAATGGATTCTAGATGAGAACCCTGGATTACGAGAACGAGCTCAAAAAGGGGAGATTCTTTTTGGAACAATTGATTCTTGGTTGGTTTATAAACTCTCAGGTGGCAAGCTACACCTAACAGATTATAGTAATGCATCTCGTACTATGCTCTACAATATCTATGAAAAAAAATGGGACAGGGAAATTTTAGAAATTTTGGATATCCCCGAGCAGATTTTACCCCAAGTCGTTTCCTCTAGTCAAGTGTATGGTCTGACCGATGCAAAGGTTTTAGGAGCTGAAATCCCCATCGCAGGAATAGCCGGTGACCAACAAGCAGCCCTTTTTGGACAAGCTTGTTATGAGGAAGGAATGGTCAAGAATACTTATGGCACAGGTTGCTTTATTCTGATGAACACGGGAGAAAAAGCCATAGCCTCTACTTCAGGCCTCATTACAACTATCGCCTGGGGGCTTAACGGAAAAATCGAATATGCTCTAGAAGGAAGTATTTTCATAGGCGGGGCCGCTATTCAATGGCTTCGAGACGAACTCGGAATACTCGATGATGCTGCCGATAGTGAGTACTTTGCCAGTAAAGTTAAAGATACAGGGGGAGTCTATTTTGTTCCTGCTTTTGTAGGACTAGGAGCTCCTTGCTGGGATATGTATGCCCGAGGTACCATTACCGGGCTCACCCGCGGTAGTAACCGCAACCATATCATTCGCGCTGCTTTGGAATCGATGTGCTACCAAACCCGCGACGTTATTAGTTGCATGGAAAAAGATGCCCAAATTCAGTTAAAAGAGCTTAGAATTGATGGAGGAGCCTCGCAAAACAATCTAATGTGTCAATTTCAAGCCGATATTTTGGGAGTCCAAGTCCAACGTCCTCCTATTTTAGAAACAACCGCCTTAGGAGCAGCCTACTTAGCAGGCTTAGCCGTCAATTTTTGGACAAGCCAAGACGAAATAAAAAAGACTTGGTCCATCGACAAAAGTTTCTCACCAGAAATGAAAGACGAAGATAGAGAAAAAAAGTACAAGCTTTGGCGTAAAGCAATGAAAAGAGCTATGAACTGGGAAACACCATAGGAGAAAAATGTGAAATACCTTTTTATTTACTCACTCGTTTTAAGTACCTTACTTTGGGCTCAAGATTCCACCAATAATCTTTTGCTGAGCTTAGATTACAATCTCCAAGAGGAAAACTTACAAGAATGGGAGAAAACCCCTCACACTCCGTCCTCCATTATGGCAACCAAAAAACAAGGACAAGAATGGCGTAGTTTCTGGGTAGATGCTTGGAACAGGGGAGTTTTTAATCGAGAACAAGTCCGAGAAGTTGTTCAATCCGCTCAATCCTATGGATACAATGCCATTGTCGTACAAGTGCGACGAAGAGGAGATGCTCTCTATGTTCCCAGACTTCCTAATACTGAGCCACGTCTATCTAACTTAGAGAAAGACTTTGACGTTCTCCAAGAATTTATCACCGAATCTCATAAGGTCAATATCGAAGTTCATGCTTGGATAACTACTTTTCTTATATCAACCTCTACTCTTCCTAAATCAACAGAACATGTTGTTAATCGTCACCCTGAATACTTGAGTTGCAACTCAGAAGGAAATCAAAAAATAGGGGAAGGTTATTATCTAGATCCGGGACATCCTGGTGCTCTAAAGTGGAATCAACAGGTCGTTATGGATATAGTTCAAAACTATAATATTGATGGGCTACACTTCGACTACATCCGCTACCCCAACCAAAACTCTGGATTCAATCAGGTTGCCCTCAGCCGCTATAACCAAGAACATGGTCTTACCGGAAAACCAGACCCCACTGATCCTCTCTTTTCTCAGTGGAGAAGACGACAAGTAACCGATTGGTTACGTAGCATGTACTTACAAATCATCCAAGAAAAACCAAGTATGAAAGTAAGTGCCGCAACTTTTGCTTCACGGCTCGACGCTTACAGTCACCGCTTCCAAGACTGGGCTCATTGGATGAAAGAAGGCTTTATAGATGCAAATATATCGATGAACTATAGCCGAACCAACGAAAGATTCGAAGAGCGAGTCGATGATATTCTCAGACATAGCTATTCTCGCCATGTCTATATGGGAGTAGGTGCTTACCTGCTTCCTCAGGAAAACACCATAGAGCAACTAAACTATGCTCGCAAGCAAGGTTCTACTGGATTGATCTTGTTTAGCTATGCCAATAATAACAAGCAAGGCAAAAGCCAGTGGCTAGAAAGTCTCCAAACTATACATAAAGAAGTGCTCTATCAACCCGCCTTAGTTCCTGATATGCCTTGGAAGAAAACACCCCCTCATGGTAATGTTTGGGGTCAAGTAACCGACTCCAGCGGCCAAGCAATTTACAACGCAGACATTAATATCCCTACTCTAGGGCTTACCACTAAAAGCGATAGCTTAGGATATTTTGGCTTTCTGTGGCTTCCTCTAGGAAATTATAAGGTTGTTTATTCCAGAGAGGGCAAAAATATATCTGAGCGGGGTGTTTCTGTTAATCCAGGAAAAGTGACGAATTGTTTTTTTGGGGAATAGGTTTATCTGAAACCGTTTTTGAATGAGCTTGTCTAAAACCGCACATATGCTTATGTTCCCGGCAGGAATCTTACCCTCCCGGGAACATGGTGCTTCAGAGAGCACAAAGCGCTAAACTATCGTCCATCACCAAATAAAGAAACCCCTACTTTTATCTTCAAACTAGCATTGATCTCTGTCAATGCTTTTTGGGCTTTTTTGAAATCAGGTTTTATTTTGACAGCTTGCTCATAGCAATGCTTAGCTTTTTCTTGGTTTCCCGCCTCTCCCTCCAGCTTTCCCATCAAATGGAATGCTTTATGAGATGAAGCATGCAAACTTGTTTTTGTAGATGCTTTTAGTTTAGCAAGAGCTTTCTTCTTTTTTCCTTCTTTATAATAGGCTTTACCTTCGAGATATAATCCATGTGCTTTGGTTTCCTTTGCTTCTTTTTCTTGAGCCTGGGCTTGTGCTTTTAATTTTTGACACGCCTTTAGCTTACTTTGGGCTTCTGCTTCGCTTCTAGCAGCAGCTTCCAGTTGGGCCTCCAGTTTTGCATCAATTCTTACTTTTAAATCTGCAGAAAGACCTAAAAGCCCTCCAGATTTTTCTTTTTTCTTAGCCTTAGCTTCCGCTTGAGCTTTTGCTCGTGCTTCGCTAGCTGCTTTCATTTGGGCCTTAGCTTCCGCCTCCATTTTTTGAGCTTCCCGTATCTTAGCTTCTGCTTCGGCAGCCATTTTAGCTGCTAATTCTAGTTCAGCTTCTGCCTTTACTTTAAGAGAAACTTTACTTTCTGATTTTACTCCCATTTTTTCTTGAGCATTTACACCAACACAGACCAATAAAAATAAACAAGCTAAAGTAATATTAAAAGCACGTAACATAAAAACTCTCCTTTTCGATCTTTATCAAAAAATAAACTGAAAAAATTACCAAGGTTCTTACAAAAACCTAATAGTAAGAATCCATCATAATCATCTTATCTACATACTTATAGTTTACTCTTCTAGTGTTTTATGCAAGAAAAAAGGTTATTTTTTTTTATATATTTCTAAAAAGGCAAGCAGAAAAGACTTATTTTTCAATACCAAAGGTTAGCAATATAAGAGATGTGCTAGATATTGGAACTAGTGCAAATTTTATGATACAATCAAAAAAGTAAGAAAAAATTTAGTAGATCTAGCAATATGCACTACAAAAACTTAAAAAAGAAAGTTTCCATGAAAGAATTCATTTTTCACAATCGAGTGGAGCGAGACGATTTTACTTTAGGCATAGCCCATGCAAAATCAGTTAATGTTGAAAAAGAAATCCCATTGTTGAAAGAGAGATCCACTAAATGGCAAGGGTGTCGCAAAGAGGAGCTTACTAAAGCAGAGGAAAATACTAAATCTCTAGTTCGTAGTATATTACGTAACGGAAAATACCGACCAAATGGACGAGGAAAACCTTCTTCGGAATACCTACTGGGAGCAGCTCGTAAAGATAATTTTCCTCAGATTAATGCCGCCGTTGACACAATCAATTACTTATCTCTAAAGCACTTAGTTCCTATATCGATTTGGGATGTTGATTTGGCAGGAAGTAAAGAGTATTCTTTTCAAATAGGGCAGGAAAAAGAAAGCTATGTTTTTAACCAAGCAGGTCAAGAGATTAACTTAAAAGATTTGCTCGCGGGTTTTGCTCTAGAAAAAGATCAATTTGTTCCTATTGTCAATCCAGTGAAAGACTGTTTACGAACAAAAACCACCCCTCAAACCCAAGAAATTATTATGGCCGTTTATTATCCTTTGCTTCTGGGGGGGCAAAAGCATTTACAAGAGATTCTCGATGAATTCCAAGAAATCTTTCAAGCCGTTAGTCAAGAGCCCATCACTCTTGCCATTTTTTAAGATCTCTTATTTTTTAAGTTCTCTTATGTTGAAGTGAGCCAAAGACGAATGGTGCCGGCGGCACACCTTGGTAGGATTTTACTCAGAGCTGGCCATCACCCCTAGGTAGGGCAAATCTCGATAATAGCCTTGGTAGTCAAGACCATAGCCAATAACAAAAAGAGGGTCTACCTTAAAGGCCAAGTAGTCCACTGTCACTTTGTGCTGCAATGCCTCTTCCTTAAGCAAAAAACTAGCAACTTTGAGACTAGCAGGCTGATATCGGCTCAAATGCTCACGAAGAAACTTGATACTATTGCCGGTATCAACAATATCTTCCACAATAATAACGTCTTTTCCTTCAATGGTCTCAGGAGCCACATCTAGCTTTAAGTTCACTTTACCCGAAGACTCCGTGGCATCTCCGTAAGAAGAGATACGAATAAACTCACATTGAATCAGACAATCAATCGATCGAGCCAAATCCGCTGTAAAAACAAATGCTCCCTTGAGGGTGCAAACCAGTGTAATTTCTTTACCAGCATAATCTTGGCTAATTTTTTTACCAAGTTCTTCAACACGTTTTTGGATTTCTTCGGCTGAGATGAGAGTGGTTATATTTTCTTGTTTCATTTTGTCTATCTACTTGCTTTCAGCTTGCGGACAAGTTCAGCGTTAAGAGCATGGCCAGAACGTTCAGCCTCAATGTAACCCTGAATTTTTTCTCCTAGAAGAAAAAGGTCTCCCAAAAGATCCAAAGTTTTATGCCGAATAAATTCATTTTCAAAACGTAATTCATTTTCCATAACGCTACCGTCATCATCAATAACAAGGGTGTTTTGTGTATTCGCTCCCTTGCCCAATCCCATTTTTTGGAGAGCTTCTGCCTCTCTTTTAAGAACAAAGGTTCTTGCCGGAGCAAGCTCACGAGCAAAATTTTCTTCGTTAATTTCCAAAGTAAATTGCTGACGAGGAAGAAAAGCCAAATCGTGGTCCATTGTATAGTTCAAAGTAAAATTTTCTTGAGGACGGGCTTTTAGGCTAGATTTTTCTTCACTCACCTCAACCTCAATGCTTACCCTGTAGATTTTGCTTTCTGCGTCTTGTTCTTCTAATCCAGCTTCACAAATGTGATCATAAAAAGGTTTGGAGGAACCATCCATTCCAGGAATTTCGGGAGAATCAATTTCTATAATAAGATTATCAAGACCACGCCCATAGCAAGCGGCCAAAAGATGCTCAGGAGTATGAATCTGAGCTTGAGGATCTATAGCTAAAGCTGTTCGCCGCATTTGGTGATGAACATAATCAATATAAGCTGGTATTCGGGGTTGATTAGGTAAATCAACTCGAACAAAAACAACACCTGTATTGGCTTGCGCTGGCTTAAGTGTGAGATGAGACTCTTGCCCTAAATGGAGACCAACTCCTGTAAAAGTCACTTCTTTCTGAATGGTTTTTTGCTTCATACAACCTTTCCCTAAAAGGGTTTTCCAAAAGAAAAGCTAAATACTTGTGTATCATCATCGTCCTCTTCCAATATCGGAATAGCAAAGTCAAAGGCAAAAGGACGAGGCCCCAGCACAGGAATTTTAATTCTAAAACCAAAACCTGCTGCTGCTCTAAATTCGTCAAATATATTATCCCCGACCTCTGGAGCCACATTTCCCATATCTGTGAAAAGTACCATTCGCAGAGTGTCTTGGTAGAGAGGTATCGAGTATTCAATGGTCGATGTTAAAAGGAACTCTCCCCCAATAGGATCGTCAGTCAACTCAGCAGGATCATCGTTGGCGCGAGGACCTACCGTACGGAACTCAAAGCCGCGAATTGAGTTAGAGCCTCCAGCAAAGAAACGCTCAAAAATGGGAACCTCATCGGTATCAGCATGACCAAAGCCTAATCCTACTCTTGTACCAAAGGAAAGGATATGCTTGAAGTTATCTTCGTTTGTATAGATAGTTTGAAAATAAGCAAAGCGCAGATTGATTAAGGAGAAATCATGATCTCCTCCAAAAGCAAGACCGGCTAACTCATAAGAAATCCCAAAACTAAAACCTCTCGTAGCCAAAATAAAGCTATCGCGAGTATCATAGGTATAGTCTAGAGTAACCGAAGAAATAATATTTCCTCCTTCGACATCAACAACATCTTGAGGAGCGTCATTGTCTAGATCTTCAATTTCGACATTTTCTAAGCGATAACTAAAATTTAATCGACTATCCAGGCTTAACTTGCGTCCGAAAGTAAGTTTCCCTCCGGTACGATCTTCATCAAAACTCTCTCGAATACGCTCTTGCTTAAATAAACTCATTCCAAAAATTAGATTATATCCAAAAAGCTGAGGCTCGGTAAAAGAAATGCGGAAACGAAGGATATCTTGCCCTCCTTGGAACTGTATATCCAAGTCTTGCCCTGCTCCTGTAAAACTCTCTCCTGAAAAAAAATCGGCAAAGCTAGTCGGAGGACGAGATATATCAAAGTTACGCTTACTTACAGTTATTTCTCCAACCGCCCCTAAGTCAGAAGTAATTCCAGCAGCAAAGCGAAGATTTCCTGTTCTTCCCTCTTCCACTTTAACCACTAAGTCTTTCCACGACTCATGATCTGTTTCATCGAGATCCATTTTGATCGTTTCGAAAAAACCTAAACGTTGGAGACGATTCTGACTTTTTTCAATTTTTCCAAAATTAAACTGTTCCCCTGGTATCATCTCCAGTTCACGGCGAATAACATAATCTCGAGTCAAATCATTTCCTTTGATGTCTACCCGACGAAGATAGGTCTTGCGCCCTTCTTCAATGACATACTCAATCTCAACGGTACGAGATTTTAAATCAGGAAGAGTAACACGAGGTCGTGTTTTTATATTAAGGTATCCATTTTCTCCATAGAGTCTTTCGATTCGGGATTTATCTATAAGCATATCATTTTGCTTAAAGGGAGAAGCTTCCTTTAATCCCATTCGATTACGAAGCTCATCTACACTAAAGAGAACATTTCCCTTAAAAGAGATTTTTTTTATGTAATAGCGAGGTCCTTCGACAACCTTTACATTGATAACGAGTTGCTCTCGGTCTGTGCTAAAAAAAACATCCCGCAACTCTAACCTTGCATCAAGAAAACCTTCCGAGCGATAAAAGTTACGCATCAAAATCAAATCTTCCAGGAAAGCTTCTTCGTCATAGTGGCTATTGGAAAAAATGCCACTTTCTTTAGTTTCAATCAACTGCAAAAGAGTGTCCTTAGGATAACTCTTGTTACCAAAAAGACGAATTTCTCGGATGTAAACTCTTGGTCCTTCATCAATCTCAAAATAAACATCAATCCATCCACTTGTTGGCACTTTTTTTATTTTTAGTCCAGCAAAGAGAAAGCCTTCTTTTTGATACATTTCCTTGATAGTGATTTCGTCCAAAGAAAGAGCATAAGGAACTAGATATTTCTCTTTGGCAATTCGAAGCTCTTTGATAATTTCTTCTGTCGGGATGTGGTTGTTACCAAAAATTTTAACCTCGCCCAAAAGTTGATTTTCCACCACAACAAAAATAACTTTGACTCCAGAAAGAGTCTCATTCACTTGAACCTCTATATTTGAAAAGAGTCCCATCTGATGAAGTCTCTGGATATCTTTTTTAAGAGCATCGGGAGAAAAAATCTTTCTTTCTTGGATTTCCAACTTTGATTTTATAAGGTCTTCGCTACTTGTTAGCAAACCCTTTATTTCTACTTCAATAACAACATTGTCTTGCCCGAAGGCTGAACATGTAAAAAGCAGAATGAAGGAAATAAATATACCTTGTAGCCACTTCATGAGGTTCCTTTCAAGGAATCAGATCTTGGAAATCTATTAATAACTTCAGAGAAGGGAGTTAAAAAACTATATACTCAAGCAATATTGCCTAGAAATCAACTTTATTGTCTCTGGTAGCTAAGGCTAAGAAACTGCATAAATTCTTTGATAAACCGCAATTTCACACTACCAGTCGGACCAGTTCTGTTTTTAGCAATAATTACTTCTGCAATCCCTGGTTCTGCTGATTCTTTATTGTAATACTCGTCACGATATAAAAATATGATAATATCCGCATCTTGCTCAAGAGCTCCTGATTCTCGTAAGTCAGACATTCTTGGACGATGGTCATCGCGCGCATCAACCGCTCGATTTAACTGAGAAAGTGCAATTAAAGGGATTTTTAATTCTCGGGCAATTTCTTTTAAGCTTCGAGATATTTGAGATATTTCTTGTTGCCGACTGTCCGATCCCTTATCGCCGCCTGATCCACTCATCAACTGGAGATAATCAATAATAATGAGTCCTATATCGTGCCGAGATTTAAACCGTCTTGCTTTTGCTCGCACTTCTCTAATAGAAATACCTGGTGTATCATCTATATAAATAGGGGCTTGTGCAAATACACCAGCTTGAGTAGTTAGGCGGACGTAATCTTCATGATCAATAGAGCCTCCCTTTAGCTTATGGGGACTCAATTGAACCCTAGAGCAAACCATATTTTGAGCGAGTTGTTCCTTAGACATTTCTAAGCTAAAAATAAGAACACCACGGTTTTGCTTAATGCCAATATTATCTGCTATATTTAAAGCAAAACTGGTTTTTCCCATACTAGGGCGGGCCGCTAATATGTTTAAAGTTGATCCTTGTAGCCCAGACATAAGGTTATCTAAATCAGGGAAACCGGTTGGGGTTACCTGAGTACTACCCGTTTCTGATTCTAGCTGGCGAAAAAGAGACAAGAGTAAACCATAGATATGAGCTGGCTCGTTGCTTGTTTCATTTTGAGTGATTTCAAAAATAAGTTGCTCAGATTTATCTAAAAGACTATCTATCGTATTTTCGCCTTTTTTGGCCATATACGATATTTCATGAGCAGCGTTGATAAGCTGGCGAAGAACAGATTTTTCTCTAACGATTGAAGCATAATACTCCGCATTACCTGCTGAAGGAACAGCCTCAATCAAAGAAAGCAAGTAAGCCTCTCCTCCTACATTTTGGAGTTGGCCACGTTGCTTAAGCTCTTCTTGCACAAGAACAGGATCTAAAGGACGGTTTGTATCATAAAGTAAAGCCAAAATTTCGTATATGATCTGATGAGCCGGTATCAAAAAATGGCTCTTGTTTAGAATCTGGATAATTTCTCCAGCCACCTCATCTTCAACGAGCAAGGCTCCAAGAACACCAATTTCAGCATCAATACTTTGAGGGAGGGTAGTATTGTCCACGTAATTCCTATTATTTTTCTAACCATCCGAAGGAAATTCAGAAAAAATGTTACAAAAAAAGAGAGACTAGGAGAAGGCAAACCTTACATCCTAACCTCTCTTTTGATGAATTACTCTTCGTCTTCTTGCTTGTTTACAACCCATACCTTACTTTTTGCAGTAACGTCAGAGTGTAATTTAATCAAGACATTGTAGATGCCCCCTTCTTTAATAGGGTAGCGATCCTTGTCCTCTAATTCAATGTCACTTGCTTTAACTTCAAAGCCTAGTTCATTGAAAGCTTCTGCAATCATAGCATAGCTAACAGAACCAAAGAGAACTCCCTCTTCATTAGCTTTTGCTTCAATGCTGCAAGAAATATCTTCAAGTTCTTTAGCCAATTGACCAAAGCTACTTTTGATTTGTTTCTCTTGTTGGGCCAAACGTCTCTTTTCGGCTTCCAAAACTTTGACATTTTCTTTGTTAGCCACAACAGCTAATCCGTTAGGGAGAAGGTAATTTCGAGCATAACCTGGTCTTACTCGGACAATACTGCCTCGAGCACCAAGCTTTGCGATATCTTCTTTTAGTAATAATTCTAGCGGTTTCATGCCGATTCTAATCTCCTAAAATAATTACGCGTCTGTTTTTTTGGTGTTATCTTCTTCGGTAGATTCTGCGGCACTATCACTAGCTTCAGTAGTTTCTTCACTAGCTTCGGTAGTTTCTTCACTAGTTCCAGCAGTTTCAGCAGTTTCAGCAGTTTCTTCACTTGCTTCAGCAGTTTCTTCACCAGTTTCTTCACTTGATTCAGCAGTTCCTTCAGCAGTTTCAGTAGTTTCTTCTTGGATTGAAACTGGTTTTTTGTAAGCTAGAATCATCATACGCAAAACAATTTCTGCCAATTGGATATCTCGTTTGACTACAGTGATATTTTCGGGAGGCATTTGAAAATAAACCAACAAGTAAGTTCCTCGCTTATGCCCTTTAATCTCATAAGCAAGTTTTCTCTCTCCCCATTTCTTAGCACTAATAATCTGTCCATCTCTACGGGTTAACATTTCCGCGACCTTATTTTTGATTCCATCCCAATCTTGACTGGTTACAGGATCAATGAGGAATAGGCCTTCATATGTTCGTAAATTCATTTTAATTTCCTATTAATTGTTACATGAGTATTCCAAGTTTTTTAAGCCAAACTATTTGGCTTCTTCTTCTTGGTTTTCTTCCATTCCCTTCAATCGTCCTTGAACCTTTAAGACTAGTGCACCAGGAGCTAACTCTAAAGTTAAATTTTCAGAGATATTTAGATCTTTAGCTCGGATCTGTTGACCAATGGCAAGCGCTTCAATGTTCACAGAAACTCTTTCTGGAATATCGCCAGGAAGACCAGTAACATTAATTTCTCGTCGTTGGATGGATAGTTTTCCACCACTACTAAGACTTTTAGGAGTACCTACGAAGTCTAAACTAACAGGAACTGTAATCTTTTTGTCCATAGATACACGATGGAAATCGGCATGTACAATATCATCTCCTAATGGATCAAACTGCACATCTTTGATAATAATGTTGGCTTCTTCGCCTTCAATATCTATGCTTATAACAGGGGTAGCTTTTTTCAAAAAAGGGATAAGATCATCGGAGTCGAAACTTACAGGGACAACATCCTTCTTTTCGCCATAAACAACGCCAGGAGTTTGGCCGTTCTTTCTTAAATGCTTGCAGGCATTGCTTCCGATAAGCTCTCGTTTTTTTACAGAGAGGGTAGTAGACAAAGCTCTTTCCTTTCTTTTTTATTAAAGAAATTCTTTTTTAGAGGAGACTTAATGTTAAATGGAAAGTCCCGTTTGGTAATTATATATTCCGCAATCTAGAAAATATGTTTTACTACATTCTCTAAATTGGCAGTCCCCTTTTACTTGTCTTTCAGTCTCTATACTTTAACTTTCTTAAAGTATAGCTAAAGTTTTTCTAGAATTTACTTAAGGAGCTCTCTTAGTTTGCTCTTTTAGTTTAAAAGTAAAAAAACTTTGGACCAGTTTTAGGGCAAAAAATTGCTCATGGCAATAAACAGTTCGCCTAGTCAATGCTGGGCAAGCAATTAACAAACACCACTTTGGAGTGAGGATATTCGGAGCACGACATGATGAGGTAAGGGAGTATTCAAAATAGTATATACTATTTTTAAATACTCTCCCTTTAGGAAAGCTCAAACTCATTTTCCAAGATGGTATTTATATTTTAAAATTTATATTTTAAACAATGCCACCCTTAAAATTTTACCTGAGTCTTCCTTTCTGAGAAGGATATAGAGGAGTAGTTGAAAAAATGATACATTTTTCAACACTCCTTTAGGTGTACTCAAACAGATAACTCACAGAGTCACTATTATGAATTCGTCGGATGGCTTCTCCCAAGTACCAAGCTAAAGAAATTACCTCTAAGTTAGGTAACTCTTCTTTTCTAGGAATTGGAATACTATCGCTAACTACAATTCTCTGAACCGGGGCATTTTTTAATTTTTCAATCGCCTGACCACAAAGAACAGGATGAGTTGCGCAAATGTAAATATCTTTGGCTCCATTTTCCTTTAGAAATTTACTTGCTTCGACGATAGAACTTCCTGTACTAATCATATCATCAACAAGTATCACATTTTTATCCTTAACATCACCTATCAAGATCAAGGAACCTACTTTTTCGGGACTCTCGCGTCTTTTATCGACAACAGCCAAGTCACCTTTCAATCTTTTAGCGTAGGCCCTAGCCTGTTTAATACTTCCCACATCAGGGCTGACAACCACTAAGTCAGGAAGATTAAGTTCTTGGAAGTAAGGGATAAAAATAGTTCCAGCTAGTAGATGATCTAAAGGAATGTCAAAAAAACCTTGTATTTGGTCGGCATGAAGATCAACAGTTAGCACTCTATCTGCGCCAGCAGTTACCAATAAATTGGCTACTAATTTTGCGGTGATGGGAACACGCCCAGCATCTTTTCTATCTTTTCGGGCATACCCGTAGTAGGGAATCACTGCCGTAATTCGATTCGCCGAAGCCCTGCGAAGACAATCAATCAGAGCTAAAAGCTCCATCAAGTGTTCATTAACAGGGGTACAGGTTGGTTGAACAACAAAAACGTCTGCTCCTCGAACATCACTTTCGACTTTAATGTCGACTTCTTGATCGGGAAAACGTCCTATGTACACATTTCCTTGCTCAATGCCTAAATATTTACAAATATTTTTAGCAAGATTAGGGTGTGCTGTTCCTGAGAAAATTAATAAATGGTCTCTTCCCATAGATAATTAGGGATTCAAAATGGCATCATTAGGACATGTTACTAATAAAATATAGATAATATTAATTGTGTTATACATCCTAACATTGCTGGAAAAAAAATTAATGTATGAATAGAAAAAGAACCGGAAACTTCCGATTCTTCTTTGCTTAGCTACCCGGCAAGGATTCGAACCTTGACTTACAGAACCAAAATCTGTAGTGCTACCATTACACCACCAGGTACAAATTGTTAACTACCCGGCAAGGATTCGAACCTTGACTTACAGAACCAAAATCTGTAGTGCTACCATTACACCACCAGGTATTTAAGCGAAAAATAATGTTTATTTCATTCTGAACCGTATCATATGTTTTTTTTGCAGAATGTCAACAGTTTTTTGGAAAAAAAACTGGATTTAGAAAGGGTTATTTTATCGATTGCTTTGGGGCGTGTCTCAACATGGCCTTTCCTCAGTATCTAAGAGACTTGCGATTCGTAATTATTTTAAGCTCTGCATTTCCAAAGCAAGCATTTCTAAAAATTTACCAAACTGCTTCTTATTATTTTCATTTAGGCTAACCAAGTACTCATGAGCTTCCTGAATCAGTTTAATCCTTTCCATTGGATTATAACGAGTTTCGGTAAGTTCTTTCATCGAAATATCGGGAAGATCAATTTGACCAATAGGAATAACATGTAAAAGCCCTAGTGTGTCAAATAGGTGACGATGATAAGAAGTGATATTGACTACAGTGAGAGGGGGTATTAGAATATTCTCGGCAAGTTTATTTATAGGCTGGGCTAGACTAGCAAGAACTCCCATAAAAGTGCTATCCATTCCTTTACAATCGGAAAGATCAACAATGAACTTTGAAAATTTTTTCCTCTGCATCTCATCTAAGAAATCTTTAAAAAATACTGAGTTGTTCTGAGTCGCAAATCCGCGGACTTTAATAATAATAGCCGAATCCCAACTCGCTACTTGGAAAGAGCTATGTAATTTTCCCATATCGCTTCCTAAGTTCGTTGAAATGTCTTTAGGAGTATTATGTAATAAGACTCCTAAAGTTTTTTGATAAGGGACCATCCTATATCCTAATGATTATTAAGATATATTCGGTGAAACAGCGTCAAAAATCTCCTGTTAAGAAGATGAATCATCACCACTGCAAACAAGATAGATCAAGACTTACTCGTAATCTTCTGTAAATTCTTCTTCATAAGAATCCTCAACAAACTCATCTTCTAAATTACTATCTTCTTCAATAATGATTTCATCATCAGCAGAAAGCTCTTCGTCAAGCTCATCATCTGTCTGACTGGCTGTCTCAGTTTCAATAGGCTCATATTCAGTGGCTTTATCTGCTTCATTATTAGCAGTAGCATCAAGAAAATTATCGGTAATAATATCATGCTTCTTTTGAGGAAGACGTTTTTTATATGGTTCGGCCACCCCACCATGCTTAATATGGTATTTAGCCTGTCGATAGAGTCGCTTCAACTCACTATCATTTTGTGTGATTTTGAGTCCTTGATTGACCTGGGCAAGTGCTTGTCCATAAGACCGCGTTTCGTACAGGTAGATCTGGGCACGAGTCTTGTAGACAAATGACTCTAAATCTTCAGGAGGATTTGTGTTAACAAATTGCTCCAAAAAGGTAAGAGAACGGTCAAATTCTCGATTACTAAAAGAGGTCATAGCTCGGTTCATTAGAGTAAGATTATGAACATTGAGTTGTCCAGGCATTTCACAAGCCCAGACTACCCTTATGTAAGGTCTTCCCTTAAAAAGTCCCTCAACTTGAGCAAGTACAGTGATAGTTTCGAAACGGTTGTATCTCAAAAAAGATTGGAGCTCACTGTTATCTTTTTTTACATAAAAGAAGGGGTAATCGTTAAAAAATCCATTCTTAGTCCAAACAGGCGTTTTCACATCCCAAGCAGAGAAATTGATGTACTCTTCTTTGTTGAAAGGGGTAAAAAAGGGATTAAAAACAGCGCGAACACTCTGAAAACGTAAAGGGATTTTGACTGGAACTCCTAACCAAGACTCAGGATTTTTTTGTATTTCATGGAGATATACAACTTGGTGTCCACCAAATTTATCTTTCCAATCTCCTTGAACCAATGGAAGCAAGAGAGCAATAACCACACATATTATAAAAATATGTTTTTTTCTAATCATCCTTATAATCCTTAAATTTTCGGAAATTCCCGATAAGCCAAACAACAACCACTATTCTTCTAACTTTAGTCTACTCAAAATTATAAAGTAGTCAAGGAAAATTTCCGACTGTTGACTACATGAAATACGCACTCAATATCATTTGAACCAATATTGTTTTGCCTCTTCTTTTCACAGTTAAAGTAATTTTTTGGTCAGGAAAAAATTTTTGAATGCTATTTTCAAACTCCTGAGAGCTTTTCAAAGGAATGTTCTCAATAGCCAAAATTTCATCCCCCATTTGAAGTTCAGAAGCTTGAGCAGGACTCTGTTTATCTATCTCTGCAACAATAGCTAGTTTACTTAGTTTTTTCAAAACTATCCCTGTGTATATAACGGCTGTTTGGGTAAGAAAATGAGGAAAAACAAGAGGCATTTCTTGCTTAAGAAATTTTTCAAAAAAACTTTTCAAATGCTCAGAGTTAAGCACTAAGCCAAGTTTAACAGAAGATCGATAAGCAGAAAAAATAACCCCGACAACCTGCCCATCTAAGTTAAACAAGGGCCCCCCAAAGTTCCCTGGATTAATAGCAACATCCGTCTCCCAAGTTTGTAAGACCATACAACCCCGCGAAAAAGAAACTTTTTCATTCAAGCTCCCAATACTAAAAGCCACCGCCAAATCATGAGAAATACTTCTGTATGAATTCCCCAAAGAAAGGACAATCTCTCCTATTGAAGCATCAGAGAGAGACAAGGGAGGAAGGTCTGATCGAGAGATTTTGACTAAAACCAAAGGAGTTTTTTCATCGTAAGCAATCACTTGCCCCATTTCACATCTTCTGTCAAAAAAGGTACATTGCACTTCTATTCCATATTGCACCACCTCACGAGTAGTGACAAGAAGACCAGGAGCAATACTAAAACCTGTTCCGTAGTGCCGCCCTTTTTGAAGCAACTCCTCTTCACTTAACCGAGCAGATTTTTTTCCCTCTAGACCAACAATAGAAGGACAAAGTTCTCCATAGATCTCTTCTAAGTTCTGACTTAGAAGAGAAGAGAAGCAAGCTCCTAGAAAAAAGAAAGATATTAAAAAAGTTTTTTTTTGGCAAATTTTCATGATAAATTTTATAATATTTTTTTATTTAATTTTTTTGGCTATGATGCAAAAAAAACACAGAAGACTCTCTAAATTTTAATTTAAACCAACAAAAATAGCTCAAAAAAATATGAAATTCTTTTTTTTCTTCTTTATTTTAATTTTCCCCGTTTTTGCCCAAACAAAACCCTCTTTGAGCACTCGATCTCTTTATGCAAATTTTTATCGACCAGGATACTGGTCACCTATACTTTTAGAGTCGCCTTCTCCCTTACAAGGAACTCCCTTAATCACTATTCAGGGAGAAAACTTTGAGTTGAAAGTTCGTTTAAATAAAAAAAAGAAAGTGTTCTATCTTCCTGTAGAAAAAGACTATACTCCCACAAAGGTTTCTTTTCTTGGCCAAGAAGTACTATCATCTTCTCTCCCCTGGAGAAAGTTATCTATTTCGGACAAGTTAATAGGAGTATGTATTTCTCCTCCTTATAATTTAGAGCTAATAGGAGAAAATATAAATCATCACTGGGGGAATCTAGTGGAAATGGAGGCTTTGCCTATAGCAGAAGGATTATTTTCTTTAAATCTGCTTATACTAGAGGATAGTTTCCTTAATAAAGATTCTCTCTCTTCTTTAGAAAAATGGGTCAATTTAGGAGGACATTTAATTTTTTTGGGAAAAGAGGAACTTTTTCCCCACTCCTACTCAAAAAAGCTACCTCTGCCTTTTCCTATTCCATCTGCTACTTTATCCCAAATAGGAGAAAGCGGGCATCTTTTACAAATTTCAAAAGATTCTTTTTCTGAACTCCCCTGGAAAGATCTAGTTCAAATAACTCTAAAAGAAAAACCTATTCCGATCTATCCTCTTTCTTCAAAAATTTTTCCCCAAATTTTTCCCCAATCTTGGGATCCTAATATTTATTTGACACTTTTTATTCTTTGCCTATGCCATTTGGTTATTTTATGGCTATGCTGCTCCTGGCTCGCCCGATCTTCTCAGAAAAACAACACTCCTTATTCAAAAAAAATTTTCTTTGCTAGCAGCATAACAATTATTTTTATTGGGGCCACTTTAGCTTACTTAGAAAAATACCAAGCCTGTTTATATGGCCATTTTTCTCTTTCGCAAATGTTTCCCAAAAGCTCTCAAAGTATTTGCCATCAGTACCATTTTTTTTCTCCATTGCGTTCTCTAAGATGGGAAAATAAGTTTTCTTCTCTTCCTTGGCCTTTAGGAGCTCAAAATTATTCATTGATAGAAGAAGAAAAAGGGTGGCTTGTCCGACAAGATAACTTTAGACCAGGCCAATACAGCCTGTGGTACACTTTGAGTAAAAAAGAACATATTGGAGTAGTGGAAGGTTTTTTATCGCCAAAAAGAATCACTTTTCGCAATGCTTTGAGTGGAGATTGGAATGGAGTTTTATGGAAAGACAAAAGGGGGTTTTTAAGTTTAGGAAAAGTAGCATCAGGAAAAACCATAAAGGAAGATTTGGATAAAAACAGAATCCATAGATTTGCTCATATTGCACTACCTCCATTATGGCAAAAGCATCTTAGTCTTTTCCAAGAGATGGAAAAACGGCTTCCTTTCTCTATTATACAAAGTTTTTATGAAACAGAAGTATGGGATAAAAAACATAATAATTATGCTAATTATAAGAGAAAAGAAATTAGATGGTTAAAATTAGAGAAAAAATCTCCTTAATTTTTTTCCTAGCGATCAAGTCTTTCGTAACGAAGCTTAAATTTTGATTCTGTAATACGCTCAGAAAAACGTATAATATTTAAACACTCTCCAAAACCAAAATAATCATTACTGTCCCAATGAATGATCTTGTCTTTAACAACCGAGACATCGTTTAGCTTAGTACCATTGGTACTACCTTTTTTAAAGGTTCCAATATCATGATAGCAAATTTGTTTTTTTTCATTTAGAAAAATGAGACCGTGCTCACGAGAAACAAAAGGATCCATATCAACTTTCTGACTATCGGCAAAGGGACGAAAGTGATTATGGGCATATCTCCCCATGGCTAAACACATAGCACGCCCTAGATCCCCTAGATGAAAAAGCTCTTTTTCCACCACGATAAGTTCTTCATATTCCAAGGACTCTAGCAAAGGCTTAGTTTTCTCTTTACTATCGAAAAAACGATGCTTGACTTCCAACCGAGTCAAAAAAACGCGTGCTATCGGCGTGGAGTTCGAGATTTTCTCTTGGACTTCTTTTTCATCGAACCTTAAAAGATCCAAGTAGGTCTCCCGAGGTTCCTGTAACTTAGCAATATCTTTTAAGGTTATGGAGGTTAGATGGTCACCCATGGACAAAACTTTCTTTTGCGATTATTCAAGAAATAAAAAGTGATTTACAGGATAATCACTTATTGAGGTAGAGTTGAGGCAGAGAAGTAAATTACGCATATAATAGTTTTTTTGCGAACAAATTTCAAGCATTTAAGTTTTCTATTTTTAAAACAACAATTTGTTTTGTTATGATATCCAAAATTTCCAGATGATTCTGGAAGGCGTTTTTCTCGCCTGGTATTATCAACCTTTGAAGTAATTAGAAAAGTTGAAAAGTTTTTTCTTGAAGAATGGAGTTTTTTGTGAGTATGATACAACTGAAGGTAGATGGTGAAGTTTTTGATTGTGAGCCAGGAGTAAAACCCTCTGATTTATATGAAAAATTCGGAGTAAAAGAAGAAGAAGCTCTCGCTGCAAAAATGAATGGAAAAACCATTGACCTATACATTCCCCTCCAAGAATCTGGAGATTTTTCCTATGTACAAGTAGGAAGCCAAGAGGGGTTAGAAATTATGCGCCATTCAATGGCTCACCTAATGGCCCAAGCAATTCTTCGAATATATAAGAATGTTGAATTTGCAATTGGCCCCGTTATTGAAAATGGGTTTTACTACGACTTTGATTTAGAGCATACTTTTACTCCAGAAGACTTTGATAAGATCGAAGCCGAAATGCAACGTATTATTAAGGAAAATATTCCTATTCGTCGCTTTGAGTGCAGCAAAGAAAAAAGTCGAGAGATACTAGAAAAGCAACGAGCCCGTTTCAAGCAAGAATTACTAGAAGAAATTGATGAGAAAGAAACCTTTAGCTTTTACGAACAAGGAGATTTCACAGACTGGTGCCGTGGACCTCATGTCGACAGAACAGGTAAATTAAAAGAATTTAAATTACTAAATGTCGCGGGGGCCTATTGGCGAGGCGATGAAAAGAGAAATATGCTGCAAAGAGTTTATGCCACAGGTTTTTTTGAAAAAACAAGTCTGGAGGAATACCTCTTTCAACGGGAAGAAGCCAAAAAACGAGATCATCGTAAATTAGGCAAAGATCTCGATTTCTTTTCTTTTCATGAAGAGGGACCTGGTTTCCCTTTTTGGCATCCTAATGGAACTGTCCTCTACAAAGAAGTAAGACGCTATGTTGATGAAATTCTCATTGATCACGACTACCAAGAAATTATGACTCCAATGATTCTAAATGAGACATTGTGGCATCAAAGTGGACACTGGGATCATTACCGAGATAACATGTACTTTGTTGACATTGATGAACAGAACTTTGCAGTCAAACCCATGAACTGCCCTGGTTGTTGTCTAATCTATAAAAATACTCCGCGCTCGTTTCGAGATTTACCAGCAAAATATGCTGAGTGGGGTCAAGTCCATCGTCATGAGAAACGAGGTGTTCTTTCTGGTTTGCAAAGAGTTCGCTGCTTTACTCAAGATGACGCTCATGTATTTTGTCTAATGGAACAAATGGAAGAGCAGTTGATCGACATGATGAACATGATAGATACAATCTATCGAAAATTTGGTTTCGACTACAAAACTGAGCTTTCGACTCGGCCTAAAAACTCTATTGGCTCTGATGAAGTATGGGAAGCTTCAGAGAAATCACTCGAAAATGCTTTGATTAAAAAAGGAGCCGAATATAAAATCAATCCAGGAGACGGTGCTTTCTATGGACCAAAGATTGATTTCCACATAAAAGATTGCCTAGGACGTTCTTGGCAATGTGGTACAATTCAAGTAGATATGTCTATGCCCGAACGATTTGACCTCAGCTATGCTGGCCAAGATAATCAGAAGCATCGTCCTATCATGATCCACCGAGCTCTTCTCGGATCCCTAGAGAGATTTGTCAGTATAATGATCGAGCATTTTGGGGGAGCATTCCCTACATGGCTGGCTCCTGAGCAAATCCGAGTTCTGCCTATCAGCAGCAAAAAACATTTAGACTATGCTAGTGAGGTGACTAAAAAACTAAAGAAAGCTGGCTTTCGTGTTAGCTTAAACAGCCGAGGCCAAAAATTAGGTTATGAAATCCGAGAAGGAGAGGTAAAGAAAATTCCTTACCTTCTCATTGTCGGAAATCGCGAAAAAGAAAACGGAGAAGTATCTGTGCGCTCTTACCATAAAGGTGATTTAAAGAGCATGCCGATAGACCACTTCATTGAAACAGTTTCTCAGGAAATTTCCGAGCGAAAAATGGAATGCCCTTTTGTTAAAAAAGAAGAGGTCAAAAAAGAAGAAGCGGCTAGCTGATAAACCCTTGGAGGGTGAGGCTCCTGCCGCGCCGGAGATGTGCTTTGTTTCTAGCCAAGCACATCCCCTGTTCGGCAGGAGCCTCACCCTCCACCCGTGCGTAGTAACACGGTCACAACGATAATGATCAAAGGCTAACAAATCAAAAACAAGACAGGAAAACAAAAAATATATGTTTGAGTATCTAAAAGGGAAGGTTATCTCCTGTGAGGGGGGAAAGCTAGTTTTAGACGTGGGGCAAGTGGGTTTTGCTATCAAGGTGCCACTTTCTACCGAGGTAAATCTGAAAACTCAAAGTGAAGCAACAGTTTTAGTAAGTACATCCATTCGAGACGACAGTATCCGCATTTTTGGCTTTTCAACGGAGGAGGAACGTCTCCTCTTTGAAAAACTTCAAACTATTAGTGGTGTAGGCCCCGCCTTAGCTCTTGCTGTATTGTCTGGAGGAACTCCCGCCCAATTAAGAGAAGCTATCCTTTCAGAGAATTTAGCTTTTTTTAAGAAAATAAAAGGAGCTGGTCCTAAAACAGCCAAGAGAATTATCCTTGAATTAAAAGGAAGTATCCAAGATCTCCCCTTAACAATGAGCCCAGATTCTCAACAAGCCCCTCTCTACAAGGATGCACTATCTGCTTTGATTGCTCTGGGCATAGCCGAACCTATAGCAAAAGAAGCTGTCGAAAAAGGAGTTACTCAACTAGGCCCAGAAGCTTCATTAGATGAACTCATTCGTAAATCCCTACAAGAAATTTAAACATCCCTAAGGAACTAAAATGGAAATGGATAAAGCCGAAATAAAAAAACTCGCTGAGTTTTGTCAAAAAATGGGGCTTAAATTTACCTCTGCCCGCCGCAAAGTTTTAGAAACTATTATGGCCTGCCCTTCCCATTTCCAGGCAGAAGACCTCTTAGTTCAAATGAGACAGCAAGGAGTCAAAGTTTCCAAGGCTAGTATTTACAGGACTCTTCCTTTGCTTGTCCAAGGAAGTTTTATTCGAGAAGTAGGTGTTGGTGACAAACAAACCCATTACCAGTACAGTTATGGTCGTCCTGCCCTTGATCATCTAATTTGCTTAAACTGTGGAAAAATTTCCGAGTTCCGGGAGTCTAAAGTAAACTTAGCTTTGCAAGAAATTTACCAAAAATATGGTTTCACTCCAAAAAAAGAAGTTATTTTGGAGATAGAAGGCTACTGCGAGTTTTGTCGGCACGCTATTCCTGAGAGCTAAGAGCTACAACAAAAAGAGATTTTTAGATCCCCGAAATCACTTCAACAACATCTGCCCCTTGAAAAATTAATCCAGAAATATCTGTATTATCGCCAGAGTATCGACCAACCACAAAAATTTTAAGGCTCGGAAAATCTCGTTTAATATCACTAACTAAGAGAGAAATTTTTTCTTCGTAACTTATATCGCTACCGCAAAAAGCCACTGCACTATATTTGTCCAAGTTTTTCATTTCAGCCTCTTCTTCAACAATTATGGGAGTTATTCCTCCACATGCTAAAAAATCTTGGGCAAAAGCTAGTCTCTGCTTAGTAGTATCCTCCTTGTCCAATAAAAGTAAACAAACTTTCTTAGATTGCTGAGTTTCTCTCAGCTTTTCAAAAACTTCAGCTCCTCGGCAACTTTCGAGAGGACTCACAACAAGAGAAGCTTTTTCTTCCAAATCCCAACGAGGAGCCTTACTAAGCACTTGTTCAGCCAACCCCTCTAAGCTAGAGAAATCTACTTCTGGAAAAACAACCACACTTGTTTTTTTCTTACTCTTCTGCCCCAAAGACAAAATTTTTTCTTTTTCTGCAATAGAGTAAAGATTCGTTCCCAACAAAATTTCTTTTCTTGTTCTAAGAAGTTTTTTTCTATATTTAAGACTTGTTGCGATTTCTTTTTGAATGAAACCACTTTGTAAAGCTTTCAAGAGGCCACCTTCTTTTTCAACATCTTGAAAAATTTTCCAACTTTCTTCGACAAACTGCTGGGTAAGATTCTCCAAGTAATAAGATCCTCCAGCTGGATCTAAACTCCGATGAAGATTACTCTCTTCCTTTATTAGATTTTGAATATTACGAGCCAAGCGCTGAGCGTCAGGATCATTTTCTTCCTTGTCTTGATTATGAGAGCTCGTTGTAATGTAGTTGCTCCCCCCGATAACTGCAGCCATTGTTTCTGTTGTTGTCCTTAGCAAGTTAGTGTAGGGATCACAGACTGTTTTGTTCCACAAAGAACTTTGACTACGAATTTTCATTTGAGCCTTTCCTGCTCCATCTGGATCAAATTTAGTATATATTTGCCCCCAAAGAAAGCGAGCTGCTCTTAGCTTAGCAATTTCAAAAAAGAAATTAGTTCCTATGGAAAAAGAAAAAAGGCAAGAGGAGTTAATTTCGGCAGGGCTAAGACCTTTTTCGGTAAACTGATCAAAGTATTCTACTGCAGCCGCTAAGGTAAACGCCAGTTCTTGGGCAAGAGTTGCTCCCGCTTGATGCCAAGAAGAACTGCTGATTGTGAGGCCAAAGAAGCCAGGAAGATGGCTTTGAATAAAATGAAATAAACGATAGCAAGAATCAAAAGGATCTTTCCCATGAACTTCACCTTGACAAGATAAAGTATGAACAAGATCGTTGTCAATGGAGCCAAAAATTTTATGGAGAGGGACATTTTTTTCTTGGGCCCACACAACAAGATTTGCCATAACCCATGAACTAGCAGAGCCAGCAGAAAGAGAAAGAGAAAAACTGTCGTCTAAAATTTTTTCCTCCATTTTTTCCCACAAAGAAGAAAAAGATTCCGCAGAAAAATTTTCCCAGGAAAAACCAGGAGAAAAAACAAACCCTACTTCATCTAATCCCCCAGAAATGCCTTTGTGCATCATTTTGTTCGTCAATAAGGGATCTTCCACGAAAAAATTTTGACTAATAGACCAAGCTAACTTTTTTTCGCCAGAGTGACTTCCTCGTAGGTAAGGATACTCTCCTGGAAGAGAAGAGGATATAGTTTTCCACTCTTCTTGGTCATAATAAGGCTGAACAGATATGTTATCAAATGTCTTCCAAGTAAATTTTTCGCGAAAGTTACCTTTTCCCCAAGCATCTTCTGCCATTTTCTCCCATTGTTCTCGTGAATGTGCAGGAAAATCTTCAAATAGTTTTGATCGTTTTGATAATGAATCCGTCATTTTCTTTCCTTCTTAAGAAGTTATTCAAAAAAGTTTTTGGCATTATAAATAAAGCTGTTCAGTCGAGCAAAAGGAATTTATGATCTAAAGGATAATTATTTTGCTACAATCTCACCTAAATTTTCTCTTTTATTTCCTAAACCAGAGACTAACTTGACTTTTTCTCTCTACAGAGATAGAATATTAGCAATGTCTGTTTGAAAGTAAATGAAATATATTTCCTATTCCAAAAAAGGCCTAGAATACTTGATGTGAGGAGCATGGAATGGATTCAATTTCCGGTACGCAGTTGGTTGCTATACTAAAAGCAACTCAATGCGTTCCTCAGAAAACCATAGATAAAATCAATCGTCGTATCCAATCTCTAGAAAATTCTGATGGAGATATTTTGCAGACATTGACTTCTAATCGCATTTTATCACCTGAGGTCTGTGACCAAGTTCAAACGTTTTTATCTTTCTTGGAAAAAAAATTCCCTCAAGGACAAATGCCATCGGAAAGCCATACCCATATTGAATTTGATACCCTTTCTTTAGCCAGAAAAAAGGATATTATTTTTGCTCGGCAAGCTATTGCCGACAGTTTATGTTCAGTAGAAGATGCCAACAAGTGCTTTGTTGAACAATACGAGACTACTCAGGAAAAAAAACGAGAAGTACGAATTGGTCAAATTATGATCAAAAATCGTTTAGTTTCAGGCGATCGCTATGTCAAAATTAATCGAGAAGTGGAAGAAAAAATAAAAAGTGCTGACCTCAATAAATTTATCATGGGGGACAGCAGCTTACGTCTTGTCATCAAAAACAGCCTTATCACTTTGAACAAAGCGTCTATTCCTGAATATTTTGGACCTTTTCGTATTATCGAAGAAGTCGCACGAGGAGGAATGGGAGTTATTTACAAAGCCTGGGATGCCGGTTTGCGTCGCTGTGTAGCAATCAAAGTTCTTAAAGCCTGGGAACATCCTCCCATAGAGGAAATCCAAAGATTTCATAGAGAAGCACGTCTAGCGGCCAGTTTAAATCACTCCAATATTGTTAAAATCCATGGAGCTGGTGAAGTCGATGGAGTCCATTATTTCACCATGGACTTTGTCGAAGGAAAAACTCTCCACCAACTTCTCCAGGAATCCACTAGCTTAAGTGAGCAAAGAGCTCTGGTTATTGTTCGAGAAATAGCACTAGCCCTGGAGTATGCTCACTCTAAAGATGTAGTTCATAGAGATGTTAAGCCTGGTAATATCATGCTAGACAAATCAGATCGTGTACTTTTAGCAGACTTTGGCTTAGCTAAAGGTACTAATTCAGAGAGTGTACATTTAACCAAAAGTGGAGATACCATTGGCACTCCCGCCTATATGTCACCTGAGCAAGCCCAGGGAGAAACGGAGGTAGATGGTCGTAGCGACATCTATTCACTAGGAGCTGTTCTCTACGAAATGACTACGGGAAAGCGTCCTTTTGAAGGAAGTTCCGTTGGAGCTATCATTTCAGATGTTATCTCAAAAGAACTACTTCCCCCTTCTAAAATTAACCCCAACCAACACCCAGATGTGGAAAAAATTTGCCTAAAGGCTATGGCTAAAAATCCCAGCCAAAGGTATTCTACAGCTCAAGAATTAGCTGATGACATTGAACGTTTTTTGTCGGGAGACAAAATTCTCGCCAAAAAAACGGGCACTCTACAAAGATTTTGGAAAAAGTTTGCTTCTAACTCTCATCTCATAATAATCGTTTTCATACTCCTCTCTTTGCTTTTATTTACAGGAGGTCGAATCTTTTTAGATCATCAAAAAGCAGACCGCAATTACACAAAAGGACTTCAGCATCTTCACTCAAGAAATGATAA
Organism: Planctomycetota bacterium; assembly: GCA_029260735.1. Lineage (GTDB taxonomy): Bacteria > Planctomycetota > Uabimicrobiia > Uabimicrobiales > Uabimicrobiaceae > JAJDCR01. The sequence goes on from JAJDCR010000141.1 coordinate 103,476, forward strand.
CAAAGCACTAGAGTATCTAAATTTAGCTCGAGAAAACTCTCTTATCGAAAAAAAAATAGCGGAGTTACTTCGCAAAAAATCATTCGACCACATAAAAAAAGGGATCACCTCTCAAACCTCTTACTCAGAGCAAAAAAAACGCTTAGAGACTCGAAAGAAACAGTACTTGAGAGATCTAGACCAAGCAGTAAATTCTCAAGAACGGGAATCTGCTCTCTCTCTTCTTAACGACTTAGAAAATCTCAAGGTAAAAAATTTCGCCAATTTAATTACAGCAATAAAACATTTTAAAAAAGCTTTATTTTGGTTTCCCAGTAACGAAGTTGCTCAAAAGTTTTTAGCCAAAATATATGAAAATTTATTTCTTGAGTCAAAAATTCATCCCTGGAAAAAAATACGCCTATTTTCTCTTCCTTTAAAAATAAAAAGTTATCTTAGTAAGAAAATGGTATCAGGGAAGTTATTGGAACATTTTACAAAAAATCATCAAAAGCTCTCTCCTACAAACACAATAGAAGAACTAGAACCCGATACTTGGTGGCTAATACGTGATGGGGAAAACAGATATCAGTTTTGCATTGTGAGAGCAAATAATGAGCTACAAGTTTATCGTGAAGAAAGCAATTTCTATGAAATGATGCTTTGGAACTATTATTTACGCAAATACTACACTTTCAATCGAGAAAAAAAGAGAAATTAAGGAAACGTGTATGCAATCACCTGATATAAACAATGATCGTGCTAAGGTAGATATCTATCTTAAAAATTTCTTAGTCCGAGGAGAAATTATTGTTGTAAATTCTGGGCAAATCACCCGAGTTTCCGATATACTAAATGATGCGAGACCTTTCATTCCTTTGGTCCGTGCAGAAATTTTTAATTTACAAGGAGATAAGGTAGGCGAAGAGCCCATTATTATCTTTCGTAAAGATAGTGTCGACTTTATTATACCATTTGCCGAGCCAAGAAGAGATGCTAGTTCCTCTCAAAAAGGGAAAACTCAACAAGCTTATGGCTTCGGAAAATTCACCTAGAAATCAAGCTTCTCAGATAGGTTTTAAGAGGGTGTCATTATGTTTTTTGATAAAACGGTTAATCTATTCGAGCTACGTAAGCAGGCCGATGAAGAGTTGACAGACAAGGCAAAAGACAAAAATCAAAATTCTTTAAAGCAAGCTCTTGCCAGCAACCCAAAAAACCTTATTGGATCTGTTTTGGCAAATTGTAAAATCGGTAAAATTTTAGGAATAGGGGGATCAGGGGTTGTTTACAAGGCTCACCATAAAGAACAAGGGTCTTTAGTCATAAAAGTGCTCCAACCCAAACATAAGTTTACCTCTGAAGAGAGTCAACGTTTTCTCAAAGAAATCAATGTTTTAAGCCGCCTAGAGCACGAAAATCTCATTCGAATTCTAAGTGCTGGAATAGAACAAGAACTATTTTTCATTTTGATGAATTACATTGAAGGCATGACCTTAGAAAAACTACTCGAAAACGAACAAAAGTTTTCTCCTCAAAGAGCATGTCAAATTATATTGGGAGCTTCTCATGCAATAAAGGCTGTCCATTCTGCCAATATCATTCATCGAGATATAAAACCTTCTAATATTTTAGTTAGCTCAAAAAAGCAACAAGTTGTATTACTCGACTTCGGCTTAGTTAAAGACCAACAAATGCCTTGTGATATCACTCAAAGAGGAGTTGCTGTGGGTACCCCTACCTACATGGCCCCTGAACAATGCTGTGGTCGAGAAGTAGATTTTCGAACAGATATTTACAGTTTAGGAGCAACTTTTTTTCATCTATTAGTAGGAAAACCTCCTTTCTTAGGATTTAATGCTGTCGCAACAATGCTAGCTCAAGCTTCGAAACCTTTGGAGTTGCCCCACTCAATAGACCCTAGTATACCTGAAAATATTTCTTTAATTGTAGCCCGGATGATGGAAAAAGAGCCGATAAAACGCTATCAAAATATGGATGAGCTAATCGTAGATCTTGAGAAACTTATTCAGGCGAGTAATTCTCATCAAGGAGAACCTCTTGCTTGAAGAAGACTTAGTTTGCTATTGTTTTGAAGTTCCCAGGGATGAGATCATCGAAATTATTCAGAAGAATAAAGCTTGCACAGTTGATGATATTCAGCTACATTGTTCTGCTTGCCTAGGCTGTGGAGGATGTCGTCCTGATTTGGAGGAACTCCTCGAAACATTTAGCCCTCCCCCATTTTCTTTAAAACACGGAAGATCTAGTTTTAAAGAATAAGTGCCACAAAGTAAGACATTCCCTCTAAAAAATTTAAATGCCAAGAAAAACACATCTTTTAGATTAACTTTTATGATACAACTAAACTGGTTTGATATCGTTGATAAAAAAAGTGAATACAACGAATATATTTCTACTGAGAAATGGGCTTTAGCAGCTGTACTACCTTTAAACTCTCCTCACTCTTCCCGAGTTAGCCCTGAAACCTGCCAAGCTTTGGAAGCTATAAAAACAGCTTTGACCACTTCCGAAGAAAATCTTGTGCCCGTCAAATTACCAGGTATAGAACGTGCCATTTTTTTTAACTTAAAAGAAATTATTGGGGTTTACGACTCTTCTCAAGGAGATTTCATTAAATGGGTTCAAGCTTTAAGCCCACAAGAAAAAGAAATGGATTTAGCTATTGTTGATTTGGCTCCTTTAGAGTGTGTTTATTCCTCTCCTCACTACACAATAGAAAATTCAGAAAATTTCTTTTCCTTATCCATTTCTTTAAAGATTACCACCCGCCAAGAGCTGCTATTTAAAATTGTTTCCACTTGGCTCCGTCATAAAAAGATATTACATCTCTCAGAAATTATTGATAACTGGGAAACTTACTTAGCAAGTTTGAATTTAGGCTCTCTTTTACAGTCTTTCAGCGCAAAGGATCTCTTAAAAAAAGAAAGTTTGATGCAGAATTTACAAAAACGACTAAATCGACAAACCCATTTTTTTGAGAAACAAGGTCTTATGGTAGAAGTAACGGCCTTATCATGGACAATGGAGGATCATACTCCCCCAACTTCAGGCAACTTAACCGACAGAATAGAACGCCGACGTAAGGCAACAACATTAAACCCGTGGGAAAATAAAAAAGAAAAACCTTCTTCACAAAACAAGAATTTAATCGATCAAGAAAAACTAGTTAAAAAAGAAAAGATACATAATGACTCTTTATTTACCGACGACTTCCGCCGTCGTCAAGTCAAAAGAGTTATTTTGGAGGAAATAGATGATCTTTAATATATGTGCTGCTATCTTTGGAGTCAGTTTACTAACAGCAACAGAAGGAGCTTTGAGTTGGCTCTTAGTTGTTCTAGGAATTGGATTTCTTATTTTTGTCCACGAACTGGGTCATTTTTTAGCTGCTAAATATGAAAAAGTAAGAGTCGAGGCTTTTGCTTTGGGTTTTGGTCCGGCTATTATATCCAAACGTTGGGGAAATACCGACTATCGAATTAACTGGATCCCTTTGGGAGGTTACGTCAAAATGGCGGGCGAACTACCCGGAGAAATCAGCGGAGAAGATGGTTTAATGTCCAAAACTCCAGGGCAACGTGCAAGAATTTTGTCAGCTGGTGTCATCATGAATGGTATTTTTGGCATTATAGGAACCATTTTAGCTTTTCATATCGGAATCCATTTTATTGTTCCGACCATCGGTTTAGTCCAGCAAGGTAGTCCTGCTTGGCAATCAGGCTTAGAGCGAGGCGACAAAGTTCTCGAAGTAAACCAAGAGAAGATAAGCAGTTTCACCGATCTTTTTGTCGCAATTGCTTTTAGTAACGAAGAAAAAGGTGTTAATTTAAAAATACAAAGAGGAAACGAAGTCTTCGACTGCTTAGTTCAGCCCAAATATAACGAAGCCCGAGGAATTCAAACCATCGGAATTGCTCCTCATCTATTATCAGAGCTAAAAGCGCCCAAGAACTCTACGGCCTACCAGGCAGGATTAAGAGACGGAGATACCATAAAAAAAATCGACAATGTTGAGGTAGAAGACGGCTACGATGTAGAGCAACTCCTAGCTAGCTCTCAAAAAAAAGAAATTGAAATTACCATTGATAGAAAAGGCCAAGAAAAAACTATTCTATGGAGTCCTCCGACTCGAAAAACATATAGGATTGGAATTCTTTCTCGGCAAGTAAAAATAGACTCTGTACGTCAAAGTACCCTTGTTAAAGGTAAAGCAGTCGTAACTCAGGCAAAAACTCTTGGCTTTCAAGCGGGCGACACACTCATTAGCATCGAAGAAGAGAAAGTTTTTACTCGCCAAGAGTTCAAAGAAAAGCTAGAAAAAATCTCTGGTAAAGGAAACATGTACATCCTTCGAGGAGGAGAAGAGCTTGCTATCTCTTTAAATCTTACATCTATCGATTCATTTGTCGCAGATTTTTCATTTTCTGCAGATCTTTATGTAGGAGAAGTACTGCAAGACTACCCAGCAGCAGAGCACTTAAAAGCAGGAGATAAACTTATCTCCGCTAATGGACTAGCCCTTCATAGTTTTTCTGATATTTTCAGTGCAGTACAAGATGCTCAAAGCACTCCTATCGAATTTGTCTATCTAAGAGGTGACCAAGAGTACAAAGCAACTGTACAGCCCAAAGAAATAGAGATTCCTATATGGGGAAGTTTAGCTTTAACTCATGCTTTAACTCCAGCCACAAGCTATGGATTCAAAGAGTCTTGCGAAAGAGGGTGGAACCATACCAAAAATATGGTAATGCAAATTCTCCTTATGTTAAAAGGACTCGCAAGTCAACAAGTATCTTCAAAAACTCTAGGAGGCCCTATTACCATTTTTGCCGCCTCCCACTCGTACTTACAACTAGGTCTAGGTCGATTCATCTACTTCCTTGCTTTGATAAGTATCAACTTGGCCATCGTCAATCTTTTACCTATTCCCATTTTAGATGGAGGACACCTTCTTTTTTTAGCTTTTGAAAAAATTACAGGACGCCCCGTTTCAGAAAACGTCATGATTTGGGCTCTCTACATGGGTTTCTTGTTTCTCTTGTTTTTGATTGTGTATGTAACAGCCAATGATATTGAACGAGTATTTTTTGGAGGCTGAAATAAGCATGAATGAAGAACTCTCTGATTTCATCGGAAAAAATGTCGTCATCGACACTAAAAGCTCTTATCTTTATATGGGAGTGCTAAAATCAGTAGGAGAGTACTTTATTGATTTAGATGATGTTGATGTTCACGACCATAGCGAATACAATAAGTCAAAAGAGCTCTATGTTATGGATTCACAAAGACATGGTCTCAAGATTAATCGTAAAGCAGTGAAAATTGTCCTAAATGAAATAGTTTCGCTTAGTTTACTAGAAGATGTTATCGAATATTAGGTTCTTAGAAAAACTCCCTGTGACTTAAGTACTTTTTCATAGAATTCCCAGGTTTTTCTTGCCGTTCTCTCCCAAGTTAGCTCAAGAGCTTTCTCTCTACCTTTGGCGGCTTGATCCTGGGCTTCTTGATAATTTTGATACACCCATTCACAAGCTCGGACAAACTGCTCGGGCTGATTGTGCTCAATAACTTGGACATAGGGAGAAAATATCTCTGCGACACAAGGCATTGAGCAAGTTATGACAGGAGTTCCTACCAGCAAAGATTCACCAACAGGCATCCCATAGCCTTCAGAGGGAGAAAGAAAAATCAAGGCTATCGCCCGACGAAAGAGTTCTCCTAGCTTTTGCTCAGAAACAATTCCCAAAGGCTCAATTTTTGGATGTAAGCGAAGACTCTCTTCAAAAACAGGATGAACAGGCCCAGTGATTTTTATAGAAAACCTTGAATTCCATTTTTTTTGTAGTAGCTCAAAGCCTCGTAAAGTATGTTCAAATTGTTTACGGGGACGAGAAGCTCCTCCTACAACCAAGAAATAAGGAGAAGAATCTAAAAGAACTTCTCTCTTTCCTTCTCCAAAAATAGAATTAATCCCAAGATGAGTCACTTCTATTGAAGGAGCTAGAGGGTACAACTCTTCAAAATGCCTTTTCGTCGCCTGGGAAACAGCAACGATTCCTTGGGCATTTTTTTGTGATAAGTAAAGCCACATATCTTGCTTCATCCTCTCCCAACGGCTGTAATTATGGGGATAACGACGCCAACTCAAGTCATGAACAGTGACAACTTGGGGAATATTACTAAAGAGAGGATAGGCTGTAAGCGGAGAGTGAAATATTTCAACCTGATCTTTTTCTAAAAGAGAGGGAATCTTTTTTTGAGTGAAAAATCCATAAGAAACATGAGAAGCAACAGAGACCACTCGCACTCTTTCACTAACTAAGCTTTCCAGAGAACTACCCTTTAAAACATACAAGACTAACGAACCTGATGTCTCTAGGCAAGCAAGAGCTTTGGCTAATTCTCTAGTGTAAACGCCTACTCCGGTAAAGTCTAAGTCGGCAAAGCGTGCATCAAAACCAACGATCATAAGCTTCCTTTACTTGACTCCCATTAAGAGAGTAGCTATAATTAATTTGCAAAAACTACTTTCGTATTGCTTGTAGCAACTAAAAACCTATTGTAGGTAGGCTTTTAGAGTACTGTCTTTATCCCAACAAAACTATAGATTCCCATAGGTTTGGCCGCAAATGATTTTTTCTACTTACATCATTTCCATGAATTTATTGCTAAATATATTTGTCGTTCTTCTGAGTTTTCTCACAATTGGACTATTTCACCAACGTGGGGTAGTTTGCTTTAAACGAGTTCGTGAACAAATCAAGAAAGAAAATGATTTCTATACAGAATTGATGCTCGGCCTAGAGTCCGTCGGACAAAATGTTTGTAGCCCCAAACTAATGGGCCGAGAAACTCGTATATCTGTATGGGAACTATACAATAATCTTCGTGTCCAGCCTAGTAAAGAAAATAAAAGTATTGTTCTTCAAAGGAAAATGCTAGAAAAAAAACAAGAGCTCTATTACAACCTGGAAGAGGCCAAGATTAACCTCGAAGTGCTTCCTTTCTTGGGAATTATTGGTACCCTCTTGGGGTTTGCTGCTCCTCATATTTTTAACCTTTCTGGTTCAGGAAAAGTTAATTTTGATCTAACTGGGGTGGGTTTCTTTTTGGCTATATCCAGTACAATTTGTGCTCTCTTAACTTTAATCTATTTGAAAAAAACTTACGAAGCTCACACCATGGCAGATTTTGATTACTATTTGCAACAGCAAAAGTCCATCGAAAAAATTATGATAGAGTACGATGGTTTCAAATACCTTGGAGAATGGTTAGAAATCTATCCTGATGCGATGGAAGACAACAACATGGTCAAAACTCGTAAGACAAAAAGAGCTCTTTTGGACAGAGATAAAATCAAAGATTTTCAGCTTGACCTAGATGACGAAAACGAAGAGGCTAAAGAAAGCCCTGTAAAATCGAAAAAAAACTCTTCCTCTTCTAAAAAACCTGAAGCGGAGTCGTAAACAATGAGACGTGCTGTAATCAACATTGCTCCTCTCTTAGACGTTCTTTTTATCATCCTATTTGTTATCATGGGAAAACAATCTCAGGTAATGGAGGAAGAAATAAACATTGACCGCCAAGAAAGAGCCGAGCTCACTCAGAAAATAGACAAAACCCAAGGAGAAGTCTCTCTCCTTGAAAAAAACAAAACTACACTTCTCTCCGAAAAAGAAAAACTAAAACAAGATCTCAACAATCTCTATCGCCGATTGGCTCAGCAAAAAAAACAAGAGAAACTTTTAGAAGAAAAGCTTCTTGAAGAAAAAATATCCCGAGAAAAACAAGAGCAAATTTGGCAAGAAAAACTCCAGCAAAATAAAATTTCCTGGGAAAAGCAAAAAGATTTATTAAACCAGGAAAAAGAAAAACTTGTTCAAGAAAAGAAGGAACTAGAGCAAAAAATTGTCTCTATCCAAAAAGATTTACTTTCTCGACAAAAGTGGTTAGAAAAACTCGAAGAAGAAAAAGCTAAACTAGAAAAGCGTTTAAGGGACGAAAATCAAAACTTGTTGGAACTAAGCAAAGCAAAAAGTAGTCTAGAAGAGAAAGTTCGCAACTGGGAAGAAAAATACGAGACCATGGTTAGAACTCTTTCCGATCAAGAAGAAAAACTGGATGAAGACAAAAAAATTCTTCGAGAAGAACTAGCCGATCTAAAGAAAAAACTAGAACTAAAAGAGAAAGACCTCGAAAAAGAAATCCAAGCTCAAATATACTTGAAAGAACTTTTAACAAAAGAGAAAAAACGTTTACAAGAAAGACTAAATGAGCTCGTCAAAGAAAATGAAGTTCTGGAAGACGATATAAAAAAACTCCAGCAAGATATCAAGGATTACCAAGACCAAATCACTCTAATTGAAGATGAAAAAAATAGCCTAGCTTTAAGGTTAGAGGAGAGAACAAAAGAACTCGCAGCCCAAGAAAAAATACTCCGAAAACAGTTAATAGAAAAACAAAAAGAGCTCGAAGAGAAAAAAAAGGAACTAGCCAACCAAGAAAAGCTCTTAAAAGAGACTATTTTAGCTCACCAAAAAGATTTATTAGAGAAAAGAGATAAACTAGAAAAGCAAGAAAAGTTTAACGAAGAGCTCCAGGATCAATATGAAAGAATGTGGCGTAAACTCCAGCCAGGGAAAAGTATTCTAAAGACCTTTCAAAAAGCCGAGATTCTCGAAACTAATTTTAGCATTTTTGAAATTACCCTGCAAAAGGGATGGATGACAAAAGTTGTTCTACCCAATGGCAGAGAATACAAAAAAGGGACTAAAACTCAAGAGGAGTTAGTGCTTTTTATGGAAAACACCATCCCTAAATCTGTTCAATATGATGCTAGCCGAAGTATTTTCTTAGTTTTACGAGAGCCCAGTGCTATTTTAGGCCACGTCAAGATAGTCACAGATGAGTTAAAAAAAATAAAAGTCATTTATGGTAGCATTGCCTTGACTGAAGATAGTCCTTTTGAGTAAGAGAATTCCCATGAAAATCTATAAACTCGTGTTATAATGGGTACTCCTAATAAAAATTTCAGAACTTCCTAAACAGCATAGGATGCTATCATGGTAAAAAAATTAGTTATTACAATGTTTGTTTTAGTTATGGGGTTATACCTTCTCTTCCATTTTAAACTCATAGGTTTTGCCGGAGATGGCAATCTTGGGCTAGGAGGCAATGGTTTAAACACTCCTGCGGTAGTTAATCCTGAAATAAGAAATGTGAACGAGTCAGAGATGTCATTTCACTTTGAAAATGATCAAATTTTCCAGAAAAAAGACAAAAAAAAGCAAGTCGTTAGTATAAAAAACTTTACGTCTCACCTAGAAAAAGCTCGTGCCACTCAACGTCCTGTTCATTTGATTTTTGTCGAAGAAAACACGACGGATGGATTCTACCGTCAAATCAAGGAATTGATTGAAGAGTGGGATGTTGTTATTCGAGAAAGTCGCCTAGGCCCAGAAGAATCAAAGGATTAAGACAAGTGAAGTATGTAAGGCGAGAAACCGTTCGGGATTTAGATCGTCAAGCTATTGAAGACTACAAAATCCCGAGCGTTATTTTAATGGAGAATGCGGGAGCAGGAGCCACTCGCATTATTCTAGATAGAATTTCACAAGGCACCATAGCCATCCTTTGTGGGAAGGGTAACAATGGAGGTGATGGATTTGTTATAGCTCGGCATCTCCATAACCACGGAATATCTGTTGAAGTCTTTTTTTTCGGAAAAATCGAAGATGTATCTCCCTCTTCTGATCCAGGAATCAATCTCAACATTTTACGCAAAATGGGCTTTGAACCCACTATTATACAATCTATCGATGATTTCCAAACTCACAAACCTCGTATCCAAGCATCCCATGCCATTATTGACGCTTTGTTTGGAACTGGTTTACAAGGGGGATTACGTGAACCCATCGCCAGCATCATCCAAGAAATAGCCTCGTGGAAAAAAAGAGTTTTTGCGATAGACATCCCTTCTGGTTTAGATGCGAACACCGGAGAAGTCATCAATGAGGTTTTACCAGCAGAATTAACAACCACCTTTGCTTTAGCCAAAAAAGGCTTCATTTTAGGTAGAGGTCCCGAAGTAAGCGGAGAAATTTTTGTTATAGATATATCTATCCCCCGCGAGGTTTTAGAAAATGTGGAAGAATAGAAATAATTTGGAGGAAAGTGTTTTCATGCGTACTTTAATTTGTCTAGCTCTCTGTGCATTTTTTCTTATCATACCTTCTTGTGTTGGAAAAGTAAAATGGGTAACTAGAGAAGGAGGAAATCCAGTAGTAGCGGAAAACTGGGTACCGACCTGCCCTGACTGTGGACAAGTGGCTAATTTTGAAGCTCTTCAATGCGTCAATCCAGAATGCCGTATACTTCTCTCTTGGGAAGACAAAAAACTATTCATCGAATCTCTTGAAGAGATAGACGAAATTGTAGTAGAAGACAGTGAAATAGACGACTTTCCTATTGAGGAAACAGAAGAAACACCTAGCGAAGAAGAAAACATCGATCAAACCAATTCTGAGGAAAGCGAAGAAGAAAACGCAAGCGAAACCACGGAAGAAGACGACGATCCTTGGAATTTTAGCGACGATGAGTTTTTTGAAGATACCGACTATGACGATGTCGATTGGTAAAAAATAGTGGAAGAAAAAGGGCGCGAAATGAAAATTTTAATCTGTGACAGTTTTGATAGTTCCTTACCAGAAAAGCTCTCCTGCTTTGGAGAAGTAACCGAAAACCATGACCACCTGCCCGAAGCAGACATAGCTTTAGTTCGCAGTAAAACAAAATGCACTAGAGAATGGCTTAATCAGGCAAAAAACCTAAAAATGATTATCCGCGGTGGAGTCGGACTAGACAACGTCGACCAGGTTGCCGCCCAAGAAAAAAATATTATAGTCGCCAATACCGCAGAAGCATCCAGTATCTCCGTAGCAGAATTAGCAATGGCTTTAATGCTCACCATTCCCTGCCGCCTTATCCAAGGGCACAACGGAATGCTAGAAGGAAAATGGCTAAAAAAAGAGTGTAAAAGAACAGAACTCTACACCAAAACGCTCGGTCTAGTGGGCATGGGACGTATCGCGGAAGAAGTCGCCATCCGAGCCAAAGCTTTCTGTATGAGAGTTATCGCCTGCGCCAGAAGCCCCAAGGAGACAGATCTCGTAGAAATGGTTTCCTTTGAAGAGCTCTGTGCCCAATCTGACTACATTAGCCTACACATACCCTCCACCCCTGAAAACCTAGGTTTCATCAACGAAAAGACCATTGCAAAAATGAAGCCCGGTGTTATTCTTATCAACACCGCCCGTGGAGAGTGCATTGTCGAAGAGGACGTTGTTGCAGCATTGAAATCAGGCCAAATAGGGGCCTATGGTACGGACGTCTGGATGAGCGACCCTCCGAAGGGCTCTCCGATTGAGAAAGCGCCCAATGTAGTGATGACACCTCATATCGGAGGATCGAGCGATGAAAATTTGCTTCGCATTGGGGAATCCATTGAGAAGCAGATTGCTGCTTTTTTGGCGGGGTAGCGTGGGGATAAAATCCTTACGTTATATACCGTTAGGCGTCGCGGACAACCACAAGGGCCTTGCAGGCGGCCCTTGTAGTTGTCCCTACATCACACCGTTTGACAAATTTTCCAGATTGATCGGATAATCTCATAGAAGGGGCATTCGATGGGGAAAATTCAGATAATCGCATTCGTAAAAAAAATGTACGAAAAATGTCGTAGGGACAACTACGAAGGCCGCCCGCAAGGGCCCTCGTGGTTGTCCGCAACGCCAACCCAAAACCCGCGCGATAGGTGTAATATGTTAGGCCCCGATAACATCGGGGTTTCCAACGCATTCAACAACCTAACGTAATGATATCTTTGACTACACAACCGTTAAAATGATATGCACGTTAATCCCCCAAATATTTATTAATCATTTCAACACAGATTAAACCTAACCCAAAACAACCCGAGCAAACCGCTTCTTCCCCGCCTGCAAAAGAATCTCATCGTTTTCTAAGGAATCTAGGTTCACTTGCAAATCAATAGATTCTACTCGTTCGCGGTTGAGGTAAGCGCCTCCGTTTTGGATCAATCGCCTTACTTCCGATTTCGATTTAGCGAGCTTCGCTCTGTGAAAAAGTTCGATTATGGGAATTCCTGCGCTTAGATCTTCGCGGTTGATTTCGACACTGGCAATGGCTCCGGCTTGTCCTCCTCCAGAAAAAAGCTTTTTGGCACTTTCTTGGGCTTTTTTTGCGGCTTCTTCTCCATGATTTAGTTTGGTTACTTCGAAGGCGAGAACCTCTTTGGCTTGGTTGATGTCTTTGCCTTCTAGTTTGCCTAAGCAACGGACTTCTTCCATTGGTAGAAAGGTGAAAAGCCCTAAGAATTTTTGGACGTCTTGGTCTTCGACGTTTCTCCAGAATTGGTAGTATTCGTAGCTCGAAAGGAGTTCATCTGAGAGCCAAACCGCTCCTTTTTCTGTCTTCCCCATTTTGGCACCAGAGGCTGTGGTCAGGAGAGGGTAAGTGATTCCGTAAGCTTTTTTCTTGCTACCTTTTTCTGCTTCTACACGGCGAATGAGATCCGTTCCCGCACAAATATTTCCCCATTGGTCGCTTCCTCCCATTTGCAAAATACAATCGTAGTTTTGAGATAGGTGTAAGAAGTCGTAGGCTTGGAGGATGGAGTAGTTAAACTCCAAGAAAGATAATCCTGTTTCCATGCGTAGCTTTACGGATTCAGCGGTAAGCATATGATTGATAGAGAAATGCCGTCCAATATCTCGTAAAAACTCAATATAGTTGAGAGGTGTTAGCCAATCGGCGTTATTGAGCATCAGGGCCTTGCCTTCGGAAAAATCCAAAAAATGAGCGAGCTGTTTTTTTTGACTATCCATATTCGCTTGGATTCTCTCTTCATTCAAGAGCTGGCGCATTTCACTTTTTCCGCTCGGGTCACCGACTAAACCTGTCCCTCCTCCAACAATAGCAATAGGACGATGTCCTGCTCTTTGCATATGAGCTAAAACCATAACCTGGAGCAAGTTTCCTACATGCAAAGACGAGGCCGTCGGATCAAAACCTATGTAGCAAGTGACCTTTTTTTTTCCTAAAATTTCTTTAATTTTTGGGTCGGTCACTTGTCGGGTTAATTCTTCTGAGTCCGTGCTCAAAAAACCTCTGTCTTGCAAAATTTCAAAAACATTCATGACTACAAAATTCCTTCTATTTCTTTCATAACATCTTCGCTTAGCTTTTCTTTTAACGCCAAGGCATCTATATTTTCATTCACTTGTTTTACCGAAGAAGCTCCGGTTATAACAGTACTTACATGAGGATTCTTAAGGCACCAAGCAATGGCTAACTTAGCCATTGAAGTATCCAGGCTATTGGCAATAACACTAAGCTTTTTTACTTTAGCAATTCTCTCTTCTGTGATGCAATCATCGCGTAGCCATTCAATTTGATCCAGGCGGCTTCCTTCCGGAATTCCATCGTTGTATTTTCCTGTTAGAACTCCCGAAGCAAGAGGGCTCCAAATAGTTGTTCCCATTTTGTATTTTTCATAAAGAGGAGCATACTCTTCCTCTACTCTTTGTCGGTGGAACATATTGTACTGTGGTTGTTCCATCGCGGGAGGAATACAGTTGTATTTTTCAGCTAGTTGATAAGCTTCCTCTAATTCTTGTGCGCTCCACTCCGAAGTTCCCCAATAAAAAGCCAAGCCCGATTTGATAATGTGATCCATCGCTCGAACAGTTTCTTCAATCGGAGTATCAGGGTCAGGTCGGTGGCAAAATAGTAAATCAACATAGTCCATTTGAAGTCGTCGCAAAGAGTTCTTTGTTCCTTCAACGAGATGCTTCCAAGAAAGCCCTTTATCATTGGGGCCATTTCCTCCCCAGAAAATTTTTGTAGAAATAACTAAGTCTTCTCGGCGATACTCTTTAAGAATTTGTCCCATAACCGACTCAGATAACCCATTAGCATAAACTTCCGCATTATCAAAGAAATTAACTCCCCCGTCAAAGGCTGCTTTCATACATTCACGGGCTGCTGCTATGTCAATTTGTTTACCAAAAGTTAGCCAAGACCCAAAAGAAATCTCACTGACTTTAACTCCCGCTTTTCCTAGCCGATTGTATTTCATCATAATCTCTTCCTTTCTAAAATTCTAAAAATGTGCGCTAAAAGCGGAGTTTATATGATCAAATTCTTAAATGCAAGGTAAATCTAGGTGGTCATTGATTTCTATTGAAATAAAACCACCTCCGACTATAATAGTTCTAAGAAAATAGGCTTAAGCCTATAGAAAATTATATTATAAATGAACCCAAGCTATTAGGATAATATCGTGTTACAAGAAAAAAATTTACAAGGCTTAAGTGAAAAACAAGTACTCGAAAGCCGAGCCAAGCACGGAGCCAACATTCTGACTCCCCCAGAAAGAGATCCATGGTGGAAGCTCTTTCTCGCAAACTTTGAAGACCCTGTGATCCGAATTTTAATGATTGCCGCAGCGCTATCCATAGGTATCGGTGTCATTCATAATAATTACACAGAAGGAATTGGCATTTTTGTTGCTATTATTTTGGCAACAGGAGTTGCTTTTATCAATGAATATAAAGCAAATTCAGAATTTGATGTTCTGAACAAAGTAAATGATGAAGTGCCTATAAAAGCCATTCGGGAAGGAAATTTTCTCTCTGTCCAAAGGAAAGATCTCGTTGTAGATGACATTATTATGGTCGAAATGGGGGAAGAGATCCCTGCCGATGCAGAAGTTGTTCAATCGGTTAACTTTCAAATCGATGAGGCCAAACTAACAGGGGAATCTAATCCTGCAAAAAAATATTCTGAAGATAAAATCACGAAAAAAACAGAGCCCTATGCTCAGAATTTAGCTTTAAGAGGGACTATTGTTGCGGATGGGCACGCTCATCTTAGAATAACCAAAGTAGGGGATGCAACCGAAATTGGTCAAACAGCTCAAGTTGCCGCAGAAGATACAGACAACATAACCCCTCTCAATAAACAGCTTAATAAGTTGAGTAAACTCATCGGGGTAGTTGGTTTTGGAGTTGCCACAGCTATTTTTGTGGCCTTGTTTGTCAGAAGTATTATTACCCAAGAAATTCAAATGACCACTGCTCAATGGTTTTTGACAAAAATAACAATCGCCTCTATCACTTTGTCTTTAACCATGGTTTGGCTCCCGATCCTTTATGATGCTTTTGAACTCATGAAACTTCGCTTTAAGCCTCCTCGCTTTTTAGAAGGAGGCTGGAAAGCTTGGTTTTCTTTTTTTCTATTTGGTTCAATATTATGGGGAGTATCTACTTATTTCCTATGGCAAAATGGTAGCATTGATCCTGATCCTGCAAAGTGGATTCCTCTCGATACGATTACCAAACTATTGATGTTTTTTATGATAGCTGTCACCGTTATTGTTGTTGCTGTGCCAGAAGGGCTTGCCTTGAGCGTAACCTTATCCTTGGCCTATAACATGCGCAAAATGATTGCCTCAAACAACCTTGTTCGGAGACTCCATGCTTGTGAGACAATTGGAGCCGCCACCACCATTTGCACTGATAAAACGGGCACTTTAACCATGAACCAAATGCGAGTAGGGGAAGAGCATTTTCTCTTTCGCAGCTCATCAGATAACATCAAGGAGACAGACTTACTTTCTCTATCTTGCGCCATCAATAGTACCGCAAATTTACAAAAGAAAGAAGATGGAACATCTTCCGTTTTGGGAAATCCAACAGAAGGTGCCTTACTTCTTTGGTTAGAGTCTCGTAAAGCCGACTATCAAAAAATTCGAGGAAGCAACTCTATTCTTAAACAGTGGACTTTTACAACCGAACGCAAATATATGGCAACGATTGCCAAGGTTAAAGAACTGGGAAATCCTGTATTGCTTGTCAAAGGTGCCCCTGAAATTCTTTTATCTCGCAGTAAGCTATGTAAAGAAAAAGAAGGCGAAAAAGCCTTTTCCGAAAAAGGGCCATGGGAAGAAAAACTTAAGAGTTGTCAAAATAGAGCCATGAGAACCATTGGCTTTGCTTACAAAAGCTTACCTAAAGGTAATGAATTTGAGAATGCAAAAGCAGATGAACTTTGCCAAGATTTAACCTGGCTAGGCTTTGTTGCCATATCTGATCCTGTTCGAGAAGATGTTCCTCAATCGATTCAAACCTGTTTAAATGCAGGGATCGATATAAAAATTGTTACTGGTGACAATGCTGAAACAGCAAAAGAAGTTGCTCGCCAAGCCCATCTTTGGACAGATGAAGACGATTCAATGCCCGACCGCATTATAACGGGAGGGGATTTTGAAAAATGGAGCCCCGAGGAAGTTCAAGCAAAAGTAGAAGGGATAAAAATTTTAGCCCGAGCTCGTCCTGCAAATAAAATTGCTTTAGTCAAGGCTCTTCAAAAGAAAAATAAAGTAGTGGCTGTGACAGGAGATGGAACAAATGATGCTCCTGCCTTAAACCATGCCGATGTAGGGTTAGCAATGGGAAAAACAGGTACATCCATCGCCAAAGAAGCTAGTGATATAATCCTCCTAGATGACTCCTTCACAAGTCTAACAAAAGGAATCCTATGGGGACGCTCTCTTTACCAAAATATTCAACGCTTTCTTATTTTTCAACTCACCATTAACGTAGCTGCTTTAGGAATTGTTCTCCTGGGCCCTTTTATTGGAGTGGAGATTCCTCTAACTGTGATGCAAATGCTATGGGTTAACCTCATCATGGATACATTTGCAGCCTTAGCTTTAGCAACGGAGCCGCCTAATGAAAAGCTAATGCAACGTCCCCCTCGCGATCCTAAAGATTTTATCATAGACAAAAGTATGGCTAAGCTCATTTTTGGCGGTGGTATTATCTTTATTATCGTAATGGTTGTTATGATTCTAAGCTATTTAGGAGATAACCCCGATAAAGAAAAACTTACCATATTCTTCACTACTTTTGTTTTCCTTCAGTTCTGGAATATGTTTAACGCCAAAGCATACGAAACCGGTAAATCGGCCTTCCGAGGCTTTTTTGAAAACAAGGCTTTCTTTGGAGTAGCTCTCTTAATTTTTGTAGGGCAGGTTGTTATTGTTCAATTTGGAGGCGAGGTTTTTCGGACAACCCCATTAGAACTAATGGACTGGGTGCAAATAGTAGGGTTTACTTCGATTATCCTTTGGATTGGTGAAATAGGCAGGTTCATCAAGAAATAGGGGATGCCAGTGGAGGATTAACTTGTCCTCCGCTGGTATTTTTAGGACAATTACTCCTCCTTATTGAAGTATTTATAAATGTCCTTAGAGTTCCGGTTTTCTTTTTCAGGAGGCCTTTGCTCATCAGCAGGAGGACGCGGAGGAACAAAGAATGTTTTTCCTGTTTGTCCTGGAGAGGCTACTGGTGGTTTACCATAGATGGAACGACTGCTATTTTCCATAGAGTTGTTTTCTCTAGGGATAGTTCTTCCCTTTGTTGTACCTCTAGGCTTGGGCATAAAAGAAGAGTCAACAGTAGGCATAGGACTAGCCATACCAGATTTAGATGCCATAAAATTATCCATAGGGTGCCTTCCCGTTTGATTATTGATACCTCTTCCGTCTGGGGAAGGATGCCCATACATAGATTGGGAATTATTTAGACCACGAGACGAAGGCATATTTTGAGGTGCCATATTTTGCTGAGTTCGTCCTCGTGATTGATAAGGATCAAAGCCTCCCTGAGTATTTCCTGGTGGCATCATATTCGGATTTTGTATCCGCGATGTTGTGTTCAGTCCTTGAGGTGGCATATTTTGAGGCGGCATATTTTGAGGCGGCATATTTTGCTGAGTTCTTCCTCGTGACTGATAAGGATCAAAACCTCCCTGATTATTCCCTGGTGGCATCATATTCGGATTTTGTGTCCGCGATGTCATATTCAGTCCTTGAGGTGGCATATTTTGAGGTGGCATATTTTGAGATGGCATCCCCTGCTGGGTTCGTCCTCGTGATTGATAAGGATCAAAACCTCCTTGAGAATTCTTAAAGTTCGGCCCTCGCGTACTCTGCAAGTTCATATTTTGAGTTGGCATATTTTGAGATGGCATATTTTGAGATGGCATCCCTTGCTGGGTTCGTCCTCGTGATTGATAAGGATCAAAACCTCCTTGAGAATTCGTAAAGTTTGGTCCTCGCGAATTCTGTAGATGACTAGAAGTATCTCTCTGATACTTAGAAACATTCATCCGAGTATTAGCGAGAGAGCTAGAATTCATCATCGAAGACGGAATTCGCCCTGTTACTCCCGGACTAAAATGAGACTGGGGTTCATCAGTTTCTGGAGTCAATTTAGGAATATAGGGTTTTGTCACTAAGAGATTAGCTTCTCGAGCAAGTCCTGGAAATATATAGTTTAAAACATCAACCAATGTTCCAGCATTTACTCTATGCTTAACTGGTGCTGTGCACATATCAAATAGCAGAATTAAGGCATCTAAGTAAAAGTCTTTTAAGAAATGAAAATTTCCTTGATTGGAAGATAGTTTATTCCGATTTCCGACCATGTAGTTAGTAAAATCTTTCACAGAATGAAAACGACGACAACTACGTGATATTTGATTACAAGTGTCAATGACTCTCTCTAAAGAGAATTTAACAATTAGCTTTTTATCAATAGCTTCTAAGTCTTTTTGAAGCCCCCCTTCCGACCAAAAAAGAGGGGATATTTCTCGAATAAACTGATCTTCTTCTAGTAGAGAATTTGAAAACTGAAGATGTTTTTT
Source organism: Planctomycetota bacterium (assembly GCA_029260735.1). GTDB lineage: Bacteria > Planctomycetota > Uabimicrobiia > Uabimicrobiales > Uabimicrobiaceae > JAJDCR01. The sequence goes on from JAJDCR010000141.1 coordinate 122,271, forward strand.
AAGGAGATGACGACAATGATTACGATACTGGGAAAGAATTTTATTTTGATAGATGTATGATATACTCTCAATGATAGCCTCTATATTTTGCCCTGTGCTATCAAAGATCTTCACTCCGCTTAGGTAGTTCATCAATACTAAACCCAGCGACCAGATATCCGTTTTGTTACTGACTTCTTCCATACAAAAAGAAACCTTTTGGATTTCCTGGTCAACATCAACAAAAAAAACTTCGGGAGGAAGCCAAGTCGGATCAGAGTAAATCGCAGCATTATTTGGCATAGCGGAGGTAACTATCTCCTCCAAGCTCTTAGCTGTTTCCCAGTGAGTAAGAACAGGCATCCTGTCATAAAACTGAATGCTACTAGGGTTAATGCTGCTGTGAACTATTTGTTGTTGTTCTAAGTATTGTACAGTTTCGGTCAAAAGATAAAATATTTTTAAGGCTTCAAAATGAGAAATATTTTGCTGTTGTTCGCTCTGTTGAAAACGAATAGAAGCAGGTACAACAAAGCAACTTAAGTAAAAAGGGAGCTTCTTATCTTTGGCTAAAATATTACTTTGAGCTATCCTTGGAATGTGAGCATTACCAGGAGTAGCCAATATTTCCAGCTTACTAATCTCGTTTTGAAGATATTTATGAGTTTTCCCCAAAGGAGGAGCTGGAATTTTTAACCAAAAAGATTTTTGTTTTCTTTGGTTGGGAAGTCGGACAATGAAAATTTCTCCAAACTGCTCTTCGCCCAAAAAGCTGTCGACAAAAACAGCATTAGGAGAATCCAGTTTAACGTTTCCTGGAACAAGTTTTCCATCTAAAATTTGCTTTCCGACTAGCAGTTTATCAAGAGCCATTCCCTGCCCTTACACTATTATGAACCCATATTTTGATTAATACCGTTTACACTAAGCAATTAGAGGTAGAGCCTCTCATAAAGTTTTTACAAAATAGTGAAAATTTTATCTTTTAACAAAAATGTAACAAAAACATAACAGAAATGGCACAGACTTATTCTTAATTAGAAAAGACTGCCATTTAAGGGCAACATTGTCGGAAGATAAAAGAATTTCAGATGAATTTGTAAAGTTTTTTATGGGCGCTCTTTAAAATTTACCCCTAAGAAAATTTCAAAAGCTGGTTGATTTTTGACCGATAATATTAGAGTCTACTATAAAATTAACTACTTTTTTTCAGTAAGTTCATAGTATTTAGTAAAAAAGTCTAATAGAAATTGTCTATCTTTTTTAATAGAATAACAAAAAATTTGTTAAATTTAAAGTCAGGATTTGTAAAAATAACATTTGCAAAGGTATTTTTTCTTCTTTATAGTCTATAAAGTAAACAGTTTCGGACTAAAAAACTTTATTTTCCAATAGTCTCAAGAACTAGCATTTTTTTGGAACAACCACTATGACTGAACCTCCTCACGAGTCGAAAAGGATTCTTCTTTCTGCAATCGACGTTCTTCCTCTCTATATAGCAACTTTGGATGGGGAGGGAAATATTTGTGCAGCAAACCTAGCTTGGCGCAATCATAAAGACCCCTATTCGTTGTTTGGTAATCATTGCTTGGAAAATGCGTCGTATTTAAAATTATGTACCAGCTCAAAAAAATATATCCCTGAATCCTTCGTTATAGCAAGGGCTTTAAATCAAATACTCCAGCTTCAGAGACACGACTTTCACATGGAATACCGCTACATACACAATCAAACATCTAGGTGGTTTTCTCTAAAGGCAGCTCTTTGCCAAGAAGAAAATGATTTCAAAGTAGTCGTTATGCATGAAGAAATAACCGCTCGCAAAAAAGCAGAGCAAGCTCTTCAGGAAACTAATATAGAGTTAGCGATACAAAGAGACAATGCTCTTAACGCCAGTCAAGCCAAAAGTGAATTCGTTGCCAATATGAGCCATGAGTTAAGAACTCCTCTCAATGCCATTATTGGTTACAGTGAACTAATGCTAGAAGAAGCAGAAGAAAAAAATAATGCCGCTGCAATTCCTGATCTCCAAAAAGTTTTCTCAGCAGGAAAACAACTTTTATCTATAATAAATGATATACTTGACCTTTCCAAAATAGAAGCAGGAAAGATGGAACTGCTTGTAGAAAGTTTTTCTGTTGATTCCTTAGTAGAGGTGGTTGTATCTATGATAAAACCTTTAGCAGAAGAAAAAGGGAACTCTCTTCACATCGAAATTTCGGGTAATTTAGGCACAATAGACGCCGATGTTAAAAGAGTTAAGCAAATACTTCTAAATCTCTTATCTAATGCTTGTAAGTTTACTGAAAAAGGAGTTATTCGTCTAAGAGTTACGAGAGAAGAAAAAGATGGCAAAGATTGGGTATTTTTCTATGTCGAAGATTCTGGGATTGGGATCAGCAAAGAGCAAATGAGTCGCCTTTTTCGAAACTTCTCTCAAGCAGATGCATACATAACAGGACAATATGGAGGAACAGGCTTAGGTTTAGCTCTAAGCCGCAAATTTAGTCAGATGATGAAAGGCGATATTTCCTTGGATAGTACTCTTGGAAAAGGATCGACATTTATTGTCAAACTACCCGCCATTGCAAAAACTTCTTTGAACAACGACACATCCGTCATTCAACGATTTGAGGAGACTTGATATGTCCAAAAGAATACTTTTGGTCGAAGACAATGAGATGAATCGAGACATGTTAAAAAGGCGCTTAGAACGTAAAGGCTACGAAGTCATTGTTGCAGTAGATGGACAACAAGGAGTCGAGGTTGCCCGAAGTGTCATACCTGACTTAATATTAATGGATATGAGCCTACCAATAGTAGATGGATGGTCTGCCACAACACAAATTAAAGAACTGAGCCAACTAAACCATATTCCCATTATAGCCCTTACTGCTCACGCTATGGCTGGGGATCGTGAAAAGGCAATGGAAGCAGGCTGCGATGACTACGACACCAAGCCAATTGAATTCAAAAGGTTGCTCGAAAAAATAAAGAATTTCCTCCAGCAAGGAGATCATTCATGAGCGAAGAAGAAGGTCTACTTTTAGTCGTTGATGACAATGAAATGAATAGAGAAGTTCTTTCTCGGCGACTTCTTCGGAAAGGCTATGAAGTAATTATTGCAGAGGGTGGAAAGATTGCCTTAGAGCTTATAAAAGAACATGCATTTGACCTTGTATTACTAGACATTATGATGCCTGAAATCAATGGTATTGATGTTCTAAAAAAAGTTCGCCAAGATTATAGCCCTATAGAGCTTCCTGTTGTTATGGTAACAGCCAAAGACGATGGAGATGGAATTATCGAAGCTCTAAACTTAGGAGCAAATGACTATATTACAAAGCCGATAGATTTTCCTGTCGCTTTTGCTAGAGTTCGAGCTCAAATGCAATGTAGGAATGCCGAGAAAGCACTCAAGGAAAGCGAAGAGCGATACCGCGATCTTTTCGATAATGCCCACGATCTAATTCAAATTGTTTCTAATCAAGAGCAGTTTCTTTATGTCAACCAGGTTTGGAAAGAAACTCTAGGATACAACCAAGAAGAAATAGAAAAATTTACAAGCACTGATATCATTCATCCTGACGAAAGAAAAAACTACTGGGATGCCCTCCAAAGAACTCAGCAACATCAAGGGATCGAAAGTTTTGAGACAGTATTAATGACAAAAGAAGGGGAAAGTATTTTTGTTGAAGCTGGAATTAGTTGTCGCTACAAGAACGATAAGCACATTACAACACGAGGAATTTTTCACAATATTACAGAGCGAAAAAAAGTCGATCAAATGAAAAATGAGTTCATCTCGATGGTATCTCATGAACTACGAACCCCTTTAACTTCCATTAAAGGCTCTCTTGGTTTATTAAACGGTGGTATCGCAGGAGAACTTTCTACCCAAGCAAAAACTTTAATAGAAATAGCTTATAACAATAGCGAGCGTTTAGTTCGCTTAATCAATGACATTCTCGATATCGAAAAAATTGAATGTGGAAAAATGGTCTTCAAGCTAGAAAATCTAGATTTAATACCTATCATTGAACAAGCTGTTGAGTCAAACCAAGGGTTTGCTAACCAATACCAAGTAAATTTATCGTTTAAAAAATTAGAATCAAATATATACGTAAAGGTCGATAGTGATCGCCTTTTTCAAGTTTTAACAAATTTGCTTTCTAACGCAGTCAAGTATTCCCCTAGCAATGACAATGTTACCATAGAGATTGTTCACAAAGAAGATAAAGTATCTGTTCTTGTATCAGACAAAGGACCTGGTATTCCAGAAGAATTTCAAAGTCGTATTTTTGGTAAGTTTTCTCAAGCAGACTCTTCTGCAACTCGCAAAAAAGGCGGAACAGGTTTAGGCTTAAATATATCAAAAGCGATTATTGAACGATTTAAAGGAGAGATAGGCTTCCAAACAAAGACTGATCAAGGAACAACTTTTTACTTTACTTTACCTACTTGTCCAGAGATCTCAGAGACCACTAATAAAGCAGACATATCTGATGTATCTATTTTGTCTACTCCACCTAACTCAACTACTTCATCTACTTTAGTTGTTCCACCTATTTCATCTATTTCGCCAGAAGAAACAAACCACGCGACCTCAGAAACACAGGAAATAAACTCGAAAATACCCGCTAAAACAAAAAAACATATTTTACATTTAGAAAAAGACCCTGACGTTTTTCGTGTTGTTTCTCAAATGTTAGAAAACTTTGCAGAAATATATTATTCTTCTACTATAGAAGAATCTAAGGCGCCACTCAATCATGGTAAATTTGATTTAATCATTATGGATGCCTGTATAGAAAAAACATCCGAAGAAGAGCTCTTGAAAAAAATAGACTCCGAGAATTTAGGAAACACTCCCATAGTCTTTTTGACAACACAAGAGCTTACTGTAGAAAACTCTAAGAATGTAAAAGCTATTTTAGTAAAAAGTCGCTTTTCTAATGAAAAACTCGTTCAAACAATTAAAGAATGTCTTAATCACATAGACTCCTAGGAGAAAGGAAAACTCATGACTCCTACTGCCTTACATAAAATTCTCTACGTTGAAGATGAAATAGATATTCAAGCTATTGCCAAATTGGCCCTCGAAAATATAGGTGGTTTTGAAGTCAAAATATGTAGCTCCGGACAAGAAGCTTTAGAAAAAGTGGAATGTTTTTCGCCCGATTTGATCATTCTGGATGTTATGATGCCAGGAATGGATGGACCAAAAACAATGGAGGAGCTACGAAAAATTGAAGCTATTTCGACAACTCCAGTCATCTTTATGACAGCAAAGGTGCAACAAACAGAGGTAGAAAGCTATAAATCTCTGGGAGCTCTAAATGTTATTTCAAAACCTTTCGATCCTATGACGCTAGCTAGCACCATCAAAAGTATTTGGGATACTCACCATGAGTGCACCTGATTCGATGGAAGAGAAACTCCTGGCATTACGTCAGAAATATGTAAGAAAACTTCCTCAACGACTTCAAAACTTATACCAGCATTGGGAATTACTTGAGAGTAAATATGAGATTTTACATGTAGACAAAATTTATCGCATTGTACATCAGTTAACTGGCTCAGGTAAAACCTATGGTTTTCCTGCTATATCAGAGACGGCTAGACTTTTAGAGATTAAATTTTATCAACTCAGAAAAGAGAAAACCACATCCTTATCATCAGAAGAAATAAAGCTCATTAAGGAATGGATATCTGAGTTTGATAAAGCTTGCCAAGAAGCGATTAAACAATGTATCTAAAATATTAATTCATTAAAAGAACACCTACATTCACTTTGACTGGCGAAAGTGGGAAACATCAAGAGAAAGCAAAACTATGGGACATACCTTTGTTGTCGCTGTTGGGGGTAATTCTTTAATTAAAGATGCTAATCATCAGAGCGTACCCGATCAGTGGCTGGCTGTATACGAAACATGCAGTCATATTGCCGATATGTGCGAACTAGATGATCGTTTAGTTATTGTTCACGGAAATGGGCCTCAGGTGGGATTTATTTTGCTCCGTTCCGAAAAATGTAGGAGTTTCTTACACAGAGTTCCTCTAGATACTTGCGATGCCGATACCCAAGGAGCTATTGGTTATCAAATTCAACAGGCTTTAGGTAACGAGTTTCACAAACGAAAAATAACAAAGCCTATAACGAGTATTGTCACCCAAGTACTCGTTGACAAAAACGACCCCAACTTTGAAAGTCCATCTAAACCTATAGGGATATTCTACACAAAAGAAGAAGCAGATATGTACGGGCAATACGAAGGCTGGATCATAAAACAAGATTCTGATCGAGGCTATCGACGAGTAGTTCCTTCTCCTCGTCCCATAGAGATTATTGAAAAAGAAGCGGTGCTTCGTTTACTCGATAACGGTTTTGCTGTGATCGCTGGAGGAGGTGGCGGTATCCCTGTTATTAGGGATGATTCAGGACTTTTACAGGGAGTAGAAGGAGTAATTGATAAAGACTACACAGCTTCTCTTTTAGCCAAGGACATTGGAGCAGATGTTCTAATCATATCAACAACAGTAGAGAAGGTAGCACTTAATTGGGGAACACCTGAGCAAGTGGAGCTAGACTACGTTACTTTAGCTGAGGCAAAAAGGTATGTTGAAGAAGGACATTTTGCTAAGGGGAGCATGTTGCCCAAAATGGACGCAGCTATCCAGTTCATAGAAGGAGGAGGGAAAATGGTCATTATCACAAAACCTTCTACCTTAAAACAAGCGGTAAAAGGAACAACGGGTACACATATCGTTCCTTAGAGGTTTTCTGACCACATCTTTATAAAAAAATGGAGAATTGTCGCTTACCTGAAAACGTTACTCATAAAAAGACTTTTTATTGTCATTCCCGCGAAGGCAGGAATGACAATGAAATAGCTATAGTAATAAGAACGATCTCAGACAAACACAACTCTCCATTACAAGATTAGCAAATCTCTAATTCGCTTCGATAGCATCGAGAACTTTCAACTTTGCTTTGGTCTTTTGGATGGCGGAGTGTTCTTTTTCCCCCATACCACTTAACTCTTGCTGTAAATTCTCTCGAGAAAGATGTTTTTTTCCCAAAGCAAAATCACAAAGAATCGAAAGTTGATTATCCCTAATTTGGGCAACTCCCGATTCAATGTAGTAATGATGCCATTGATTATCGAGATTCAGTCGAAGCCCACCCACTCCCAACATCAAGACAGAAGGAGCATGGTTATAACAAACCATCCATTCACCATCCACTGCTGGTAAAACACATTCGACGATGTCTCCTTCAAAGAGACTCGCTTCAGGTGTTTGGATAAGGCATCTGATTTTCTTTTCTGGCATGCTTCACCTTTGTTATTTGTTCATTTTTTCTGCTTTGGCAACAGCTTCCTCAATAGTACCTACGTACATAAACGCAGATTCAGGAAGATGATCGTAGTTACCAGAAACCAACTCTTTAAAGCTACGAACAGTGTCTTCGCGTTTTACGTAAACACCTGTTACACCTGTGAATATTTCTGCAACATGGAAAGGTTGAGAAAGGAATCTTTCGATTCGACGAGCGCGGTGCACAATCAATTTATCGTCTTCAGAGAGTTCTTCTACCCCTAAGATAGCGATAATGTCTTGTAGTTCTTTGTAGCGTTGTAGGATATTTTGTACTTGTCGAGCCACTTCGTAGTGTTCTTCACCAAGATACTGAGCATCCATAATGCGCGAAGAAGAGGCCAAAGGATCAACTGCAGGAAAAATACCTTTTTCCACAATCGCTCGAGAAAGGTTAGTCGTTGCATCCAAGTGAGTAAAAGCTGTCGCAGGTGCTGGGTCAGTGTAGTCATCCGCTGGTACATAAATAGCTTGGATAGAGGTAATCGCTCCCTTGTCTGTAGAGGTAATACGCTCTTGCAAAGCACCCATTTCTGTGGCCAAGTTAGGTTGGTATCCTACCGCAGAAGGCATACGCCCCATCAAAGCGGACACTTCGGAACCAGCTTGGGTAAAACGGAAGATATTGTCAATGAAAAGAAGAATATCTTTTCCTGCTGTATCTCGGAAATGCTCTGCCATAGTTAAGCCACTGAGAGCTACACGTAAACGAGCTCCCGGTGGTTCGTTCATTTGTCCATAAACGAGAGCGGTTTTATCCAAAACGGTACCGCCTTCAATTTTGGCTTCCTGCATCTCTAGCCAAAGGTCATTTCCTTCACGAGTACGTTCTCCTACACCACAAAAGACAGAGTAACCATCGTGTACTTTTGCGATGTTGTTGATCAACTCTTGAATAATAACCGTTTTTCCTACTCCAGCTCCCCCAAAAAGCCCCGTCTTTCCCCCTTTAACGTAAGGAGCAAGAAGGTCGATAACCTTAATACCGGTTTCAAAAATCTCGGTTTTTGGTTCTAATCGAGTTAATGCTGGTGGTTCTGCAAAAATAGGACGTTTTTCTTTTGCATTAACTGGTCCTCTACCATCAATAGGATCACCAGTTAAATTAAAAATACGACCTAAAACTTCTTCTCCCACAGGAACTTGCACGGGAGAACCAGTGTCAATAATTTTAAGTCCTCTTCGAAGGCCGTCGGTGGAGCCCAAAGCAATTCCACGTACCTGGTTATTTCCCAGGTGTTGTTGGGTTTCAATGGTCAGTATGCCACCTTCTTCCCCTTCTCGTTCAATAACCAAAGCATTGTGAATCTCTGGTAATTGTCTCGCAGGGAATTCAGCATCGACAACAGAGCCAATTAATTGGACGATCTTGCCTTCTGTTCCAGATACTTGAGTTTTTGTCATGATTAACCTTTCTTCAATGCCCGGACAGCACCCATAATTTCAGAGAGTTCTGTGGTAATTTTAGCTTGTCGAGCACGATTGTACTTCCGGGTCAATTCCTTGATCATATTGGAAGCGTTTTCGGTTGCGGCATTCATCGCAATCATTCTCTGAACGTGCTCACTAGCAGCTGCTTCTAAAAACAAAGTAAAGAAGTTAGCGCTAATATTTTTAGGAACCACGTATTCAAAGATATCTTTTGCGTTGGGGTGAGCAGTATAGTCTGCTGAGGATTTTGAAGTATTGTATTCTCCTAAAGGAAAAGGCAATACTGTTGTTACCTGTGCGTTTTGTTGAGAGGCACTGGCAAAATCCATGGAAACCACTTTGAGTTCATCAATCTTTAAAGTAACGTACTGTTCCATAAACATTTCCGCAATAACCTTTAGCTCAGCATAGCTAGGATTATCAGAAAAGTTTAAGTAATTTTTCCGTTCCAAATCTTTACGATAGGTATTAAAGAAAGTAACCCCTTTTTTACCAACAACGTGCAATTGTAACTCTTGCCCTTTATCTTGGATTTCTTTGATTGCTTCTTCAGCAGCATCCAAAAGCCGGGTATTGTAAGCACCACACAAACCTCGTTGAGACGTCAAAACCAAAAGAGCCACCTTATTTTGAGAGCTATGCTCTTGGGTCAAAGGATGTTGCAATTGGCTATCAGAAGCCATTAAGTCGGCCAACAGGCCATTCATCCTTTGAGTATAAGGTTGGATCGCATGTACTCTTCTTGTGGCCACTTTGAATTTTGCAGCGGCAATCAAAGCCATGGTTTTGGTGATTTTTTTGATATTTGTGGCGCTTTTACGACGCTTTATAATCGTTTTTATTTCAGCCATTACTATTTACTCGATTGCCATTGTTTTTTGTAGTTTGCGATAACTTTGTTGAGTTCTGTTTTCAACTCATCGGTCAAAGTCTTTTGATCGGCTAGTTTGTCCCAAAGCTCTTTGTGCTCGGTTTTAACCGTATCCAAAAGTCCCGTTTCAAATTGCGAAACTCTTTTCACATCGACATCGTCAAGGTAGCCTTCAGCTCCGGCATAAACCGCAACAACTTGGTCAATAACATTCATGGGCTTACAAATACCTTGCTTCAAAAGCTCCACCATTCTTTTCCCTCTTTCGAGTTGTCGAGAGGCTGCTTTATCTAGGTCTGTTCCCAACTGAGCAAAGGCTTCTAGTTCACGGAAGGCAGCAAGGTCAAGACGCAAGCTTCCCGCAATTTGCTTCATCGCTTTAATTTGAGCATTACCACCTACACGAGATACCGAGACCCCTACATCAATCGCAGGACGAACTCCCGCAAAGAAAAGATCGGGGACTAAGTAAATCTGACCATCGGTAATCGAAATAACGTTGGTCGGAATGTAAGCGGACACTTCCCCTTCTTGGGTTTCAATAATGGGTAAAGCGGTCAATGATCCTCCCCCTAATTCTTCAGAGAGACGAGCAGCTCGCTCCAAAAGACGAGAATGCAAATAGAAAACATCTCCAGGGTAAGCTTCCCGTCCTGGAGGGCGACCTAGTAGAAGCGAAATCTCGCGGTAAGCAACCGCATGCTTAGAAAGGTCATCGTAGATAACTAAGGTATCTTTTCCTTGGAGCATAAAATGCTCAGCAACTGTGCAACCAGTATAAGGAGCAATATATTGCAAAGGAGCCGCTTCCGAAGCAGAAGCAGAAACTACGATAGTATAATCCATCGCTCCATTTTGCTCTAAAAGATCAATAATAGAAGCAACCGTAGATTCTTTTTGTCCAATAGCAACGTATACGCAGATAACTCCTGAATCTTTTTGGTTGATGATGGCATCAATCGCAACAGCAGTTTTCCCTGTACGACGGTCACCAATGATCAACTCACGTTGTCCTCGACCAATAGGAATCATCGCATCAATCGCTTTAATTCCTGTTTGTAAAGGAACATTTACAGGCTGTCTTTCGGCAATCCCTGGAGCAGGACTTTCAACAGGACGCTTAATATCTGTCTTGATAGGGCCTTTACCATCTTTAGGTTGCCCTAAAGGATCAATGACTCTCCCAATAACTGCTTCGCCACAAGGAACTTGTAATACGTATCCTGTACACTCTACCGTAAATCCTTCATGGATTTTGGTGTAGTCGCCGAGGATAATGGCTCCAATGCTATCTTCTTCGAGATTAAATACCTGCCCGTAAACATCATTTTCAAACTTAAGCATTTCACCGGCCAAAGCATTTTTCAGGCCATAAATGCGGGCAATACCATCTCCCACTTCAATGACGCGACCAACTTCAGAGACTTCCAGTTGGCCACCATATTGTTGAATTTCTTCGCGAATGATGGACGCGATTTCGTCTGGTTTAAATCCCATATGATACACTTCTTTCTGAAATACATTTTTTAATCTGGTTTAGGTGATACTTGATTGAGTTGTTCACAATAGTATCGTCTATCCTGATGATAAATCCGCCCAAAATATCTGGATTTACCTGTTCTTCCAATATGATATCGGCTTGGAGCTTTTCTTTGAGTTTAAGAGTGATACGAGATCGGTTTTCTTCGGTGAGTTCATTGGCTGTTGTTACGCTCACTCGGACGATATCACTTTCTTCTTCCATCAGCTTTTCAATTTGGTGATAGATATCCTCTACCAGGGAAAAACCTCCGTTTTGTACTAAAACAGCAAGAAAATTAACCAGTAAGTCATGGCAATTTTTCCTCAGAGATTTTTCCAGCAATTCTTTTTTATTGACTCGACTTACTCCAGGAGCTTCCATAAAAACTCTAAAAGAGACTTCTTTTTGGACAAAATCGAGAAGTGCTTTATAGTCAGCTAAAATTTCTTCTCGCTCTTGCTCAGATTTCTCTTTGATGAGTTCATGTAAGCACTCAGCATAGGGTCGAGCTTGTTTTATGCTGCTCATAGCATTTCCTCAGTAAGGGCGACCGGCAGGGGTCGCCCCCACATTAGTTTAGAGACTTCAGTGATTTGAACTTATCTAAGCCATCTTTGATAATTTCATCTTGAACCTTCTTATCCAAAGTTTTTTGGATGAGTTTAGTGCTGATGGAGACTGCCAGATCACCTGCCAAATCAAAAATCTCTTTCACAGCTTTTTCTTTCGTCAGCTTAAGCTCTTGTTGGCTTCTTTCCTTGATCCGCTGACATTCATCATTAGCCTCTTTGAGTAAATTCTCTTTCGCGGCTTCTGCATCTTTACGGCCTTTGGCAATCAGATCTTTCACTTCAGCCTTCGCCGTTGTCAGTTTTTCTTCATAGTCTTTGAGCATTTTCTCAGCTTGTTCTCTCGCTTGTTCAGCTTCTTCGAGAGAATTTCGAATACGATCTTCACGATTTTGTAAAGAAGCCAAAAGAGGCTTCCAGGCAAGTTTTTTGAGGATCAAAAAAGTGACCGCAAAAGCAACAATAGTCCAAACAACTAAACCAGACTTCACATCTAAAAGTCCAACTTTTGCATGTTCGCCATCACCGCCAGATGCCATTAGCAATGTTCCCGAGAAAAGGAACAAAACTAAGAAGATCGTCCATACTCTTCGACCGATTGACTTAGTCGACATGGAGAATCCTTTTTCTTAATGACAAGTTCAAAGACTAGCCAGCAAATTTTAGTTGAATCAAGAAGCAAACAACGATTGCGAAAAGGGTTACACCTTCGATCAAAGCCGCAGTTAAAATCATCGCACCTTGAATATCTTTGGTCGCTTCTGGTTGACGAGCCATACTTTCAACAGCGCTAGCACCAATTTTACCAATACCAATACCAGCACCAATTACTGCCAAAGCTGCTCCAACAGCAGCGCCTAAAAGGGCTAAATTCATGTTTTTCTCCTTCAAATAATTTCATTACAAATTTCAAACTAAAGTTCAAATGTCTTTTAATGCTGTGGATGGACAGACATTCCGATAAATACCGAAGTCAAAAAGACAAAGATATAGGCTTGTAAAAACGCCACAAAAATTTCTAGCATATTTACAGCACAGGCTGCTAGGACCGATATCCCAATTACGGGAATATTTTTAAAAGTAAAAATAAATCCTAGAAAAGCCAAAAGAACAACGTGGCCAGCAGACATATTTGCAAACAAACGAATTGCTAATGCAGCTGGTTTGATGAGGTGTCCTAAAACTTCGACGACCAACATGAGAGGCCATAAGGCTTTCGGAACTGGAGGAACAATGGATTCAAGATAGTGCTTTAATCCATTTTTCTGAATTCCCGCTAAGTGTATCACAACGAAACTAATTAAAGCTAATCCCACGGCAACGGAAAAGTTACCGGTGGCTGTTGCTCCAAAGGGTATTAATCCCAACAAGTTGCAAAAGAGAATGAAAAAGAACAGTGTCCAGAGATAGGGCAAAAATCGATCTCCATCCTCTTTTCCGATGTTTGTTCGAACGACATCATCTCTTAAAAAAAGAAGAATCGCTTCGAAAAAATTTCGGAATCCTGTAGGAACTAAAGACTTCCGATTACAAATTAACGGAAAAATAGCCACCATTAGGGTGGTTGCCAACCACATCATTACCACATGTTTTGTGATGGAAAGATCCATTCCAAATAATTCAAAATGAGGAAGAGGGACTGTCACATCAACACTTAGAATCGAAAATTCTAAAACATTGCTATCCGCCAAATGGTGGATAATGTCAATTTTGTCGTCTGACATAAAATTCTCTCTATTGATGTAGTTTTTTCTCTAAATAGAGTACATCGTATAACAGGGAAATAAAATAGAAAAGTACCAACCACCCAGCTATACCATCCATCGGCCAATCTGTAGTAAAATGAAGGCATACAAAGATGGTAAGAGTGCCAAAGAAACGGATTCCTAGACTTACAAAAGAGGAAGTTATAGGGGATTTGTTCCGTGAAACCATGACCAGCTTCACAATGATGCTTGTGCCGATTGCCAATAACACCACTCCTACTGCTACAAAAATATTGAATACTTGGTAGGAGGAAAAGTAGTAGTATGTTAGTATAGAAAATACTAAACAGCAAGGTAAGATGAGAAGAAGATAGTTATATAATAAATGGATTATTTTTTATTGATCTCCTGCATTAGGACATACATGCTCATGGAAAAACCGATTACCACGCCTAGGAAGAGAAAAAGGGGGGCCGTATGTAGCTTTTGATCGAGGTAATTTCCGGATAAGAAAAATCCGAGAAATGTAAGAATGAAGACTATTCCCACATGAGAATAGCGATAATAATCCATTGTTTAATTACCTTATTTAGTTGAGAATAGTGATATGCTAAAAGAAAATGAAGAAATCATTTTTTAATAAATATGTCACATTCAAATATCAAAAATTTTGGCCAAATGTACAAGGTACACCTGCAATCGATTTCTCGAATTAGTATAGAAAAATGGAAAAACAAAGTCAAGAAAAATAATCTAGACATAGTTTTTTATTGCAATCCCTAAAAAACATTCGTTACAATCAGAGGCACTATGTGGTTAGCAAGGGAAAAGACAAAATTTTACCATAGGCATCCAAAAGGAAACCAAAAAAGCATATGAATCTTCCAAATAAAATTACTGTCTCCCGCTTCGTCATGGCTGTGGGAGTTTTTATTCTATTGAGTATCATAGTACCGGGCTCTAAAGAAAACAGCTACCTTTGGGATATTATTCTCGTTTTGTATTTCATTGCAGGAGTGAGCGACCTTCTCGACGGCTATTTAGCCAGAAAATACAACTTAGTCAGTACTTTTGGGCGTATAGCAGACCCCTTTGTTGATAAGATCATGATTTGTGGAACGTTTATTCTTTTAATTCCCCATCTCCCAGGGCTTTTACAATCTTGGATGGTAGTGGTGGTCATAGGAAGAGAGTTTCTAGTTTCAGGAATCCGAGGTTTTGCGGAAAGCCAAGGAGTCGCTTTTCCTTCCAACCAATGGGGAAAATATAAGACATTAACCCAAAACACTACTAACTTAATGGCTTTTATTTATTTGGGCCATTTCTCTGGGATAGAATTGTGGAAAACTACTATCTTTGTCCTAATCATTGCAGTTTTGTTTATGACAGTTATGTCAGGCCTCATTTACATCTTAAACTCAAAGAAGGTCTTCCAAGATGAAAACAGTTTCTAATCTAGTCGCCACCTTCTTTTATTGTGGCTATAGTCCAGTTATGCCCGGAACAGTAGGAACCACCGGAGCTGCTATCGTTTATGCTCTTTTGCTTTACTTAGGTTGGGCTAATTTTTTTATCCTCATAGGAATAGTTCTTCTTTCGTCTGCGCTGAATATATGGATCGGTCCCTGGGCGGAAGAACATTTTGGAACAAAAGATCCCCAACAAGTGGTTATTGATGAAGTAGCTGGCTACTTTCTAACCGTTTGCTTCTTCCAACCTTCCTGGACAATATTATTTGCAGGTTTTTTTGCTTTCCGTCTGTTTGACATAACAAAGCCCTATCCCATTAAAAAATTTGAGTTCCTCAGTTCTGGAGTAGGTATTCTTGTCGACGACCTCCTAGCCGCTGTCTATGCAGCTCTCTCTATTTATTTACTTCACTACCTAATGATTAGTCTAGATTTTTCTATTCGCTTCCCTCTCATTTTTTAAAAATCCTATGCAAAAAATTGAAAAAATCCCCCCGATGGTTTGCCACAACTTACAAGGTATCTTTTTTGATATCGATGATACAGTTACCTCTGAAGGAAAACTTCTTTCTTCTTCCTATAGTGCCTTGTGGAAAGCGCGTGAAGCAGGGCTCAAGTTAGTTGCAGTGACAGGTCGTCCTGCTGGGTGGGTAGATCATATCGCTCGTATGTGGCCTGTTGACGCGGTCATTGGAGAGAATGGAGCATTTTACTTCTGGATGGCTAAAGGAAAAATGCAACGCTATTTCATTCAAGACTTACAAACTCGCGAGGAGAACCAAGTACGCCTACAAAAAATCCAAAAAGAAGTCCTGGAAAGTTTTCCCCAAGCAGCCCTTTCCTCGGATCAGAAATACCGAGCAAACGATTTAGCAATTGACTTTTGCGAAGACATCCCTCCGATGAATCGCTCTGATGTAGAAAAAATTGCTCTTATATTTGAAAAACACCAAGCTCAAGCTAAAATCAGCTCAATCCACGTCAATGGATGGTTTGGTGATTTTAATAAGCAAACCACTTGCCAGCACCTTATAGAAAACCTCTGGCAAGAAAATTTTTCTGAAGCCGTCAATAAATACATCTACTGCGGTGATTCTCCCAATGATGAGCCCATGTTCGCTATTTTCCCCCACTCTGTCGGAGTAGCAAATATCCGTCCTTGGTTAGATGTGATAAAAAACCATCCTACTTACTGCACAGAAAGAGAGGGAGGTGACGGCTTTGCTGAATTAGTGGAGATAGTTTTGAAAACACGGGAACAAACCCCATATGAAAAATAAACTAATATAGAAGGTTCTAGCAATCAGGAAATAAATTATGGCAGACCCAGGTGACGCTCTTTACTATGTTTTAGGATCAGAGGAATTCTACGATTTTTATAAGGAACACATTTTACCCTATCAAAAATCCTCTGACCAAGATGAAGACAATGATCTTTTAGACAACTATTTGGAGAAAATTAGAACTCCCGAGTGCCGAGTATCAGTACTAGGAATCCAAGGAGCAGGCAAGTCTTCTCTTTTAAACTCTCTCATTTTTCAAGACGAAGTTTTGCCTGTAGCGGTAGAAGAGACTACTTGTATTCCCACAATGGTAAGGCGAGTCTATAAAGGAGAAACTAACGGAGCAGAGGTTCACTACGAAGACGGACGAGTGGATAATATTCCTCTTGATCGCGAATTCCTCTCCAAAATCGTCGATAACAAGTATAACCCTGGTAACATTATGGGAGCGAGCTATGTTCTTTGCAAAGTAGACAGTTCTTTTCTAAAAGAAGGTTTTGTCTTTGTTGATCTCCCTGGGGTAGGTAGCTTAACAGAACAAAATGAAAAAACCACCCTGCACTTTTTAAAAGAAACCCATGTCGGAATTTTTGTTCTGCGAACAGTCCCTCCGATTACCAATTCAGAAGCAGGCTTTATTCGCACTGCTTGGCCCATGATTCAGCATAGCGTTTTTGTGCAAAACCTTTGGATGCAAGAGACAGAGGAAGAAATCGATGCCGGAATGGAACACAATATCAAAGTGTTAAAATCTATTGCGGAAGAAAAAAGTGCAAAAATGCCTGAATCCATTGTTCCTGTCAATATATCAGAAGCTTATAACGGCGTTTGCATGGGGGACAAAGACTTAATTGAAAGCTCTAACCTAAATAACCTGAAAGATAGTATTCGCAGGCAAACCAAGGGAAACTTTGTCTCTCTTCTCCACCGCAATACCGCCGCTTTTTTTATCCGTTTAATCAAAAGAGCGCGTAAGAACATCAAAAGCCACCTTAGTATTCTCCGAGGAGATCGGGATAAAATCCTTGCTAAATTTGAAGAAGAGAAAAAAAAATACTGGGCAAGTAAAGAAAGCTTAGAAGTAAAAATAGCTCAACACTGTGAAGATTTTCAGGAGCAAATCTCGGAAATTCGTATAGATGGAGTCTCAGACCTTTTAGATTCTCACGTAGCTAAAATGCTCGAAAAAATTGATGCAATGCCCATTGAATCATTAAAAGAAGAAGATTTCCGACAAACTATCAGTGATGTTTTAAGTAGCACATTCTCTCTGGTATACAAAGAACTCAGAGAAAATTTAGCTCGGGTATCAGAAGAATACGTCGAAAATTTGGGCAATACCCTCCAAGAAATGGCATCCTTTGATAGCCTCACAGAAGATGTTTATGAGGAAGAGCAAAAAAAAGATCCTAAAGCAGCGAAAGGCTGGATGGTCGCCTTAAGCGGAAGCGTTGCTCCGCTAGTCATTGTTGGCCCTGCTGGCTGGGGCATACTAGGAGGCTCTTTACTAGCAGGAAGCCTTGTTCGTTGGATTTCAGGAGCTACCGCTCACAAACGAATTATGCGTAATGTTCGCCGATCAGTGAATGATAGTAAAAACAAAGTTCGAGAAGAAATGCTCACCGAAGTAGAACAGTTCAACAACTCTGTCATTAATGCCATTCAAGAAACCGTGAGCTCTGAGCTAGAATACTACACCTCTGAACTAGAAAAGTTGGAGAAAGTTCTTCGCCAAGAAAAAGGTAGCCAAGAAAAAGAAATCGCTCGTCTAAAAGTAACCTTGGAGCAGACAAAAACATTTATCGACGCATTGTCTCAGGTTTAAAATACTTAGTACTAAAAAATAGCTTTTGATGAGAAAAAAACAATGAAAAAAAGATTTGTAGAAAAACGAGTTTTGATTACGGGAGCTTCTTCAGGAATTGGGCTTTTCTTAGCTCTTGCTTTTGTTCGTGAAGGAGCCAAGGTCGCTTTGCTCGCTCGAAGAGAAGATAAACTAAAAGAAGTGGCTTCCCTTATTGAGCAAGAAAAGGGAGAATCTCTTTCTTGTGTTGCTGATGTAACAAAAGAAAAAACATTGGCTCAAGCAGTGGAGACAATCTGTCAAGCCTGGGGAGGAATTGATATTGTTGTGGCCAATGCAGGCTTTGGAGTCAATGGCCTAATCAAAGAACTAAAGGTCGAAGATTTCCGTCGCCAGTTTGAAACAAATTGGTTTGGTGTATTAAATACAGTCTACGCCACTTTATCCGAATTACAGAAATCAAAAGGACAACTCGTTCTTATGGGAAGTGTTGCCAGTAAACTCTCCTTTCCAGGAGCCTGCGCCTACAGCTCAAGCAAATTCGCTCTTCAGGCATTGGCTCAGTCACTGTATTGTGAACTAGAAGAAGACCAAATTGCGGTAACTTGCATTTTACCGGGCAATGTCGAAAGCAACATTGCCCGAGTGGACAACCAAGGGGTTTTCCACTCGGATTACATCGATCCTCGACCAGCGGCAATGATCATGCCAGGAAAAAAAGCCGCTCACCAAATGCTCAACGGTATTTACAAAAAAAAATTCGAAGTGGGCATTACCACCGATGGAAAAATACTCCTTTGGATCGCAGGACATTTCCCTTCCCTTGCTCTTTTTTTAGCTAAAACTTTGGGAAAAAAGATGAGAGAAAAAAAAAATAGGGACACTCCCTAAATTTTTTTGAAATACAAAAATTCAAATTAAGTGATAATTTATGTGGAGAATTCCATTGGAAAATATTAAAACTAAAGTTGCCATGGCCTATACTGTTCGCAACGAAAGGCGCTTACTCTTCCAGAATATGGCTTGTCATCGACGTTTAGGCGTAAAACATTTCTTTGTTTTTTGGGATAAAACCGAAGATGATGCTCCGTTGTTAGCAAAGAGATTTTCCGATGTAACGGGAAGAGAAACTGTCTGTCCAGAAGAATTAGATGATCCATTTTTAAAAGAAAACTTTACTCAACTTAGCCACGTTGATATTCGTAAAGTTTTTAACAGCACTTGGGCTGCTAGAAAAGCTCGGGAAATGGGATTTGACTGGCTCATCTGTTTAGACCCTGACGAAATTATTGTTTGTGATTTCAAATCCCCCAAAAAAGCTCAAATCGATTTATTTTTAGAAAACTACTCCAAACACTTTGTCCAAGTTATTTTTAATACTTTCGAAAATCTTCCGATGCGAGTTTTCAGAAATGAAAAATTTAGCGACTGCTCTTTTTTTCTTAAAAATGATACTTTTTTTCTTCGGTGTCTAAGAGTGTTTTGGGATATCAGTCATCTTGAAAGTCGTCAACTTTTTCATCCAGAGAAAAATTCTAAGCTGAGTTCAGGAAGATTTTTTTTAGGACACAACAGTGGAAAATCAGCATTCTGCCTAAAATACTTAGATTATTATTGGCCATTTCCCCATGCTTGGAAACACAGAAAATGGAAAAATAAAGGAGATGTTTTTTACGCTAATGCCCTGCTTCATTATTATACTTTTGACTGTTCCTTCTTAAGAAATAAATTCCAAAACTACATTGATATGCCTAACAATGTGGCGGCAACATCTAGGCCTCGAAGGGAACATGATATCCTATTACAAAAGCTAGCCAATACACTTAGCGATCAGGAATTTTGGGAATACTATTGCCAAAACATTGCTTTTGACCCTAAGAAACTTCCTTTTTTCATGCGTTCGCGTCTAATTTTTCTTCCCATTGTTCGTTTACTTTATGAAGAAATCCCTGAAGAAGAACTCTGTTTAGAAAAAAATCATAAGGAGATTTTAAAATTATTTTAAAATAGTTGTTGCTTTTTTTGAATATGCTTCTATAATCGTGGAACATTTCGGGGCGTAGCTCAGCTTGGCTAGAGTGCTTGCTTTGGGAGCAAGAAGTCGCTGGTTCGAATCCAGTCGCCCCGACCAAGTTATAAATATATAACTCTCTTTCTCTTGATTATTCCTAGATTCCACCACTAATATCATCCCCAATAAGTTCTAAAACCTAAATCCACACAACTTCTGAATCATCAAAAGAACTATTGATTTAGTGAATATTCTAAATTCTTACAGATAATCATTCTCCACTCCTTGGCAATCTAAAAAAATTCCGAATTAAGAAAATGACTTTATGACACACCCTAGCTATTTAGCTGCTATTGATATTGGTGGAACTAAAGTTACTGCTAGTTTGGCTTCTAAAGAAGGTATTCTAGTAAAATTGTACCAACCTATCCATCTTGAAGGAAACCAGGAAAGTATTCCAAAGCAAGTTCATAATCTCATAAAAGAATCTTGTCGGCTTTCTCAAGTAAACCCTCAAAACATTTCAGCCTTAGGAATCAGCACAGCCAGTCCTTTTCAAAAAAAGGGACCACACAGAGTTGTTGTGGCTCCTAATCTTTGCCATGGTATTGCCTCTCCTTCTTCTCTCCAAAAAAACAATTGGAAAGAAATCCCCTTAGAAAGCTATTTACAAGCTAACTATCCTCAGCTAAAAATGGATAACGATTGCATCGCAGCAGTTAAAGCTGAGTCTCTTTTTGGAGAAGCTCAGGGTATCCATAACTTTGTCTATGTTACTTGGAGTACAGGAATTGGTATGGGATGCATGGTGGATGGACAGATTTTACATGGAAAAAATGGAAATGCTGGACACGGAGGACATATTTATCTTAGTGAGGAAGACTCAAATTGTTTTTGTGGGCAATCTGGAGATTTAGAGTCTTTAGTCGCAGGCCCTGTCATTGCTCGGAAATATCATTCTGAGGCAACAACAAAAGATGTCTTCCAAGCTTTTCGTCAGAGAGAAAAAAAAGCTCAGAAAATTATTCATCGAGCAAGTCATTTTTTTGCTCGAGGACTAGCCTCTATAAACAATCTTTTAGATACTCAACTTTTTATTCTCGGAGGAAGTGTTTTTTTAAAAAACCAAGATATACTTCTTCCGCTTATAGAGAAAGAGTTTCAAGAATCATTTTCTGTCCTTTCTCAAGGAGTTCAAGTAAAAGGAACTTCCTTAGGAACATATTTGGGAGATATTGCTGCCTACAGTTTGGTTTTGCCCCCAACTTGGATTCAAGAGTGGCAAAAGAGTAAACCATGGCAAAAAGCTCCCCAAGCAATTACTATAAACTAGAGAGAAGTACTTAAACTTCTCTAAAACTTAGGAGGATACTTCGGTGGGTATCGAAACACTACTAGGAGAGAATTTAGAACGGGCAACGGTTCTCATTCTTCATCCTACTGCATTACACGATGCAATAAACCCCAAAAAATTAGCTCGTTCTAAAACCGAGGCTAACTATGGGGTAGGTGAGCTAGGCTCTGCCGCCTTTGAATTTATTGATTTTTTATGCAAAACTGGCACTTTAGCTTGGCAAATTAACCCTTTTGGCCATACTGGTTATGGAAACTCTCCTTACCAAACCTTTTCTCGTTTCGCTGGTTCTCCTTACTTAATCAGTATTGAAAAACTATATGAAAAGGGGCACTTAACCAAACGCGACCACGATAAATACGTTCGCGCTGTAGATAAAGCAAAAATTCCTCTAGATCAAACTGATTTCGGCTGGCTTTTTGAGAATAAACTAGGTCGCAATTGGTCATCTAAAGGTATCTTGCGAGTAGCTTATCACAACTTTATCGGCAAAGAAGATGAAAATAAAGCTTACAAAGATTTTTGCAAAAATCAGAAAAGTTGGTTAGAAGGCTACGCTAACTTTATGGCGATCAAAGAACTCCATAACCATAAAGGCTGGAATGAGTGGGATGAAAAATTCCGCAACAGAAACAAGTGGCGCCGCAATCGCAAAAAACTCTTTTCCCAAAACCCCGACCTAGAAAAAACAATCAACTTTTACAAATATCTACAGTTTGTCTTCTTCTCTCAGTGGGAAGCTGTTGTTAGCTATGCAAAAGAGAAAAAACGTATTATTATAGGAGACTTGCCTTGGTATGTTGGCTATGACAGTTCTGATGTTTGGGCAAACCAAGAAATCTTCAAATTGAGCGAAGAAGGAACTCCCACTCATGTAGCCGGAGTTCCCCCAGATTATTTTAGCGCCAATGGCCAACTTTGGGGCAACCCTATCTACAACTGGGACAATCCCGACACCTATCAATGGTGGGTAAAATCAATTGAGTTTTTACTGGAAAATGTTAACTTAGTGCGTTTTGACCACGCTCGAGCTCTAGATACTTACTGGGAAGTTTCTCAAGAATGGGCAGAAACAGAAAAAACAGCTATCAATGGAATGTGGCTCAAAGGTCCTGGAAAAAAGCTTCTCCAAGCGATTAAAGATCATCTGGTGAGTAAGAAAAAAATGACCGAAAACGGTCAACTCCCCTTTGTCTTTGAAGACTTAGGGTATCTTGATAAAGTTTATCCAAGCATAGATTCTTACCCTGAAGACATAGAAGAAGACAAAAAATTTCCTATTCATCCTGATTTTGCCAAGATGATCAAAAAGAAACAAAAGGCCGTAAAGGAAGGACTCTTAGAAGACGGAGGATACGACCCTCGTATTGCTCTTGACAAAATACTAGAAGAGTATGATCTTCCTTGGATGGCAGTCGCCCAATTTGGTTTTGAAGATAAGAGAATGCATCCTGAGAATCTTCCTTATTCATGCGTTGCTTATACAGGAACTCATGACAATGACACCACTCATGGATGGTGCGAAAGTAACGACTATCCTGCTCACTTCATTTTTGATCTTCTCAAAATGGTCTTGGCGTCCAAAGCCGTTTTGGCAGGTTGTACCTGGCAAGACTTATGGGGATTAGGTTCTGAGATGAGAACCAATTTACCAGGTGATATTGAAAGAGAAGGAGGCTGGTGGCGATCTCGTCTAACCCAAGAGAAAATTGCTACCGCCGATGAGAATGTTGCCATTGGTTTGATTGAGTTCAATCGCAGCTACGATCGATTTTCTGAGTAGGGACCGACTTGCCATAATCGTAATATCGTAATCGTAATCTTAATCTTAATAAAAGAATAAAAGATTACGATTACGATTACGACGAGCCAAGTTACTAGGTGGCAAAACACATAACCCTAATAAATACATTCCACCCCTGCTTGCTGCTCTAGCCACTTAACGTTCTTTTCATCCAAACACACCCGAATTTTTACTCGACAATCCAGATAGGTTTTCTCGATAACTCGGCCATATTTAGCAATCCAAGAAAGCAGTTTTCCATTACCTGCAGGTAAAAAAGCATCAATTTCAAGCATACCTTTCTCTAGCATAGAAATAACTTTTTCCTTAAAGAGAGGTATATTTTCGCCTGTTTTGGCCGAAATGCAAATGTGCTGAGGATACTTTTTCTGTAGGTACTTGACTTCGAGATGGTCTTTTACTTGGTCAATTTTATTAAAGACATAGAGGCAAGGATAATCAGAAGAAATACCTACTTCTTCTAAAACCTGCTCGACTATCTTAATTTGGTGCTCGGCATCAGGATGAGAAGCATCAACAACATGAAGAAGAATATCGGCTTGGTTTGCTTCCTCTAAGGTTGCTTTGAAAGAAGCCACTAGGCGGTGGGGTAACTTGTCGATAAAACCAACAGTATCTGAAAGAAGTACCTCTCTCCCTTTGCTAATTTCCCATAGCCTCGTACGAGTGTCCAAGGTTGCAAAGAGTTTATCTTCGACCAAAACATCTGCTCTAGTAAGCTGATTCATCAAAGAAGATTTTCCCGCATTGGTATACCCTACTAATCCCACAGTGGAAAATTTCTCATTACGACTCCCCACTTCTCTCGCTTTTCTCTTTTGGATAGAAGACAGACTACGTTTATACTCCACGATTCTGTTTTGAATCATCTGCTTATCCATTTCAAGCTGTTTCTCCCCAGGCCCTCTAAAGCCGACCCCTCCTTGCTGCTTGTTAAGGTGAGTCCACATTCGTCTTAAGCGAGGTACAGCATACTCAAGCTGAGCCAACTCGACTTGCATTTTTGACGTTCTGGTTTGAGCGTGCAAAGCAAAGATATCTAGAATCAACTCAATCCGATCAACTACCCGAACCCCAGTAAATTCTTCTATATTTCGAGACTGGCTAGGAGTCAAAGGATCGTTAAAAACAATTAAACTAGCCGCCAGATCCGAACAAATTTCATTTAGTTCATTCAGTTTTCCTTGGCCGAAATAAGTCCCTGGATGAGGGCGCTTACGACGCTGGGTTATTCCTGTGAGAACTTCTATTCCCGAAGTTTCTGCTAAATTTCCGAGTTCAAAAAGAGTCTCACTATACAGTGAGGCTTGTTCTGGATTAATCACTCCAGCCAAGACTGCTCTTTCTCCCTCTTTTTTCCGTTCATGAATATCAAAACCCATATGGTTTACGCCCCCGTTATCAAAATTCAATAAGAGCCTAATAGTAAAATTAGCTCTAAAAATAAAAAATTACTAGGTACTCTATACAACCTTATTTCAAAGAGCAGGTTCATTCAAACAAAAATAATTTTCTTTTCGTAAGGAAGTTTAGCATAATTGTAAATAAGAAAATATCATAACTTAAAACAAGTTTTCAATAAGGAATTTGTCGATGAAAAATGCTGTTATACTTTTTCTTTTGGTTGGACTTTGTTCTCTTCAAGCGGAACTAAGCAAAAAGCAAAAGCGAATTTTATTACCCCACCTATACAAAATAAACGAAGCTTTCCCTGTTCTAAAAATTAGTTTGGCCGAAGCCCAAAAAAACTATGAGCAAGCGCTTCAAGAATACAATCTTCTCCAAAGTCAAATCAAAGGCAATGTTTCCATGATCGAAAAAGGAGTTTTGCAGGGAAAAATATCTTACTATGAATATCGCATAGACCAATACAACGAAGAAATCAGAGAAACCGAAATCACTCTTTATACCTACCTAGGAATTCTAGATGCTTTTGATATGCAAGATCGCGACGAAGAACTCAGAGCCCAAGCTCAAAAGTTTCTGCCTCGGCTAAAAAACCAAAGAAAGATTTTTGCCAAAAAAAAGCGAAAAGCTCTCCAAAGAGAAGAAAAGGCCCAGTTTCATCTTAGTCAAATACCTCTAGAGGAAAAAAAAGTCGAAAAAAAATTAGAGCAAGTAAAAAAACAACTAGCCCCTCTAGAGTATAAAAAAACTTGGACAAATTTACAAGAGCGCGTTGAGTTAAACTCCCAAATAGCTTACCACAATAGCTGGCTAGTCAAGCTCCAAGGAGAAAAACTATTCCAAGAAAAGAATATCCAAGATGCCAAAGACGAGCAAAAAGCTTTAAAGATCCAAATCACCGAACTAGACGTTGCCATTGAGAACTTAGAGTGAAATATAGTATCAAGTATAGTGAGCCAAAGCGAACTTCTCTCCTGGGATCACCCACAAGCCCAAAAACAGTATTTGTACGTTTACTCCTTAGGAACATAATAGGTAATAACAATATCCCCTAAAAGACCAGGAAATCTTTTCTCGCTTTGCCTTTTATATATATCTAAGCACCAACTATGCATCCGAGGTTCGGGAGGAGCGACAGAACAATTTTCAATTTCGACAAGCCAAAAGCCTTTCTCTTGAGTAGCTCGAAGATCTGTTCTTTGCAAATAAAGGGAGTCAGGAGGGTAGTTGAATGGAATATACCCTCCTCTTGAATCATAGGTGTAGCGAAAGAGGAAGTTTTTGTGCCGAGGCTTTCCGGCTTGGGCATCAAGAAGAGCATGTTTTTGGTAGTAGTAAAGGAAAGGCGCTCTCAAATACAAAGGGTTCAGACAAACAACATCGGCTCGGCGAATATCCCTTGCCGAAGGAATGTTTTCGTATAAATAGAGGGAAGCTTTTTCCCATGCTTGTTTCTCTTGAGGATAATAAAAACAAAAAGAATAGATATTGCTGCCAACTAAAAAGAGAAAGAGAAAAATTGTGCAAGGAAAGCGGGTATCGATAAGAAAAGCCAGAAGAATCCAAATAGCGGGCAATAAAAAAATAACATGTTTGGCTTGAAAGATATGTCCTTTAAAAGGAAAAATCAGAAGAATAGCAAAAACCGCTCCTAAAACTCCCCAAGTGAGTCCAACCCAAACTCTTTCTTTTTTGAAACGCCCAGCCAGCCAAACACTCTGCCCAAACAACCAGAAACAAAGTAAGATTGTCCACCCTGTTTGCTGAGCAGATTTTTCTCCTAGAGCAAGATCCCCCAAAGCCTGGAAAATTTTTCCTAAGGAAATTTCTCCCCTTGTCTCCAAAGACGCCCCTTGCTGAGAAAAAAGAGCAAACTTACTTGGCAAAGCAAGCAGAGCCCAGGGAAGAAAAAGAAGTAAGGCTAAGGCTTGCCCCATAAACCACTCTTTAAACAACGTCCGAAGGTCTTGTTTTTTTCGAGCCCAAAGACAAATTCCTACTCCATAAACTAGACAGAGAAAACCTAGATAATAGTAAGTATATAAGGATAGCAAAGTAAATAAGAAATATCCTCGGGAATATCTATGAGATCTTGCCTGGACCATTCCCACAAGACAGTAGGTTAAGCCTGCCGCAAGACATAGAGCTAAACTATAGTGCCTAGCGTCCCTTGCATACTGAAGAGCAAAAGATGAGGTCGCAGCAAGGAATGTTCCAAAAAAAGCTTTGCGAGGACATAATAAAGACAAAGTTTGGTATAGCATAAAAATGGTGACTAAGAAAAAAATGACCGAAGGAAAGCGCAAGGAACCTTCATTAGTCAAAAAATTAGCAGGAGCAAAACTTCTCCAAATTTTTAGTACGCTGTAGTAAAGAGGAGGATGACTGTCGTTTTGAGCAACTGTTTTGGCTAATTCCTCCCAAGGTGGAGAGCTCCGAATAATGCTATAGCATTCATCTAGCCAAAGAGATTTTTGTCCCAGAGAAATCCCAGATAAAGTACAGGCCAGCAAAATAAGAAAAAACAGCAGTCTGTAAGACTTGCACTTTTCCAATAAACTAGAAGAAACTTGTGAAGATGTTGTTTCTTGAAACGTTTCCGGGTTTAGATTCATAATTTTGTTTGCTCAAAAAAGATTAATGATTTATGATAACAAATAAACTAGCTTGTCCAGAAGAATTTAGAAAATTTAGAAAACTTAGCAACAATGGGAACTCTCATGAAATACGTTATGCCCCAACAGTTTAAAAACTTCACCTGCAAACAACTTGGAAATTGCTGCCGAGGATGGAAAATAGAAGTTACACCGAAAGAGTTCAAAAGTATTTTACAGAATTTGCAAACTATCCCTCAAGAGAAAAGACCAAAAAATTCTGGTTTTCACATTCTACGAGAAGACGACAAAGAGATTAAATCAGTCTATACAAAAACAAAAGACGACCACTGTTCTTTTCTCGTCAACGACCGCTGCTTTCTTCATGAGAAATTTGGAGCCCAAGGAAAACCCGTTGTCTGTCAATCTTTTCCTTTTTACGCCATTCAAACTCCAAAGTTCGTCTATGTGTCATTATCCTTCGCCTGCCCTTGTGGCTGGGATCTCCTTCTCCTCGAAGAATCTCCCAAGTTCGTTAAACCAAATGCTAACTTGGGACAAGAAATAACTCTAAAAGGGGATTACAGTGAATTAAAGTTAGTTCCTTTAAATGAAACCCGCAAGATGTCTTGGAAGAGTTTCCAATTTCTCCAACAAAGCTACAACACGATCCCCAATGATCACCTTTTATCCTACGTCGACTATATTTGGGAGCAACTTTCACGAAGCACTTCCCAGCAAATCGAAAGAGAAGAGTTAAAGTCACTCTCCGCATGTTTTCTCTCCCCTCCCCCCAATAAAGCTCTCGCGGAAAAACACTTACTCGACCTAGCTCCCTTTCTTCTAAGATATGAAGAGCAAGACGACAAAAAAACCTACCCTTCCCTAGCTCCTTTTCTAAAAAAAATAGGGCTAGACTTAGAAAACATTACGGAGGAAACCGCCCAGTCTTATCGAGAACTTTACCAAGAGAAACTATCTTCCTCCTCCTCTGATATTACTCTTGTTCTACAAAACTACCTGAGACACTTTCTTTTCATCCAAGATAGTTATTTTCGCAATGGACTTCTTCCCACTCTAAGCTTATCTGGGATTATGCTTGGACTAGTTCAGTTTTTGACCCTAGCCAGCACCTTTTCTCGCAAAGAACCTCCCACAACACAGGATATCTTAAACTCCATTTATCTCCTAGAAAAGATTTTTTTCCATTCAAAATCGCTTTCGGAAGTGAAAGCCTTGGCTTCTTCTCCCGGCGAAGGGGCTCTTTTAGGTTGATATAGAAAGATAAGCTGCCATAATTATATCCACTTACGTAAGATCTTTCTGATATTCGACCAACTTTCGATATAGAGTAGAGACCGCAACTCCCAGCAGTTTCGCAGCTTTTTCTTTGTTGTTGTTTGCCCGCTTCATGACATAAAGTATGTGTTTTTTTTCGGTGTTGGCAAGGTTTAAGCTGGGGGCAACGTCTTTGGTCATCCACATAGGTAAATGCCCAGGAGTGATTTCTTCTCCTCCCATAGCCGTAAAAATGGCTCTTTTCATGACGAATTTTAGCTCTCTGATATTACCAGGCCACCGATACTGCTTCAAGTAGTCTAGAGTGTCGTCGCGCATGAGAAGCTCTTTGGAGTGGTACTTTTTAACTTCTTGGCAGTAAATATCACCAAAATAATGGATGAGATTTTCTAAATCTTCTAGTCTTTCTCGAAGAGGAGGTATTTCCAAGCAAAGAGAAAGCCGATAAAACAAGTCGTTGCGAAAAATTTCTGGATCTTGAAGCTGCTCTAGGCTTTTGTTTGTCGCAGTGATAATGTGTATGTCAGAATGGGTTACTTCTTGGCTTCCCACCGCATAGAATCGCTTTTGTTCGACTAAACGCAAAAGCTTAGCTTGTAGTTGTAGAGAAATTTCCCCGATTTCATCTAGGAATAGAGTTCCCCCTTCCGCTTGTTTGGCTAAACCGATTTTCTTGTGAGATGCTCCGGTGAAAGCTCCTTTCTCATGACCAAAGATTTCGCTTTCGAAGAGACTTTCTGGAATTCCAGAACAAGTGACTTCATGAAATCCATTCAGTTTTCTGTGGTTATGAATGGCCTGAGCAAGCATATTTTTCCCCACTCCCGTTTCTCCTATAATCAAAATAGGATCAGGGAGAAAAGACCATTTTTCTCCCATTTCTAAGACATCTTTCATTCTTAAATCTTGGGTATTTTCTCGGAGAGTTTCAAAAGTAACTTCTTCGTTTAGATATAGCTTAGAGAGAGTGCTATTTATTTTTTTTGTTTCTTTCATTTTTCTTTTCCAAGTCTTGGAGGAGTTTTTGAAAACTCGTTCTTTTTTTCAAAATCTGCAATTTTGGATCTTTATCGAGTAGGGAAATATTATCAAAGCCGTTTTCGATAGCCTTCGAGAGAGAATGGATACCGGCTTCTATTTTTCCTTGTTCGACATAACTTTTCGCTTGTTGGTAGAAACAATAGCAAAGTTCTTCTTGAAAGGCTGGATATTTCTCTATATTTAGGAACTTCTTCCAATCCTCTAAAGCTTTTTCATACTCTTTTAGTTGATAGTAAGCATAACCTCTGTTGATATGCGCGAGAAGGAAATTAGGGCGTAGCTCGATGGCCTTGTCGAAATACTCTATCGCAAAAGAGTATTTTCCTAAATAAGAGAAGAGTGTTGCTAGATTACTGTAGGCATTTGGATATAGAGGATCTAGTTTGATCGCTTCTAGAAAATCTGCTTGAGCATGAGAAAATAATTTCTGGTAAAAGTAAACGCTGCCTCTTTCATCAAAGAACATCGCGGAAAAAGGGTCAAGTTCGATCGCTTTAGTGTATTGAGATAAAGCTTTGTCATATTCCTTCCCTTTTTCATAGCAATAGCCTAAGTTATAGTGGATATCAGAGTTTTTCGGATCTAACTGGAGGGCTTTGACATAAAGCTCCTGAGCTTGGGAGCTTTTTCCTAAGTTATCAAAAGTGTTCGCTAAGCTAGTGTAAGCCTCGACTAGCTCAGAGTCTAGCTCTAGAGCTTTTTCAAAACTTTTTATGGCTAGACGATATTTTTTTTGCTCTTGGAAAATAGAGCCTTTGACATGATAAGCTAAAGCTATGGTCGGATCTTTCTTAAGAACGTATTCTATATCAGATAAAGCTAGGGAATATTTTTTTTGTTTTAGGTGAACCAAGCTTCGATTGATGTAGGCAGGGAGGTAGCCTCGAAATTGATTTGTAACGAAGTACAAGTCCTCCATGGCCTCATCGTACTGTCCTCGTTGAGTATAAAGAGAGCCTCTGTTGCTATATGCCTTATAGTACTTTGGATTTAAATGGATCGCTTTTCCAAAATCAGCAAGAGCTTTGTTGTACTCTTTTCCCTTTAGATAAGAAACTGCGCGGTTATTGAAAAAAGACGGATTTCGGGGGGAAAGCTCTATCGCCTTTTGGAAATCTTGCCTTGATCTTGGCCAAAGCTTTAGATCTTGGTATACAAGGCCTCGACTATTGTAGAGATTTTGCGAGTTTGGATTTAGAGCAATCGCTTGGTCGAGATATTGAAGAGCAAGGTTATATTCTTTGAGTTTTCGAAATAAGATAGCTAAATGTAAGTAAGCTGCTATGTAGTGTTTGTCTAAGGATAGAGCTTTTTCGTACTCTTGCCGGGCTTGTTTGTATTGTTCTAGATAGTAAAAACAAGAGCCTCGGTTATGGTGCAGTTCAGGTTTTTTTTGCAAAGCCAGACAAGTATTAGTTGCTAGTAGAGTGGCTTTGTAATCACTCTTGTTGAAAAGTTCGATACTATGAACATAATGCCCCCAATAGAAATGAGGGTTTTCGTAGGTGAAGTCAGATATTTTTTGCCAGTTTTGGGTCGCAAAATAGAAAGCCACGGCTTGATGAGGTTGTTTGAAATTGGCAGGAATTTTTTGATCCATCTGAGAAAAGAGGGTGGCCGCTTCTTGATGAGAGACAAGAACTCCTCGAAATTTTTTGGAAAGAAGAAGAAGCGAGTTTAATTCTTCTTTGGCTTTAGAAAAATCTGTTTTTTTTAGGTAGTTTTGTATACGAAGGTCTGTAGAAAAACTAGCTGTTTTCATTTTTTTTAGTCGCTGTAACATTTCTGAGCCCAAACGGATCATGTGCTCTGTTTTGTTTTCTTGGGTTTCCGATTTTATATACTGCCGAAAAAAAGCAAAGCGAATTTTTTCCATATCCGTGGCAAATTTTAAGTAGTTCTCCATAAACTCTTCGTTGTAGTAAGCATACTTAACTAAAGGAAAGTTGCGTCCCAAAAAAGAGAAGAGATCCTGAACATCTCTATAGTTCTTTTTCGCTGCTAGGAGTTGGTCGTTCTGGAAATTATAAAAACATTCGTAATAAATACGGCTGTATTGGACCGAGAAAAAACTAAACGCTAAAAGCAAGAAAGCAAAAAGACTAATGGATACAGAAAATAATTTTGGATGATGACTTATATTGCGGCGTAGTTTTGTATACCAAGGCTGTCGGAAGGCAGCTCCATCTTTTTCGCTTAAATAACTTTGAATATCACTGATTAATTCATGGACAGAGGAGTATCGTTTCTCTGCTTGAGGGTGGGTTGCTACTTGGATAATGGCATGCAATGGTCGAGAGAGTTTTCCTGATGG
The DNA here is from genome assembly GCA_029260735.1 of Planctomycetota bacterium. Lineage (GTDB taxonomy): Bacteria > Planctomycetota > Uabimicrobiia > Uabimicrobiales > Uabimicrobiaceae > JAJDCR01. The sequence goes on from JAJDCR010000141.1 coordinate 154,109, forward strand.
AATTTGCAGTGCGTCTTTTTCCCAGCAAAGATCTTTGTTTCTTCTTACGCTAGGGGGTTGTCCTGTAAGTAGGCTAAATAGAATGGCTCCCAAAGCATAGATATCACAAGCCTTTTGATAGTATTGAGGATCGCCCGTTAGTTGTTCTGGGGGCATATAGGCAATTGTTCCGATAACCGCTCCTTTAACAAACTTGTGGCATCTTTCGGCATAGAAAGTAGCCACTCCCCAATCACTAACGATAACTTCTCCATGTTCTCCCAAAAGAATGTTCTCCGGTTTTAAATCCAAATGAATGATATTTTGGCTATGGCTAAAATCAATGGCATGACAAACTTGAAGAAAGGTACTTAATATCTCCACTTCGTTTTTAGAGCTAATCGACATCAAGTTCTTTTTGGGCTCTAGCTTTTTCATGGCAAAAAAAGCTTCTCCATGAGAGTTTTTCCCAAAATCGTATATCGGTAGAATATTCGGATGCTCTAAAAAAGCAGTGATTTTAGCCTCCGCTTCAATCAAACTATTTTGTCGTTTATCAAGGGGAATTTTAATCGCTACCGAACGCTGCAAATGATTATCATAAAACTCCAGGACTTCTGCATTTCCTCCTTTACCCAGCTCCTTTTTGTAAGAAAACCGTTTCCCATAATCGGCTACTTTTACAGAAGAAGCGTGGCATTTTATAGCACCGCCATACCTAAACTCCTGAATATCAAAAGTCTTTTGTCGGAAAACTAAGAGGTCTTGGCACTCTTCTTGGCTACAGCAATAAGAGCTTGTCGACTGTTGGGGCTGGAATTCAGTTGTGATATAAAAGTAGCGGCAAGAGATACAACAAAAAACCGTTATCTCATGGTAAATAGATAAGCTCCGAAGCTCTTCTTCTCTCAAAGTACCTTTAGGGGAGAGTAAATTCCTCGTATAACAATAAGGACAACCGAGCTTGTTTTTCAAATAAGCACTGGTGCATTGATGGCATTTTAGCTTCAAAGGAACCTTCCGTTTTGCAAAATGAAAATAACTTTTCTTAAAATAAAAGGGTTAGTTTACTCGTAACAAATATCAATTTGCGATAAGTTCTTTCTGTAAAACATATTAAAGTTTCCTAGAATCATTGGCACTGTTTTCGCTTTAGCAAAAGCTACTAATGCTAACTAGGATCGCAAACACTAAATCCTAATCTTTAATATATTTTTCAAAAGGAGCTTTGCAATGAAATTATTTTTTAATGTTTTCCTAAAAAGAGCGTCTCAAGTATTGATTTTTTTAGTTCTTGTTGGGGTTTCCGTCGAGGCAACGAACATTTACGCCAGTCATTTCTCTACCGATGATATTAAAGCATACAATATCAATACTTTGCCCCTTTCTGCAGATTTTTCTATAAGCGGTGGAGGGTTAGATAACACAGGGAGTGTCGCTATCGGGCCAGATGGAAATATCTATGCAATTAGTCGGAGTAACATGGATATTTTAAAGTTTTCTCCTGGAGGAACCTTCTTGGGAGCCTTTGCGACAAATACAGGGCTCGTTGCCCCCGAAGACATGACCTTTGGCCCCGATGGCAACCTTTATGTTGTCGACACCGAAGCTTCTGTGCCAGGAGTTTACTCATTTCAGGGAACTAGTGGAAGCTCCTTAGGTTTATTCACGACCGGGCAGACTCTGCTCTCTCCTTTTGGGCTCAGCTTTGATGATACTGGACAATTGTATGTTAGTGATCGAGATTTTAATGCGGGAGCAGTACATCTCTATGACAGCAACGGAGGTTTTATCAGCACTTCCCTGCAAAGTAAATTACTGGTAGCGAGTGACCTCTTAAATGGAGCGGCGGGAATGACTTTTGTAGACGAACATCTTTATATCACGAATCACTTTGATGATAATTTACTTAAGTACGATCCTTTCAGCGATACCGTAACCACTTTTTCTAGTGGACTACTGAGTATTTTAGATGTTTCTTTCGCCAATGGCAACTTCTATGTGACTCGATTTGGCACTCCAGGGATTAGTGAAGTAGATGGAGTGACCGGAGTAGTAGGACCCCTCTTTGGGACAGACCTCACTTTTTTCCCTAGATTTCTTGCCGTGGAGACATTTGGAGAAAATGTGGCTGTGCCAGAGCCTTCTACTTTTCTTTTGATTTTTCTGTCTCTTGTCGGCGGCTCCCGGCGGTTTTTTAGAAAACCTTAATGGTATCATCCATCTAATGTGAAGCCAAGTTGTCCAGAGAGATGATAAACTATGAAAGTTACTAAAAATCTCTCGCAAAGACGCAAAGGACGCAAAGAAAAATCGATGAAAATACTATAGCCCAAATTCAAGCGTATTGTTCATAATTTATAATTTCTTCGCGCTCTTTGCGCCTTTGCGTGAACATAAAATCCCATTTTGATGCGACAGGTTTTCAATTTACCCCGATATTAAACCTAAAAATGCACTTTTTTGCTGCTGAATATAGGTTAGTCTTATTGGAAGTTATTTTTGTTTTTACCTAAAACGCACTATTTATAGGATACCTGAAAAACATGCACTTAATCTAAGCTTATATTTTATAAGGTTGATGCGTGTGCAAAAAGTATCTCTTCATCTTAAGCCTCGGAGAGGCGAAGACACGTAGACAGGGGATTTATCCCCTGGAATGGATATATC
>JAJDCR010000142.1 GCA_029260735.1 Planctomycetota bacterium
GTGGGCGTGGCTCCTGCCTTGCTGGGTTTTTTTTTTGCTCCTTTTATTTTAATCTACCCAATTCTCCTGCACGTCTGTTGCCTCGCCCTCCACCCCTCGCGCTTTGCAGTAAGAAAAATCTAGTCATCCAAAGTAACCCTAACATCTCCTGCCACCTTACTAGAAGCTACCTTCACCTGAAAAGAAGAATTACCTTCCTCCTGATACCAGCCTTGAACAGCTTTAGTAAAGGACTTAGATGAAGTAAACTTCTTCAAAGTAATGGAGCCTAGTTCTACTCGAGAGACAGTTTTGTTTCCTTCTGGGTAAACAGTCCAGCTAAAGCGACGTTGTTCTTTTGAGTTACTCCGCAAGACTATCGTGTTACCTTGTTCTTCTGCTTCAAAACGACTGCCATCGTAGAGAGTGAATTGGCAAAATTCGCTTGGATAGACTTGTAAACGTAAATGGTCTTTTTTCTGCTCCCAAGTAACAACGCTTGGGTCTGTCGCCGGAGCGAGAGTATCTATCTCAGGATCAGCTAGAGGAATAATACTTCCCTTTTTGACAAAGAGAGGTAGGGTATCGAGAGGAGCTTGATAGATAAATTGGGTGGGGCCCTGATAAACCTTTTGATTCCAGTAATCGACCCACTGACCTTCAGGAAGATAGACTTTACGTTCACGGGCTTCTTGGTAAACAGGAGCCACCAGAAGATTATCTCCGAACATGTATTCAAAATTTTCTTGAGAAGCTTGGTAGTCTTTAGGGTAGTGCATAAAAAGAGCACGCATGATAGGAAGACCCGTTCGTCCCGATTCGTGAACATAGGTGTAAAGGTAAGGAAAAAGATCTGTGTGTAGGCGAGAGTACTTACGATAGATATCTAAAGTTTCTTGGTCAAAAGTTTCCATATCCCAAGGTCGGTGGTTGCCTCCTCCTCCTAGTTGCATAACAGGAGATAGGGCTGCGAATTGCGTCCAGCGAATCAGAGATTCTTTGGTTGGAGTTCCTTTCTTAAAGCCACCTATATCAGAACCATAGTAGGGAAAGCCAGAAAGACTGACACTGATTCCACCGGCAATAGCTGCTGGTAAGCCTCCTACAATACCATCTTTGTGGAAACTAAAGTCGTTGTCTAAGTCTCCAGGCCAAATACAAGGGTTATTTACTTGGTCTCCAAAGGCCCCTGTACGACAAATCAAAAATCCATTGCCGTCATATTTCTTCTGAATTACTTCATTGAAAGTCCGGTGGTAGTCCATACGATAACTACCGACATCGACAATTTTTTTGCCGTTGCTGTAGAATTTAAAACCGGGATCTTGAAGATAAGGAAGACGAAAAGCGGTAACCCCATCTTCAATTTCTCCGTAATCGAGTTTCCAGCCAGAAATTCCTATTTCCATACAACTATTGATTTTTTCCTGCCACCAGGATCTTACCTCTGCTTTATGAAAATCAACAGGAGCTCCATAACCATTTGCCCAAGGCATCAAAAAAGCTTCCTTATCTTGCTTATCAAAGGCAAGAAAGTAACGTTTGGACCAAGCATCGGCATACTGAGCGCTATTTTCATTGACAAATTCACTTGACCAAAAAGCAACTTTATAACCTCTAGCTTGCATATCTTGAAATAGACGAGAAGGATCAGGGAACTGCTTAGGATCAATTTTGAAGTTATTGTAATCGGTTTGCCATGGATTATCGATCCAAATGACACTACCAGGAAGATTGTGGTGACGCATTTCCTTCATGTCATCGTAGATCTCGTCTTCAAACCCAATGACATTACGCCACTGATGAGGGGCAAAAACCCACTGGGGATAAACAGGAGGTAGGCCTGTCATGGCCATATACTCTTGGCAGACTTTTTTGGGATCAGAGTCACTGATAAAAAAGAATTCTAGATAATCACTATCAAAAGCAAAGCGACTTAAATCAGAGAAAGAAGCTCCCATATCAAAGTAGCCTCGGCGACGGATGGGAGAGAATACCCCAAAGTCTTCGCTACTCATGTAAAAAGGGACTAAAACGTGAGTTTTGTTATGGGTAGATTTGCTTTGCGGGGAATACTCTGGCTGCATACCTCGAACAAAGCCTCGGCAATTGGCTTGGTCAAAATGCTGACCAAGAGCAAAAAAGCTCTCTGTTCCTGTATTGGCAAATGTTTCACTGAAATTCCATACCCCTTTACTTTTAGAGAGGCTTGCCTTCAGGTGAAAAACATGCTCTTTCGGAAAGTGAATATTTACTTTCATGTGAATTACAGAAAGATCGTCTAACTCTGTCGTCGAGCAAATTAAACTAACAACACCATTTTCTTCTGTCCATTCAACTACCTTATTTACCCGGAAGGTTTCTCCGGGAGCTATCTCTTGTCCTAACTCCCAAATTCGAGTAGTGCGATCTACCCGGTAGGTTAGAGGAGAGAATGGGCGTTCATCAAGATAATAGGCCCAAGGAGTGGTCGGAGGAGCAGGAGGATTACCACCTTGTCGAGGGTCTCCTTCGGTAGTGAGTAGTTTTCCTGCTTGGTTGTGAACAGACATCCGCCAAGGATTTTTTTCGATGGTAATTTTTAATTTACTGGTAGAGATGACCAGATTCTGTGAATTTTCACTAACTTCTAAGGCAAATGAAAATGTGAAAGCGCAAAGAAGAAAGCATAAAAAAAGAGTATATTGACGCACTTTTTCTCCCCTTAATATCTAGACAAGAATTCCTATGAACCTACTTTCGTCAGTCAAATGAAAGTATTTTTCTTTTTTCAAGTCGGGCTGTAAGTTAATTAAATCGAACCCAGAATCCAGTAGCCAGCATCGAACCCCGGCTTCGCTTCGGGGTAAAATCAAGAACTGACTTTGTTTCTTCGTAATTCGAGTCGTACTCGTAATCATAATCGTACTCGTAATCGAAAATAAAAAAAGATTACGATTATGATTACGATTAAGATTAAGATTACGAATCGAGTCACGATTTTTATCGGGCTATAATTCCTATGAATATTGAAGTCCGTTAGAAGTAGCCTGTAGGAAAACAGAGTGATTTCTTGATTTTCTACTGACTACTGGCTACAAGAATATTTGTATAGGATAAAATCGTTATTTTAGCAAATTTCATTTTTATTTGGCAATTCTATTTTCAATTTATCGCCAGGCAATGAATTGAAGTATATACATTTTGACAGAGTTAAGGCGAATTTTCGTTAAAAAGAGACACATTATTTGGGATTGTTTTTTCCTCTTTCTTTTTTTTACTTTCTCTACCGCTTTTCTTTTTCTTAAATAATTTCTGAGGTAGCCGTCTTTTTTTTCCAGAAAGCAGCCCTTACAGAGAGCTGCATTTCTTTCATTGGCTTGCTTTTTGCGACGAACTTACGTAAAGATGTGTAATAAAAGAAAAATATTTGCAAAATATGAATTTTGACAAAGATGAGAGAACAAAAGGATACAACACCATGAAAGAGAAATTAGAGCAAACTTACTTGCCTGTGATTGCTTTAGACCAATCCGTTCTTTTTCCCGGAACAAAAGTGCTCATCTCTTTGAAAAAAGAGAATGGGGTCACTCTAGTTGAAAAAGCTAAAGAAACAGACGGTTATATTTTAGCTTTGGCTAAAAAAACGAATGCTCCAGGAAAAAAACTAAACCCTGAAGAACTATACCAAACAGGGACTTTGGCTCATATTGACAATTTGGCACATCTCATGGGAAAAGGCTATGCTTTAGAAGTGACAGGAGAATCGAGAGTAAAAGTCCTTGATTTTCGCGAAGGAGAAAACTTCCTAGAAGCAACGAGTATAATAGCTATAGACGAAATTGATGTTAATGATGAAACCTTAAATGCTTTCCATAAAAATATCCAAGAGCTTGCTTTGGAGATTTTAGATCTTCTGGAATCAGAACCTGATTTTCGGAAAAAGGTCGAAACTATTGAAGACCCTATTGAACTAATTCATACCTGTGCCCAAAATCTTCCCTTATCCAAAGAAGAAAAGCAAGATTTGATTGAAATTGATTCTATTAAAATTAAGGGATTAAAAATCCTTGGCCTCCTAGTCGAAAGAAAAGAAGGACTTGAGCTACAATCAGAAATGGCAGAGAAGTTGACTCGTAAAGTAGGGAAAGCTCATAGAGAAAGTATTCTTCGTGAGCAATTACGAGCTATTCAAGAAGAACTTGAAGAAGATGAACCCTCGGAAGCGGAAAAATACGAGAAAAAAATTATTGAAGCAGACATGCCTGAAGAAGTAAATAAAATTGCTTGCGAAGAGTTAAAACGCCTCCTCAATATACCTTCTTCATCTCCCGAGCATCATGTTATCCGCACTTACTTAGATACTTTGCTCGCTCTTCCTTGGAATATCAAAGATGAGGAAGAAATAGATTTGGATAAAGCCCGAGAAATTCTGGAACGAGACCACTACGGACTTAAAAAAATTAAAAGCCGTATCATCCAACATCTTGCCGTTATGAAACTAAAAAAAGAAAGAAAAGGCTCTATCCTCCTTCTTGTAGGTCCTCCAGGAGTAGGAAAAACCAGTTTAGGAAAAAGTATCGCGGAAGCTTTAGGACGGAAATTCGTCAGAATCAGCTTAGGTGGGGTTCGGGATGATTCTGAAGTAAGAGGGCATCGTCGAACGTACATTGGTTCGATGCCTGGTCGTATCATTCAAGGGATCAAAAGATCGGGAGCAAAAAACCCTGTCTTTGTTTTGGATGAAATAGATAAACTTTCTCGGGGATTCACGGGTGACCCGGCAAGTGCTCTTTTGGAAGTCCTAGATCCAGAGCAAAATGATAATTTTTTAGATCATTACCTTGATGTAGCTTATGATCTTTCCCATGTTTTCTTTATTGCAACCGCTAACTCTCTTGATGGTATTCCTGGGCCTTTGAGAGATCGCTTAGAAATTATTGAAGTTAGCGGATACACCGAGGAAGAAAAACTTAATATTTCTGAAAAGTATCTTGTCCCTAAGCAACTAAAAGAGCATGGGATAAGCGAAAAGCAATTGCTCATTCACAAAGATGCGCAGCAAGAAATCATCGAACGATACAGCCGAGAGGCCGGAGTGAGAGAATTACAACGTAATCTTGCGACAATTTGCCGAGTTTCTTCAGAGAAAATTTTGGATGAAGAAACCCCTCTTCCGGTAGAAGCTCGTCAGAAAGACTTAGAAGATATTCTTGGTCCGACAAAATTTGATCATCAAATGGCCGAAGTAAGCTCTTTCCCGGGAGTAGTTACGGGACTAGCCTGGACATCCCTCGGAGGAGAAATTCTTTTTGTGGAAGCTGGTCTGATGCCAGGAAAAGGAGACCTTATTTTAACAGGACAACTTGGGAATGTGATGAAAGAATCTGCTCAAATTGCTTTGAGTTTAGTCCGGTCTAAAATTCCCATGGTAAGCCCTGACTTCCAGTTTGATAAACATGATATCCATGTTCATGTTCCTTCGGGAGCTATTCCCAAAGATGGGCCTTCTGCTGGGATAACTATGTTAACAGCGATTGCTTCTTTAGTTCTCAACCGTCCAGTGAATCCAAAAATAGGAATGACCGGAGAAATAACTTTGCGAGGTGTTGTTATGCCCGTAGGAGGAATTAAAGAAAAAATTCTAGCTGCTCATCGGGCAGGAATTCAAAAAATCTTGCTCTGTAAAAAGAATGAAAAAGATCTTCGAGAAATTCCCAAAAAAGTTCGTTCAGAAATGCAATTTGAATTTGTCGAAACGGCTTCTGATGTCTTAAAGATTGCTCTAAACACAAACAGCATTGAGGATTTACCTTATACCACTTTTCATCATCAGAATTTAGCTAAAACAAAAATTCTTCCGAGCATATAAAATAATAACAGGCATTAAAACTTGAAAAATAATGCCTGTTATTATTTTATCACTTAAGAAAACTTAAAACGGAAAACTGAAAAAAACTGGTACTTTATGCAAATCTAAAGTATGGAATTTTACTTGTATTTTAAGGAATTTTGGGTTAGGATGAAGAGTAGAAGACTTATTTAGAAAAATAATAAGAAAAGGTGTTTTAAGATGAAAAAAGAAATTTGCTTTGTTTTTTTGTTTTGCTTTTGCTCTTTATCCCTCCAAGCCACACTACTTGACGGCTTAGTCGCTCATTTAACTTTTGATGGTAATGCTAATGATATTAGTGGTAATGGAAATAATGGAACAGAAGTAAATGGGGTGACATACGGGAATGGTGTTTTTGGACAAGCGGCTGTACTTGACGGAATAGATGATCACATTTTGCTCGGTAGTAATGGTTATAGCACTTCTGTTGGAGCGATTTCTGTTTGGGCCCAGAGAACATCTGGTGGGGTCAGCGTTTTTACTCAGTATTTAACTGACACAAGCCGAATGAAAATTTTTACCAGTGGACAAGCCAGAGCTTTTAGTGGCTTTGGAAGTACCTTGCATAATCTCATCGGGCCCGACTATGAAGACAACACTGCTTTCCACCATATAGTTTTGAACTACAACTTTCCTGCCGGAGAGCATTCTCTCTTTGTCGATGGAGTTCTCGCTGCAAGCATTAGTGATTCAAACGCCCCTACTCCCGTAGCTCCCGGAACACTTGTTATCGGTGCTGACAAGGACTTCGACATACAAACTCCTGACAATCTTAATAATCATTTAGGGGGAGCGGTTGATGAGCTTCGTATTTACAATCGACTGTTGCTCCAAGAAGAAATCACAGAGTTGTCTACAGTCGTCCCAGAACCTTCCTCCGTTTTTCTACTCTTCCTCTCCATTCTTTTTTTGAGCAATAAAAAAAGAACCCACTAGTTCATTTGCAATCTAACAAATAATAGTTTTTAGATTTTCAAATAGCATAAAAAAAGAACCGGCATTATTTTTCAGGTTTTAATGCCGGTTCTTTTTTTATTATTCAATCCTTCTTCTATATTATTGGTTTCATATAATCATAATGAAAACCATTTTTCTAAACATAGAAGGAACTAGAATGAAAGATAGCAAATTAATCTCCCCACTTTGTCTTTACTTAGACTGCTTCTCTCACTACATTAACGAATTTATCCATAAAACAGGCTATACTATTTTCTCAGAAAAAATCCACCCAAGCAATCCCCTCGTTTGGCAGAAATATTGGCATCCTCCCTAAGGGAATAATCTAAGTAATAGAAATAAGTATTAACTTAGCAAAAGCTTATGTCATCATCTTACGACTGGTTAGAAAAGCAATAGCAAAAGAAAGAAGTAAGAAACTGCCAGGTTCAGGAACAGCAGAGGAAAACGTATCACTAGTGTCAAAAGTTAAAAAAGTAGGAGTTCCTCCTGCCGAGGTAACAAAATTATCAATAAAAGCTCCCGTGGTAGGATTAAATCGCTCAATTGTATTGGAGGAAAAATTGGTGACATAAAGATTACCATCTGGGCCAAAAGTCATACCAAAGGGTGATGTTGATGAAATAAAAATAGAAACGGCTTGAGTACTCGCATTAACCTTAAGAATCTGTCCTAATCCTCGGTTTGCAATAAACAAGTCTCCGTTGTTGTTAAAAAGAATTCCCTCTGGAGTGCTAATTCCATCGGAAGAGTCTAAAAATACATCAATAAAAGCTCCGGTGGTTCCGTTATAACGGAGGATTTGATTACTAAAACGACTACTGACATAGAGATTACCATCCGGGCCAAAAGTGAAATCATCTGGCCCACTCAGTCCTCCTCCCGAAGCAAATATAGAAGAGGTGCCAGTGCTTAAATCTCGCTTAATGATCGCACTAGCAGTGCGCCCACCAATATAAAGATTGCCATCTGGACCAAATGATAAGCCCACAGGTAATCCTACAGAAAAACTATCCAGAACAGCCCCGGTGGTTCCATCATACTGAATGACTGAACTACTGCCAAAGGAAGCTCCATAAACAGTTCCATCTGGTGCAAAAGCAATTCCCTCTGGCGTGTTCACGCTTCCTTGGGTAAAATTTCCTAAGGAAGCTCCTGTATCTCCATCAAAGAGCAAAATTTGATTGCTGCCTTCACTACTCACATAAAGTAAGTTTGTTGCACCTACAAAGGGGATTAAAAAACTCAGACTGAGTATAATTAAAAGAGTTTTCAATGTATTATCCTTTCATTGATTCTCTTTTATAATACTAACAAAAACAGAAAAAAGCAAGAATTTTCGATTTTGCCTAACAATTAAGTTTATGAAATATTGTCTTTATTTTCTATCGAAATTTTCCCTCCCAAAAATATCTTAAAATAAATTTTATTTTATAGGAAATTTTAGAGTGATTTTGTGGTAAAAGATCTTTTCACGTCTTAGAATAAGACGTCTAAAATCACCATGCCTACTAATCTATAGCTAATTTTGTTTTTTCTTTCGTAGGTCTTAGAAAAATTTTGTTCTCCCAAAAGAGATAGATAGTTTTCTTGAAAACTCCTTAAGGAATAAAACAGTTCATGAAGAAAATTTCAGTTAATCCTCCCGATCTTCTTAGCGAAGCAGAAGGACAAATCCAGCAAGTTGTGGAAATAATAAAATCTCAGCACCAAATTGCGAGTAACCTTGATAGTCCTCTCGAAGAGCGCTTAGAAGGGTATGAAGATATCATTGATTCGGAAGTGGGAGATACAGATTTAGTTAGAGCACGTAATATAGAACGAGAAGTGGGGATACGACAAATTTATCTTAAGTTTGAGGGAGGTAACCCCACTGGCACTCAAAAAGATCGTATTGCCTTTTCTCAGTCCATGGATGCGCTTCGCCGGGGCTTTGATGGGATTACAGTTGCCACTTGTGGTAACTATGGTGTTGCTATTTCTTTAGCAGCATCTTTAGCGGGACTAAATTGTGTGGTTCATATTCCAGAAGGCTACAAAACCAAGCGTATTGAAGAAATGGAGAAGCTGGGAGCAAAAATCCTCCGGGTTCCGGGAGACTATGAGAAAGCAGTGGAAGTGTCTCGGGAATTTGCGGAAAAACACGAAATTTACGATGCCAATCCAGGAGGAGCCAACACTGCTATACAACTACGTGCTTATGGACAAATTGCTCATGAAATTTATGATGAACTCCGAGATGCTCCGTGGGCTGTTGCGGTACCTGTTTCCAATGGCACAACCCTAGCAGGAATCTATAAGGGATTTCTCAGCCTATACCGGCGAGGAAAAACTTCTCGCATTCCCCGCATTATCGCAGGATCTTCCTACAAAAAGAATCCCATCGTTTATGCTTTTTTAAAGGGAATAAAGGAGTGTCATAATCTAAAACCAGAAAATATAAAGGAAACAAAAATTAATGAGCCCCTTATTAATTGGCATTCCATTGACGGAGATTTAGCTTTAGAAGCGATTCGAGCGAGCAAGGGGTGGGCCGTGGATGTCTCGGACAAAAACATGCTTCATTTTGCCCGGATGGTTCGCAAGCAGCAAGGGCTGACCGTTTTGCCTGCTTCTACTGTAGGTTTACCCGCTCTTTTAACCAAAAACGGCGAAGAAAATTTACCTCAAGATCGATTTGTTGTTGTTATAACAGGGAGAAATTCATGACCACATTTCCAGAAGGCAATGCAATTGTCTACTGCCAAGGCTCTTTTAACACACCCAATGGAAAGACAGCCCATGGACTAGTTCGTTTTACAAGGCGCTATCAAGTATTGTCTGTTATTGACTCTCGGCATGCTGGAAAAGATGCCGGAGAAGTTCTCGATAATAGATCTAAGCAAATACCTCTTTTTGCTAGTTTAGCTGAGGCCATTGCCGACAGTGTAGCAAAGGGGAAAAAAGCGACGCACCTCGTTGTCGGTCTAGCTCCTGATGGAGGACGACTCAGTGACTCTGCTCGAAAGGATATGGCTTATGCCATAAAAGAAGGTTTGAATATAGATAGTGGGCTGCATGACTATCTCTCAGAAGATGTAAACCTCGATGAGTTAGCAAAAGAACACAACGTAGTCTTAAGAGATGTTCGAAAAACACCTCCCCGCAGCGAGCAACATTTTTTTAGCGGCAAAATCGAAGAAGTGGATTCTTTAAAAATTGCCCTATTGGGTACGGATTCTGCCGTAGGAAAACGCACCACCGCTTGGCTATTAGTCCAGGCACTGGAAAAAATGGGTATTTCTGTGGAAATGGTTGGAACTGGGCAGACAGCCTGGATGCAAGGAGCCCGCTATAGCTTAATCATGGACTCTTTGATTAATGATTTTGTTTCTGGCCAAATCGAACATATGGTTTGGAAAGCCTGGGAGGAAAATAAACCCAAGGTGATTGTCATAGAAGGGCAAGGAAGTTTAATGAATCCTGCTTATCCTGGCGGTTTTGAGATTCTCGCGGGAGGACGCCCCGATATTGTCGTACTCCAGCACGCTCCTGCTCGTAAGGAATACGATGGATTTCCTGGCTATCCACTCCACCCCTTAGCCAAACAAGTCGAAGCTATTGAGTTACTTTCTGGTAAACCTGTTGTTGCGATTACCCTTAACCATGAAGAGCTTTCCTTAGACAAAATACCCATTATTTGTGAAACCATTGGCCAAGTATCTGGCTTACCAACGTTTGATGTCCTACTAAATGGGGCAGATGAATTAGCCCAAGCTGTTCTTACTTTTAAAAAATAATTAGGAAAACTTCCATTCGTCATTAAAACAATAACAAATGGAGAGCGTATTATCGTATGATAATATTACCATATTGCCATGTTATCATATTGTCAATAATAAACTTGATTAGGGAAATGCCGACATACCCTTAATAATACACTCTAAAAAACAAGAAGAAAAATATGGAAAAAAAATCCGAAAATCCCTTGGCTTGTCTTCAAGTCATAGATCGTTTAGAAATAGGCCCTGTTGTCCTAGAAAAAAAGCGCCTTATTGCTCCCTATTCTATCATTCAAAATGACCAAAAAAGCACTATGGACTTTATCTATAGCTATGAGGAGGAGATCTTTTCTCCGTCCGAAGCTATGTCTCAGAATTTAGCCAACATCATATCTGCTCAGATCGCTCTCAACTACGGTCTTTTTTGCAAAAGTATCATTTTTCATGGAGATTATGACGAAAGTGATCGACGTTTTTTGCGCGATATGGCAGAAAATACGGCCCGAGAAATTTATGTGAAAAAGTTTTTGGAACCTAACCCTTTTTTGATAGGTGAAGCGAAGGAAATTCCTGTCATCAAAAAAAAGCGTTATTGCCAAGCCAGCCTAAAGTTTCCTGATGTAAAAAAATTTTCCAAAAGCAATTGGCAGCTATGGTCTAGTGACAATCAACGCTACTCTATTCTCTCCAGCGGAGGAAAAGATAGCTTGCTGACCTATGGTCTCTTAAACGAGATAGGTTGCGAAGTTCATCCCATTTATCTTAACGAATCGGGAAGACACTGGTTTACAGCCCTAAATTCACACCGCTATTTTAAAGAAAATGTCCCTAATACAGCTAAGGTATGGGTTAACTCTGATCGTCTTTTTGCTTGGTTTTTACGCCATTTACCTTTTATTCGTCCTGATTTTGCTAATATACGTAGCGACGAATACCCTATTCGTTTATGGACTGTAGGAGTGTTTCTTTTTGGAGCTTTACCTTTATTACGAAAGCGAGGAATCGGACGTATTTTAATTGGGGATGAGTTTGATACAACGAACAAAACCCGGACGGAAGGAATTACTCATTACGATGGGCTCTATGACCAAAGCCTTTATTTTGATAATGAGATGTCTCGCTACTTTCTTAAGAAAGGGTGGGCCATTAGCCAATTCTCTATTTTGCGCCCTCTCTCCGAAATGCTGATTCAGAATATATTAGTGAAACGCTATCCTCATTTGCAGCAACACCAAGTATCTTGTCACTCCGCTCATAAAGAAGAGGAAGAAGAAAGGGTGCACCCTTGCGGAAAGTGCGAAAAATGTCGACGTATCATCGCTATGCTAAAAGCTATCGACGCCGATCCTCAAGCTTGTGGCTACAGCGCAGAACAAATAAAAGAGAGCCTTGCTTCTCTGATCAAAAAAGGAGTCCACCAAGAAGAAAAGGGAATCCAGCAACTCTATTTTATGCTAGCGCAAAAAGGAATCATTACTACGTCAGAAAAAGTAAAAGAGCAAAAATCTATTTTGCAACTTCGTTTTGACAATGAGCACTCTCCGATGAACAATATACCTGTTGCTCTACGAGCTCCTTTGTATAAGATTTATCTGGAGTATGCTCAAGGAGCCATTCGCAAAAAAAACAAAACCTGGAAATCCTTTGACTTACTAAGCGACCCTGATTTACAGGCCCCTTATACTTTTGATTTAAGTGAGCCTTCTTCTGCAACAAACAACTCGGACCAATCGGAAAACTATCTATGGGCGGAAATGACATGGAAAGAAGCCGAGGAACGTTTTAAAAAAACAGATATTGCTCTTTTACCGGTAGGAGCTATTGAACAGCACGGCCCTCATCTCCCTCTCGATACCGATGCTTACGACGCTAAGTATCTAGCCCATAAAGTAGCGGAGTCCTGTAGCTCCCCCAAACCTTTAGTTTTACCAGATATTGCTTATGGAGTTTCTTACCATCACGATAATTTCAAAGGAACTCTTAGCATCAGCAATGATACTCTAGCTCATTTGGTCTATGATATTGGAGTCAGTGCGGCCAGAAATGGGATTAAAAAACTCATCATTATTAATGGGCATGGAGGAAACAGTGCGACTTTGAACCACGCCGCCCAAATGATTAACCGAGATACCCATATCCTTGTTTGCGTAGATACGGGAGAAACAAGTGATGTAGACATTTATAAGCTTATTGATACCCCCAATGATATCCACGCCGGAGAGGTAGAAACGAGCACAACCTTAGCCATTCGCCCTCATTTAGTCAAAATGGATCTAGCGGAGCCTCTTGTTCCGGAATTCTCCAACCGCTATTTAGATTTTACCTCCAACCGAGGTATTTCTTGGCATGCCTATACCGAAACCTTTTCTTCTAATGGAGTTATGGGCGACCCCACCAAAGCTACTGCGGAAAAAGGGCAAAAAATCTGGCAAATCATGATCTCTCATCTTGTCACGCTCATTGAGAACTTAAAAGGGTTGACTTTAGAAGAAATTTATCAGCATCGATATTGAAAGAATGGACTAAATGCGCATTAAAAATATCAAGTTTTGGTCGGTAGAAATGAAGTTAACGGAACCTTATACCATAAGCTACGAAACTATTTCTGAAACGACAAACGTTTTTATTATGTTGGAAACGAACACAGGTATAGTAGCTTACGGCTGTACTGCCCCCGACAAAGAAATTACAGGAGAAACGGCGAGCGAAGTTCTCCAGAAGCTAGAACAAGTAGCTCAGCCCATCTTAAATAACGCCGATCCCCTGAGAATGGCTTGGATACTTCATAAGCTTAAAATGGCTTTGCCCGACTCTCCTTCCCTCTTGGCAGGAGTGGATATGGCTCTCTATGATCTCTTGGCAAAAATTGCAAATCTACCTCTCTATCAAATGTTAGGAGGATTTCGCAAGCACATAAAAACAAGCATCACCATTGGGATTTTACCTGTAGAAGAAACGCTTGCCAAAGCCCAAGAATTTATCAAAAAGGGCTTTAAATGTATCAAGGTAAAAGGAGGGGCAGACGTTGATCTAGACATTGAAAGAATGATCAAGATTCGCGAAACCGTAGGGAAAAAAGTAGAGCTACGTTTTGATGCAAACCAAGGCTATACTTTGGAGGAGTGCCTTCACTTTGTTAAAAGTACCCGACAGGTAAAAATTGAATTGATAGAACAGCCCACTCCCAAAAATAAATTTGAGCTTCTCGGACGAGTGACCAATCAAGTGGCTATTCCCATCATGGCCGACGAAAGTCTTCTCAATCTAAGCGATGCCTTTCGCCTAGCCAAGAAAGATCTTGTCAATATGGTGAATATCAAGTTGATGAAAGTAGGAGGAATCCGCCAGGCTATCTCCATCAATGCCATCGCCCAAGCTGCCCAAATCGAATCGATGGTAGGCTGCATGGACGAAGTGGAGTTAGGCATTGCCGCAGGAATGCACTTTGCTCTTTCTCAGCATAATGTTCTTTATGCTGATTTGGACAGTCATTTCGATATCATCGGCGACCCTTCTCGGGGAGTGATCATCCGCGATGGCGTTCTCTATCCTCAGAATAAACCGGGCCTCGGGTGCGAGCTCGATTTTTGAAGTAGTGTTGTAAAGAAAGAGTTTCAGAATAACGACTCGAATTATGCCTTAAAATGTCCATCAAGAGAGCAAAGAGGTAAGGAGCACTTATGCTGCCCCTTACCTCTTTGCTCTCCTACCCTTCCTTAGTATACTAAACCTTCTAATACGTCTAATAGCTCCACTATTTTGTCTATGGTGTATTTCATTTGCTCTTGGGTGTGACATTTGGTAATAAAAAAGCGTAGTCTTGCCATGTCTTCTGCTACAGCTGGATACAGAATAGGTTGAACATTGATACCATTTTCAAATAATGCATTTGCTAAAGAAAGACAAGTGGAAGAATTGCCTATAATAACAGGAATAATAGGGGAGTTAGCACTTGTTCCTGTGTCAAGGCCTTCTTTGTGACAACAATCGAGAAAAAAGCGCGCGTTTTTTTGTAAAAGTGTTACATTTTGAAATTCTACTTGCAATAATTTTATTGCCGCCAATGCAGCTCCTGCATTAGCTGGTGATATACCTACGCTATAAAGAAATCCAGGGGAGTTGTATTTTAAAAACTTAACTAACTCTTTGCTTCCTGCAATATAGCCACCGCAACTGGCAAATGATTTGCTAAGGGTCCCCATCCATAAATCAACATCTGTTGCTTTCATAGAGAAATGCTCTCTTATGCCTCTTCCCGTTTTTCCGAGTACACCTATTGAGTGTGCTTCATCCACCATCAACAGAGTTTTAAATTTTTTCTTTAGCCGGACAATTTCCGGTAGGGGAGCAATATCTCCATCCATACTATAAACACCTTCAATGACGATCAATACGCGCTCACAATCGCTGCGATTTTGTTCTAAAATTTGTTCGAGAGCTGCGACATCATTATGAGGAAAGGAAAGCCTTTTGGCATTAGATAACAGGCTGCCGTTTAGTATACTGCTATGGCTAAGAAAATCGTGAATTATGAGATCTTTATGCCCTAACAAATTTCCTATGACTGTTACGTTCGCACCATAGCCGCCAACATATACAATAGAATCCTCTGTTCCTACAAAATCTGCAATTGCCACTTCCAGTTCGCGATGAATAGGGCGTTCTCCTGTAGCTATTCTACTCGCAGAAACAGAAGAACCATATTTATCAATTGTTTCTTTAGCTGCTTGCGAGACTCTAGAGTCTCCTGAAAACCCCAGATAGTTATAGCTAGAATAAGAAATAAAAGGTTTGTTATCAATTTGTGTTGTAGCGCTTACAATACCTTGATTCACACGGAAATAAGGATTTTGAATTTTAAGATCATCAAATATGCTAAATTGCTGTGCAAATTCTTTATATTCTGGGAATTCCTCAAAACGGTAAAAGTGTTCTGGGATATTTGCTGTATCTGTTTGTTTTTTATGGGAAGACAGCATTTTTTTAGCTGCTTTTTCTCTTAATTTGTGTTTAAACAACTCTTGTTTTTGCTTAATCGTTATATCTTCTTTGTTTGACATAGTTCTTTCTGCATTTTAATTATTTTTTGTCAGGCATTTCATCAAGGACTTGCTGAGCTATTTGCTGAATGCTAGGGCCTTTGAGAATTTCTGCTGTAGAAAACTCAAGACCATAGTTGGCTTGAATGGAATTTTTAAATTCCAGTACCAGTAATGAATCTACCCCTATGCTTTTGATACTTTGATGTACATTGATTTTTTCTGAAGATAAGCGCAGTACTATTGCCATTTCTTCTGTAATAATTCGTTCTATTTGTTGCTTTTTTTCTGATGATGACAAAGAAGAAAGTTTAGTAAAAAGCTGTTCTTTTCTACTTTTTGGAAATTCTTTGTCATCGCTGTGCTTCGCAAATTTCCTAAATCGTGAAGAATGAAGATTTCCCCATTTGCTCCAGCTTATATTAAAAGCTCCTATTTGTGTCGGTTTTTCTTTTATAGCAATTTCTAATGCTTGTAAAGCTTCTTTGGTCGAAAGCCCTTTCATGCCCATTTTTTCTAAATGTGCTTTAAGTTGCTCATTGCGCGCTGCAACACCGACTTGCGACAACATGCCAAGATTGATTGTTGTTGCTGTTAGCCCCAAACTACGACGGAAATAGGCAAAGTTGTCTAAAAAAGCATTGGCAGCAACATAATTTCCCTGGCCTCTATTGCCAATAATTGAAGAGATAGAGGAAAGTAAAATAAAGAAGTCCAGATGCATATGTTGTGTATATTGATGTAAGAGTAAACATCCTTTTACTTTTGGCAATATCACTTTAGCAAAACTTGCTTCATCAAAATCCAAGATAAAGCCATCGTTCAAAACCATGGCACCATGAATGATTCCTTTTAGTGGTGGTTGGGTTTTATCAATTTCTGATATTATAGCAGCAACTTCTACTTCATTGGTTATATCAGCTTTTTTGACAATAACCTCAGCTCCATTTTTGAGTGAATTTATGGTATGATCACAAGCGCCACTTCTACTAATAAGAATTAATTTATTAGCTCCTTTTTGGAGTAACCACCTGGCAATAGCAAGTCCAAAGCCTTTGGTTCCTCCTGTAACGATGTAAGTGCCATTGGCAAATTCTTTTTGCGCTTTTATAACAACGGGCACCTCTTGTTGATGCATATCAATGATTATTTTTCCAATATGTTTGCTTTGAGCCATAAATTTAAAAGCTTCTTTGACATCTTTCCAGGCAAATTTTGTAATGGGGATAGCCTGAAAAGTGGCATTATCAAAAAGTTGAATTAATTTCATCAATATCTTACGCGCTTTTTCTGGACGCTCTCGATAAAATCTATCAATATCAACACCAGCAAATGTAGTGTTGTTGTTAAAAGGCCTCATTGCCAGAGGATTGTCTTCTGTAATATCTTTTTTACCTATTTCTAGAAATCTTCCGTAGGGAGCAAGCAACTCAAAACTTCTATTCATAATTTCCCCAGCTAGAGCATTGAGCACAACATCCACACCGTAGCCATTAGTTTTATTTTTGATTTCTTCAATAAAATGTAGTGAGCGCGAATCCATGACGTGATCAATGCCTAATTGACGCAAATAATCTCTTTTTTCCTCACTTCCTGCGGTAGCAAAAATTTCAGCCCCTAGCCATTTAGCCACTTGAATAGCTGCTAACCCCACTCCTCCTGTGGCGTTGTGGATAAGTACTTTTTCTCCTTTTTGCATTTGCGCAATTTCAACAAAACTATAATAAGCTGTGATAAACCCTAGCAGTACAGGAGCCTGGAAAAAATCAAGATTTTTGGGTTTAGGGACAACAAGTTGCGTTGCTACAGTGACATAAGAGCGAAAACTGTCTGACAAGGGAACAATTACTTCATCGCCAATATGAAGATCCTGGACATTTTCTCCAAGGGCTACAATTTTACCAGCTCCTTCCATTCCCAACGCTTCACCAAAAAAAGTATTTTCTGTCGCAATTGTAGAGAGCTCACCCATAGCCTTAAGCAAGTCCTTAAAGTTTATCGGCGAGGCATATAATTTGATTTCTACTTCGCTGGGTCCAGGGGAGCGTCTTGTAGTTTGATGAAACTGCAGTGAATTTAAGTTTCCACGTTGTTCCAATTCCAGTTTAACAGGAGTGTCAGATCCCATGGGTACTTGTTTTTGCGCTACATTTTCCTGGAATACTTTTTTACTTAGTTGTTTAATAAAACGTTTTTCATTGCGATAGGCCACATCTACGTCTTTATGGTTGCTAAGTAGTTCTTGAAACAATAGTTCTATGTGTTGTTCAAATTCTTCTTGAAGAACATCTATTGCCTGACAGTTTATATGGGATAGTTCATTTTCCACAACATTTGCTAAACCCCATAAAGAAGATGCATTGACATCTTTCATGTTGTCTTTAGGACTAACCATCTGACAACTTTGAGTCACAACGCCAATTTTTGCTTTTTTATTTTTTGCCATAGATTGAACAAGGTACAATAAGGGCATACATACATCTATTGTTTGTTGTGTCGCATCACCTTGTCTTTTGGTATTGCTACCTACCAGGTATATAATTTTTTCATAAGAAATGTCTTTTACCAGTCTCTGTATATCTTCCTTGCTTTTTTTGGGGATTTCAAAATAGTTATCTGCTATTTTTGTCTGACTTTCTCCCAAACAGACAATCATTGCATTTATATCAGAGCTTTGGATATAAGTGGCTAGCTTATCAAGATTTTCTCCCTTTTCTGCCAAAATAAGCCAGGTTTTTGTCTTATGTTTTGTCTTATATGGCAAAGGAGCTATTAGCTTACTTTCTTGCCAATCAAAATCATAAAAGAGCTCTTTTGTTTGTTTTTGCTTTTCTTTCTTTATTGCCTGGCATTTTAATCCTTGAATATCAATGATGACTTTGCCTTTATTATCACAAATCAGGATAGTCGCAACAATTTTGTTTTCTTGGTATTGCTCTATTTTTCCATAGCAAAAAAAGTTATCTGTTGGGGGAGTGTGAAATATAAACTTTTCAATGGAAACGGGAATAAATGGATATGTTTTTTTGTTGTCTGCTACCGCGATAATTAATGATTGAAAACAAGCATCTAGCAAAACTGGATGAAACAAAATGTGTTTTTCTGTTCCTAGCCCAGGGTTTTCTATTTGTGCTAAAACCTCATCTTGCCCTTTCCATATTTTAGCCACAGATTGAAAAGAAGGGCCATAATTCAATCCTTTTGCAGCTAATTGCCGATAAAAAGATTTTCTATTGATAGCAGTAGGACAACGCTTGTTAATTTCATCTAGATTTATATTATTAATTCTACGAGAAAAGCTAAAAACTTTGCCACTAGCGTGCAGCACCCAATTTTTTTCTTGTTTGGCACAACTATAAACGGAGTATTCTCTGGTTTTGACATTGAAAGAGCTTTGCAATATCTGGTTTTTGTTATTTTCTAACATTAACATTTGATGAAATTTTAAATTTTGCAAAACGCAGGATGGCTGTTGGTGTATTTCTTGATGTAAAGCAAGGCCCAGCTCGATATAACCTGCTCCAGGAAAAATTATATGGTTGTCAATGCGGTGATCTTTTAAGTAAGGAAAAAAGCTGTCATTTAACTCTACTTGCCATGTTGGTTGAGCTACATTTACTTTTTCATACAAAAAAGCATGGCGTTTGTGTTGAGCATATCTATCTTGTTTTGATTGGCTTGTTTCTTGCCAGTAGACCTCTTTTTGCCAGGGATAGGTAGGCAATGAAATATAGTTGGCATGTGGAGGGACAATATTTGACCAGGAAACATCAAAACCAACCCCGTAAAGATGTGCAAGGGCTTCTAGCATAGTTGATTTTTCTGGCTTTTTCCGGTGTAAAGAGTGCCAAAAGTGTCCTTGTGCTTTTTTTTCTTGGACACACTCTTTTATAGCATTACTCAAAACCGGATGTGGCCCAATTTCTAAAAATACCTGAAATTCATCTTTTATGAGAGTTTCTATGGCCGGGGCAAAACGCACAGGCTGTCTTACATTGTTCCACCAGTAGTCTTCAGTCAAATCTTTTCCTGAAATGATTTCACCTGTTACTGTGGAATATAAAGGAATTTTTGTTGTTTGTGGTTGCAATCCCTTTAAACTAGTTAGGAGTTCTTGCTTTATTTCGTCCATTTGTGGGCTGTGAAAAGCCACTTCTACTTGTAGAAAACGACAGAAAATACAATGTTCTTCTAAAATATCAGCTATCGCTTGCAATTGTTCTTGAGTGCCAGAGAGCGTAACGGAACAAGGACTATTGATTGCGGCGATAGTTACTTCATCGAAATCATCGACCAAAGCACTTGCTTCCAGTTCTGATAATTCAATGGCAAGCATTGTTCCCGCACCAGAAACAGAGTTTTGCAGTTTACCGCGATAAAAACTTACCAATAAAGCCTCTTGTAATGATAAAGCTCCTGCTGCATATGCTGCAGCAACTTCTCCTATACTGTGTCCCACAATGGCATCTGGTTCAATTCCCCAGTGTTTCCATAATTCTGTCAGCGCTACCTGAATAGCAAGGTTTGTTGGCTGTGCTACATCAGTTTCTTTTATTTTTGATTCTTGTTCACTGGCGGTTAAAGCTTTCAATAATGACCACGGTGCTATCTCTGAGAAAATATTGTCACATTGATTTATTGCTTCGCGAAAAACAGGTTCTTGTTCTAGCAGTTCTCGTCCCATAGCCCACCACTGAGGTCCCATTCCCGTGTAGACAAACAACAGCTTACGCTTATCTTTTGGTTCTACTACATGAGAAATTAGTCCTGGTGCTGTTTTTTGCTCCAAAAACAGCTGTAACTTATCTTTAATTTCTGAGGGCGAAGTTGCTACAATTGTGAGGCGGTGGCTGTGGTGATCACGGCGCATAGTTGTGGAGTAGCAAAGGTTTTCAAGCGAAAGTGGTGTTTTAGAAGAAGTAAAATGCCTGTATTTGACAACAAGCTCTTGCAAAGCTTTCTCGCCTTTAGCAGATATTGTAATGGGTAGTGGTTGTAAAAAAGGTAGCTGTTCTTTTTGAGGGGAGGGGCTGTGTTGTTGTAATAGCACATGGGCATTACTGCCTCCATAGCCAAAGGAGTTTACCCCAGCATGCAACGCCTTTTGGCTATTTAAAGACTCCAGTTTTATAGGAACTTTTATACACATCTTGTCAAAGGGAATTTTGGGGTTGGGATTATCAAAATGGAGATTGGGAGGAACTTTTTCCTTTTGTAAGCACAAAGATGCCTTGATGAGTCCAACAACACCAGCAGCAGCTTCAAGATGGCCAATATTCGTTTTTACAGAACCAATCATACATTTGCTTTGTGTGGCGCGATTTTGCGAAAGTATATTGTGCAAAGCATTGGTTTCTGCTAAATCGCCAGCCTGAGTTCCTGTTCCGTGAGCTTCTATATAGTCAATATCTGCAGCGGCCACCCCAGATTGTTCATATACTCTTTTCATTAGGGCTTCCTGGGATTGTTGGTTAGGAAGAGATATTCCCAGAGTTTTGCCATCTTGGTTGGTCGCTGTAGCTTTTATCAGTGCGTGTATAGGATCTTTGTCAGCCAATGCTTTAGAAAGAGGTTTAAGAACAATAACTCCTGCTCCTTCACCGCGAACATATCCTTGTGCTTCCTCAGAAAAAGCTTTGCATCTAGCATGGGGGGCCAAAAATTTTCCTTTACACATAACAATAAAATATTCAGGGATCAGCATAAGATTTACGCCACCAGCAACAGCAACGCTACAGTCGCCATGCCATAAACTTTGACATGCCAGGTGAATGGCAAGTAAGGAAGAGGAGCAAGCTGTGTCAACAGTAAGGCTAGGGCCGCGAAAATCAAAATTATGAGAAATACGATTCGCTAGCAAAGTCATACTGCAACTAGTTGCTGTTTGGTTGGATATTTGTTCTCTATTAAAAGGGCTTAGTTGAATTAATTTTCCATCAAGGCAAAAGCCTCCCACAAAAACACCTGTGTCAGAACCTACTAATTTTGAAGGCCCAATCCCCGCGTTCTCCAATGCTTCCCAGGTAACTTCTAGCAAGAGCCTTTGCTGTGGGTCAATCGTCATTACTTCACGTGGAGAAATCCCAAAAAACAAAGGGTCAAAAGCCCATACATTTTCTACTAAAAATCCCCCTTGTTTCACATTCATTTTTCCTGGATATTCTGGGTCAGAATTGTAAAATTTTTTTACATCCCAGCGGTCTTGTGGGATATTGCAAATAGCATCAACTCCGTCGACAAGCAATTGCCAAAACTCGTCGATGTTATTCACTCCTCCAGGGAGACGACATCCCATTCCTACAATTGCAATTGGTTCATTGTTAAATGAGGACATAGCTTCTTTGGGCTCCATAGTAAAATCAATAACATTTTTGCTAAGAGCCTGTTATAAAACTGGATGCAGTGAAAATTGTAGCCAATACAATTTTGTAACAGACTCTAAAGGGCCTTATCTTATACACAAAAAAAATATATGTGTATAACAAAAAATTATTTTTCGAAAGTACGTAAGATGTTCTTGTGAGGCGGATTTTATATCTAAATACAGTAATGTTTTATAGCTTAAGATCTTTCGAATAAAATTATACGCTATGCTTATAAACCTAAGTTGGAAAACAACTTGTTACTTTTCGACCCATTTGTTATACTGCCACGGATTTCTTATGGAATCTTTTCTCTAGATAAAAAATGGGAGTTATAAAAATAAAATGCAGCAATATTTTATAGATCAAGAGGTTATCGATAGCGTTACTTTTGTAGATGTTATTAAACACTACAATGCAAAAGTGCCTGATAAGGAAGTTTTGATATTTTTAGACGAGAATGAACAAAAACAAGAGTCTTTTACTTATAAAGAACTGGACAAACGGGCGAGAACTATAGCAAATGCATTGGTAAAAAAAAATGCGATGAAAGAAAGAGTGGTTTTGCTCTATGAACCTGGCCTAGAATTTATTGCTGCTTTTCTGGGTTGTCTTTATGCGGGAGCCATTGCGGTTCCTACTTATCCACCAGACCCAAACCGTTTAAACAAATCCTTGCCACGCCTGGTTGCCATAATTAAAGATTGTGAAGCAAAATTTGCCTTGACTTCCAGTAAAATGAACTGGTTGTTTAAAGCTTTTCGCTATTTTCCCGTATCAGACTCTCACTTTTTGCGCAAGTTGAAGCTGATAGTTTCTGATAAATTAAAAAGTAAACAGAGCGAAGAAATTTACAAGAATATCGATGAAGAAACAATTGCTTTTTTGCAGTACACCTCGGGTTCTACAGGTAGCCCTAAAGGAGTAATTTTAACTCACAGAAACTTATTAGAAAATAACAAAGCAATGAATCACAAATACTTTAGCGGTCCACACCGAAAAAGCGTGTTTTGGGTTCCACTTTATCACGATATGGGATTAGTTGGAACACTCCAACATTTATTTTGTGCCGCTCCTATTGTCTTTACATCTCCGATTACTTTCTTAAAAAAACCCCTTTCTTGGATTCGTGCTTTATCGAGATATGGTGCTACCCATACGGCTGTTCCCAATTTCGCTTTAGAGTTTACAGCTTGCAAAGCAAATAAAAAAGACCTGGAAGGAGTTGATCTTTCCTCTTTAGAGTTTTTGCTTGTAGGTGCTGAACCAATTCGTAAACAAAGTATGGATAAATTTTATGAGGTTTTCTCTTCCTATGGTTTCAAATATGAAGCTTTTTATCCTGCCTATGGACTCGCAGAGGCAACGACTCTTGCCTGTGGTAATCTTTATTTTACTCATCCCAAAAGCAAACAACTAGATAGCCAACAACTAAAACAGGGAAAGGTAGCTTATTCTAAAGAAAATACAAAAAATTCTTATTCTTTAGTTAGCTGTGGCACATCGCCCCCTAATGGGGAAATAATCATTGTTGCCCCTGATAGTTGCCACAAACGTCAAGCGAATGAAATTGGAGAGATTTGGATAAATGCTCCTTACGTAAGTGATGGTTATTGGCAAAAACCAGAATTAACTGCAGAAATTTTTCAGGCAACAACACCAGATGAACCCAATAAAAAATATTTGAGAACAGGTGATTTGGGTTTTCTAGACAAAGATGACTGGCTTTTTATCGCAGGTAGAATTAAAGAGTTAATGATTATCAGAGGGCGCAATTATTACCCTCAAGATATTGAATATACCTGCGAACAAAACCAGCGTTTTTTTTCAGAAATGAGGCGTGGTTGCTGTGCTGCTTTTACTATAGAAAAAGATAGTAGAGAACTACTTGTTATTTTTCAGGAAATTAATACCAAAAAAAAGCAAAACGCAAGCTATAAAGAACTATTTGAAGCAATTGTCAAAAGTGTTGCCGATGAGCATGGAATATCAGTCCATGCTATTTTTTTATTGCAAAAGGGAGCTTTGCCAAAAACGTCGAGTGGTAAAATTATACGCTATGCTTGTAAAGATATTTTTAAAAATAATTTTAAGAAAAGTTCCTCCAAAATTTTGCAAACATATTTTGCTAAACGTATTTTTATTACGGAAAAAAAAATAGAGGAAAATTCTGAAGAGAGATCAAAGCTATATTCAGACAACAACGATATCTCTCTATGGTTACAGCAAAAGATGGCCGAATTGGCACATATCCCTATAGAACAAATAAATATAAATGCACCATTGTCTCAATATGGATTGGATTCCCAGGAAATAGTCTCTTTAACAGCAGAACTAGAAAAGTTCATTGGCAAACCAGTTTCCGCTACTGCAGTTTTTGGTTCTGAGTCTCTTGCTGACTTGGCTTTGCATTTCAGCTTAAATTCATCTCAAAACTCAGGCCAACAAGTCAATTTAACAAAGACTGCAGTTGAAAAAAATACTTCTTGTCCCGTTGCGATCATTGGGATGAGCGCTGTTTTCCCAATGGCGCAAGATATAGAGCAGTTTTGGCACAATTTGGCTATAGGTAAAGATTGCATTAGCGAAATTCCCAGAGAGCGTTGGGATTGGCGGGATATTTATGGGAGGGCAGATGAAGAGGGGGATAAGACAGATATCAAATGGGGAGGGTTTATTGATGATTTAAGTCACTTTGATCCTATTTTTTTTGGAATATCCCCTCGGGAAGCAAAGTTTATGGACCCTCAACAGAGATTGCTATTGATGCATACCTGGAAGGCTTTAGAAGATGCTGGTTATAGTGGACAAAGTTTATCAGGAAGCAATACAGGAGTGTTTATCGGCATTGGCAATAATGGCTACGGAAGACTCATTTCTGAAGCGGGTATTGCGATGGAAGGCCATTCTGCCACTGGGGTGGTGCCTTCAGTGGGACCAAATCGCATAAGTTATTTTTTAAATATCAATGGCCCTAGCGAGGCTCTTGAAACGGCTTGTTCTAGTTCTTTAGTAGCTGTCCATCGCGCTGTAGCTACCATACAAAATGGTGAGTGTGAGATGGCAATTGTTGGGGGAGTACACGGTATAGTGATTCCTGAAGCTCATATTGCCTTTAATAAGGCGGGGATGCTGTGCAAAGATGGTCGTTGTAAAAGCTTTTCTGATCAAGCAAATGGCTATGTTCGTAGTGAAGGGGCAGGGGTACTAGTATTAAAAGATCTTGCTCTGGCAAAAAAAGCGGAAGATCATATCTATGGTGTGATTCTTTCTAGCGCTGAAAATCATAGCGGGCGTGCTAACTCGCTAACAGCACCTAACCCTAAAGCCCAAGCGCAATTATTGCAAACGGCCTATACTAAAGCAAATATTGATCCATATAGTGTAAGTTATATAGAAGCCCACGGTACAGGAACTCCCCTAGGCGACCCTATTGAAATAGAAGGAATAAAAACAGCTTTCCAAAGATTGTCCCAGGCAAATACTGAAGTATCAGAACCAAGTTGTGGCTTGGGGTCTGTTAAAAGCAATATTGGCCATTTAGAAGTAGCTTCGGGAGTTGCTGGAATCATCAAAGTTTTATTGCAAATAAAGCATAAAACATTGGTCAAAAGTCTCCATTGCTCAAAAATCAATCCACGTATTGAACTAGAAGGCACTCCTTTCTACATTGTACAGCAAAAACAAGAATGGAAAGCTTTACATAATATTCATGGCGAAGAGCTACCACGGCTGGCAGGTGTTAGCTCTTTTGGATTTGGGGGAACTAATGCCCATGTAGTGATAGAAGAATATATTGACAATAATCGACGGCAAGCGCCCATTATTAACAACGAAAACCCTGCTATCGTGATATTGTCGGCAAAAAAAGAAAAGCAACTTTTAAAGCAAGCACAATTGCTGTTAAAAGCGATTGAAAATGCCCCCTTTGGTGATAAAGATTTGCCAAACATTGTCTATACTTTACAATTAGGGCGCCAGGCATTAGAGGAACGTCTTGCTATCATAGTGAGCTCTATAGCTGAGTTAAAAGAAGCACTACGCAATTTTGTTGCAGGAAAAAAGGCCAGCAAAAATCTATATCGTGGACATGCTAAGCGCCACCGCGAAATTCTCGATGTTTTTGTTTCTGATCAGGATACAGCAAAAGCATTGGAACTATGGATAGACAAAAAAAAATACACCAAAATAGCAAATCTATGGACCAAAGGGCTAAATTTTGACTGGGATAAGTTATATGGCGAAATGAAACCATACCGCATTAGTTTACCCACCTACCCTTTTGCTAAAGAACGCTTTTGGCCAGATTCTCAACATAAAAATGATTTTGCACTTACTAAAAAAAATACACTGCATCCATTGCTACACGAAAACAATTCTACTTTACAACAACAACGCTTCTCTTCGCTTTTTACTGGGGCAGAGTTTTTTCTATATGACCATATTGTCATGGGAAAAAAAATTATGCCCGCTGTTACCTATCTTGAGATGGCTAGAATCGCAGGAAAACTGGCAGCAGGGAGGGAGATAACTACCTTTAAAAACGTGGTGTGGGGGCAACCTATAGATGCAACAAATGAAATGCAAACTGTAGAAATTTCTTTGTCCCCCACTTCAAAAGATGTGTCATACAAGGTCTATGATGGCAAAAATATTGCGACAATTTATAGCCAGGGAAAGTTGCAGCTACAAAATAGGCAAGATGATCCGCCACGACCATTAGATTTAGAAATTATTAGAAAACGTTGTTCCAATAAAATGGATCAACAAGAAATTTATCGGTGTTTTGCCCAACTAGGTATCATTTATGGTATCAAATTTCAGAGCCTAGTCGAGCTTGAAAGTAATGAACAAGAGGTTTGCGGAAAATGGTTTTTACCGCAGACTATGTTTGCCAGCAAAGAAAATTTTGTCTTACATCCTTCTGTTATGGATGGTGCTTTACAGGCAATCATTGGGCTTATTCAAAATACATCTCAAAACAAAATGTATCTGCCTTTTTCTCTAAAGCGCATGGATATTTGGAATAGTACGCCTACATCAGGATATGTACATGTACTTTTTTGCGACATGCCAAAAAATGAAGAGCTTGTCAAATTTAACATTACTATAACAGATGATAAAGGGAATATTTGTGTTGCTTTGCAAGAGTTGGTGATGCGTGCTATTCCTTCCACATGGTTAAAAAATGCAGCTACATTTCAAGAACAAGAAGTGCAAAGTAAAAAAAACAAAGAGATTAGCGAAGAAAAAACATTTCAAAATAGCACTTCCCAAAGTCAAAAAATACATTCTGCCCAAGTAGAAGAAGATCTGATAGAAATGGCTGTTGGCATGCTTCATCTAAATCGGGAAGATTTTGACGTAGAAAGCCATTTTGAAGAGTTTGGCCTGGACTCTATTTTAATGATGAGAATGTTAAATGAGTTAGAGAATAAATACAATTGTAGCATTAGTCCAACAGCTCTTATAGACTGCCCCGATATCCGCTCTTTAGCACAATATTTAATTGAAGAAGAAATTGCAGTAGAAAAGACTGTGGATACTTTGCAAGAAGAAAATGGTTTGTTCCAAGAAGAAAATGGTTCATTGCAAAAAATTAAGCAAGAAACAGACTCTATTACAAAACTGCATTTATCACAGGCTATTACGGGTTCAAGGTTTCTAGTGCCCGAGAACACAAAATCCAAAACTGGAAAAATAGCCATCATTGGCCAGGCCTGCCGTTTGCCACAATCGCCTAATATGAAAGCTTTTTGGACCAATTTAGCTGCCTGTAATAATTTAATTACAGAAATACCTGAAGAGCGCTGGGATAAAAGTTTATACTACGGTTCAGAACACAATAATATCTATGCTTCTTATAGTAAGCACGGAGGATTTCTGGATCATATTAGCTATTTTGATGCTCAGTTTTTTGGGATTAGCGATCGAGAAGCGGTGGCAATGGACCCACAACAGCGAATCATACTAGAGCTTACCCAAGAGCTATTGGATAGCGCCGGATATCATGAAAAAGAGGTAAAGGGTAGTCTTTGCAGCGTTATTATTGGAGCCAAAGACAACTTTTATTCGCGCATTCAGCCTCATTTGATCGCTCCAGAAAATTTTCAACACTCCTTAGTGAATTCAATAAGCAATATGATTGCAGCGCGTATTTCCGATCACTATGACCTGCATGGTATCTCCAAAACTATAGACACAGCTTGTTCTTCTTCTCTTGTTGCTGTGCATGAAGGATGTGAGAGTATTTTGCAACAAAAAAGTGAATTGGTAATTGCTGGGGGTGTTTTTTTGATGATAGACCCCTCTTCGCATATAGGATTTGCTAAAGCACAAGTTTTATCTCCTGATGGCAAAAGCTATGTCTTTGATGAACGTGCTAATGGTTTTGTTTTGGGAGAAGGTGCTGGTCTAGTGCTACTAAAAGACTATGACAAAGCAATTGCCGATGGTGATAAAGTTTTTGGGATTATTCTTGGTTCAGCCGTAAATAACGATGGGAAAACTGCCGGGGTTACCGTGCCAAATTTAAAAGGACAAAAAAAAGTGATAGAAAGGGCTTTGCAAATAAGCAAGGTACATCCAGAAGAGATTGGTTACTATGAAGCTCACGGCACTGGGACATTATTGGGAGATCCCATTGAGATCAAAGCGGCAACAGAAGTGTATCGACAACACACGCAAAAAACGGGGTTTTGTGCTGTAGGTTCGGTAAAGTCAAACCTGGGACATACAATGACAGTAGCGGGAGTTGCTAGCTTGCTTAAAGTGCTTTTAAGCTTGCAGCACAAAGCTATACCAGCAACATTGCATTGCCAGAAACCACACCCCAGATTTAGATTTGAACAGTCTCCTTTTTATCCAAATCAAAAATTACAACCATGGCCATCACATTGGGATGTTAGGCGAGCTGCTTTATCTTCCTTTGGTTTTGGTGGCACTAACTGCCATATGATTTTAGAGGCAGGATTGCAAGAATCACAGCGCACTGCAAGAACTACTAGCTTTAATAAAAAACATTACTGGTTAGGCCAACCTGTCGTTGCTAAAGAAATTACAAGATCTGTAGATATAGTCAAAGATGTCCAAAGTTATCTTCAAGATAAAATGTCTTCTGTCTTAGGAATAGAAAAGAAAGATGTTCCTTTAGATGATAATTTTATGGAAATGGGACTCGAATCCTTTCACATGCTTAGTATGGTTGAAGAGGTAGAGCAAGAGTTGGAGATAGAACTATACCCCACTTTGTTGTTCGAATATCAAAACATTGAAGCTTTAAGTGGAAACTTGGGCAAAGAACACGAGGAAGCTTTTTTACGATACTTGGCTAAAAGTGGTAAAACCCAAATAAAGTCAGAGACAGCTGTTGCAAAGATAACTTCTCCCTTGTTTGTAAACACAGATAACGCTCGAAATAAGTGCAAGGATATTGCAATTATAGGTATGCATGGCTATCTTCCACAATCAAAAGATTTAAGTGAATTTTGGCAACATTTAACAGCTGGGCGTGATTTGGTTACGGAAGTTCCCAAATCCCATTGGGATTATAGAGAGTGGTTTGATGAAGATAAAAAAACAGCAAATAAAACCTATTGCAAATGGGGAGGGTTTTTGGATGATATAGATAAGTTTGATCCTGAGTTTTTTTCTATTGCACCACGCCAGGCAAAGTGGATTGATCCACAACTGCGTTTGTTATTGCAATCTGCTTATAAAACATTTGAAGATGCCGCGATAATAAACAAAGTACGTGGCTCTAAAACAAGTGTTTACATTGGAAGCTGTTTCCATGAATATTGGGATGAAATTGTAAGGGCGCAGATCCCAATTGTAGACTACCAGCACACTAGCAGTACGATGTCATCTCTTTCTAGCAGCATTTCTTATTTTTTTGATTTACAAGGAGAGTCTATTCCGGTTGACAATGCTTGTGCCTCTTCTCTGACTGCTTTGCATTTGGGGATACAATCTCTTTTGCGCGGAGCAAGTGATATAGCACTTATCGGAGGAGTTAATGTTTTGCTAAGTCCTCTGCACTATGTGTCTTTTTCGCGACTGAAGACTTTATCTCCCACTGGTAGATGTCGTGTTTTTGATAAAAGTGCCGATGGCTATGTTCCCGGGGAGGGCATTGTTTCCATTGTTATCAAAAAACTGGATCAAGCACTAAAAGATGGCGATAATATACATGCCGTAATCAAGGGGAGTGCGATCAACCATGGGGGGCGGTCTAATAATTACGCCATACCAAGACCAGAGTTACAAACCAAGTTGTTATTGGCTGCTTGGGAAAATGCGCAAATCAATCCAGAAGATTTTAGCTACATAGAAACCCCAGGTACAGGAACGCATCTGGGAGATTCCGTAGAGATTAGCGCTTTAAGGAAGGCTTTTAGAAAATATACAGATAAAAAAAGTTTTTGTACTATAGGTTCTGTTAAATCTCATATAGGACATTTAGAGGCGGCATCTGGTCTTGCCAGTGTAGCTAAAGTAGTATTAATGATGAAGCACGGTAAGATCCCCCAAATGCCATTGTTTGAGTGTCGAAATCCTTTGCTCCAGTTGGAAAATTCGCCTTTTGTGATTAATCAGCAACTGCTAGATTGGAAAAATGGCAGTAAGCCTTTGTTAGCAGGGGTTAGTTCTTTTGGTATGACCGGAAATAATGCTCATGTAGTTCTGGAAGCACATGCTGAGCAAAGGAAAAAAATATTTATAAAAGAGCCCTTTCTTATTGTGCTCTCGGCAATGAGCAAACAGCAACTTTGCGAGCAGGCAGAGCAATTGATAGATGTTATCAACAATAAATCTTTTGGCAATAATGATTTAGCAAATATTACATATACATTGCAAGTCGGGCGAGAAGCAATGGATGAACGTCTGGCATTCTTAGTTGATAACATTGGTGCTTTACAAGACAAGCTCAAAAAATTTGTTATGGTGCAAGATAACATTGATATGTATTATGGACAAATAAAAGAGCATAGAGATACACTAGAAGTATATACGGCAAACAGAAACATAGAAGAAACAATTGCAGAATGGATAAAGCAAAAAGAGTATGCAAAGCTCTTAAGTTTCTGGAGCAAAGGCTTGAGTGTTGATTGGAACAAGCTATATGGTGAAAGCAAACCTTGGCGCATTAGTTTACCAACATATTGTTTTGCTAAAAAGCGTTACTGGGCTTTACAACAGGGAAATGAAGCTGAAGAGACAAGAAAATCAGGTGACTCATTTCCTTTGCCATTAACTTTGCCATTAACTTCGAAATTTACACTGGCACCAGAAAGAGTAGGCTACTATCATGATGTATGGGAAAAAAAGCAAATAATCGCAAATGACATACCGCAAGTAAAAGCAGTTTTGCTTTTTAGTGAAAATGATACAGAGACCAAAGCTTTTAAAGACCAATGGCCACAACAAACTATAGCACCAAGAGTAATTGAGATTCAGCGTGGCGAAAAATATTTACTTGCCAACGACCGCTGTCTGTTGAGAGCCGAAAATGAGGACGATTATAAGAGATTATTAAGCGATTTGAATGAACAAGAAATCTTGATAGAAAATGTTATATATCTTTGCAATTGGAGCAAAAATTTCACCTGGGAAGAAAAATCATCTGAGGATTTAAATAAAAATTTATTAGAACTAATGACTTTTACTAAAGTGCTGTTACCAAAAAGAAAAAGCAAGATAAACATTGTTTATCTGTATTGGGATAAGTTAGAAAATAAACCACTAGCTGAGATGTTATCTGGCTTTGCTAAAAGTATCTATTTGGAAACATTGCAG
This sequence comes from Planctomycetota bacterium, assembly GCA_029260735.1. Taxonomy (GTDB): domain Bacteria; phylum Planctomycetota; class Uabimicrobiia; order Uabimicrobiales; family Uabimicrobiaceae; genus JAJDCR01. Next base: position 31,769 of record JAJDCR010000142.1, read on the forward strand.
TTTAAGTTTAAGGTAATAGGTGTTGAGAAAATATATGCCATGGAAAAATTGATATCCTGTTTGCCACAAGAATTGCAAGGAGAATCAAGTGTTATAGAAGTTGTTTATCGTGGAAAGCAAAGATGGGAAAAAAGTATAGAAGAATTTATCATTGACCAAAATAGTGAAAAAATTGCCGTAAAAGAAAAAGGGGGGTTTTTAATTAGTGGTGGCATGGGCGGTTTAGGATTAATTTTTGCCAGGCATCTAGCGCAAAAATACTGCGGGCGTCTTGTTCTTGTAGGAAGATCTGCTCTTACTTCGTCTATCAAACAAGAGCTCCAAGAAATAGAAAAACTTGGGGGGCAAGTAATGTATCAGCAAGCTGATCTTCAAAATATATCGCAATTGCAAGAGGTAGTTGCTATAGCCAATAAACACTTTGGACCCCTTAATGGCGTAATTCACAGCGCAGGGGTTGTTGAAAATGCCTTTCTTTTTAAGAAAAACCAAGATTCTTTTAACAAAACTCTAGCTTCTAAAACAGTCGGACTTGTCAATTTAGACCTGGCAACCAAAGAGCAGCCTCTAGATTTTTTTGTTTTATTTTCTTCTATTGTTTCTAAGTTGGGGAACATAGGGCAAAGTGATTATGCGGCTGCCAATGGCTTTATGAATGGATATTCGAAAGTGCGCAATCAGCTGTCTTTAGAAGGAAAAAGATCTGGGAAAACATGGGCAATTAGCTGGCCACTATGGCAAGATGGGGGAATGAAAGCTCCTGAAGAAACTATAAAATGGTTAAACAATGTAGGTGTTGCGCCATTTACCAGGGAAGCAGGTATTGATGTGTTTGACAAGAGCTTGCATTTTACAGAAGATCATTTTATGGTGATTGCGGGAGACCAGCAGAAAATTCAGAAGAAATTTTCTTTAGGAAAAATACAAAAAGCACATCTTCAAAGCAGACAAAATCAAAGCAGCCAAGAAAAATCTCTTTTACCATCAAGTAATTCTTATAATGGAAATCTTTATGAACTTGAATTAGATCATGATTTTTCCTGTCGGGGCATCCATGAAATCAATGACCAAAAAGTGTTCTCAGCGATTGCACTTGCCCAGTTGGTTATAATGGCAGTAGAAGATTTGGCTCTTAACACAGGAAATATTTCCGATATGACTTTAAGTAAACCACTTGTGCTAGAAAACAATCAGAAAAAACTAGTACAAATATCTTTACAAAAAGAGGGGTCTCAAAAAGCTTTCTGTAAAATAAGTTTATCTTCCCGCGAAGATCTCTTAAGCCAATGGGAAAACAATGCTATTATGACAGTGCAAATAGGAGACAATCTTTAGCTCTGACTTTCTTCAAAGTTTTTAAACTATTTTTAAACACTAATGTTAAATCTGAGAAAACGGTGATATATGATTTCATTGACGGATAAAATAGAAATTTTAAAAAAAACTGAGATTTTTGGCGTTATTTCAGAAAATCATCTAGAGTCTATTGCCAAGCGTATGGGAGAAAAACAATTTGAGGCTGGGGAAATTTTATTTAAAGAGGGAGAACAAAGCAATTCTCTATTTATTGTTGTTGGTGGTAAAATTAAAATTTTCAGTCAAGGAATTGAATTAGCAACAATGTATCCTGGGCATCTTTTTGGTGAAATGTCTGCCATTACCGATAAAGAACGTACAGCTAGTGCCCAAGCTAAAGAAAAAACACAAACATTATTTCTCAAAAGAGATGCTTTGCATTATCTTATTTATGAAGTGCCGGAGATTTCTTTAGGATTAATGCATGTACTCATTCAACGTCTTGAAAAATCTAATAGTTTGCTTCTCAAAAATGATGCTTCTGAAGTAGAGCTTTCTCATGTTATAAAATCTTCCGAAAAAGCTTTCAAAAAAACTGATACCGAAATAGCACCAGTATCAAAGGAAGAGTCTGAAGAGTTTATAGATACTCCAAAAATTGAGGAAAAAGCTACACGGAACACCATAAGATGCCCTAATTGTTTTGAGTACAATGACGAGAAAATTAATACTTGTGTCTATTGTCAATCTAGTTTAGAAAAGTACAAAGGTTTGCGCTCGCTACTTGTAGCTATTGTTTGTGCTTTGCTGGTTGTTTCATCAGTTCAAGGTTATATATGGCTGGCAAGTTTTCGCAGTCCTTTGCAAAAAGATGCCAAAAGAAGTTCTATGATTGTACGTGCATTAAAAACAAAGTTTGAAGATATTTCCATGACTGTTGAAGGGTTTGGACGTGTACGCCCAGTGCGAACAGTAAGTTTAATTTCTCAAGCAAAAGGACGTGTTATTGAAGTTCACGAAAACTTTAAGTCTGGGAGTTTTATTAAGAAAGGGCAACTTTTAGTAAGGTTAGATCCTCGTGATTACGAACTACAACTAAGAAACTCTAGGGCTAAAGTGATGTCCCAAGAAGCCAAGCTCAAACTTTTTTATGAAAAGCAAAAAAATATTGTTAAAGAAATAAATTTAGCGCGTAACTCCTTAAAATTGGCTAAGGACAAACGAGAACGCAGCGAAGCTATGTTTCGTAAAAAGGCTCTTAGTAAAGATCTACTAGTCTTGGAACGTCAGAGCTACCTTGACATTCTAAACCAACTTATAAAATTGGAAAATATTCAAAACTTATTGCCAGCGCAAATTGAAGAAAGTGAGGCTTTGTTACAAATATCCCAAGTCGAATTGGAGCAAACCGAACAAAGAAAAAGCTATACCTATATTGTTGCTCCCTTTGATGCTCGTGTCAAAGAGAGTACAGTTACAGTAGGCTCCACGGTTCAAATAAATAGTTTATTAGCCCAGTTAGAAGACTACAGATCAGTAGAAATACCAATGATTATATCTCAAGACCAATTGCGAAATATTTTTGTCAACGACGATGATATAAATAAACTACAACAAAAAAAAATAAGCATAAAGGCCGAGGTCATGTATGTTGTGGGAGGCCAAGAGTTTTATTGGCAAGGTAATGTTGTACGTATCGAGTCTTTTAACAGTAATTCGGGTACTGTTCCTGTCGTTATTGCTGTAGATAATCCATCAAAAAAAGGCCAGCCACCTTTACAAAATGGTAGCTTTGTTCAGGTGAAAATCGTGGGTCGCAAAATAAAAGATGCAATTGTTATACCGCGTTCCATTTTACATGAAAACAATACTGTTTATGTCGAGCGCAAAGGTCGTTTAGAAATTGTAATTGTAAAAATTAAGCATTACATTGGCGACAATTTGGTGATTGAAGAAGGGGTTTCTACTTCAGAAATGATTATACTCACCAATATTCCCTTTCCCATTGATGGTATGCCGCTGCGAATTGTAGAGGAGAAACAATGAAAAATTTTATAAGGTGGACGACAGATCATCCTGTATTTTCCAATGTGTTAATGATTGGTTTGCTAGTTGCCGGATTTAATGCTGCTTTTCAACTGAAGCGGGAATTGCTTCCACCTTTTGCACGCGATCAAATTAAAATAGAGGTTATATACTCCAATGCGCAACCCCAAGAAATAGAAGAATCTATTTGTTTAAAAATAGAAGAGGCCCTGGATGGCCTTGCGGATGTTTATCAAATGGATTCTAAAGCTGAATCTGAAAAAGGAGAAGTGTTACTTTATCTTCATTCTGGGGCAGATATTCGCACTGTTGTAGATGAGGTAAAAACCAGAGTAGAAAAAATTGAGTTTCCGGAAAATAGCGAAGAACCGCAAATCAATCAGCTGTTTAATCAAAATCGGCTTATACAAACTCTGTTATATCTCAATGGTGAATTTTCAAATACAGAAAAAGAAAAGAGAAAACTTAAAGAAGTAGCTGACGATATTAACGATGGACTACTAGATTTACCCAACGTGAAACATATAGAATGGTCTGGGTTGCCTAAGTATGAAATAGCTATTGAAATCTCTAGAGAAGCGCTACAAAAATATGACCTTAGCTTTGCACAGGTGCTTACTACAATAAAACGCAGCAATCTAAATCTTGCTGGAGGAACATTGTATACCAAATCTGGGGAAATTAAAATCTACAGCCAAAACAAACGGCAAAGTGGGGAACAGTTTCGCAATTTATTGCTGATTGCTCGTTCTGATGGTACTAAAATCTACCTCAAAGATGTGGCGTCTGTTGTTGATGGGTTTGAGGAAGGAAAGTCCTATGGACGTTTTAATGGCAAACCTGCAGCTCTTCTTGTTGTCTACAGCAGTAAATTTCAAGATGCTATAACTACCTCTGCGGCAATAAAAGAATATCTGGATAAAAAGCGCAAGACATTGCCTGAAGACATGGAGTTAATTTTATGGTCTGATTTATCTGAATTTATTCGCGAACGTCTTCAAAAACTTGGCAGTACTGCTCTTGTTAGTTTTGTCCTTGTGGTGTTATCTCTTTGGCTATTTTTAAGTTTACGCCTTTCGTTTTGGGTAGCTGCAGGTATTCCAGTTTCTTTTGCTGGTGGTTTTTTGGTGCTATGGATATTTGGGCAAAGCTTAAATATGCTAACTATGTTTGCCTTGATGATTGGTGTAGGTATGATTGTTGATGATGCCATTGTGATTGGAGAAAATGTCTATTCTCACAAAAATCGGCAAAACGCTGATCCTTTAGCAGTGATTAATGGAACTTCAGAAATGAGTTGGCCAGTATTAGCTTCAACGGCAACAACCATAGCTGCGTTTGCTCCTATGCTTTTTGTTTCTGGTATTTTAGGGAAATTTATGCGCGAAATTCCCATTGTAGTGATTGCTGTTTTAATCACGTCTCTTATTGAAAGTTTTTTTGTTTTACCGCACCATCTACGCCATTCTTCTGAAAAAAAAGAGGGATTTGGTTTTTTCCAACCATTGCGACGTTGTGTAGATTTTTTAATCAAAACTTTGATTCCCGGCATTTTTAATACTCTTTATAGTTTTGGCTTACGTTATCCCATTATTATTGTCGCCATTACCTTTGCTACCACAATTTATAGTTGGGGTTTGATACAAGGCGGTGTTGTGCGCTATGTCACGTTTCCTAAATTAGACAATGACATTATTGAAGCAAGAGTCACTTTCCCTTCTGGAACCCATACAGAAAAAGTCCACGATGCAGTGGTTTATCTTGAAAATACTATTAAAGAATTAGATTTAGAGCTTACAAATGGTAAAGATCCTGTAGTGAAAAGAATTTACTCACAAGTAGGGAGCAGAAACAAAGAAGAAGAAGCCATCGTGATTGTTGAATTGGCCAAAGCAGGGAAACGAGAGTACCACAGTGATGAAATATTGCGTAGATGGGGCCAAAAAGTTGGTGAAATCCCCGAAACCGTGACATCGACTTTTGCTACACGCCAACAGTCATTAGAAGGAAAACCTTTAAATATCAAGTTATTATCTAAAGATTTCGAACAATTAAAAATAGCAAGTGCAAAATTTCGCCAGCAGCTAGCGCAATATCAGGGATTGCTAAATATAGAAGATGATTATCAGTTAGGCAAACTGGAAATTCGTCCTGTTTTAAAAGACCAGGGCCGCCTACTGGGACTTTCAGAGGAAGATGTTGCAACACAATTGTTTTCAGGGTTTGCTGGTAAAGAAGCGTTAAAAATACGGCGCGGACAAGAAGAATTGAAAGTAGTAGTGCGTTATGCATATAGCCAACGCAATAGCATTGCCAGTCTCTCTTCTGTTAAAATTCAAACAGCTAATGGCGATAGAATACCTTTGCGCTTTGTCGCTGACTTTAGCAATTATCAAGGGCCTGCTGTTATTAAACGAGAAAATCGTTGGCGCCGTATAATTGTTTCTTCTAGTATTGATGAGACCAAGATTACTCTTGGACAGATAAAACAAGAGTGCAGACAGCATTTGTTTCCACAAATTAAAAATGAATATCCTGAAGTTTCCATTTCTTTTGCTGGCCAGGAAGAAGCTAATAATCGCTCTGTTGACGATCTTATTGTAGGTTTTCAGTATGGCTTAATAACCATTTTTATGATTCTAGCTTTGGTTTTTCGTAGTTATATCCAACCAATACTTATTATGATTGTGATTCCTCTTAGTTTTGCAGGAGCCATCTATGGGCACTGGTTAATGAATCTTAATTTATCAGGCATGAGTATGTTTGGTATGGCAGCGTTGGCTGGAGTTGTGGTGAATAATTCGTTGGTGCTCATTGACCATATAAATCGTGAAATTGGCAATGGTGCTTCTGTAAACCAGGCTCTCATTGGCGCAGGGCCTGCGAGATTCCGTGCTATAATACTGACCACCATGACTACCTTTATAGGCTTAACTCCTATTATGTTCTCTAATGATTTACAAGCGATGTTTATGGTACCAATGGCAGTATCTTTAGGGTTTGGATTGCTGTTTTCTACCTTTATAGTGCTTTTTTTAATTCCTGTATTATTCCTTTACTTAAATACCTTAAGGCGTTTTTTTTATTGGATTAAAAAAGGGAAATGGCCAACAAAAGAGCAAGTTGAACCTGCTTTTGACCAGCGTTTTTTGCATTTGGAGTAGTCTATGAAACGTTTAATTAGCTGGATTACACAGCATCCTGTGTTTGCTGGCTTATTGATGATCTCTATTTTATTGGGAGGATTTAATTCCTCACGAAAATTAAGGCGCGAATTAGCACCACAATTTTCAGAGAATCGGGTTGCTATAACTGTATCTGACCCAGATTCTTCTCCTCAAGAAATAGAGAAATCGATTTGCATCAAAATAGAAGAAGCGCTGGTTGGGCTTTCCGGTATCCACACTATTAATTCTTCTGCACGCGAAAATGGCGCTTTGGTCGATATTAGACTTAATTCTGGGGCCGATATCCGTAAAATAATCGACCAGATGAAAAGTCGTGTAGAAAAAATTACCTTTCCCCAGAGTAGCGGTAAACCACGTTTTGAGTTGAAATTTAAGCGCAATCGCTTGTTACAAACGGTTTTATATTACGATGGTTCACAAGTAAAAGAAGATAATTTGCACCGAACATTGAAGGAGATGGCAAAAAATATCAAAAGTGAACTATTGGATTTGCCATATGTAAATATTGTTACCATTAGTGAAACAAATTCTTACGAAATAGTTATTGAGATATCTAAAGCGACACTATCTAAATACAATTTTAGTTTTGAACAAATTGCAACTGCCATAAAAAAAAGCAATCTGAGTATTCCCGGAGGGATATTGCATACCCCAAAGGGAAAAATTAAAATTTATACTAAAACTTATCGTTATACAGGAGAGCAATACAAGAATGTTGTGCTTCGCGCTGAAAAAGATGGAACGATAATTCGTTTAGGTGATGTCGCAACAATTAAAAGTGGTTTCAGCAAAATTTTTGCGCGTGGCAACTACAATGGTAAGCCGGCAATAAGAATAATAGTATGGACTAGCAATGATCAAGATGTTATCAAAGCTGCTAAGGTCGTAAAGGACTACTATCAAAAAAAGATTAAAACTTTGCCAGAAGAAGTAAAATGGGTTTATTGGGCAGATTTGTCGGAAGGAATTAGCAGTCGCTTAAGTGCACTCGAAGAAAATGCCTGGACTAGTTTTGTTTTGGTATGGTTTTCTCTTTGTTTTTTTCTGAATTTACGTCTTTCATTTTGGGTAGCTGCAGGCATTCCAGTTTCTTTTGCTGGTGGTTTCTTGGTGCTGTGGCTAGCGGGAAAAACAATAAATATGATCAGTATATTTTCCCTAATTATTGCCATAGGCATGATTGTTGATGATGCCATTGTGGTAGGGGAGAACGTTGATGTTCATAGAGAGCGTGGTAAATCGGGAGTTATGGCTGCTATTGAAGGAACATGGGAAGTTGTATGGCCTGTTGTAACTTCCACTTTTACAACAATTGCCATGTTTACTCCTATGTTTTTTGTTTCTGGTAGACTAGGAAGTCTCATGAAAGAAATTCCCCTCGTTATTATTGCTGTGCTTGTTGCTTCTCTTATTGAATGTTTCTTTATACTTCCAGCACATTTATCTTTTGATTTTAAGAAGGCCAATAGGAATACTTTTTTTGGAAAAGTTCGCATATTTTTAGATTCCTTAATTGAACAGGGAATTAATAAGATCTATAAACCACTTTACTTTGTTAACTTAAAATATCCAATAATCATAACTGTTGTGATTTTCGGGTTTTCGCTTTTATCTCTTGGCTTAATTCATGGCAATATTGTACCCACAGGAGCGCTTCCCAAAATGGATAGCGGGGTTTTAGAAGCAATTGTGAATTTTCCCGTAGGATCTCCTTCTCATTTGCCTGAGAATGCAATTGCAAAAATAGAGCAAGCTGCTTTTAGACAAAATAAGATTTTTAATAGCGAAAAAAAACCTTTGGTCGTTGGAATGTATTCCATAGTTAAAACACATGAAGCTCGGGTCATGGTAAAGTTGGCAGATGCTGAAAATCGCAGTTATCACAGTGAAAAAATTCTTAAATCGTGGAATAAAACAGTAGGAGATATTCCAGAAGCAACCAATCTAGTCTTTTTTTCACAGCAAGAGACCTTTGAGGGAAAAGCTTTGGCTTTTAGGTTACTTGCTAAAGATTTTCAAACTTTAAATGCTGCTGCTAAAGAATTAAAAGAAACACTAGCTCAATATCCAGGAGTTTTTAATATTGAAGATGATAGTGATCGTGGAAAGCTAAGAGTTACTCCCAAAATCAAAGAACAAGGAAAATTACTTGGCATTTTAGAAGTAGATATTGCACAACAATTGCACCAGGGGTTCTCTGGAGATCGAGTATTAAAAATCCTGCGCAATCAAGAGGAAATACAAGTTGTGGTAAGATATCCTGAAGAGCAAAGCCAAAGTATTTCAGATTTAGAAAAGGTTCGGATTATAACTTCGTCGGGAGAAGCCTTGCCACTTCTTTTTGTTTGCGATCTTCAAATACAAAGAAATTTGTCAACTATCAAACGGGAGAATAGAAGACGCAAACTTACCATATCAGCAGAGGTGGATAGCAAACTATCTTCTCCTGCCGATATATCCGCTGATTTAAAAAATAATTTTTTTCCGCAGTTGCTGCAAAAATATCCAGATTTATTTTTTAAATCTTCAGGGCAAAGAGCAGAAAATAATCGTTCAATAAATGACCTTCTTGTTGGTTTTCAATATGCTTTATTAGTTGTTCTTATTATTTTGTTTATGATTTTTAGCAGTTATTTACAGTCGTTGTTGATTTTTGCAATTATCCCGTTTAGCTGCATTGGTGTTGTGTTGGGACATTTGATAATGCAGTATGAGATTTCAAGTATGAGTCTTTTTGGAATAGTTGCTCTGGCTGGTGTTGTGGTAAACAATTCAATATTGCTCATTGATAAAATCAATAAAGAGATTACTAGCGGATCGTCGCTAAAACAAGCTTTAGAAAAGGCTGGTCCAGCCCGGTTTCGCCCAATTTTTCTTACAACAATTACTACTTTTATTGGCCTAATGCCCATTGTATTTAGCCAAAACATTTCCTCCCACTTTGTTGTTCCTATGGCCATATCTTTGAGCTTTGGCCTACTGTTTTCTAGTTTTCTACAAGTTTTTTTTGTTCCTGTATTGTTTCTTTATTTGAATAGTTTACGATGTTATTTTTACTGGTTTACTACAGGGAAATGGCCTAATCGAGAACAGGTCGAGCCAGCCTTCCAGGCACGATTTTTGGACAAAAACTAGAAATGAAAACAATGCAAAAATTTGAAAATATCCGCAAAAAATGCACCGAAGAAGTTCTTGCTTCGTCGCTGTACCAAGAATTATCACAAAGCGGTATGAAGCCCAAAAAAATTTTTAAATATTTTTGGAAGAGTTCGCAAGAAGCCCTAGGAGAAGCTGAAATTTCATCAGCAAATGTATTAGACGTTATAGAGGCAAGTTTTCAGATCTCTTTTCTCCTTTTACCTGAAAAAATATTTACAGATATTCCTTGGGAATGGCAAAATTTGGATATAAAAGAGTCGTTTAATAAAAAAGTCTTTTTTCATACGGTGTTAAGTTCTACGAGAGTTAGTAATATTGAAATTTTTGATGAACAAGGAAAAACTCTTGCTTCAATATCAGATATAAAGTGGGGGAATCCAACTAAGCCAAAAATAGAGGAAAGTGAAGATACTCATGAATTCATCAAACAAGTGATGGCTATGCCCAAAAAGCAAAGAGTGCCATTAGTTAAAAATCATTTGCTACAAGGTCTAGGGAAATTAATGGAGATAGAACCAACGCAAATTGATCCTAAGAAAAATTTTATGTATATGGGCATGGATTCTTTGTTGGCTTTAGAAATGCTGGAGCAACTCTCTAAAGATTTAGCTGTAAAGATTCCAATAACAACGCTATCTGAAAATCCAACAATAGAGCATTTAGCAAAGTACATAGTCGATTATGTACTTGAGGGCAAATCTTCGTTGCCATCCAAGGAGTCTGTTTTAGACAAACAACAAAATCAAGAGGTATTGGGGAAACTGGGCAATATAGCGGTAGTGCAAAAAAACTTTTGCTCTAGTTTAACATTTGAGATTGTTGAGGAGTAGAAGGCTATGATTTCGGTGGTGCTATTAAATTGGAAAAGACCAGATAACATAAAAAATCAAATCTTGCCATCATTGGTTAAGTACCGATTAATCAACGAGATCATTATCTCTCATGGAATTAGAGAAACCCAATTCGATTATGAAAGTGAACATTGCCAAATGGTTCATCGAAATGATGAAGAGAACAATAAAATTTACGGTTTGGCGCTCAGGTTTTTATCTGCCCAATCTGCTAAAAACGATATTGTTTTAATACTGGATGATGATCTTCTACCGCCAGAAAAAACGATAGAGAAATTGTACCATTCTTTTCAGCTTCAACCCGATAGGCTTCACGGAATTTGGGGACGCAAACCTGACTACTACCACAATTATAATTATAAAAATGTTTATGGTGAAGTATTAATTTCCCTTACTAAATGTCTACTAATGCCAAAACAATTGGCAACGGAGTTTTTTAATTATCAGCATTTAGTCTTGGACCTTGTCAAAAACCATACCCCACTTTGGAATGGAGAAGACATTTTTTTATCTCTAGTTTCTATTGTAGTTTTTGGCAATCTACCATTTGCATACAGATTGTCTATAAAAAAACTACCAGAGGGCGATGTTGCTATTAATGCTGGAAAAGGGCATCTTCCCTCAAGAATAAATCTATTGAAATATGCAGTACAAAGATTGGATTTGAATAGTTATCTTAGCACTACAAAATTGTCTAAATATGATCTGAACATATTATGCACTCATTTGCACAATTCGGTGAGTAAGCGGATCAGAAAAGAATAGGAATCATTATGAAAGTAGCTATTATTTCCGAAGAGTATTTACCTTTGAGGACAGGGGTCACGGTCAATCTTCATAAAAAATTGCTCTTACTTAGCCAGTGGGGACATGAAGTACACATATATAGCCCTGACTATACAGCATTTGCTGATAAATATCCTAATTATCAGGAGCACGTCGGGCAAATAATGCCCAATGTAACTAATATTCCTTTTGCCAGTTTTCGCTCTCCATTGTTAGGGGATTATTGCAATTTTTCTCTTTCGCCTAGGCCTTTTTCTTATGGTAAAGTAGAAAAAGATATCAGAGATTTTCAACCTGACATTATCCAGGTGGACAGCCCAGGAATGATGTCTTTAAATTTTCTTGCTCTTCCTGGTGTTAAAATAGCCAGAAAACTAAAAATTCCCGTCATAGCTTTTTATCGCACCCATTTTTTACTTCACTACGATATTTACCAAGATGAGATTATTTTTTCGCGAATTCCCTTATTTAAAAAATTCTCTATAGCCTACTGGCGATATGCTTACAACAAATATAGTATAACAATGGTCACTTCAAAAGCAACACAGCAGCAGCTACAAAAATGGAAAATTAACAATACAAAATTGGTAGATGTGATAGGCGTTCAAACCGAGAAATTTAAACCATTAAAAGATTACGATAAGCTATTTGCCGAAAAATCCCAAAAGGGTTATATAAAACTTCTTTACATTGGGCGCATTGATGATGATAAGCAGATAGAAACTTTATTAAAGATTTTTGATCGTGTGAATGAAAAAGTAACAAATTGTCGATTTGATATTTTTGGCCATGGAATGTTGGAACAACAAGTGAAAGGATGGGTAGCAAAAAAAGACAATGCTTTTTTTGGCGGGTCTTTGCCAAATTTAGAAACTGTGAAAGAGTACAACTCTGCCGACATTTTTGTCACTGCATCCAATATGGAAACATTTTGCACAACAGCTGTGGAAGCTATGGCTTGTGGATTGCCTGTAGTGGGGCCAAGTGCTTGTGCAATGCAAGATCGTATCGTCGATGGCAAAACTGGATTTTTACTTAAAGATGGCGACATAGAAGCTTTTGCAAATGCCATTGAAAAATTAGTTTCTGATAGTGTGTTGCGAAAAGAAATGGGGCGCCAAGCTTACCTTTCTGTGCAAAAATTAAGCAATGAAAACACGACAAAAAATATGGTAGAAATGTGGGAGCAAATGATAGCGGAAAAAAGTAATTAGAGTGGCAACAAAGAAAAACACATCTAGAGCAATGAATCACTTATCGCCTTTGCTTGATATTGTTTACAGTGAAAAAAAAATACTGTTATGGGCTTTCTTTTTCACATTTCTCAATATCATATCTTTTTTGGCCTATCCTTTCTTCTTGGGTGTTATTGTTGACACAATGCAACATTCGCAGTCTTTCATCGAGTTAAAGACTATTTTATTGCTAATGCTTGTAGTTATTGTCATTGGCACGATCAGTACAATTTTTAAAGAGTATTACTTTCATATAGCCGGCGAAAAAATCATTATTAAATTTCGTGAAAAGCTCTATGCCAATATTATGCAGCAAGAGATTGTTTTTTTTGATCGCTATGAATCAGGGTATTTAACAAATCGCCTGACTACAGATACCTCTGTTTTAGAAAAAATTATTAATCCAGGGTTTGCTAATATAACACAGCGATTTTTTTCTTTTGCGTTTGCCTCTTTATTGATGCTTTACTTATCACCTTTGATCAGTTTGTTTTTGGTAGTGGTTTCTTTGCCCGCTTTGTTATTCATGGAAAAAATAAGTAAAAAAGTAAAATCTTTAGGAGAAAAAACACAAGAGGTATTGGCGCAAGCCAATGCGGTAGCTACCGAATCTTTCTCCGGTATACACATCATCAAAGCCTTTTTCCGCGAAAATTTTTTTCAGAACAGGTATCGAAATTTTAACAAGAAATACCTTGAGTCTACTAAAGAAGTTTATAAACTCTCATCTTCTATGGAAGGAATATACTTTTTTATAGGCGAAATGATTATTGTGGTAATTATTTGGTGTGCGATTTATTTTATCTCTTCCAGTACTTTCAGTGTGGGATCTTTTATCGCTTTTATTACCTACGCCCGCATTGTTGCACACGAAGGCAGGGCTCTCTCTCGTCATTATCTTAACTGTATGAGAGTTTTTGGAGCCACTAAACATATTTTTGAGTTGATCCACCGCACTTCAAAAATTTCTAGTGGCACTAAAACTATAGAAAATTTGCAAGGCTCACTTGTTTTGGATAAAGTCAATTTTTGCTATCCTTCGCGTTGCGATCTCCACGTGCTAAAAGATATTTCTTTTACGATAAATTCTGGTGAAATAGTCGCTTTTATGGGGCCTTCGGGGCAGGGAAAATCAACCATTGCCAATCTTATTTTGCGTTTTTACGATCCTGGCAGTGGTAGAATACTTATCGATGGGCATGATCTACTCACTCTGGATATCAATTGGTTTCGCTGCCAGGTCGGAATTGTAACTCAAGAATGTATTTTGTTTTCAACAACAATATACGAAAATATTTCTTTTGGTTATGACAAAGCTACTAAAGAGGATATTATAGAAGCAGCAACGGCAGCAAATGCTCATGAATTTATCGAAAGTTTTCCCCAAGGCTACGAAACTCAAGTAGGAGAGAGAGGGGTTAAGTTGTCTGGTGGTCAAAAACAAAGAATTACTATAGCCAGAGCTCTTTTGCGAAAGCCTTCTATTCTTATTTTGGATGAAGCCACCAGTGCTCTTGATTGTGAAAATGAGTTTTCTATATACCAATCTTTAGCCAAGCTTTCTACAAATGGGATTGTAATTATTATAACACATCGCTTATCGGTTTTGCAAAACGTGGATAAGATATTCTTTGTTAAAGATGGATGCATTCAATGGCATGGGCAGTATGAAGAATTTGAGACTTCACCTATGTTCGAATATGTAAAAACAAATGCACTTTTTAGTTAAGCTACCATTATCAAAAGAGAATCTAACCATGGAGATAAAAAAGCCCAGCACCCCAGAGGAAATAGATGAAGTAGCTCTTTTTACTGCAAAAATTTTTAGGAGAAAGTCCCAACCCCTGTATAAATTCATCAAAGCTGCCTATGAACATAGCTCTTTTCATCGAGCTGATTTGTGCTGGATGTTAAAAGAGCAAGGAGAAATCCGGGCAAAAGTTCAATTTCTTGATTTTACAATGCAAATTGGGCATTGTAAAGTGAAGATGGCAGGTCTCAATGCTTTAGCTGTGGCTTTTGAACACTGGGGAGAGTATTACCCTTTACGCTTGATGGAGAAAGCATATTTTTCTCTTATAGAAGAAGGCTTTGATCTTATTTTTGGCTTTACTACATTGCATGAATATTACAAAATTTTGAATGCCGTGCAGATAATGCCAAAATATCAAATTATAGTGGAGGTAAAAGATATTCCCCAAAAAGAAGTACCAGGGTTTTGCCAAATGAAGCCTGAAGATTGGGAAAAAATGTCAAAAATCCACAATACTGCAAATCTTGGGCGAAGGGGAATTATTGAGCGCAAAGCCGAGTCTTGGCAATTTATGCTATATCCTCCAACGCAAATCTTAGTAGCCGAAAATGGCTATATAGGATTTAATTTTCATAATGAGCAATTGGAGTTAGTAGATATCTCTGGGTTAGATTTGGCGTTTTATGAGAGTGCTTTGGCAAAACTTGCAGAGATTGCCCATAAGCAAAAATTATCCCAAATCTGCGCTCCCCTTCCTCCTGATCATCCCTTCGTCCACATTGCTAGAAAATATGGTTTAAACATGGGGGTTGAATACAAAAAAATGCAAGGTGGGCTTGGTCGAGTTATCAATCTTCCTTCTATCATACAAAAAATTAGACCAGAGCTCGAAAATAGAATCAAGGTTTCTGCTTTTTACAATTTAGAATTGCAATTTACATTACGCTCAGAAGAAGGAGAAACAACTGTCGTTTTAAACAAGGGGGCTTCATCAAAAGCAAAATTTAATATACATTTGCCTATGGCTGGCATTACTCAATTAATATTTGGAACACATTTAGCATCTATAATATTGCAAGAGCATGGTGTCGCAATTACAACCACTGAATCAGAGATTCTCAATGTTCTATTTCCGACAAGTTATCCTTTTGCATTTCCCAACGATATTTTCTAAAATAACTGGAATAAATCTGAATCTGTGCGAATGAGATTGCCTCTATGTCTAAGCAAAGAGCTGATCTGGGGTTAATTGTGAGTATTCAGGTTACAGCCATTCATTTATCCATTTAAGATAGCAATCTTTCAGCTCAAGCTCTTTCTTGTAGTTGGGTTTCTCTCCCAAGACATCAATATGTTCTTTCCCCCAAGCCAAGGTTTGCTTTATCCCTTCCTCTAAAGTCACCGGAGGAACAAAGCCTGTATCGCTCTTATAGAGGCTGCAATCGGTAATCAGTTGCTGGGGAGGTTGATTTCTCGTAGAAGAGTCTTTTTGCAAGAGTTCATCGGGAATAATGTGAAAGTTAAACTTCCATCCTGCTTCTTGGGCATAGAGTTCTGCCCAGCGACGCTTGGAGCGGACGAGGGTTTCTCCTAGGTTATAGATTTTCCCTCTGGTTTTGGGATGATCTAAGGAGTGGATCATGGCAGCAGCGATGTTTTCGATAAAGCCGTATGTGAAAATTTGGTTTTGCTCTCGTTGGCCTAAAACAAAATCTTTTTCTTGGTCAATAATTCGGTGGATGATATTTCCATGTCGGTAGGCATACTGAGGATCACCAGGGCCATAGACCATCGGAAGGCGAAAAACTGTTGAGGAGAGTTTCTTCTTCTCAAAAGCTATGACAAAAACCTCTGTCATCAGATTTTTGTCATAGTCTTCTCGGTGAGAATGAAGACCACGCCAATAGTATTTTACAGAGCTTGTCGGACTCGTTTCGTTTACCGGAAAATCGAAGGTTTCTTTTCCTAGAACAAGCTGACGGAAAACTTCATAGCAATCTTGAGAACTGAGGACTATTACGTGAGTGCTTGTGTCTTGGAAAATCTCAACACAGTCGCGAGCGTGTTTCTCGGTATAGGCAATGCAGTGGACAACGACATCAGCCTTCGTTGCCAAGAGCTCATTTTTGTAGGTGAGAATTTCTTCGGCATTCCCTTGAATTGTCGGTAGTGTTGGATTTGACTCGGTAGACCCTCTATTAAAAAGAACGACATCATGTCCTTGGGCAAGGAGAAGACGCACCATTTCTTTGCCGATAAATTTGGTTCCGCCGATGACTAAAATTTTCATTCTTTGTTGAACTCCCATCGCTGTTATTTTTTTTTCATGACAAGACTTCGACTTCCTTTTTTTGTTTCAATAAAGTACCCATAGGATTCCAAAACAAGAGCGAAAACTTCTTCGAGCTGATCTTCGGTAAAGGGAGTCGTCAAAACCAACTTCATTTCCTCTTCTTTTACGGAGGGAGGATATTCAATAGGCCTGCTCATTTCCTGGGAGATAAATAAAATAAACTCTTCTAACCTAGAAAAGTGAAGATTTCTTTGGGTATACTCAGACTCTCGTTTTGTTTCTTGTCGAGATTTTTCACCTGATAGCCAATATCTGTTTGTGCAAGAAGAGAATAGAATAAAGAAAACTATAAAGTAAACACTATATTGTTTTCTTTTCATAGAATTTCCTCCACATTGGTTTATCTTAAACCGTTCTAAGGGTGTTTTCGAATAACTTACTTCTCCCCAAAGTAAGCCTGCACTTCCTTGCGAGAGGTAAAATCCTTTCCTGCTATGGTAATGAGAATACGTAAGCAACAATCCCCATAGTTTAGCAATTCATATGTCGTAGGCTGAAAAAAAATCCTACTCGATAAAACTCGTGTTGGGCGAAGATCATCTATATGCTGAAGTAAAACGGGAATGGCTTTTGTCCCCATATTTAGAAGATGTTGGGCAGGATTATCCTGCCCTTGCCACTTTTGCCCAAGTCGATTCCCGATCCATTTTCCGGTGAAGATGTCCACTTTTTGTTCCAAATCATCTTTTTTAGGAGAAGCGGCGAGATACTGCAGATGGTGGATCCAGTAGAGAGCTTGGTCTTTATCGGAAAGTCGAAGAAAGGATTCAGCGCTTGGCTCTCTCCAGTTTTGATTTGCTTCTATCATTTTTTGATATAGATTGAGGGTTACGTGGTCGTTTTCTTTTTCACTGAGAAGGTAGATTCTTTTTTGTCTATTTCTTAATTCTAAGAGAGAAAGCCCTTGGTAGGCAGCGTAAGATGACTCCGATTTATAGAGGGAATAGAGATTACTAACAAAAAGGTAGGTAAGGTTACGCTTTGGTGAGATAATTTCTTCCGCTAATTGGCAAAACTTTTGGGCATTTTCCAAGTCGTCTTTAAGAAAAGCAAAATAACCGAAAACAGCAGCCGTCCGAAAAAAGGAAAGCCGTTGTTCCGGGACACGTTTCTCTTGCAAATGTTGAAGAAGAAGAGGACAAAGTCGCCGCCAAAATATCTTTCGTCCTTGAAATTCAAAAGGCTCAGAAGGAACTTCGCTTCCTTGGATAATTTCTAGGGCACTAAAAACTTCCCAATATTTTTTTAGCTCAGGATACTGGAGAAATTTTAAGTGCAAAGACAAAGCATCGCGTAAATTTTTATTGTCTTGGCGAGAGTTTTCTAAGAGAGTTCGTAAAGAATGCTCATCATGCACCATCCATTGGGTAAGTTTTCTCTTAGCGTGGAAATTATCTTTTCCTGTTTGACGAAGCTCTTCCATAAGAATTTGAGCTTTCCCTTTCATTTCTTCCGGTGAAAGATCTTTGCCTGAAAAATTGTATTCCAAAAAAAATGTTGTTTCAGGAAGAGAGGGATACTCCACAAATTCTTCGGCCATTTCATTGGGCTCTACTAGCTTATCATTCTCGGGTTTTTCTTGAGAAAATTCATCGGAAAACTTTTTTCTAACTTCGTCTAAAATCTCTTGGGGAATATTTTGGCCGAAAAGAATAGAAAAACTTCCTAAGATAAATGCTAAATATAGGTACGGCATAATTTTCTCCTAGCTCTCTCTTTGAGCATATGGTCTATAGCTGTAGTACTTGGGGCGAGAGTCCAAACGGATATGAAGCCATGGGACTCCCATTCCCGCGGTATTGAGCCAAATAGTCTTTTTACTGACCCGTTCCCTCATGAGTGCCCCGATTAACCCCCAAAAGCTATGTTTTTGGCTTTCGGAGGCTTGCCTTGTAAAGGCCGCGAGGTGAGCATAAATCGAAGGGGATTCTAGAGGACAAGGGACAATTAAAACAGCATCTCTTCCTAAGTTGGGAAAAGAAATGACCTCTTCTCCGGGAGAAGCTTTTTCAAAATGCTCGGCAAAATCAGAGGAACGAGCATTTCTTTCTAAGCTAGGAGAGTTTACGAGAATAAACTCAAATTCTTTTTCTTGAGAATAAATGGTTACCCCAGGAGTTTCCCAACGATAGGCCTGAAAAGAAGACTGGGCTAAGAGAGATATATAGAAAGAGCGAAAGTCCGCACTATTTTCCCATAGATTCCAAACTTCCGCGTGGCAAAGTTTTTGTCCTTTTTCCAAGAGAAAAAACTTTTCTCCTCTTCCTTTTTCTACAAGTGTTTTTTCACTAGTCCACATTTTTAATTACTTTCCAAAACTTCTCGAGCACCTTTGGACAAAAATATTTCTGCCAATTTGATGCCAAGTTCTATGCCGTCTTTGGGAGAGCCGGAGACTTTTTCGCGAATTTGAGAACTCCCATCAGAACGCGCGACAAAACCATAGAGATCTAAATTTCCATCGACATGCTGGGCAATTGCTCCCAAAGGAACGGAGCAACCTCCTCCGAGTTCTTTCATAAAAGAGCGTTCTGCCTTAACTTGCTGGCAAGTTTCTTCATCGTTGATTTTTTCGACTAAGGCGAAAATGTCTTCTCGTTTTTCATTGATCTCTAAACCAACGGCACCTTGTCCTACGGCAGGAACAAATTTTTGAGGGTCAAGGTGCTGGGTAATCCGCTCTTGCATCTCCAATCGTTCCAGAGCAGCCGAAGCCATGATAATTCCATCCCAATTGTTTTTTTCCAGCTTGGCTAAACGGGTTTCAATACTTCCGCGAAGATCACAAAACTGGGCTTGTGGGCAAATTTGCTGAGTAAGAGCTTGGCGCCGTAGACTTCCCGTTGCAATGCAACCATCTCTGGGAACTTCTTCCAAAGATTTCCATTTGTGGGAAATAAAAGCATCACGAGGGTTTCCTCGCTTAGGAGATCCTGCATAGATAAGGCCAGTCGGAAGTTCGCTCGGAAGATCTTTTAAGCTATGGACAGCAATTTGAATTTCGTCGGCCAAAAGCTCATTTTCGATTTCTTCGGTAAAAAGTCCCTTGCCTCCGATTTCGGGCAAAGGAATATTTTGGATTTTATCGCCTTTTGTTACAATAACTTTCACTTCTACGGTGCATTCGGGGGCAATTTTGCGAATTTTATCTTGAATATGATAGGCTTGCCATAAAGCCAGGTTACTTCCCCGAGTTCCAATAATCACTTTTTCAACCAATGGTCTAAACTCCCTAATCTAATTCTAGTTTGTCACGTAAATAAGAAAATTTATTAGCACTTTGTTGCCAGTAAGTTTCGCGCGAAGAAGCCAAAATAAAACCCTCTGAGCTTTTTCCTTCTTTCCATCCCAAAATGCGATGGGGATAAGCTTTTTCTACCCAAACCTCTGTTTTACGATGGGGAAATTCCCAGGTAAAAAGAGAAACTTCCTTCGCTCCGAGAGCCGTTCTCATGAGGGAAGATTTTTTTTTGGAGAGCGTTGCTATTTGGATTTCCGCTTTCTGATGCCATTTGCGTCGCAACCACATCGAAGGAAGCAAACGTATTTTTTGACTTTCTCCTTCTTTTAAAATAGGACCTTGCAACTCTCGAACCAGAAGCCACAAGTTATCTTCTGTTTCAACTTCTTCAGCCGAAACTTGATATTTTCCCTTTCCTTCGCTTTCAAAATAACTATTGATATAGCCTTGGTATTTTTTATCTTGGCGCAGAACTTGCTCAAAAACAGTTCCACACCACTCTTGGCAAGTAAAAGAAAGCTTCATTGTCGCTCCAAGTTCTATCGCAGGTTTTTTTTCTACCGCAGCAAAAACAGAGCTCATCACACTGTAGTCATAAATTCCGGTTGAGAATTTACGAATATCATTTAATTTAATCACACTGATTTTTTGCTCTTGCGGTAAGGAAACATCTGGTTTGATGTGTGTCGTCAAGCGCATGGGTTCTGTCACAAAAACCATGACCCGAGTTCCTACTCTCTCTTGTCCATAGCGCATTTCTTTAAGACGATAGGTCGAAATTTCAGCCGTTCCATCATACCAAAGCTGAGAAAAATTGTCAGCTTGCGTTAAGGGAGTTAGACTGATGACTATAAAAAATAGGAGCAAGTATTTCATATAAATATCCTTGTATTCTTTAAACACGCACCTTTATTATGAAACAACTAAAATGCATTGTTCTCATTATTTCTCACAAGAAAGAAACTTTTCTGACTTTCTTTCTATGTTTCTGGAAATGCATAAGTGAGATACCAAATACTTTTGATACCCCACTTAAAATACAAAGTGAGAAAAACTTTTAGTTTCCCCCTTTTCATCTTGTATTTTATACGTCTACCAGTAGACTTGTTAAAAACTATCAAAATTACCCACAAAGTACAATAACAAAGATCTTTTGGAGTTAACAACTAGTGCTTGAATATTTTTTATCCTACTTAGTTATTAGTATTTACCTTCTTGCTAGTATTGGCATGATGTTTTATGGACTCCATTGCTACGTTATGATTTTCCTTTTTCTAAAACGCCAAAAAAAACAGCGCTACAAAATAACTGAACAAGTTTCTCGATTTGAACAAGAACGCCTCCTGGAAGACTATCCCTTCGTAACCATTCAACTGCCCATATATAACGAAGCAGAAGTGGTTTCTCGCTTAATCGAAAGTGCCTGTTTAGTCGATTACCCCAAAAATCGCTACGACATTCAAATCTTAGACGATAGCACCGATGAAACCCGAGGGATGGTTGACCAAGCCATAGAAAAAGCTCGGCAAGAATCAGTCACGATAGAAGTACTCCGGCGAAAGCATCGGAAAGAATACAAAGCAGGTGCTTTGGCAGCAGGAATAGAGCATTGTAAAGGTGAATACATTGCTATTTTTGATGCAGACTTTGTTGTTCCTGTCAACTTTCTCAAGAGAACGGTGGCTCTCATTGAAGACGATGACAAACTCGCCTGTGTCCAAGGACGTTGGGGGCATGTCAACCGCAAAGAAAATTGGCTCACCTGTGCGCAAAGCATCGGAATAGACGGACATTTCACGGCAGAGCAAGGAGCTCGTAGTTACAGTGGACTTTGCATGAACTTCAACGGAACGGCGGGACTCTGGAGAAAAACTGCGATTATAGAAGCAGGAGGATGGCAAGGAGATACCCTAACGGAAGACTTGGATCTTTCTTACCGAGCGCAAATGAAAGGGTACCGAATTAGCTACGACTATGATTTAGAATGCATCGCAGAAATTCCCAACAATGTTATTGCTCTAAAGAACCAACAAAAAAGATGGGCCAAAGGCTCTATCGAAACCTCCAAAAAACTCTTTGCCGATATTTTACGCTGCCCCCTCTTTTCCATTAAACAAAAGGTAGAAGCTTTCTTTCACCTAACCCATTACAGCGTAGCTATTTTTATGCTCACAGTCTGCCTTCTGACCCTACCTATGTTATGGAGTGTGCAGATTCTCAATGTAGGTTGGGTTCCTTGGTTTATTTGGCACATTATTATGCTGAGTGCCTTTGCCCCCTGTATTATGTACACAGGCAGCGGCATTGTCCTCAAACGCGGGTTCGTTTCTTTTATCCATTTTCCCTACACTCTAGTGGTCGGAACAGGACTTTGTTTAAACAATGCCATCGGTGTAACGGAAGCCCTTCTGGGGAAAAAAAGTGGCTTTGTCCGAACTCCTAAAAGTGGCAGCACTAGTACAGACAAAAAACAAGGACGCTACCGAGCAGATAGTAATTTTTTTATTGGAGTTATCGAGCTTATTCTGGGAATCTACTGCTTTATCAGCTTTGCCATTTACCTCCAAACCTATGCCTTTGTTTTTTGGTCGTCTTACCGCTACCTTTTAGGTATTTTTGTTGCCTTCTATGCTATTGGACTAACGAGCTTTGGTACCCTAACTCTCAAAAGTCGTTTCGGCCTTTAGGACGACCATGTTGTAGCCTGGGCTTTAGCCCTTACTTTTATACACAAGTTTAACTTCTTGATATAATTACGTCAGGTTATATCAATGACTTTTTCCAGGTTGATCATGAGAAACTCCACCAAAAATTCCTTTCTCCTCTCATTTTTTTTCTTCGCTAGCCTCCTTCCCCTTATCTTATCAGGAGGTGTCTGGCACCAACCAAAAATCTCTTTTTTGGCTTACGCCACAGGATTAATTTCTCTCTATGTTTTAGCGCTGAAAAAGGAATCCCCCCTTCCCTCCTTATCTCAAATTCTCCTTATAGCCTTTGTTCTTCGCTTAGCTTTTTGCACCTATCCCATTTCCGACGATGTCAACCGCTATGCTTGGGAAGGCATGATGGCCGCAAAAGGAATGAACCCCTACGTAGAAGCTCCGGCAGAATACGCTTCTCAATTCTCCCATGATCCTATTTTTCAGGGAATCAATCATAAAGAAGTCAGTACGATCTATCCTCCTGTCGCTATGTTAATTTTCTCGGCGATTTCTTGGATCTTTTATTCCTTAGAAAGTTTTCGTCTCTTTTTTCTTCTCTGCGATATGGGAATTATATTTCTTTTGTCTCGTCTCCTTGCTTTTCGAAAACTTCCTCCCCAATGGGTTATTCTTTATGCCTGGAATCCCTTAATCCTTCTTTATGGAGTGGGAGAAGCACATATCGACATTCTGCACCTCTTCTTTGTGGCTCTTTGCCTACTAAGATACGAAGAAAAAAAAGAAGCCCAAGCTTTTTTCTGGCTAGGCTCCGCTGTTATGACAAAATACCTCTCCATCATACTTCTCCCCTACCTCTTTTTTTCCTCCCACAAAAAAAACGCCCTTTTCTTTTTTCTCCCTTTTTTCTCTGCATTCCTCTACTTCGAACCAGCAATGCTCCAAGGGCTCAATAAATTCTCCGGCGAAATGTCCTACAACGACTTCTTTGCCCGAGCTTGGCGCAACCTTCTCGGGCAAGGCACCGAATATAGATTGGCTATGCTAACCTTTTGCGCCCTAGGACTAATCGCTATTCTGTATAAATTTCATCAGCAAAGGATGACAGGCATGGCTCTTTCTTGGAGATGGCTTATTCTCTGTCTCCCCACCATTCACCCTTGGTACCTCATCCCCATTATCTTTTTCTTAGCACTATCCCCAAGTCTTCCTTGGATGGTTTTTAGCATAACGATCGGATTTAGTTTCTGGAATCTCCACGCCTTTGCTCAGACAGGGATTTGGCAAGAGTTAGATTGGGTCTGGTGGGCCGTTTATCTTCCTTTTTTGCTTGCCTATTTGGGGATGGGGGCGAGAAGGTGCTTTGCCAAAAATCCTAAACTAATCAATTCCATTCAAGAAAAAATCTGGTAGAATCAATTGCTGCGTAAAAAATTGAGATAGCTTTACAAATTTATTAGAAATTTGTTTTTAATAGGTACACTCTCGGGACACACCCTAATATAATGAACCGATACGATGTTAGAGTGAATGGATAAATAAGGTAGGAAATGAAAAATAATGATGGGTATTTAAAAGAAACTGTTGGGCCAGGAGTGTTTACTCAATGGCAAGAAGTAGATGTCGAGATATATGCCTTTACTGATTTGGGGATAAAAGTAATTGTCAATGACGAATATACAGGATTGGTTTATAGAAATCACATTTATGACAAATACCAAGAAGGGGAAAGACTCAAAGCATATATAAAGTGTGTTAGGGAAGATGGGAAAATAGATATTTCCTTGCAACCGAATCAAGGCACGCATGTTTTTTTAACTACTGAAAAAATCCTGGAACATCTTAAAGCAGCTGGTGGAAAGTCTAGATTTAACGATAAAAGCTCCCCTGAAGATATAAGAGATGAATTTCAAATAAGTAAAAAAGTGTTTAAGCAAGCAATCGGTTGTCTGTATAGAGAATTAAGAATAAAGATTACAGACAAAGGGATAGAACTTGTTAAATAACGGTTGCTATTTTCTAGTGCATTTTTGAGTACTTTTTTCAGATATCAGTCTGGCATCAAATAAACTACAAACAAAAAAAATCCCGCAAGGTACAAGACCCTACGGGATTTTCATTAAATCAAAACTAAGCTTTGATATCTAGTTAGCTTCGTAGATATTATTCAGCTCATCGAAGAAACTACTGTAAACTGTGAAACCCATATTGAAGAAGAAACTAGCTCCATCAACATCAGAATCCAGTTGGTCGTTATCATCGAAGTTGATGTCTCCATCAACAGTTCCTCCTCCAGTAATGCGGAAAGCAATACCAGGAACAAACTCATACTCTATTCCCAAGCCAATGCGAGCGAATCGAGTTTGAAACTCATCTTGGTCTCTTTCGGCTCCATTACGGAAACGGAATCGATATTGATTAAAATCAAGATCGTAGAAAGCCAAAATTTCCATCTTTTCGCTGAGACGATAAGACATCTTTGCCATAAAAGGTGCAGCAATAACTACTTCAAAGTTAGGATCTGGTTTCCATACTAAACCTCCAATAGGCACAGGAGCATAGTCACCAAAATCATCATCGGCTCTGATTCCTGCAAACAGGAAAAGACCAGGGATAACAACGTATCCCACTTTTAGCTGCAAACCAGGTAACTCGATATCGCGGTGGTCAAAACCTCCTCGAAAATCACTCCCCAGACGAGCAGCAACACCTAGTTGAACCAAAAGACGATCATTGTTGGTAAAAGATATTTCCAAAGGAATTTCGATATCCTGGAAAGATCGATTATCATCATCGACTACAGCAGGATCAAAACCAATATCGCTATCAATCTGGTTGATTTCGTGTCGATAGCCTAACCCTACAGATAAATTTTCATTTATCTCAAAGTCGTACATCATTTCAAAACGAAATTCCATGTAATCGATGTCTTGGTTATTGAAATCTTGTAGATCATTTCTTGTTTGGTAAAACCAATCAAAGTTGATAAATGTTTTAGGAAGCAGTACGTCTAGAGAAG
Organism: Planctomycetota bacterium; assembly: GCA_029260735.1. Lineage (GTDB taxonomy): Bacteria > Planctomycetota > Uabimicrobiia > Uabimicrobiales > Uabimicrobiaceae > JAJDCR01. The sequence continues at coordinate 57,356 of JAJDCR010000142.1, forward strand.
CATCTCCAGACTCTAATGCTTCGTACTTGTAAGATTTAGTCGTAGTCGTAGTTGTGGTAGAAGTTTCCTCAACATCTGTCGCTTCGTCATCCTCTTCAGCGCTGACAAAACAAACGCTTACGATTAGCAACCCGATGATCAGATAGATTATCTTCTTCATTCAAATTCTCCTCATAGCAAGCTCAATACATTATTTTTTGTCCTAATTCTAAACACTTTGTGTGAAAATGAGAAGGAACACATAAACAGAATAACGGAATAAGAAAGTTATTTTTTATTCTGTTATTCTGTCAAAATTCCAAGAACACTGGCACACAAAATATTGAGACAGGATTTTTTTTCTGAGAAGAAGAAGCGCCAAAGAAAGACTCCTAAATCTTTTTTAGCACTTCTCCTAGAAAAATACTTCTAGAGATGACTCGATTAAGCTTTCAAGTTCATAACAATCAGTTTTGGTCGTGTCATTTCTTCAATAGCATACTTTGGTCCACCGATACCTTGGCCGGCATTTTCACGTCCACCAAAAGGCATCCAATCGACTCGAAAAGCAGTGTGGTCGTTAATAATGAAAGCATTCGCATTCACTTTACGAGCTGCCTGGAAAGCAGTATCAATGCTCTGCGTAAAAATAGCTGCCTGGAAAGGATTGCTACTATTGTTTACATTGTCAATTGCTTTACCTAGGTCACTGTAACCTGCTATACAAGCGATAGGGCCAAAGGTTTCATGAGCCATTACTTTCATGTCTTCGGTGGTATCTCGTAAAATCGTTACTTGATAGGATTGGTCAAAGACACATTCCCCTCCTGTAACTAAACGGGCACCTTGACTAACGGCTTCTTTTACCCAAGCATCTACTCTCTGCTGGTCTCCTTTGGTGATCAACGGCCCTAAATCTGTGCTCGCGTCGCAAGGATCTCCTACCTTCAGTTCGCGTGCAGCTTGGAGAAAGAGCTCGGTAAATTCACCTAAGATAGCAGAGTGAACGTAAATTCTTTGTGTAGATATACATACCTGACCAGAGTGATAAAAAGCACCTCTTGTTAAAAGAGGAATTGCTCTTTCTAAGTCAGCATCTTCGTGAACGATAACGGCAGCATTTCCACCATGTTCCAAAGAAAACCTAGTACCAGGGTGAAGTTGGCTTCGGATATGCCATCCCACTTCTGAACTTCCAATGAAAGTCAAAAACTGAATGCGACCATCTTTTACGATTTGCTCTCCTTTAGCACCAGAGCAAGGAGTCACAATCACACTTTCGGGAGGAAATCCTGCCTGGCGGAAAATTCGCATCAAGCGGATGGATGACAAAGGTGTTTGCGAAGCGGGCTTAATTATCACACAGCATCCTGCTGCTAGAGCAGGAGCTACCTGATGAGCAATTAAATTCACAGGATGATTAAAAGCAGATAAAGCAGCGACTACACCAATCGGTTCTCGAATGCTAAAAGCAAGCCGATTTTCTGTCCCTTTGGCTAAATCCATAGGAAGCTGTTCTCCACAACAAGCTTTTGCCTCATCAGCAGAAGTCTTAATTGTTTCAACCGCTCGCAATACTTCTACTCTGGCATCTTTCAGGGGTTTTCCCCCTTCCAGGGCAATTCCCATAGCCAATTCTTCGACTTGTTCTTTGACAAGCTCAGCGGCCTTGTGAAGCCAATCTGCTCTTTGCCAAACAGGCACCTTAGAGAAAGTTTTTTTCTGAAAATTGTGAGCTGTCCGAAGCGCACATTCAATGGCTTCTTCATTAGCTTGAGCTACTTCGGCAATGAGTTCTCCGTTAAAAGGAGAATTCAAAGCACGTAGCTCTCCTTCTGGACTATATCCAGGGATTTCAAGAGGGTATATGCTCATGTTTTTCTCCTACACGGTGCAAGCGATGTTACCAAGTCGAGTAGTTAGTTTTTGGTTTTCACCATAATCAATGTCTAAACTTATAATAGCAGGGCGACCACAACTAAAAGCTTCTTCAAGAGCTCCTTTTAGATCTCTTGAGTTGTGTACTTTTTTACCCCAACAACCAAAAGACTCCGCCAATTTAACAAAGTCAGGATTGGTAAAGTTTAGCTCAGAGTGCTCTCCAAAATGGTTTTGTTGCTTCCATTTAATGAGTCCATACTCTCGGTCTTCCCAAATCATTAAGACAAAGTTAGCTCCGATTCGAACAGCTGTTTCCATATCTTGGAAATTCATGAGCCCACCAGCATCACCGCAAATAGCGATAACTCTCTTGTCGGGGTTGAGCATTTTAGCCGCAATTCCCCCAGGCAAAGCAAATCCCATGGAACAAAATCCGTTAGAGATTAGACAGGTGTTAGGTTGATCGCACTGGTAGTAGCGAGCGATCCACATTTTGTGAGCTCCTACGTCAGAAAGAATAATATCTCCTTCGTCTAAGACTTCCCTAACATCCCAAAGGACTTTCTGTGGCTTAATAAGACCTTCTGTATCATCGTCTTTTTGAGCAGCAAAGTCATCTAGCATAGTTTGTCTTACATCAGCATAACTCTGAGGATCACGAACAGGAGAACGATTTTTGAAATGTTCATTAAGAGACCAAAGAGCTCCCGCAATATCAGAATGAATATCCAGCTTTACGCGGTAGTTTTCATCAATTTCAGCTGGTTCAAAGTCAATATTGATGATGTCTTTACTATTTCCACGATTCCATAGACTAGGATGGTATTCGACCATGTCAAAACCAACGGCAATGACTAAGTCCGCTTTGTCCATTTCAAGAGAAATATGATCTCGCGACTGTAAACCCATTGTAAATAAACAGTGTGGGCTAGTACGAGGAATAGCTCCCTTTGCCATAAAGGTGTTAATCACACCAATGCCTGTGTATTTACAGAAAAGTTGAAGTTGTTGAGAAACGCGAGTTCTAACACAACCATTTCCCGCAAGAATAACAGGATGCTTAGCATTTTCAATCAACTCAATAGCTTCGCTTATACATTTGTAGTCAGGGGAAGGTCGGCGAGTTTTGACAGGTGCAATGGGCATAGAAGTAGCTTCCATCGCTGCTACATCCTCAGGAAGTTCTATGTGACAAGCCCCCATTTTTTCGCGAGTAGCAAGCTTGAAAGCTTTCCGAACAATTTCAGGAATAGTGTCAGGACTTGTTACAGTAATGTTCCATTTGACAACCGGAGAAAACATATGGACAACGTCCATAGCTTGATGTGATTCTTTGTGCATTCTCTTAAGATCAGCTTGTCCAGTTAAGACAATCAGCGGAGCGCGATCCATATTGGCATCGGCAACACCAGTGATTAGGTTAGTTGCACCTGGGCCTAAAGTACCCAAACACACACCTGGACGACCTGTCAAACGTCCATAGATATCAGCCATAAAAGCTGCACCTTGCTCATGACGACAGAGAATAAATTTAATTTTAGATTTTTTAAGAGAAATCATGAAGTCAGCATTTTCTTCTCCAGGAAGACCAAAAATGTACTCCACCCCTTCTTCTTCTAAACACTTAACAAATAAATCTGAAGCTTTCATAATAACCGAACCTTTAAAGCGACGCCTTATTGGTTCTCAACTCCTTTCTCCGATACCTTTTAAAAAGATAGCAAAAGGACAATAATTCTACTACAACTCAAACACCATTTGGTTTCCTGAAAGAAAATTTAATGATTATTTCTCTAGGAAATTTTAAGGAAGACAACCTTGTGACGCCCATTTTACTGAAAATTTATCTGACACTCAATGAAAAATTTGTCTAGCTTAAGATTTTTTCTTCTAATTCTTCAGTTTAGACTCAAGATCTTTAATCTTTTTTTCATATTCGCCCATTCTTTTTTTCATTTCCTCCATCAAATCATTGGGATTTGTATGGGGGACTTCCAAAGGAGAAGAGCCTTGTAAAAAAGGAAGAGCTGGATTCAAAAATTGTCCCCAAGAACTCCATTGTTGATTCATATTTTCTTTAAATTTACTGAAGTATTCTAAGCTACTACCCAAATAAAAACGAAAAAATTCATGGAAGTGTTCTTCTCGTAAACGAATGAGTTGGTGTAAAAGAGATGGAGTAAAAAGACTTGGATTTTTTTTATCGTCATTCAAAATAATTTGAAGAAGGGTTTCTTGAGTGATATTTTTTTTTGTTTGGTTATCAATAATCTCTACTTGATGTCCTTCTCGAATGAGCTCTGCTAGTTGATCTAAGGTGATGTATTTTTTTTCTTTGGTGTGGTACAATCTACGATTGCTATATTTCTTGATAATTAAGGGTTCCAAAATTTTTTTCCTCCTTGGGCCTGGAAAACGGATCAAGTACGCACCAAGGTTTATTATATAGTATAATAGTGCTAGTGCAAAAAGAAATACAGATATTCTTTTTGCCTTTTGTGCCATTAATTGTTTGAGGAAAGAAAAAATCTTGACAGCTTTTGGGGAGTTTGATATTTTGCGGTGCAAAATATCATTTTTAAAAGAGAGTTAGAAAAAAACTACTATCTTTATCAAAACAAGGACACATTGTATGAACGAACAGGTTGTTTATGGGTGGATATTGGTTCTAATTTATATGGCGATAGTTCTCTTTTTTGTGGTTCGAGGAGCTCGCAAAATAAAGAACATATCTGATTATGCTGTGGGTAATATTGCTTTTTCTCCGGTTGCGGTAGGTCTTTCTTTAGCAGCTTCCATTACCAGTGCGGCAACATTTATCATTAATCCTGGTTTTGTTGCCTACTACGGTATGAGTGCCGTTCTTTCCTTTGCCATAGTTCTACCTTTGGGTATCTTTCCTTCTCTCATTATTTTTACCAAGGGTTTTCGAAAATACGGAAGCGATATCAAAGCACAAACCATGGCCCAATGGATCGGGCAACGCTACAATAGCCCCTTTTATTCCCTTCTTTTTGCTTTTCTCTCTCTTCTTTTAATTACATTTATCGTTCTGATATGTGTAGCCTTAACCGTTGTCCTCTCGACAACTTTGGAAGTGGATAAACTCTATGTTTTATTGGGAATAGTTATCTTTATATTTGGTTACATGATGTTTGGAGGAGCAAACTCTCTTGTTTATACCAATACCATCCAAGCTTTGATCATGTTAGTCGTTGCTTTTATTCTCTTAGGCTCTGGTCATGAGCATTTTAGAGAAGGAGTTCATGGTTTTCTTGCCAAGCTCAAAGCTATCGACAAAGATTTAGTAACTTGGACAAACCCCAATAGTCCTCTATTTCGAGATTTTTTTGAAATTATTTTCTGCCAATTGGTTGTTGGGGTAGCTATTATATGTCAGCCTCATATCATAACAAAGTCTTTGCTTTTAAAGTCTGATAAAGACGTTAATAAATATCTAGTTGTGGGAATTTTTGCCGAAACAATTTTCTTCTTGCTTGTTTTTGTCGGGCTCTATTCTCGTATTAGTTTTCCGGACTTAACTTTTAATGGAGCGCCCATAAAAATAGATGGAGCCCTCACAACCTACGTGAAAAGTGAGCTTCCTATTTTTGTTAGTTTGCTTGTCGTAATGGGACTTATTTCAGCAGGCCTCTCCACTCTAGAAAGTCTCATCCAGTCACTATCAACAACGATCACTAGTGACATTGTTAAACCTCTTTTTGGTCGCTTCTTTCCTAAAGATGAAGAAAAAAGTTCTCTCTTGCAAATCCGTATTAACCGTAGTGTTATTGTCGGACTAGCAATTATATCTGCCTATATTTCTTACCAGCAAATTGTTTCCCCTAACCTCAGCGTTGCCATTTTAGCTCAGTGCGGAGTCTATTCTTATTTTGCTGCTGCTTTTGTCCCCGTTCTTTTTGGTACTTTTTTGAAAGAAGTTCCCAAAGTCGCTCCGATTATGGCCTCCATCACCGCGGTGTTTGTTCATTTCTATTTATATTTAGTAGGAATTGCTCCTGGAATAACCCCTTACATGTGGGAAACCGTATGGGAAGGGCAACGTATGGTCACAGTGAGAAATCCGGCTATTCCTGCCACCGCTGCGATTCTATCCTCTTTAGTCGTCGGTTTAATTCTCTACTATGTGCCTAAGTTTTTCCAAAAATCGGAAGAAAAAACTAACGAAGGAGCCAGTTAATGGATAAGCCTAATACACCTGATATGCCCGGTATGCCCAATCAGTCCAATAATATATTTCAGTTTTGGGAAAAAGCAGCGGAGAACTATCAGAAATCTTTCTCTGATTGGCAAAATATGATGCCTGAAAATTTACCCGACGCAACAAAAATGTTCTCTCCTTTCCAAAACATGATCCAAACAATGGAAGATTTTTTCAAAGGCATGAGCCAAGTAGCCGTTGAAAATCTTTCCGAAGATTATATAAAGGAGCTTCATAAAAGAAACTTTGGAGCTACCGAAAACTGGGAAGAGAAAACAATAGAAATTCTCCATAAGATGACCACTTCTCATTTTATCGAGAGCTATCAAAAAATGCTCCAAGACACTACCCAGATTATGCAAGAAAGCCAAGCTCAAGATCCCCAAGAAGTTGTTAACTTCTGGCAAACTCTTTTTACCGAGTATCTTCGAGACATGGAAGCTATTCCTGAAAATGCAAAACGCGTTGATATAGAGCATTTAATGAATATTTGGAAGAAGATGGCCACCCAACCCTGGGATGAGGAAACTCAACTTTACTCCCAGCGCTTTTGGGAATCTCTCAAAGTAAAGTTAAAATATGGAGTCGAGTACTACGCAGACCCGGAAAGCACCAAAGTTGCCTTTACTCCTCGCGAATTAGTATGGAAAAAGGGCAAAACAAAACTCTACCATTACCACCGAGCGGCCGGTCAAAACGCCCATTCTCTACCTGTTCTCATTGTTTATTCCTTGATTAACCGACCTTACATCCTAGATCTCTTACCACGGATTAGCTTAATTGAATACCTGACCAACCAAGGAATGGATGTTTATTTGATCGAATGGGGAGAGCCTAAGTATGAAGATCGAGAGATAACCTTAGATGCGATTATTGATCCAGGTATCTCTAGTATTGTCGATTTTATTTGCACAAGACAAAAAGTTTCTCAGGTTTCTCTTTTGGGCCATTGCATTGGAGGAGTTCTTGCCTTACTCTACGCCGCAAGCTACCCTGAAAAAGTCAATCGACTAATAACTCTAACCACTCCCATCACTTCTACAGAAGGGGGAATTGCCGGGGTTTGGGCAAATATTATGCCCATCGATAAAATCATCGATACCTTTGGCAATATGCCGGCAAAGTTAATCCGCTATAGCTTCATCTCTCTTAAGCCCTATTTTGAAGTTATCCGGCTAAAAAAATTCTACGAAACTCTCGACAAAACCCCTGAGAAGTCGATGCAGCGTTTTTATGCTGTCGACAAGTGGGTTAACGATAACGTCGATGTTCCAGGAGAGGCTTTTCGTAAATACATCACTGAGGTATACCAAAAAGATGGGCTGCGCAATGCTAGTATTACGATCAATGGTCAAACTGTTGATCTAAAGAGCATTACTTGTCCTCTTCTTAATATAGTAGCAAACGATGACTGGATTGTCACAGCTGCATCCGCTTCTATCTTGAATGATCTTGTCGGGAGTAAAGAGAAAACTCTGCGCCAAATTCCAGGGCACCACTTGAGCATTCTTTTAGATCCTAAGAGTCGCCATGAAGTTTGGCCGGAGATCTTAGATTTTTACCAGGCGGGCAAAAAAGAAGATACCAAAAAGGACAAAGAAGACAAAAAGGAAGAAGAAAAAGAAAACAAGGAAGTTTCTGTCAATAAAAATACCTTTGCCAATGTCTATGCTATGCTCGAAAACACAGTGGAAGAATATGGCGACCAAGTCGCCTACTACCAAGAAAAAGAAAAAAGCGAAGGAGAGTGGGAGGAGATAACCTGGCTAGATTTCAAAAAAGAAAGTGATCTCTTTGCCATGTCTCTTCTCCAAGAAGGTTTAGAAAAAGGAGAGACGGTTTGCGTCTTGGCGGGGAATTGCCTGCTTTGGCCTCTTGCCGACATGGGAACCATTACGGCCGGAGGAATTTCTGTTGGCCTATACCCAACAAGTGCTCCCGATCAATGCGCTTATATCCTAAACCACTCTAGCTCTAAGTTTGTTGTCGTGGATAGCGATGAACAACTCCAGAAAATTCTCGCAATAATAAAAGATGTTCCTTCTTTGCAAAAAATTATTGTCGGACCAAAAGTCGAAAAATTTTCCCCCTCCGAAAAAATAGTTCGTTGGGATGATTTTCTCCTTGGTGGTAATGAGTTTGAAGAAGAAAAAGGATGGGCTAAACTCCAGGAAGTTGCCCACTCTAGCCAATACGATGAAACCGCTATCATTGTTTATACTTCAGGGACAACCGGGCAACCAAAAGGAGCCTGCTTGAGCCATCGTTATGTTTTAGCGAGTAGCGAATCGCTCGACCACATCTTTTCTGAAATAAAAAAAGACGTTCTCCATCGAATTGATCCAGAAGCGGAGGAACCTTTTAACTTCCTCTCCTTTCTTCCCTTTTGTCATGTTGCTGAACGAATCAGCGGAATGTATGCCCGGATGTACTCAGGTTACCCCGCTTACTTTGTCGAAGACCCTCGCAAACTCAACCAGTATTTAACAGAAGTTTCCCCTCATATTTTTGGAGGACTTCCTCGTTTTTACGAAAAAATCTACGCCAAAATTATGGACGAAGTCGAAAAGGGAGAGATCTACTCCAAAGACCGTTTTCAAGAAGCCATCTCCATTGCCAAAGAAGTGGAGAGCTATCACAAAAAGGAAGAAGAGCTCCCTTCTGAGCTAAAGGAAAAATTTGCCCAAGCAGAAAAGGACGTCTACAGTAAAGTCCGAGCAAACTTTGGCCAACGTATTCTCGCTTGTACCTCGGGAGCAGCTCCTGTTCCAATCGAAGTATTAGACATGTTCCGCTATGCCGGTAACCTGTCTATTCTAGAGGCCTACGGACTCACTGAATTTGTTTGCTGTGCCTTCAACACTCCCACCGCTCAAAAAGCAAACTCCGTCGGGAAAGCAATGCCTGGTTGTGAAATCCAAATAGCTCCCTCTGATGGAGAAATCTTACTAAGAGGCCCTCAGATGTTTAGCGGCTACTACCAAGATGAAAAAGCCACTCAAGAAACCATTCAAAAAGATGGTTGGCTACAAACCGGAGACATCGGCAAACTAGATGAAGAAGGTTTTCTCTCGATCACGGGTCGCAAAAAAGAGTTTATCAAAACTTCCACCGGTAAAAAAATAGCCCCTCTCTATATCGAAAACCTATGCAAACGCAACCATCTCATCAGCAACGTGATGGTTTATGGCGACAATAAAAAATACCTAACCGCACTGATTACCCTGAATCTTCTAGAACTTAAATCCTATGCCGACCACAACAACATCGCTTACAAAAAAGCAAGCGAGTTACCGCAAAGCCCTGAGATAAAAAAGATCATAGAGCAGTCTATTAGTGAAATGAATGAGAAGGTTTCCCGAACCGAGCAAATCAAAAGATTCTCTATTTTAGAGAAAGATTTTTCTCTCGAAGAAAATGAAATCACGCCTACAGGGAAAGTGAAGCGTAAAGTTGTTAGTGAGAACTACCAAGATGTTATTGAGGGGATGTATAGCGAATAAAGGATGCAATTTATCAGTAGCCGAAGTGAATAAAATTTCAAATTAGACAGGCTTCAATTAAAATAATTTTATTTAATATTTATGGAAACTTAATGAACTGCAGTGTAAACTAGATGTAGTTAATTAAATGTTAAATAAAATTGTTTTAACTTTTCTATTTGAGGGCTATAAGAATGCAAAAAAAATGTCTACTACTTTTATCTGTTTTGCTTTTAGGGTCTATCCCTTTTGCTTTATCAGGAGTAATCCGTCATGACCGCTTAGATCAAGAATATATAGACTTAGCAGCCTCTTCTGTTTATGCTAGTGTTGGTAGATTTTCAGGAATCAATGCTAGTTCTGCTTTTTCTGCATCGGGAACACTAATTGCCTCTGACTGGGTTTTGACCGCTGCTCACGTTGCTGATGGAGCAAGCTCACTAGACTTTCTTATTGGAGGACGAACGATTAGTGCGGCAGAAATGGTAATCCACTCAAAGTGGGATGGAGACTTGAATAAGGGTTTTGATATTGCTCTTGTGAGATTAAATGAAAGCATTACAGATATAGCAGCTGCTTCCTTGTATACAAACAGTGATGAAGCTGGTCTAACAGCAACTTCGGTTGGTTTTGGAAGAACAGGAACAGGCGAAACGGGAAGTGTTTTTTTTGACGCCAAAAAACGAGCAGGAAATAACATAATCGATGATATTATCAACGATCGTCGTAAAAATCCTGGCATTCTAACGATGGATTTTGATAACCCTAACAACCCTGGAGATAATTTCTCAGGATCAAGTACAGCATTAGATTTAGAGTACTTGATAGCTCCTGGTGATAGTGGTGGTGGACTGTTCGTTAATGTTGATGGAACAGATTTTCTTGCTGGAGTTCACTCCTTTGGAGCCTCTGTTGATGGCTTAACAGATTCGGACTATGGAGATATCTCAGGGCACACCCGTGTCTCTGCTTTCCTAGACTTTATCAATGGGGTGATTAATCCTGGCACTGGTGGAGGTAAAGGTGGAGGGAAAAAAGGTGGAGGCTCTGATGATGGAGGTGGTAAAAAAGGCGGAGGGCGGCCTTTTTCTCTCACAGCTATTGAGTTTGCAGACCCCATACCAGAACCTTCTTCTTTTGTAACTTTAGCTATAGGATTTCTTTTTTTTCTAAGAGCTCGCCGAAGTTAGTTCCTAATTGACATAAGATAAATAAAGAATAAAAAAAGCTGCGATTAGCAGCTTTTTTTATTCTTTTCAGGAATCTTGTTTTTTAGTTTTGAACTTTAAGAGCTATGCCCAGAGTCGTAAAAAAAATGGCCAACTCCCATGCTCTTCATGCAACTCTGAGCGGGTAAAAGGAGCTATCTCAGCAAAGCCAAAAAATAAACTCTTTCCACTAAGTTAGGATTAGCTGCCATATCATTATTGAATGATAAGATGCAAAAGAGAAGGGAAAATTATTTTCTTATCTTTTTCGCATATAAAACAGAGAAAGAGCTACGAAAAAGAAGAGTCCTGTACTCGGCTCAGGAACAGCACTCACATTAAATAGAGCTTGGACTTCTCCTTCTGAAAGATCTCTATTAAAAACCGCAATGTCATCTATTAATCCATTGAAAAATAGAGCCGGACTGGAAAAGGGATTTCTGGCCCCGATTGAGACACTAACATTGTTTGTACCATAGTTCAGAGTACTTCTTTGATCTCCCGAGGCAGTCGATTGCTCCACTCCGTCTACATATAAAATTAAATCTTCTGCCACTGGATTTGTAAAAAAGACGGCGGCAAAATGATGAAACTCACCATCATTAACAACCTGATCAGAGTTTTGGGCAAAAACAGTCGAACCAGAATTCCCCACTTCAAAATGAGCGGATAAAAAACCAGTAGGACCAACCTCAATTACCCACTCAAACCCACCAGAATTTTGATCTCCCTTTTGGATAATCATTTGGCGACTACCATTAGAATTGGTTTGAAACCAACCCGAGATCGTCATGGTATCTAAAATTTGAAAATCACTACTATGTCCCAAATCAACGTAAGAAGAGCCATCCATCTGGAAAGCCTGTCCAAAACCTTGGTTTCCAGGCGCAAAAGTTGCTCCAAAGTTGTTTCCATTGTGATTTCCTGTGCTGTCACCGGTATTACCTTCTGCTTGGTAATGAGCAACCAATCCATTGGTTACTGGTAATGCCGCGAGCAATGGCACCAATGATACGATGAGAACTAAGAATAAAAGATGTTTTGTAAAAGCCATTGTCTTTCCACCATAATTGACTATTTATATATTTTAAATTTCTCGTACTTCTTAAGTCTAAGTCTCATTCCCTATTCTGTCAAGGTAAATTCGGAAACTGGAGAACTCATTGTTCTAAACCATCACTCAAAATGGATTGATTTAGGAGAGTAGTTCAAGTAAGATAAAACCTATAGATTAAACAATAATTAGCCTATGTCGACATTGAAATAGAAATATGCCAGGAGCATTGCACCTTATAAATCGAAAAACAAGGTCATTATCTCTAAAACATCTATGAAAGACCAGTAACTCTATGAGTTTAGCAAATGTGATGAAAAAATCGTTAATCCAAGTTTCTTATTGGATTGCTGCCATGTGGATAGTTTTTGTACTATCCCGCATTTTTCCTCTATATAACTTTGGAATAGTTCCCCGAACTTCGTTTGGTCTGGTCGGAATTATCGGAGCTCCTTTTTTACATGTGAGCTGGGCACATTTAATTTCAAATACCATTGCCCTAGTCACTTTCGCTCCAATTTTTGTTGTTGTAGAAGGAAGAAAAGCTATTGAAAAGATTGTTATTCTGACAATAGTCACGGGGCTTTTAACTTGGACTTTTGCCAGACCAGCTATTCATATAGGGGCTTCAGGAGTGGTATTTGCCTTGTACGGGTATCTAATATCTCTGGGGTTTTTCAGAAAGAAGATCCTCTATATGGCTCTTTCGATTTTTTTACTTATTTTTTACGGGTATATAGTGATGGGAATTCTTCCTACTCAGTCGGGTATTTCTTGGGAATCTCATATTCTTGGTTTTGTCACAGGTATAGCTTTAGCAAAGTACAAATAACTGCTTCTGATTTAGAAAAAATATGATAAAATAAATCTACCTAAAATTTCTGAATATTTAAGATAGACAAAATTAGGAAAAAGAACTGAGTCGTTGTTCGAAAAGAAATCAAAGGGACTAGTTATGGGCTTGAGTAAAAAAAGTAAAATTTTACTAGTAGATGATAATCCGATTAATCTTGAAGTATTGTTTAAAACTCTAGAAAAACTAGATGCAGAACTTCTTATTGCTGAAAATGGGGAGAGTGCTTTATCTATAGCCAGAAAAATGGCACCGGATGTTATTTTACTAGATATCATGATGCCTGGTATAGATGGCTATGAAGTTTGCCGACAATTGAAAAACGACTCTAGAACAGCAGATTCTGCGATTATTTTTTTATCTGCACTAGTGGATGTGAAAGATAAAGTGAAAGGTTTTGACTTAGGGGGAGTTGACTATATCACGAAACCTTTTCGAGGCAAAGAGGTTATTGCCCGAGTAAAGTCACAGTTAAAAATTTGTCATCTTCAACATCAAATCAAGCACGAACTTAAGGTGGCTCAGGAGCTACTCCAGCAAATAAAAAAAAGATTGGAAGGTCCTCTACTAGGAAGCAGCGAATCTATAGAGCAGTTGAAGAAATCCATTACCAAGAAAGCCAAAAGTAGTGAGACCCTACTTTTGGTGGGAGCTCCAGGCTCTGGCGAAGAGGTCGTTGCTCGCTCAATTCATGAAAAGTCTCAACGAGCAAGCCATGCTTTTATCTATGTAAACTGCTCTTTGACCGATTCTACAGAAGAAAAAAACATTTACGAGAATAAGTTTTCTTTGGCCAATGGAGGAACGATTTATTTAGACAAAATTAACGACTTACAGCAAGAAGACCAAAAAGAGCTCTGCAATATTTTGTCAAAAATCGAAGAATCTAAAAATGAGGAAAAAACTCCTTTTCTTGATGTGAGAGTTATCGCTTTTTCTCCGATTGATTTAGCGGATAAAGTAGTCTATATGTGCTTTATGGCAAAACTCTATCATCTTATTACAAGAGAAAAACTCCATATTCCCTCTTTGTCAGAACGAAGAGAGGATATACCCATTTTAGCAGAATTTTATGCTCAACAATACTCTTCTCAACTGGGTAAGAATATCGAATCTATATCTCCAGAATCCTTAGAAAAAATGATATCTTACAGTTGGCTCGGTAATATTCAAGAGTTAAAAAACTTTATTGAGTGCCAAGTGGTTCTTGAGAAAGGTAGTGTCTTGCAAATAGATGACCAGGCCTTGGGGGGAAATTCTTTAGGGAGTTACAATTTAATCAAAAAGTTGGGGGTTGGGGGAATGGGAGAGGTATGGCTGGGCAAACATAAGCTTTTGGCTCGACCCGCCGCGATTAAACTGGTTAGCCTGGAACAAATGGATGAAGTAAAAGAAAAAAATATTCTCTTGAAACGTTTTCATCGGGAAGCAAAGGCAACTGCTCAACTAAAATCTCCTCATACAATTGAACTCTATGATTATGGAGTGTCTAAAAAAGGTACTTTCTATTATGTGATGGAGTACTTAGAAGGTCTAGATCTTAACTCTATTGTCATACGATTTGGGGCACTACCTCCTGAGCGAGCAGTTATGTTTTTACAACAAGCCTGTCGTTCTTTAATCGAAGCACACCAGAAAGGACTAGTCCACCGAGATATAAAACCCGAAAATCTGTTCATTAGTAAACTGGGAGTTGAGTATGATTTTTTGAAAATCTTAGATTTTGGTATTGTTCGATACGATAAGGACAAGGAGGAGGAGGAGGCAAAACTAACTTCTCCTAATAAAGTCATTGGAAGCCCTAGTACATTTTCTCCGGAAACTTTATTGGGGCAAAAGGCCGATAATCGCTCCGACTTATATTCTTTAGGATGTGTCACTTACTGGATGCTTACAGGAAGTAACGTTTTTAAAGCAAAAAACTTAATGCAGTATATAGTTTCTCATGCTTCCAAAATACCTGAGCCCCCTTCTGAAAAATCTCCTTTCAAAATTCCGGAGAAACTAGACCAAATTGTTTTGAAATGCTTGGCCAAAGATCCCAAGGAAAGGTTTTCTTGTGCCAGTGAACTATGGAATGAATTGAATCAAATTGAGTTTGAAAACTCTTGGACAAGAGATAGAGCAGAAAAATGGTGGCAAGAGAAACTACCAGAGCTTTATAAACAAAACTGGTCAAGTAGCCTTGATTCCTCAACCGAAGAAAAGGTAAGCGCTGAAGCTGATTTGTCTTTATTAATCGAAAACTATGAGGAAGAAAATCGGTTATCCCCAGATTGTCGGGAAGCAAGTCCAACGAGTCCCTATTTCGTCCTAGATCAAAGTCTCTTTGTTACCCAAGATGGCAACCAAGAAACTTTGAGTAAAACTACTCAGCTTTGCTTAAAGAAAGGCGATGCAATTACTCGAGTAACAACAATCGAGTATAATAAAGCCAAAATGGAGAAAGATGCTTTTCCTATTATCTACAAAGATAAACTACCAAAGAATGTCACTATTGAAAAACTTACTGCCAATGGTATTGAGCTGACAAAAGAGATTCATTTTGATATCAAAGATAGTGATTTACTCATAAAAAATCTTGATATATTGGACAATCTTCCTGAAGAAGGAAGTATTTCTATTGAGTATAAAATGATCCTAGAAAGCCCAGAGGTTTTTGAAGAAAAACCTAATCGTAAAATTAAGGTTCCTTCTTCTCAAGAGTAATCCAGCACATTACTAATTCAGCTAATGGCAAATCTAGGAACCAAATATACCAGATTTAAAACTCTTTATGGCTCTTTCTTGAGTAGGATGAATTTCAAAAACTTTGTCTAGTTTAGTAATCTTGAAAATCTCTTGTATAGCTGGACGCATACAGCATAGTTTTATAGTACCCTTAACCTCTTTAACCGAGCGCATAGCAACTACCAGTTTGCTAATAAAAGAACTCGACAAATGAGTTACCTTGGTAAAGTTGATAACAATTTTTGGTTTATTCCAAGCGTCAACAGCTTTTAGTAAATCTTCTCCGACCTTTTGGATAACGTTTGCTTGGGTGATGGCAGCTATTTGTATGTAAACAACTTTTATCTTTCCTTCTGTAACAACTACTATGGTATCCATTTTAATCTTCGGCCTTTCTTTTCTTGTGGCTTAGAAATACTCCATTGCCGCCATCAAAGTAATATACTTCATCCATTATAGAAATGATAAGAGTTAATCCACGGCTACGATAAGAGAGGATGTCCTCTTCGCTTTCGGGTTCTTTTTTTTCCTCTGCCGAAAACCCTTCTCCTTCTCCCTCAATACGCAGACTCCACTTTTTGCTATCTCCTGCTAAAACGACGGTAACACTCTTCTGAGCATCACATTCATTACCATGCTCCACAGCATTCGTAACAGCTTCCTCTATACATAAACGGATCTTTATATCATCGTCTGAGTCCACATCTAGATATTTTCCTCGCAAGCATTCTATCAGTTCCTCGACGGCTTCGTCTTTTTCCTCGAAAGTGCTCGCAAACTTCTTTTGAAAAATAATTTCTCCCACATCATCAGGAGTACTTTGCAAAAATTTTATATCCACTGCTAAGATTCCCTTTACATTATTCTTGCCATAACCACGGTTAAGTCATCCTCTGGTACAACTTCTTTGACAAACGCAAAAAGATCATTCACTATTTCATTAGTAACTTTGTCTAAAGTTTGTGAACGGTTTTTAACAATAGCAGAAATAACTCTTTCCCAGCCAAATCTTTCTCCTGAAGCATCGATTGACTCCCAGATTCCGTCGGTCACTAAAACAACTAAGTCGTCTTTTTCGATGTCAGTAACAACCACTTCGTCGTATTCAAAATCAGGCACAATGCCCAAAGGTACCCCTGTGCTATCCAGCTTATCTGCATTTTCTGATTTTGCCCGCAAAATGATAGGGGGGTCGTGCCCTGCACTGCTGTAAGTCAGTGTTTTTTTCTTTAAATCAATGATTCCATAAAACATTGTGACAAACATACCATCTTTTTGTAAGTCGTTACTCGCCAAGCGATTCAAACGAGTCATTGTGTCTTTAGGACTAACTTCGGTTAGGACTAAAGCTCTTAAAAAAGCCCTAACCGTTGTCATTAAAAGAGCTGGGCCCACTCCATGCCCTGAAACATCGCCAATAATTATAGCAATTCGCCCATCGGGTAATTTTAAATAGTCGTAATAGTCCCCCCCAATATCTTCGGCACTTTTACTCCAGCCATACAAGTCTACCGCAGAAAAGTCAACCGCTTCTTGAGGGAATAAACTTTGCTGGATATTCTGAGCAATCCTCATCGCTTCCGCCATTTTTTCTTTTTCCAAGTAATGCTTAACCAAGTTAGCATTGTCCAGAGAAACAGCTGCTTGAGAAGCTAAAGCCTTCAATAATTCAATATCCTCTTCCGTAAAAGAACCACCCTCTTTTTTGTTTAGAACTTGTAAACTACCTGTAACTTGATTGTCATGATTCACTAAAGGAGTGCATAAAATATTGCGAGTATGAAAGCCCGTCTTTTTATCGACATCTTGGTTAAAGCGTTCATCTTGGTAAGCATCCGGAATATGAACGACCTCACCACTTTGAGCAACATACCCAACAATACCATGGCCCAAAGGAACCCGAATTTCTTTGATTTCCGATTTCTCGGCAAAACGAGTGTAGAGCTCATTTTTTTCTCTATCCAACAAAAACAAAC
The DNA here is from genome assembly GCA_029260735.1 of Planctomycetota bacterium. Classification (GTDB taxonomy): domain Bacteria; phylum Planctomycetota; class Uabimicrobiia; order Uabimicrobiales; family Uabimicrobiaceae; genus JAJDCR01. The sequence goes on from JAJDCR010000142.1 coordinate 74,741, forward strand.
TACTCCGCTCTGCCTCCAGTGCCTCGCTCGTTTTTCCCACAATTAATTCTAATAGCTTAAAATGATCTTTTTCTGCCGACATGGCTTTTGATACATCCAGCAAAATATCAAAATTTTTACGCCATTTATTGTTCTCAATCCCTGTCATGTTCCCTCCCCATAGTTTAGAGCCTAGCAACGTTTTAGGATTAGCACCACAACTATCCCGCTTGCTTTTATCTACGAATTTTAAAAAGACCAAACATAGCTAGTGCCACTAAGACAAAACTAAGAAAAGCCCATTTTTTATTCATTATTTTTCTCCCTGAAATTGAATTTTTTTCTTTCGCAGTGCTTTCTATTTTTCCCACAAAAGACTCCTTTATGGAAATTGAGTAGGTTTCATTATAAAGGGAAAAAAAAAACATCCAAGAAAAAAACTTAGGTTACCATCACCTTAACTCCATCTTGCGGAGTAAAGGACAGTCCCTTACGAACAGAGTTAAAGGATTGCTTGGGGCATAGCTCTAAGGCAAATTGCCGGAGAGTGGCCGCAAGGATGATTTTGATTTCCATCATTGCAAAATGCAAGCCAATGCATCGCTTGACCCCTCCTCCGAACGGACACCACTGAAATTGGTTGTAGCTATTCTCTAAAAAGCGTTGGGGCTGATAAATATTGGGTTGGGGATAAATGCTGCGGTCGTGGTGGACAAGATCTATCGCTATAACAATATAAGTTCCAGCGGGGAAGGTGTAAGAATCTAGCTTTGTCTCTTCCTCGAGAATCCGAAGAACAAAGGGAATAACAGGATTCATGCGCATTGCTTCTTTGATTATCGCATCGAGAAGAGGGTCTTGCCAAAGGGAAGAAAAATCGTTTAGCTCCAATTTTTGTAAGTGAGAAATCAGCTTTTTTTTCCAAGAAGGAGAGGATAGAATCCAGCGAAAGATCCATGACAGAGATGTTGCCGTCGTTTCGTGTCCGGCGATTAAAAAAGATACTAGGTGGTCGCGGATTTCCTGAGCGGAAATAGGACTTCCGTCTTCGCTTTTGAATTTACTCATCTGCGAGAGTATACTCATTTCGCTGTCAGGACAATTGAGATGGGCTTGAATTTCTTGGAAGAGAAAGTCATCTGTTGCTTCGGCTAAACGAGTAAACTTTGCCCAAGGAGTCAGAGGGCCCAGATTTCTTTGCAAAGGAGGAAAAACCAGAGAGGGCCACCGATAGAAATAACTGAGCATAGCATCCAAATGTTTTTTGAGGGAAAGAAATTTTTCGGGCTCTTCTATGCCAAAGATCATTCGAATAATAATATCGAGAGAAATGTCCTGCATATTTTCTTGCAAAGTAAGCTCTTCTCCTACCTTCCAATTATTAAGCTTCTTTTGGACAATTTTGAGCATACCAGGAGCAAAGTTTTGGGTGTATTCCTGACTAAAGTAAGGCATAAATCTTTTTTTACTCTGCAAGTGTGCTTTTTGGTCTAGAGCAAAAATGGAGTGGTGCCCGAGTATTTTTGTGAAAGGATTTTGCTCCGGCTTTACTTGGAAAAGCTGAGGGTTGGCAAAAGCCCAACGCAAATGTTCTGGTTGAGCAAGGACAACCGCCTGGCGCTTAGCTGGAAGAGAAAGACTAAAAATATTGCCGTATTCTTGGCGATATTTTTTTAAGCTTATCAGAAGGTTCCTGTAAGCCTGATATGATTGTACGAAAGATAGGCGAGGGCCAGGCGGTAAACTCATGAGAGAAATCCTTATTTTCTTACTTAGTCGGAACAAGACATTGGTGCAAAGCAATCCAAAATTTGGCGGCTTCTTGGGCTCCACGTAAAGTCGCTTCGCTCTGCTCAGCTCCCTGATCGGCACAGAGCTTGTGGCAAAGTCCTCCGTGTTCTTCATCTGCTTCTAAGTGTACTAAAACAAAGGTAGCATTTGTGTTGTTCAGTCCCAGACGAGCCAACTCCTGTTTAGCCTTACCAGCGATATGGTCGGCGACACTTTCCAAAGCATAAACAGCTCCCAAATATTCATAGCTATTTTCCGCCGAAATGGATTCCCAGTATTTTTGAAAATCTTCGACAACACCAGGGGTCTCTTTCTCGGGCTCTTTCCCAAAAGATTTCAAATCTGCTAAAGCCAACTCATAGTGGTCAACCTCTTCTTCAGAAAGATGGTGGTAAAGCTCTTTGAGTTCTTCGTTGCTGGTTAACTTCATCGCATGAAGTAGACGGCCCTCGCTTCCCAAGGTATAGTGGTACATCATATCCAAAAAATCTATGTAGCTCTCTAAGGTCGCTTTAGGTAATAGCTTTGCTACCTCCGCTGCCATATGCTGAGGAACCGCTTCGATTTCTTTTAAGAAGGTGTGCTTTGAAGTAGTAGTCATGTAAGTACCTTTCATTTAGAGACTGTTATAACAGCCTCCTAGGATAACGAATTAAAAATTTCTTTAAAGTAGTTTTTATGTTTATCAAAATAACGGCCACGAGGATGTTTTTTGTATTCCTCGAAAGAAAGAACTTTTGCATCAAGCCAAGACTTTCCTAATCCTCGCTTGCAGACAGTGGGGAAGACACTCAGCTGATTAATATCTCCTTGCTTGCTTAAACTTAAACTCAAAATCGCTCCTGTTTGGCAAGGAATCGTTGGCATAATACTGGCGAAGTTGCCCAACGAGTAGATGATACAAGCTTGGCGAGGTTTTCCCTCTCTTTCAATTTGAACGGGACATTTTTTATCATATCCGTTCACCGAAATAAGCTCTAGAGGTTGCAAAACATGAGGCGAAGTCCCTAAAATAATATCAACTCCCATCTCTATTAGCCTGTAAGCGTGTTTTCGCATAAGTTCATCGGGCCAATACTCATACTCATACCCCCAATGAGGCATTAAGACTATCCAGTCGGGATTGCTAAGACGAGCAAGAGAAATGAGCTTCTCGACTTTTTCCCAATCAGGAGGAGAATCGGGGTTACCAAATCCGACCAAAGGAACCCCAAGAGGAAGACCTGAAAATTTTTCTTTGTGATTAATATCAAAAGTAAGCCCGATTACCGCAAAGCGCATTTCTTTGATCGTTAAATGAGCTATGGCCTGTTCTAAATTTTCCCCTCCTCCCAAGCAAGAGAAGTTTTCCTGGGCGTTTTCAATGCTTGATCGGGTAATCTCCAGGCCTTCCCAACCTTGGTCGAGAGGATGATTGTTGCATAAGGAAAAAAGATGAGGCACCACCGGATTCTGGTTCAACCAAGGATTGAGATAAGAAAGAGGAGCATTATAGTGTAAGGTTTCGTAAACCAAGCGAGGGACTTTTTTTTCAGGAACAATAGGCGTTTCCATATTCGCTAGAACCATCTCTGCTTGGGCAAGATGGTTTTGGACTCCAGGAGAAAGTATTTCCGCAAATCCACTGCGAATCCACATCAAGTCCCCTACCGCCATCATTTTCACATCTGACTCGTGGGAACTTGCAGAAGCAGAGGCCCTCCCATTATTTTTGTCTAAGTAAGAGGCCATTGATAAGTAGTGCTCTTCGTCTTTTTTACTCCAGGGAGTAGGGCGATGGAATAAGTTTTTGGCAATATAACGTAAGTTCATATCCCAACGCCACAGCGGCCAGCGCCCATTTTCGTAGCGAATACGTTCATAAAAAACTTCGCGCAGTTTTTCGAAAGATAGGGCCATTTTTAATTTTGTCTTTTCCGTTGAAATGTCGCTAGTTTGATATCCTGGTCCACAATGGTTGGCCCAGCGTATAGTGCTGCCAACATTACTTTCAGATAACTCTTAAAAACAGGAGCTTTACGTTCTTTCAAATGAGGCGAGAGATGTTCGTGCAAAGCCGGTAAATTATAGCCAGGCACCCGAGGAAAAAGATGGTGGTCTAAATGATAATTGAGACCATTCCAAAAGTAGGTGACAAAGCGATTGCTCTGAACGGTTGTTGCCGTTCGATAACGATTTCCTTCCCAATCATTAGCATGGTGGTCGCTAATCGACTTAAGCCCATTGTAAGGGCTCGTAAACAAGACAGGGATAAGCCAAACTTGCCAAGCGGCTGAGGTAAGATTGTAAGAAGAAAGACACGACCAAAGAAGAATATAAAAACAAGCGTAGGTCAGTAAAACGAACAAATGTCGAATAAGCTTACGACGAGAAAAATGCTGAATCGGATAAAATATATTGAAGTAAAGTAAACTTAAGATAAGTCCCAAAAAAACAATGCTATAGAAGCGCAAAAGTAAAAGCCATGATCGACGGCCGGCGTTAAAAGCGTCGGGGTCTTTATCTGTGCGATTAAACTTATGGTGCATCAAATGATCGTGCTTGAGAGGCTCGTAAGCAATCCCTACGACGAGACTAAGGATGTTACCTAAGAGAATATTTTGCCAAGGGCGAGGAAATAAATTGTTGTGCCAAGTCTCATGGCTCAATTGGACTAAGCCATTGATGACAAAACCAAGAAGTGCCCAGAGAAAGACCTTCCCGATGATTAGATCCGTATGTAAGATCCCCCAAGCAAGAAGAACCCACAAGCCCACTAAGAGAGCTAGCTTTCGCAAAACATAGCCCGTATCTTTTTTCAGTAGAGCGACCAATTGTTCCCGAGAAAGACCAAAAGAAGCCTCATTCATGACGATTCCCTTTTTTAAAAGTAACGAGGGACATTTTCACAATACAAACGATACTCTTGCCCCCATTTTTTTTCCAAAAAGCTTTCTTCTGCTAAAACTAAACCATGGATGGCTCTTCCCAGAAAAAAGCAGCTCACTAAGGCTAAGAAACAAGGTGTCCATAAGGTTATAGCAAAAATGTAAAGAAAAGAGAAAATATAGATGGGGTTACGAGAGCGTTGCCACATTCCACTTGTCACCAAAGGGGGTGGATTACTTTCACATTGTCCCACTCGAAAAGATGATCCCATTTTGTATTGCGCTCCTACCATCCCCAAAAGCCCGAGAAGACCGAAGCCCCATCCCCAGAAAGGAGAAAAAATGAACAAAGGCTTTCCCCCCCAAGTTGAGCGAAAGCTTTCTAAGAAAATAAAAGCCAAAATAGAGCATACCCAAATAAGAGTAGCTACAGCAACAAAATAAGTCGCTCTCATATGGGGAGTTTTTTCTTTCGATTCATAAATAACGAGGGGGTTTTGTCGAAAACGCAAGCGATGAACCCAAGCGGAGCCGTATTGCCCTAAAAGTAAATGAAGAGAAGCAAATATAAGGTAGTAGGTAGGTTCCTCGGTTATACTAGGCATTGTCCTCTATCCATTTAGCTAAAGTTTGGGAAAACTGAGCAAGGGTTTCTTTCGTCCAAATTCCTGCGAAACAACTGACGTTGACAACTAATTCACCTCGGAGAGTAAAAGCGTTGGCTCCCCATGTCGGAGTATGTCCATAGGCTTTATGTATTTCAAAAGGAGCCTTCGAAAAGTACCGATCCAAGTTTCCCACGTAGGTAACCACCATGGTGTTTGTCCGCATTTCTTCCAGTAAACCAGGTCTCGCTCCTGCTCGAATTTGAGAGGTGGGAATCCACCGAGCAGCGATCAAACATTCGAGTAAAGCGGGCCAATATCCCCCTTTGGCAACAACAGCAAATATCTGTTTTTTGACATAGCCAATTAATTGAGAAGGAGATTTTTCTAAACTACGGGCTTCTTCCAAAGGAAACTCAACAGGCAAAGCAATACAAGTATTGGCCAGAGAATTTTTCCAGCCAAATATTTTTGACAAATCAAAAGGCATCCGAAAACGGAGAATTCCTTTTTCTTTTTCCGTAAATTTAAGCATAGTAGCAAGAATAGCACTATAGAAAAGATCGGCTGAAGAGTAGCTAGAATTCAGACTAAAGTGAGTTGTCTGAACAATTGGCTGGGCAATCTCCTGGCCGTCCTTGCGCAAAGATAGAGCACGGCGTGTTACTAAACGATTTTTTGCCCTAAGTATTCCTAGAGTGGCCCAAGGGTGGCAAAAAAAACGAAACCACAATTGAGAGTCCTTCACTAAAATGAGAGTTTGATTTCCTGCGTCTTTAGGAATTCCTTGGAAACACTGCCAAAGAAAATCAAGCAAGCGGCCCAAAGCTCGAGCATCGCCAAAAGCGTGGTGCAACTGCATAATGAACATCTTACGCCCGCCACAGGGCGATATATGTAAACGAAAAGGAATATCTTGCTCTAAGTTTATTGGTCTTACAATCATTTTCTCCAGCGCTTCTGAAGGGCTCATCGCAGCAGTTTCCCAAGTCATAATTTTTTCAATGGCCTCTTCACTGCGCCGAACTGTCTCCCAGCTCTCACTGCGAGAGCACCATTTTAAATGAAGGCGCGGAGAGTTTTCCATCAAAATTTTCAAAGCTCGAATCCACTCTTCAAGCGGAGGTACGTTTTCTATTTCCAAGCCGAGGGTCACCCAAATAGGAGCAATTTCACCATCCAGCTTAGCGAGCAAAGTGTCCACTATGTGTCCGCGCATGCAAACCAACTCTCTACTATCTTACGGGTTTTAGGTCCTGAACACTTAATTTTTTTCCGCTCTTCCCTAAGATTTTTCTGAGGCAAATGTTGAAAAACAAGTTCATCGGGGGAGTCATGGTGAGGACAAAATCCTACAGGCAAATAATCATTAGCAAAAAGAGCTCCGCATTGAGCGAGAAGATTTTTCTTCTGGGGAACGTGAATCAATTCCACTCTGTTTGATTTGTTCGCTCTGTTGATAGAAAGTAAACCTTCTATCAAAGAAGATCCCTCCTTCATTCGCCTTCGCCGAAGAGACAATGAGGAGTTTTCTTCGATAGACTCTAAAGTGATCCCTTCTGGCTCACTCGACTCTGTTAAGCGTAATTCCTCAATGAGCATTTCCTCATCAAAATCCTTTATTAAAAGAGTCAGCCAGTCCCCCCATTTTCCAGACGGGACTAAAGATTTTTGCTTTTCCTTAGTCCTTAAACATGTGGTCATGGTCAAAGCATGCATTGTATCTGCAAGGCGGCGAAATCCTTTTAACTTTTCTTTCTCGGTATAAAAAAAAATAAGTCCGGTGGGCTTTGCCGCCATATAGCGCTGAGCGTGCCACTGAGCAAAGGGATGCAAGGTAGTCGTGTTTTGGTAGATAAAAGCAAAGTGAGGAGCTAAAATTTTTTGCAGATAGCCCCAAAGCCTTGGATAGTCAATTTTACTCTTACTCCGAGGACGAACAAAAGAAAGCCCCGACTCCAAATAATCTTGCCCTAAGTCTTTCAACCAAAAACCTGTATGAGCATAGAGATTTCCCTGGAGATCATATCCCCCCAAAGAAATCAACTGCCCTGCGTTCCAAAGGCCCGAAAATCCTCCCGCAGAATACAGATTTTGATAAGAGTAGGAGTTTCCATAGCAATCCTGCAAAAGCTCAATCAAAGAAGCTTCATCGCTTGCTTTTAACCATCGAATATCAAGAAAAGGTAAAGGAGTTTGGGAAATTATTGTGGAAATGCTCTGCCTCATAGATTCTACTTTGGTTGTCGATTAAACTCTCGTTGTCTATATAATTGCCGTATTTTATGTATTAAACGAAGCCAAGTCAAGGGGAGTTTGATCAACCCCTGATTTTTGATAAAAAATTTATTCCCTTAGAAATCTTGCAAAATACACGTAAATATTATATAATAAAGAAAGTTTAATCTATTTATAGAATTCGTCTAAAGAAAGCAAAAAATGAAATTCTTAACTCAAGTTTTCATCATTCTTTTTAGCTTCTCTAGTCTGCAAGCAGCCTCTATTGAAGTGCTTTTGATTGATTTTGATAATCATAATAATCCTGGCTCTCTTCCAGCTCCTATAGTTAATGCCCTTGCTGATGCCACAGGAACCGACGTCAATTTAACGACAATAGTCGATACCGCTGCTGATGGAACCATTGCGAGCACATTAAGTGGACAAAGCTTTGACCAAGTATTTTTCTTAGATATTGGGGCAAGTCACCGAACTATCGCAGCAGCAGACTTGGCGGCCTTGGCAAATTTTCATGCTTCTAAACCCGCGATTATTGTCGATGGAACTCCCCATGAAGTATTTATGTTTTCTGCTATTCCAGTTGCCGATCAAAAACAGTATATGGGAAATATAATCAATGAATTTGATCGTTTAGGAGGGGGAATGTGGGTTGGGGGAGACCACTCTGGCTTTGATCATTTTGCCAACCAAGTTCTTGGTGCCTTAAATATTAATCCTCTCAACCAAAATGTTGGCTCGATTTCGGCCAACGTGCAAAATCCCCTTCCGTCTCACCCCATCTATGAAAATGTTGGTGGCCTAGCCGGAAAAAACATTAGCTCACTAGGCGAAGTACCTATTGGCTTGCAACCATCGGGGATAGAACTACAAGGGATTCTCTTTTCCAGCAACGGACTTCCTATGCTTAGTGCTAATTTTGAGCCAGGGGTAACTCCTCCGCTTTCCGGAGTGCCCGAGCCAAGCTCTTTTTTTCTTCTCGTATTTTCTTTGTTAGTTTTTAAAACAATACGCAAAAATTAGATCAGAAATAATTTTACACCAAAGAAGAAAGAATTTTTCATGCGCACAGTTACCTTATTATTGATTTTAAGTTTTGTTGGCTATTTCACCCAAGCTGATACCATATATGTAATGCATGAAACTGATGCTACCTCAATTGCTACGACTCTAACTGGTCATTTAACCGCTGCAAGTCACACAGTAACAAATGCAGGGGGAGATACTTTAACTGACTATTCAGCATTTGATCAAGTTTGGGATTTACGCCATTCTACTAACCTTGACAATGATGATACTAATGCCTACAATAATTATATGGCACAGGGCGGAAGATTATATGTTTTAGGCGAACATGCTGCTTTTGATGCCTCGCGTAACAATACTGTTCTTGACTTTTTAAGCTCTGTTGGTGCGGGCACCATTTCTATGACCGGCAATATTCTAACGCTTCATTCTCAAGCTGTTACCTCTGCTGGAAATTCTGTTACTTCTGCTGAAACTATCACATACAATAACGTGCGTACAGTTAGTACTACTCAAGGTTTTTTAGTTTCTGAAAATAATGCAAATGAAGGCACTATGATTGCATGGGATTTTGGCGATATCACAGGACATAGCAACAATCGAATGTTTGCTAGTTTTGACATCAATATGTTCCTACATAACGGCCCTGCTTTAACTCAGGAAATAGCAGCATTTTTATCTGTAAATAATAATACTGTTCCAGAACCAAGCAGCTTAATTTTTATCGCTACGGCTTTGGTCTTTTTTCATTTACGGAAAAAGTCAACGTACCACTAGACTAAATTTTTCTTTAATACTTTTCTCTATTCTTCTACCACCAAACATACATAAACAAAAACATGATTCCAGTTATAGGAATAATGGCAAGTAAAATCAGAGCCATCCAATCTCCATCGCCGCTATCCTCTCCGCCAGCATTTCCTTTTTTATTTGTTAATAAAGCCCATGGTAGCAATAAAATCATCAAGAGCAAGCCAACTACAGCAGAATGCGTCAAGGCAAAAAGTATGCAGACAAGTGCATAATAAAAGATTATAAGAAAATTTTCGTGGGCTATCCAGTCGTCCTTAGGGCTATTTGGTTCGTGCTGTGGACAATAGGCACCGCCATCTCTTTGGGTATTCACTCCTCTTATGCGAACTGGATATGAATGTTTCTTGGTATTAGTTTTCGTACAAAAAGGATACAAGCATAGGTCTTTTCCTGGAGGAAATTCTTTGGTATTAGTCCAATTATAGGTCATCCACGCACCTTTATAGTGGATATCAATTACGCGAATGAAAAGAGAGCGTGTGCTTGGTGCAACCAGATAGATTATTCCGGCAAGCACAAGAAGAGCAGATATTATTACTATAATATCTTTCGCAGAAACGGGAGTATCATCTTGTTTTGAGCTTTGTCCGGGCCTCTTTGGACATCTGTTTTTCATATGTCTTGCTAAGTTACTTTCTTTTACTTCAACTCCGCAATATTTACAGCGTTCTTTCATATGCTCTCCTTACGATTAGCTTATTTCTCTTGCTTTATCTCTTCCATCTCTTTCATCTCTTTTTCGATTCTCTCCATTCTTTCCCGTTGCTTTTTTGTTATCCATAAGATTAAGGTCAGGAAAAACAATGTAATGTATTTTCAGGAGATCTATTATTTTTAAAAGGTTTTCTCCTCCATTATTTCGACTAAAAAATCTTCCTCGGGAGGGTACTCTTCTTGGTAGAGTTGGTCAATCGCTGCGTGTAAATATTGGATTTTCTGTTTACTCTTGTCGATTTTTTTATAGTCGGGATGGAGCAAAAAAGAAGAAGCGATCCAGTAAGTAATGAGTAGTCCCAAAGTGAGTCGAATAAACCTCTTATTTTGTTGGTGCATAACTTTCCTCAAGGTCACAATTTATTTTTTTGCTGATAATCTAAAGAAGGTGAGAAATCCTATAATTACAGCTAGAAAACTAGAAGGTTCAGGAACAGGATCAGGATCAGGAACAATTGGATCTCCATTTAGAACAAAATCATCAATAAAAGGAAACCCACTCCCATTTCTCCCTATTTGCAAACTCGCTAAATTAGTAAATCCTACAAGAGAGAATGATTCTCGTACTCCCAAAGCTGAAGGATTAACCACTTGAGTAACTTGACCCCCTCCAACTAGATTTCCTGTGAAAGTTAAACTACCTAGTGAGTTAATTGCTCCAACAAAACCACTATTAGCTTCAAAAGGATTACCACTGATTTGAGTAAGGACTATTCCTGCCGACGGGCCATCTGTTCCTCCATCCCACTCAAGGACATCATCATCAAAAAGAGCTAAATCTGAGTCAAAATTACTGAAAGACTTATCAAGGAAGAAGTTGTTTCCTCCAATGTTGGTGAAAGTGAAGCCACTTTCACTGTAGGTTGTGACGGAAATTGGAGAATTAGAAAGTGCTGTTCCGTTAAAAGTAATAACAACAGCTAGACTTAAGTTGCTGTATAAAAATATCATCGTGATAAGCAACGTACAATGTGATTTATTCATTAAGTATCCTTTCAACTTTGTGATAATAACTTTGTCAATCTAACACTTTCGCCAATCTTACGATTAGCTTATTTTTCCTGCTTCATCTCTCTCATCTCTTTTTCGATTCTCTCCATTCTCTCCCAAAGAGACTCTAGCTCTGACTTAGTAGCTTTCTTGTTATCCATAATATTAAGGTCAGGGAAAACAATGTCGTGTATTTTCAGAAGATCTATTATCTTTAAAAGTTTATCTCCGCCAGGAGTAGCTTCTCCCTTTACCCCCACCTTGATACTAGGTTGTTTCCAGCTCCTATCGTCTTTGCAAGATAGGTTTGCGTCATTTTCTTGATATCTAACTATAGCGAAAATCCTACATAAATCAAGCGAACTTTTCTGAGAGTAGTGCTCAGGCTCGTGAGCGATTGACACGATGTTGAAGCTACTGAAGTCCTGCTCAAAAGAGGGCAAGCAAGAACTAGCCAAAGAAATATGCTCCTCTTCCTCGATCACCAACCAGTACGATGCAAAACAAGAATTCCAGTACGCAGCGATAAACAAATGCTTGGAGCTACCAGTGATGGCGAAATACAGACAACCAGGGTACTCGGACTTGATCAACTCTCTTTTCCTACTAGACGGATTTGGCCAAGTTCTAGAGAAAGAGTTGCCTGCGCGTCTTTGCGTGAACTTCTTTTTTCTTCAACTTTAAGAAATATTGCTTAGCAGAACACTACTCAGTGCCTGAACCTAAAAGTTATGAGCTAACTCAAGATGCTTTCTCTCTAAACCAAAGAATCCCCCAATATCTGCAACAACTTCTCCTTTTGATCGCGAACAAAGAGGTGGCATTTCTTCTTTATCTCTTCATACCGATTCTTCTAGACAACAATACTGGGTTGTTGATTCCTCTATGTATAATCAACCTTTTGTTTCTCTTAACCCCGATAAAGTCGACCTCTCCTTTGAGTTTGCTAGCAGAACCTTTCATTTCCTAATTGTCAAAGAGCTGCGTAAACCCTACTGCAACTATAGTTCGGCACCTGTCCATAGAGAGAAAAAATCGATAGACAAATTTATGAAAGGGAAGATTCAAGAATACAGATTTACACGGGAGCGAAAAAAACGTATTTTGCTAAGCCTATGAAAGAAGGCTCATCCGAGATTATAAATTTTAAGAGAAATATGCTCGGAGTGAAGGTTCTCCGAGAACTAGTGGTTTATTTTCTCTATTATAGAAATTGAAATACAATAGTTTAGGAGGGATATTAGCCATAGTCTCATTTACTAAGAAAGGCTCACTCCACCACAGAGCATTTCCGCTTCCAGAAGGTCGTCGCGCCAAGATAAATCTGGCATGTAAGGAGTTATAATATAACAAATACATAAAGTTGTCCAGTGGGTGGAGATCCCACCTAAGCAAAGTATAGCCAACAGCTTAGTAGCAAATTTCGCATGCAAACTAGCAA
>JAJDCR010000143.1 GCA_029260735.1 Planctomycetota bacterium
CCGGAGGTATTCACTGCGGAGCAGTGGGGGAACGTAGCCAGGGGTTTCAACCCCTGGAAATAAAGAACACTGAAGAATTTGGTGCCGTAGGTACCAAGGAGATTACGTCCTGCGTACCTACGGCACGCTATTGTTTATTCCTCTTGTTCCAGGGCATAAATGCCCTGGCTACGTCCCTCAGTCGCTACGCGACCATAAAATAAATTTCTTATTTCAACAGGAGCCAAAGTCCTCCAGGGAACATTGTGCTTAAACAGTTTTCAGACAAGCCTTACTTTATGTAGACTTACGGCTTAGGTTGACACATATGGGGCAACGCCCTGAGAATATTTGAACATCAATATCCCTAGCCCTGAAGGGGCGAAATATTCTAAATTATTCCGCCCCTTCAGGGCTATAATTATAGTTATTCCAGTTTCCCAGGGCGTTGCCCGGGCGTTGCCCTGGGATAGGTTGTATAAGCCTTTCAGGCTAAAAACAAAAAACCTACCCACTCAGCCACTTTGGGGGAATCCGTGAGGACATAACAACCTCCCCACCCAATTCTAACAAACTATCACAGGTTTCTCACAAAATTCTTTCGTCTAGCAATTACCTCCCTTATAATAAAGCCATAGAAAATTCCAACGAACAAAAAAACAAGGGAGCCAAGTTATGAAATTATTATTTGCCTTTATCTTTATAGGCATAGTGCCGCTGTGGGCGATGGAAAACGCTCATGGTTGGTCGACAGAAAGCGAGTTTTCTCAAAATTATCCTACCATTATGGATTACTGGGAAAAAGGGGAGGAGGGTTCCTTTTCTAGCGATATCAAGCACGAGGGGAACTTTATCCAAATTGCCTACAAAATTTTTCTCCAAAAGAAAGAAAAGGGAGCCGTTGTCATTTCTAGTGGGCGCACGGAGTCTATGGTCAAGTACCAAGAAGTGATCTATGATTTGGGACAAAAGGGGTACTCGGTTTACATCTTTGATCATAGAGGGCAGGGCTTTTCGGATCGGATGCTTGCGGATAAAGAGAAAGGCTATGTCAGAAGTTTTGATGACTATATAAGTGACTTAAAGAAGTTTGTCGGTATAGTAAAGAAAAAGAAGCAGGGAAAGCTCTTTTTATTGGCTCATTCTATGGGAGGAGCGATTGCCTCTCGTTATTTGGAAATGAACCCAGAGCATCCTTTTGAGAAGGCTATTTTGTGCTCTCCCATGCATGGGATTAATGTTGAATTAGGAAAAGACAAGACAGGTGAACATCGAAAATTCCATTTTTGGCAAAAGGAATATGAGGGGCTGGATCTTTGGCAAAAGGTCGCAGGTAAAAGTAAGCCGATGGAGGAGTACGTTTCTTCTCCAGGCGCTTATGAAGAAGAGGCTTACAAAGAAGATAATGGCTACACTCATAGCCAAACTCGATATAATGAATTTGTTCGTGATTTGTTTGTGCGATATCCCAAAGCTATTCTTGGTGGGGTAACTTGGCAATGGTTGCGAGAGTCAGAAATAGCAAGCGAAAAAGCGGTTAACGAGGCAAATCTCATTCAAATTCCAGTTCTTATTTTGCAAGGGGGAGAGGATAAAGTCGTTAAAAACTCCGCCCATCATCGCTTTGCTCAAAATATGAAAGAGAAATGCCAAGTAAAAGAGATTAGTGGCGCCTACCATGAGCTTTTGATCGAGAGTGATGAATACCGAATCTTGGTTTTGGATAGTATTCTTCAATTTATGGAAGATTAAGTACAACGTTGGATAAGCTTAGTAAGCACCTGCTTCAATTCGCTTGCACAAGAGTAGCGGTCACTAGGCTCATAGGCCATCATTTTTTCCACTGTCTGATAAATGGCTTTAGGTAAACGAGGCCGAAGCTCTTCTAGGGGAACGGGAGGGCGTTTTCCGGCAACAGCATTAAATACAGCCATGGGGGCTTTGTGCTCGGCATAAGGAGGAACTCCTGCCAGCATATGGTAAAGCGTTGCTCCTAAGGAATAGATATCCGACTGGTGAGAGGCATTTTTAGCATCAAAAATTTGCTCCTGTGACATGTAGTGGGGAGTTCCAATAAAAGCTCCTTGTCGAGCTAATGTTTGATGGTACCTTCCTTTCGCTAAGCCAAAATCAATTAATTTCGCAGGAGGTTTACGGCTATAGGGAATAAATATATTGGCGGGCTTTATATCTCGATGAATTAGTTCTGAATCCACCGTAAGGGCGTATTCTAAGGCCAAAGTAATATGATAGGTAATAGGCAAAGCATGAGTGACTTTGAGAATTTTGCGCAAAAGGACTTGCTTAAGATCCTTTCCTTTGATGAATTCCATGGCAAAGTAAGGGATTCCCTCGACGTTTCCACAGCCTTTAAACTGAACAATACTCGGATGGCTTAAGGACATAAGAACTTGGGCTTCTCGAAGAAAATAATCCAAGACTTTTTCTTGGTTTTCATCTCCCATCAACTTCAAAGTTTTGATAACGTACTTTTCTTGGGTTGTAGAATCTTGGGCTAAGAAAATTTCTCCCATGCCCCCTTCTCCAATTTTTTCGAGAACCTCAAATTGATCGATATTTTGGTTAGAAGGTGGATAGATTTTATTGGTTTGAAGAAGCTCTGAGCCAGAGTCAAGAAAATTTTCTTCTAAATACACATCTGTTGTCGTGAGATCAGAATCCTCGCTAGATTCAGAAAAAAGAGGAATAGCCACTCCCTCTGCCAATAGAGAATCTGATTCAGGGAAAATCAGTCTTTGGCACTTTTGGCAATGGATTTCTACTTGATCTTCCAAAGCCCCTTTTAATTTTACTAAAAGCTGTGTTCCACAAGGACAATTTATCTCAAAGGGAGTCACTCTCTTCTCCTTAACCCACTGCTTCTTCCAACATCTCAGCTAAGTTTTCTATACTACAAGATTCCAAATTATCTATATCTAAAGTAACCTGAAAAAAATCTTCACAATTCATGCTCACTTCGCAAATGTGTAAAAAATCTACCCCAAAAAGCTTAGAGACACCTGTGTGCCCGTCTGGAATACAAAGTTCATCCGAGGGATTCACTTTCTCAATAGCTTGGGAATCTTCCTCCATAATTTCATCCATAGAGAAGAGACAAAGAGCCACAATACGCTGCCAGGGATTTTTGAATTTTTTTTCAATACGTTCTTCAAGGCCCGTGGAGAAAGTGACAATTCTCTGAGTTCTCTCTTCGGAGAAATTTGCTTTTGGCTTGATGTTAAATTTGGGCCAGCCTGATCGATTTTGGGTATTTTCGATAGAGAAACTCTTCGAAGGTTTTACTTCCAGAGAAGAAGAAGTTTTTCTTTTTTTTTCATTAAAACCAAATAAGGACGAGAAAAATCCCATGACTTGCTCCTTTTATTTAGTTGAGAAAAACAACGGTTTGGCTCTCAATGTTTGCAGTAAACTATTATCTTAACTTTGCAAATTATGGCGAGACAACAAGCCGTGCAGCAAGAGGCCTAGTATCTTAAATCACGCCCTCGTCACGTAAGTAGTCAAAACCGGTAACTAGCTCATATTCGCTACACGTGTGATGGTAGCGAATAACTTTTTTTACCGACGAGGGGATGCACTCTGACATCCCCTTAAAATTTACCTCTCCAACCCCAGGAGGATATAAATTCTCTAACCCTACGGCATCGTCAAAATGAACTCCCGCTAAAAGATTACTGTATGAAGCTAGAGCTTTTTCACTTTCTTCAAAACCCATTTTTTCATTGAGATGAAGTGTGCTTAGACTAGGCCAATAAGAAATATTTTTGGCCTTTACTTCATCAAAGATCCACTCTAGTTCTTGGCTTCCAAGAGGGAGTTCAAAGAGCTTTTGGGTGGTGGGAAGACAAAAGATTGTATCAGGAGCCACTTTGGAAAGTTGATAAAGAGAACGACAAAAATTCTCGATAAAACCATTGCGAAAGAGAGCTCTTCGACTTAAAAAAGTCTCTTTTTCCTCTTCATAAGAAGAGCTGGTTTCTTGGTAGGATTGCCGAAGAAGTGAGTCTTTTTTCTCCAAATCATCTCCTTCTATTCGTCCTGGCCAAACATGGACATAACGACATTGAGCCCGAGCCGCTTCCTGAGAAACCCGGAAAAAATGATCTATTGCCTTTTGTCGCTGCCCTTCTATTTTAGAAGAGAGAGAAATGGAAAGATCATCTTCGGAGGGTTTGGGAGAAAAAACACTACCTAAGGGATATTTTTTTATTTGGGATAGAGTGAGAGAAATAAAATTATCTGAACACTCAAACTCGGTAAAGTCCCTGGAGTGGAAAGCTTGGGTGACTTTATCGAGCATTACCTCTCCATTTGTTGCCTTGAGCAAAGCAAGAGAAACCATGCTTCATCCTTTTCGAAAACTTTTTGGGTTAAGTTGCCCTAACCCTTACTAAATCAACTCGACATTAACCTTTAAAGTCACTGAATATTTCTAGTTGCTTGAGAGCATCTACTTCATCGCGGTTCACTGTAATGGAACATCGATCAATGAGATTAACAAAAGACTCGTACTCGATACAAATTTTACGGAGCTGCCGAAGAAGCTGAATCGCCAAACGAAAGTTACGGATGAGATCTCCCGGATCAGTATGCCCTTGCTTAGAGAGTTTATCAAAGCGATCTCCCGAAGCCCAAGCATAAGCAATAGAGGAAAGGCGAAAATCTAAAGGCTTCACTTCTTCTCGCATTCCCATCATATATTCCAGTTTACGTAAGCTGTCTACTTTTTTCTCTGTTTCACTGGCAAATACTTTCAAGTGTTGAGGAACTCGGGGATAAGGACGTCCTTTTTTCCCCTCAAAGACAGTTGCCACTAAGAGAATAAAAAGAAGTCTCTCATCAGCTTGCTCTAGCACTCCATCAAAAAAAAGCTCCGTTAATTGGATTTCGTAGCCATTTATTCTAGAAGCAAATCGACCTTTTGAGGTAAGAGAGTTTTCTTGAAGATAACCAAGGGTTTTCAGAAAAGAAAGTTTCTTTTTAACAATTTGCCGTTGCTCTCTATTTATTTCATTACGTTTTCTTTTTCCTTGGTGAGACATCTGCCGGATTTTTTGGAAAGAGCCAAAACTTCGATCAGAAGCAGTCAAGATATCTTCTTGAAGGCGTTCGTAAAGATTAAGGAGAGTGGAGTAGGAGAGGTTGAATTGACTTTTGACAGGTTCGAGAGGAGAATCAAATATCTTTTTTAAATCTTGACTAGTGGCACTTTCGCCCAAGAGGTTAGCATAAACGTAGCCTTCGCTATCCATTCCTCTACGGCCAGCTCGCCCTGACATTTGCTGGTACTCAAGTGTTTTTAGAATACGAACCGATTTGCCGTCGTATTTCTTAATTGAATGAAAGACAACACTAGAGGCGGGCATGTTTACCCCCAAAGCAAAAGTCTCTGTCGCAAAAAGCAACTTAATTAGACCCTCTGTAAAAAGTAGTTCCACTACTTCTTTCATGGCCGGGAGCATGCCCGCATGATGATAGGCTATTCCTCGGATCAAAAGAGAGCCAAAGTTTTGTTTGAGGTAGCTAAACTCAATATTATAAAGCTTTGATAGTTGCTTTAGTCTAACTTTAACTTGCTTTTTTTCAGTATCCGTAAGAAGAGCAAATTCCGTACAACGATTAGCGCAATAGGAACATTCTTTTCTGGAGAAAACAAAATAAAGAACAGGAAGCTGTTTGTTGCGAACAATATAATCTAAAATAAACTCTATGCTTAGATTGTCCTGATTCACAAAGCCACGACGAGAGCCATCTCTTTTCCGTTTCTTCGGAACTAATCGAAGAGCTTCCTTGAGCGGCTTTATTCCATGTCTCTCCAAGTAGCAAAACTCCGTCAGAGGAACAGGACGCTTAGTTTCGCAAATAACATGAACTTTGTCTTTCCGAACATAGCTAATCCAGTCCGCCAACTCTTGCACATTAGGAATAGTCGCTGAAAGACAAACCACCTTGATGTGCAAAGGAGCAAAGATGATACTCTCTTCCCAAACCGTTCCTCTATCAACATCATCCAGATAATGAACTTCATCAAATATCAAATAATTTACACTATCAAAACGCTCAGGCTCTTCCAAAAGAGCATTTCGGAAGATTTCTGTTGTCATAATAACAATGGCAGCATCTGGATTGAGAGTCAAGTCTCCCGTCATAATTCCCACTTGATTACCGTAGGTCTGCTTAAAATCTCGAAATTTTTGATTCGAAAGAGCTTTGATCGGTGCTGTATAAATAACCGTTTTACCTTCTTCTATTGATCGTTCAATGGCATATTCGGCAATTATAGTTTTTCCAGCTCCGGTAGGAGCAGAAATAATCACCGACTCATGATTATGAATTTTTTCAATAGCTTCACTTTGGAAACGGTCTAAAGTTAATCCCTTGTATTTCATATCCTAAACTATGTATTTCCGTCTATGAGGTTGAAGCTCGTATTTTGATGTCAATAAAATAAAGCTTGGAAAATTTCCCTATATTCAACAAAAAATTTTTCCTGCTGAGAAGGGGTTTTAGATTTAGGGTGTGTCACCAATTAACTATTATTCATTATCTAGCCCTTATAAAATATAGCAGCGTTTCTCCTCGATTACAGAAAAAAATATGCGCACTCGTCGTGCCTTGCTATATTTCATAAGAACTTAGATACTAAACAAGATTTAATTGATGACATACCCTAGCTACAAAATTAGTTTTCGCTAAATTTTGAAACTATCTTAATGTTAAAAACAATAATTATATCGTATGCCTGCTATAAAAACAAGACTTTGCCAAAAGCCATTTTCTGATAAAGTAGGTTTCTAAATGTCTTCGACCTTAGGAAGCTCATAGGGCAATTCAATTTCAAAGAGAGCCCCGGGCTGGTTATCCTTAATATGAATACTCCCTTTTAATTTCTTAAGTCTTTTAGTTACTATACTTAGTCCCAGCCCTGTTCCTGTTTGCTTGGTTGTGTAAAAGGGCTCTAAAATCTTTTTTCTTTCTTTGGGAGGAATCCCTGGTCCATTATCAGCTATAGAAACCATTAAAATAGTTTTTTGCTTACTCTTTTTTTTGATTTCGCTCAAAATTTTTACTGTTCCTCCGTCAGGCATCGCTTGGATACTATTATGGAGCAAATTGAAAAATATTTCGGTTAAAGCATCTTGGTCCGATTTTAACTCTAGTTTTTCGGTGATTTGGTTATCTATTGCCACTTGGTTACGACTAGCTTCGTGTTTAAGTAGCATCAGTACATTAAAGATAATTTTTTGTATATCAACAGGGGCCAAGGTAAAAGGCTGTGGTCGAGCAAAATCTAGAAGTTGCTGGACCACTCTAGTTAATCGATCGACTTGGTCTACCACTAAAGCTAACCCTTCCTGGTTAGGGTCTTCGGAGGGAAGATCTTCTTGCATAACCTGAGTGATAGCTTTAATGGAGGAGAGAGGGTTTTTTACTTCATGAGCAATACTAGCTGAAAGTCTCCCCAGGGAGGATAGTTTGTCATTTTCGTACATTTTTCTCTCTAGAATAAATTTCTCTCGAACCAAACGGGTATTTTTAATTGCCGTAAGCATTTGGTTGATCGACATAATTAAAATTTCTTCTTCTTCCCCCGAAAGATGATTGCGCATCCCTCTTTTTCCAAGAATAAGAAGTCCAATCAACTCATTCTCTTGTTGAATAGGAATGATTGTGAATGCTTTCAAGTTTTTCATTTGCCGCAACACTTCTGTATCGTGTTCATCTAGATCATACAAATTAAAAACTAGGGGGCGTCTTTTTACAGTGTACTGAACTATTTCTTCAATATCAAAGGTTGAAATAGGAATAGTGCTATCGGTGATTTTCCAGCCATTTTTTCCCTCTTTCAAAAAAACAAAAGAGGCCGTCCTAATTTTTAAAGCTCCGACAATAGTTGCAGCCATATGATCTAACAAATCAGCCATGTCAAGATAAGTCGCGTGCTCAATGGTCAAAGGAATATCTAAAAGAACCTTACGGTAATATAGGCTTTCTCGGAAAAAAATTCGATTAGGGAGCTCTTGGAGAATTCTTTTCAAGGGATCAAAGAAAAAAACCAAAAGCATGACGAGAATCCCTTGCAACATTCCCACATTAACATTAAAATACTTCTCCATTCCTTCCCCCATGGGACGAATAAAGGAAAGGTAAAGGACTATTACAAAAATTCCAATTAAAGTATAAATCATAGCCCGCTTGAAAATGTATTCAAGGTAGTTGTAGCGATAGAGATAGTATCCCAAAAGCATCGGCAAAAGAGATATAAATATTTCGCAGACCAGAGTAAAGTATTCTCCAATATAAGCAAGGTAGTGCATCTCAAAGAAAAACGTGGTAAAGTTGAGAAGCAGAGTTGTAAAGCTAATACAAATAGGAAGAGCCACCAGCCAACTTAAAATATCGAGAAAACCTATCTCTTCATCATCTCTAACCCAACGACTTAGGCGAATAATGATCCACCAAGAAACGATCAAGAGAATAAACTCCCAGACTAAAAACCCACTAGTGTACTGAGGAGCATTGAGAATATTATAGGGGATAATTATTTGTGAGATAGCCCAAGTATCTGGGAAATTAGGCAAATAAATAATGGTAAGGATAAAGTAAAAATTGGGGAGATAGATCACTCCCAGGATCGAGTATTTGATGTACTTGCGTACTTCAACTAAGTGCTGAGTTTCCATAAAGTCAAGTAAAGTATGCACCATTAAAGGATGAAGCATAATAAAACCAAGCATAGCAATAGGGTCAAAGACTCGCCCCACGAGGTTAGGTCCTTTGTAAAGGTAACCACAGAAAATGGAAATAAAGATTCCAAAGTTCCACATCAAGGTACTAAAGGTCAAAAATGCAAAGATAGTCTCTTGGCGAGGACGAGCTTTTCTTTTTGCCATTAAAAAGAGAATATTAATTTGCAAAACTGTCCCAAAGAGAAAGCCAAATATTTTGGCAATTGCAAAAAATCCCATTTAAGTTACCCTGCCTTTTCTCTAAAAAGAGAATTTTATTGATTTCCTACACTGGAAGCGAAAAATATTCCGTCTTTTGGGTTGATTTGGACGGCCCAGTTTTCTCCTGGAGAATATTCTTGATTTTTATTGTCTGTTATGGCTAAAAGAATAGAATCATCAGCAAAACGAAGGTGAAGAACACTCGTCGCTCCCCAAAACTCAACTGAGACAATAGTTACTTTAATTCCTGTTTTTCCCAAAGTCAACTTCTCTGGGCGAATGGCAAAAAGAACTTTTTCTTCTTCTTCTTTCAAAGACTGTTCCTGCCATGCCTCTGCTAAGAGAAGTGGTGGTAAGGAAGAAGAGAAAAAAGTGTTTTTCTCTATTTTGCCCGGAATCAAGTTAATAGGAGGAGCTCCCACAAACCGAGCTACTTGTAAACTTCTTGGTTTATAGTAAAGGTCTTTCGGGCATGTCCATTGTTCTAAACGACATTTATTAAGGATACCAACTTTTGTCCCTAAAGACAAGGCTTCCTGTTGATCGTGAGTGACATAGAGAATGGGGATTTGGAGGTGCTCAGGGAGCTTACGGATTTCCTGTCGAAGAGAATACTGTAAGGGAAAATCAAGATGATTGAAAGGCTCATCTAAAAGAATTAGCTTAGGCTTGCGTACCAGAATTCGTCCAAGAGAAGCTCGTTGTTGTTCTCCTCCCGAAAGATTTTGAGGAAATCTTTCCAACAAAGAGGATATGCCTAAAAGCTTAGCAACTTCCTCAATCCGTTTTTCCATCTCAAGGCGAGGTATTTTTTTTCCTCGGAGAGGAAAAAGTAAGTTGTTCTTTACAGATAAATGAGGAAAGAGAACGACTTGTTGAAATAGCATGGCAATATCTCTTTGGTAAGGGGGTAAATTACCAAGATCACTACCATTTAAATACACTTGTCCTTCATCTAAGGGTTCTAAGCCAGCAATAATACGTAAAAGGGTACTTTTCCCTGCTCCAGAAGAACCGATAAGAGTGGCAAGTTCACCTACTTCTACTTCTAAAGATATATCCTCTAGAATTTTACAATTAGAAAAACTTTTACTAATATTTTTTATTACTAGACTCATGTAGGAACGTTTTCTTTAGCGTTTCCAAAAAACAGTCCAGGAGACAAAATGCTAACAATTAAACACAGTGCCCGCAAAGGTGCTTTTTGGCTCTTTCAAATAACTTTGATTTTACTAGCTTGCTCTACTCTATCTACGCAGTACGGAGAGCAATGTTCTTGCCTTGGGTGGGGAAAAAGTGCTTGGGTTTTCCCCACTGCTTTCTACACAGGATCTTTGGCCCTATCTCTAAGCTTAATCTGGCTTATCACATCGACAGTAAACATTTTTTTTAAAACCAACTTAAAAGGAACTTTAGCTTTACGTAGTTTTGGTTTACTTAAAATTCCCTTATTATTATACGTTGACCCGGTTGTAGAAAAAATAGATTCCGAAGAATGTCGAGTGCGAATTCCCTTATTTCGGAATACAAAAAATCATTTAAACTCTATGTATTTTGCTGCCTTAGCTGCAGGAGCTGATAGTGCTGGTGGACTTGCAGCAATGCTCGCCATTCAAGAAAGTGGACACCGAATTTCTCTTGTTTTTAAAGATTTCCATGCGGAGTTCTTAAAACGCCCAGAGGAAACTGTCACATTTGTTTGCCGAGATGGAGCAGCGATGAAAAAATTAGTCGAGAAAGCAGCAGAAGTGGAGGAAAGGGTTGAAGATACGGTTTCCATTTTGGCCATTGTAGACTCTCGAGGAGAAGAGGATCCAGTTGCTCGTTTTAAATTAACAATTTCTCTCAAGAAAAAAAAATAAGTGTAGAAGTCAGAATATTATGGGGCTCGTAGGGATGCTCCTTGTGGGTATCCGTCCATGAAATACAAAGGACAGCCACAAGGGCAGTCCCTACGGGATTCCCTTAACGTCGGGAACGAGAACAAACTCCTCGTTTTGATTCTTCAATAAAAGTGATTAGCTCTTGAGATTCGCTTGATGAAAACTCAGGAGATCCTTTTAGTTCATTAATAACGTCCGAACGAGCTTTTCTGCTACGAAAAAAAGTGCGATGAAGTTTTCGAAGCTCATGAATTGTTTCTGGCGAGAGACCTGCTCTTTTTAAACCAATAACATTTACTCCCCACGCTTCATTCCTCTCCGCAACAATCGTAAAAGGAGGGACATCCATACCCACTCTTGAGTTCCCGCTGCAAATAGACAATCGGCCTATTTTAACAAACTGGTGAACCATCGTTCCTCCCGAGAGAATAGCTCTATCACAAACCTCTACATATCCAGCCAAACCAACCATGTTAGCAATAATAACTCCGTTACCAATTTGGCAGTCATGAGCAATATGGCATCCCCCCATAAGCAAACAACCATTCCCAATTGTGGTCGCTGACTCAGATAAACTTCCCCGATGAATGGTCGCGTATTCGCGAATTACGTTGTTATTCCCTATATGGAGATAAGATTTTTCCCCTCGATAAGCTTTGTCCTGAGTAACATGGCCAACAACAGCTCCCATATGTACTTGGTTGTCATCTCCCATCGTTGTTCCACGACAAATAAAAGCTCCGGGATAAATTTTATTTCTCTTACCAATGCGAGTATCGCCCTCAATGATCACATTTGGACCTATTTCAGTGGAGGAATCAATAACCGCACTCTCATCTATAATGGCTGTCGGATGGATTGCCATCTCCTGCCTTTCCAAAAATTGTAAACTGGGACTATCAAAAATCTATTCTCTTTTCTGAATTGAGCTGAGAATATTTTTTATTGGAAACCTCTTAATAATTGCAAAAAAATAATTTTTTTAGAATTCTAAAACGTGAAATTGTGCGGAAGTGTAGCAGAATATAGACTTAAGGTCAAGTAATTTCTTAAAGAAAATTTCATTTGTAGAGCAAGATTTTACTCTGCAAACGAGGGGTGAGTTTATTCTTCCAATGAGTCGTCTTGGCAAAGGAAATTTTAGAGCTTGACAGCTTTTTTTATCTATGATAGCATATCTTCCAACCCCAAACAGCAGTTTTGGATAGTAAAGTCCCTGATAGTGCTCTAATTATTAATAAATTGGGTTATAGTTCAAGTTTATCAAAATGTTAGCAATTAGAGTAATGACATAATTAGTTTGAGAGTAATGTAAGTTATGAATAGGGAAAAATTAGGACAAGCACTAGTCAAAGCAAACAAGATTACCAAAGAGAATCTTAAATACGCGCTTACAATGCACAACAAAATAGGCGGCGATTTCTCACGTTTGCTCGTAAAACTGGGATACATTGTTGATGACGACTTAACAGCAACTATCGCAAAGCTAGAAGGAGTGGCTACTGTTGATATATCCAGTTTAGTCATTCCTGAGAGTTTGGTTCGATCTTTGCCCCGGGAAGTTATTGAAAAACACAATGTTATGCCTATCAAGAGAAAAGATGGACAAATTACCCTTGCTATGGCAGATGTAAACGACTACGACGCAATGGAAGAAGTCAAATTTTTGACTGGCTGCCGAGTTGAGCCTCTTCTTGCACCTAGGGAAGCCATTCGCAAATCCATTATCCACTTTTATTATGGAGAAAAAGATAGCACCTTAAGCGACTCTAAAGAAAATGTCGATGCAAGTTTAGAATCTATTTTCAGCGGGGAGGGAGCAAGTTTAGCTAAGTTACAAAAAGCTACTATTCTGCTTCTACTCGAAAAAGAGATTATATCAAAAGACGAACTTCTGAGAAAATTTTCAAAACTGTAGGAGTTTGCTTTCGTTTTTATGCGGTTTCTCCTGCAAAAGGTTCCGAAAAATAAAGTATGGAAACCTCTTGAAATCTACAACACCAGAATATTTATGAGGAATGGACATGGATATCATCGTCAAAAAAGATATTCTTGACGAGCTACAATCAAAAGGATTTTGCCATAGCCAAGAAGAAGCCCAAGGGTTTCTTGATACTGTCGTCAACAGATTGAAAGAAGGCATCTCCAAAGGAAAAGTCTCTGTAAGAGATTTTGGGGTTTTTATCGGGAATAGTAATGAAACATCCGAGACATTGTCTTTGGAGGATGGGGTTTCTCACATTGCCGAACAAAACTCTATGGAGGAAACTCGCTGTAAAGATGCCATGAAGGATCTATTCCATTTCATGAAGGACTGCATCTTAAAGGGGCTAGAAGTTCAAATGATGGGGCTATTTTCTTTTCGTTTGGAAGAGAGAAAAGCTCAAATTGTCAAAGACTCTAAGGGACGCAAAATTATTGTTCCCACAAAAAAAGTGCTTTGTTTTGAACCTGACAACAAGTTGCTAGGTGGTAAAGTTACTTTTGCTATTGATGAAACTTTCGATAAACAAATCGCGGCTCTACGAACAGCAGCCGTTCTCTTGGTTGTCCCTAACCGAGATTTCTTTGTAAAAACACTTGAGTATCATTTTGAAAAAGTAGGCTGGAAAACCAACACTGCTTTAAGCGTGGAAGAAGCAGAAAGATATTTAAACAGCGGTTTTACCTATTTAGTTATTCTGGATAGCAAAGTAGAAAACTTCCAAGCCCTTTGCGAAGCGGTAAAGTGTCGTAAGTACGATCGTCTTGTTCCTCTAGCCGTCATGTATTCTGACGAAGAGGAAGTTAATCGTCCAAAAGACTTCCGGGTTTGTGGAGACGAACAAATCGCCCAGCCTTTTGAAATCAAACGTTTACTTACGGTTGCGGATAACGTTCTTCGCCGCTCCTCTGAAGAGGAAGCCATTTTTGAACAAGAAGTTTTAATGCAGCTTCCCACTGTAGACAAACACGTTGAAAAAGCCAACGCTCTTGCCCAGAAACTCTTTGAACTATCCTCTCTTCCTGATGAATCAAAAATTGCTTTGGTCACTGCTTTTCGAGAAGCTGTCGGAAATGCGGCCCAACACGGTAATAAATATCGCCGAGATAAACTCTTAAAAATAGACTACATTCTCGACAAAGAAAAAGTTACCATTTCTGTAACTAACGAAGGAACAGGTTTTGATTGGGATAAATTTGTTAGCATCGGAAAAACAGGAGATGCCATTGGGCGAGCTAGAGAACGCTACCAAGAAGGTCGTCTTGGTGGATTAGGAATTATGTTGATGTTAAAATGTGTTGATAAGTTGGAGTACAACGAAACAGGTACGGTTACCACTATAACTAAGTATCTCAAGTAAATTAAAATTCAATACTTTAATTCAATACTTTAATTCAATACTTTGCTGAAGGTTTACTATGTATCAAGAATGCATCAATGGCCTAGCAAGCACAGATCCGGGCACAGTTATTGACAGTGCTTTATGGATAGTCGAAAATCCAGGGGAGCTTATCGATCAAAACGCATACTCCCAGTCATGTGAAATTCTTTTTAATGCTTGCATGTCTGATACCGAATGTATTGCCTACATTCATGGAAACTTAGTCCATGATTTAGTTTTCAAGACTCAACTCTTTGCTCAAGTTTTGTCGCAATCATCAGAACAAGATATTCGAGAGGCCATTATAAAATCTTTGGAGCCTCTTATTGAAGAGGTTTCTCAAGTAAAATCTGTTGATACTGACATGGTTGCAGAAATATACTCTTACTTGCAGGAAAGTGGAGAGCAAAAAATAATCGAAAAATCAAAGTCCCTTCTCCAGTGAGTTTATTTTGTTAACAGATTCTCCCCCTATTTATCATGTTTATATTTTAAGCCAAGTGGCGAACGAAATTATGCGTGTTTGCCAAAGAGAAGTTCCCAATGAGGCATTGGGGAGACTTTTAGGCTATCGTTTGCAATGGCAAGGGCAATCCTACATCAAAATTGTCGATTGGGTAGGGGGAGAAATAGAAAATAGTCATACACACGCTCGTTTTACCGTCCGGGGGACGCGAGAATGTGAAGTCTTCTTAGATGAACGCTATGGGCTAGACTCTAAACGCCCTCAAGAGATAGGACTTTTCCACTCGCATCCCTTTGGAGTCGATCCTCATTTCTCTTCTACCGACCATACTACCTTTCTCAACTTTCCCTACGACCGCGAAGGAAATGTCTTTGTCTTAATCGATCCCCTTGCGAATTTCTTCAAAGTTTATCGTATCGCCTTAGAAACCCAAAGCACCCCACCTAAGAAATACTTAGAACAAATCCCTTGGATCGTATATCAGCCTAAAAGTCTCTGATAATTTTATAAATCTGATAATTATAAATTAGTTTCTAAGAAAATGGCCTCATCCCTTTGTCTATAAAAGGAAAATCTATGTCCCTCAAACATCAACCTGGTGAAATCATTGGAAACTATTGTTTAGTCGAATTCTTAGGAGAAGGTAGTTTTGGAGAAGCTTGGAAAGCAGAACACCAAGAGTTGTCGAACAAATTTGAAGTCTTCAAATTTCCCAAAAAAACAGAATTTTTGGACATCTTACGCCAAGAGGGCGAAACTCTCCATCGGCTCAACCATCCTTCTATTGTTAGCATTACAGATATGTCCACCCAAAACGGTGGCTACCTACGAATGGAATACATCCCTGGAGAAACTCTAGAAAAGCTCCTAAAACGAGAATTAAAAATATCTTGGGCCCGATGCATCCCCCTATTAAAACAACTCCTAGAAGTCCTAGAAGCCCTTCACAACCAAAACGTCATCCACCGAGACCTCAAACCCGCAAATATCTTCGTCTCCCCTGAAGACATAGTCAAGGTGAGCGATTTTGGACTAGCCTTTCACACAGTCGATGGGTCTCTCAGCGGCTGCTTCCAAGAATCCGAAGAAAAAACAGGCAGTTGGGACTACATGGCTCCCGAGGGAAAAAGCAATCCCCCCGAAATATCCCCCGCCAGTGACATCTATTCGCTAGGAGTTATCGCTTACGAAATGCTCACCGGCCATAAGCCCTCTCATTTAGTTTTACCAAGCCACTTCTCTCCCGATTGTCCCGCTTGGCTGGATTCCTGGGTCGCCTCTCTTCTTTTGCCCCTAGCAGAGCGAAAAACTAATTTTTCTGAACTCCAAGCAGCTCTGAATGAATCCTCGGCAAACGAAACGATAGATAAAGAAACCAAAGAGCAAGCGGAAACTCTTTCTCTCCCAGAAAAAATATCAGAAAAGCAAGAACACCCAAGCGAAAGCAAATCGATTTTTGCTCGCTTTTACTACCACTCGATCTTTGGACTAGGAGTTATTTCTCTCGCCTTGGGTTGGGTTGTTTTACGAGCCCCCATGCCCTTAATTATCTTCACTCTCATAGCCTTCTTGCTCATAGAGATATCTCGGCAACATATATATCACTACTGGCCCTCTTTTCTTTTTTGGTCGGGATTGATTTTGGTCTTTTCGATGGCCCGCTTACCCATTCCCTTGCTCTTTGGAGTGCTCTTGATCGTCATCAGTATTTCTTGGTGGCTACGGGTGACTTTTTGGGAGAAGGAACGTAGTTGAAAATGGATACAAAGTTTTTGTTTCTTCGCTTAAAACAAATTATTGTGGTAAAATATAACATTTCGTATAATAGAAAAGGTACTTTTATCTTTATGCTATGAGGTGGAAAAATGGCTAGCCAGTCCTTTTTATGTAAAAGCTGTAACGTAGCTCTCGCAATTTCCCCCGACGGAAAAGCGATATGTCCTAGTTGTAAAGAGGTGGTCGGGATAAACTTTCAGATGAATCCACAAATGGTAACTTCTGAATTTAACAAAGAAGCTCCTCCGGCAAACCAGCAAAGTCCTCAGAAAAACACAGAAAAGTCACCCACTAGGCGAAGACTCAATCAAACCCAACGACTCAATCGAACCCAACGAATCAGTCGAGTGGAAAGACAAAAAAATACACGACGCTTAAACGCCACTCAAAGAATAGCAAAACAAAATTTAGCCCAAACCCAAGAGAGAGAAGGGGTATCCCCACCGCAAAAGCCAGCTCAAACTCAAATTAAAGAAAAACCCACCCGAATGTCGCGCACCCAAAGGTTGCGGATGGAAAAAAAACCGGTTTCCAAAAAACTACCTCTCATCATTGCGGTATTTGTCACAGCGAACATCGTTGTTCTACTTATTTTTTCTCTTCTCAGCACCCAATACAAACCCCCTCAAAAGAAGAAGAGAGTTCCTCAAAAGAAAATAGTGTTTGCCAAGCAAGATCCTCTTCTTGAGAAGAAAACAGCATCGTCTTCAGAAAAAGAAAAACCGCCTCTAGAAAATAAGCACAATCAACATTCTCTTCGCCGAGAATCTGACCGACTACGTGGAGATATTTGCGAAGACATTATCCAAACGCTTTACTACGCGAAAAAAGGACATTTTCTGCCTTCAGAAATGATTTTCTTCTCTCATTCGAAAAATAGCTCACTGGGAGAACTTCTTCTTGATATCAATTTTCCGGAGGGTTCGGTTTCTCATAGATTTAGTCAGAACTTAGTTTGGTCTCCTCAAGCATATATTCCTTTGGTCGAATCGATTTCTAAAACCTTAGAGCTACCACTTAAACCAGAGCACATCATCAGTTCTACTGTCATAGAAAAACTCTTAAAACCACAATCCATGGTTTTAGCTCAAGAAAGCCAACGCCTCACTCAACTCTTTAAGCAGGATTTACTTTCCAAGGACTATCATACCCAGGCCGCTGTTATTCTCGGCACATTGGCTCTAAGGGAGTCGGCCTCTCAGTTCTCTGATACACGTCGCCTGCTTTGTCGCATGACAACCCACCTAACCTTAGCTGGTTGCAGTGAGAAAGATAGTTCAGCCAAGGGAGAGGTCAAGGAAATTGCTCTTGCTTTGTTTCTAACGCTGAAAGGACAACAAAGCGAAGCCTTAGCTCGGATGGAAAAGTGGACGGAGCCCTCTTCTGTCATGAAGGCTTGGAAAAATGCTCTAACCTTGCGCAACACTCATGACTGGCGCATTCTTAGCGCCGAAAAGAAAAGTCTCCTCGAAATGATGGAGCTATACAGAGCGATTATTTATAACTACAACACAACAGCAGGCATTCGCCTCTTAAGCCAGCTAGAGATAGAGTTATTGACTGACTGGACGCACGTCGCTTTAGCAAATGATATGTCCGTTGGGGATGGGCATCATTTTATTCCCAGCGCTTTAGAGGTAGAGATAGCAGAAATCAGTACCTTTTGGCCCATTTATCAATCTACTCCTATAGACTTAACCAAGCTCCAAACCACTCTAAATGAACCAGGAAATCGCTTTTTTATTAACGAAAATAATTCACATCTTCCTGAGGTTCTTTCTTGGGGCACCTGGGCCTCTTTCTACCAACG
This sequence comes from Planctomycetota bacterium, assembly GCA_029260735.1. Classification (GTDB taxonomy): domain Bacteria; phylum Planctomycetota; class Uabimicrobiia; order Uabimicrobiales; family Uabimicrobiaceae; genus JAJDCR01. Next base: position 18,252 of record JAJDCR010000143.1, read on the forward strand.
GCACATCTGCTTCGTTCTACAAAAGAGCATGAATTTTTATAAAAATTCATGGGGAGTAAGGGAGGAAGCTAACAAGTTCTATGCAGAGGTATACAAAACCTTTTCTCAATGGGATCTTTTCCCCTTCTTTGCTTGCAACTACACTCGCAACTTCGGAGAGTTGCAGGAAATGATGAAGAGAATAAGAGCCCTAGCCAAAGAAAACCACGAGCGAATCACTTTTCCAAATTGGCTAGATATAAAAGACAAACTCCATAAAGGGGCCATCTCTGACATCACTAATTTAGACTATTGGTTTTCACCAAAAAGCTTTCTCCAAGAACCTTTTTTTATTGTCGAAACCGCCCAGAGAGAGAGAAAGCATCTAAAGTACTTCACTACCTTAGATGAAGCCCAAACTCTGTGGTCGCAAGCTCCCTACGAATACAGAATCTGCAACAAGTATCTGAGAGCCCGCTATCCCGGAAACTACAACTACGAGCAGGCCCAAGAGGTTCTAGGAAAGCTCTCCGAATACCACTTAGACTCAATGGTAGTCCTGGCTAGTTTAGTCAAAGACGATCCTGATCTTTACCTTAACCTATACGAAGAGATTTGTCGTCGAGACCCTGACCGCTATATTCAACTGGGACATTACTTAGTCGACCAAGGCAAAGACAAAAAGGCCGCCGAAGCCTACCAATACGCCTACGACTTAGCCCCTAGCCGCGTTATGGTCTCCAACAGCTGTCAGTGGCTAGTCAACTATTACTATGACCAAGGAAAAGTGGATAAAGCCCTCAAAATTGCTTCTGGCGTTGCTGAGGTTTACTCGTACCAAGGACTAAAAACAATGGCAGATCTTCTAGATAAAATGGGAGAACTAAGCACAGCGAAGGATTACTACGAGAAAATAGAGCAACGCTACGAAAGCAACAAAGACCTAATCGCCTTTTATCTTCGACACCAAGATATCTGGGAAGGAAAAATGCTCTCCCTTCGAGGCGATAAAATAGCGTTTGTTGAGAGAAAAATAAATTTAATTGAGGCTTTTTCTCCTCAAAAAATATCCTATGGTACTCTCTCGCGGACCAAAGATATAGGTGTAGTTGTAACAAGCGTAACCAAAGAAAGTTTAGCTAAAAAAGCCAACTTGCAACAAGGTGACATTATCTTGTCAATCAATGATTTCCGTATATACGCAAGTGGTGAATACAATCTGTTTACCCAAGGGTTGAAGTTACAAAACTCTCTCACTTTTTTGGTCAACCGAGACGGGAAAATTTTTCAAACCCGTTTAGCCGCTCAGCTAGCAAATAACCTCGGCTTCCAGCACGTTCATGTTCACAATGCCCTCGAAAAAACTTTAGATAAGCACCGAGTATCTGTAAATCCAGAGCTTTCTTCTTTAGAGCTTTTTCCTTCCCGGGCAATTGCTCATTTAGACCTATGGTTGCAATCCAAAAAGAGAACCCAAAAAGAAAGGGCTTGGATTGAAGAGGTTCTTCTCCTCTATTCAGCCTTGGGTGACAAAGAGTACTCTCAAGCCAAAAAAGTAAAAAGAAAAATCCCCATCCCCCTTTGGAGACAATTAGCTAAATTTTACTCTTCTCTGGCTCAAGAAGACCCTATTTCAAACGGGGAAATAAATTGGAAACCACACCATCCAGACAAAGATTTCTTTGTCTTAAACTACCCTTACCCTCGCTACACCTATCCTCCGGTGGGAGAAATTCAGCACCCAGATCAAGAGTTTCTCTCTCTTTTCAAACAGCTTCAAAGCGATCCCTTAGGAAGTTTTTCAGAACGCAGTGAAGCCGCCTTTAAATGCCTAAGGAAAAAAACCGAAAGCAAAGGAGAAGAGTACTTTTATCAAGTTTTAGCGAGTCTTCTCGACGAAGGCAATCACGGAGGATGGCCCTACCGCAGTGTTCTCATTGTAGATAACCGCCATCAAGTTGTTCGCTACCTAAAAGAAAAGTACAACCAAGCCAAAGAACCCGCCGCCAAAATTCTCTATGCTTACAGTCTAATTTTTCCAGCAGTTTCAACCAACGATGGACAGATGCTCGCCGAGATGCTCGCCACTATCGAAAGATCCCCCTTCTTAACTCTACTTACCCTGCGAAAAATACTGACCTCTCAAGAGTACATCAGCAAAGCCGACTATACCTCTTGGATCAAACAGCACATACAGAACCGACAACTTGTCTTTCATAAAAAGCCATCCCCTCTATTGGAAACTCTCCTACGAATTTCCCCGACCATAGAACAAAAATTTGCTTTCTTGCCAGTGGCTTATGATACCAATGATCATATGGTAGGAATCGGCGAGTTTCTCTACTCTCAGCCTCAGATTTTTCGAGAAGCACTTAAGGATTATAATAAGTGGATGAAAAAAGGGGAAAGTAAGACCTTTTAGGGAAAAAGATCGAATTTTTGGGAGAAGGAACATGGTTAGGTAGGGGGTTTGTTTTTTGGGATGATGATGTTTGAATCGTTCTTGTAGCAAACGTTAAACATGGCTTCGGTATATGTTTCAGCACGCCCCCCTCAAAGGGTCTGAGTGGAGTAGTTTTTTTGTTTTTGGCCTGAAAGGCATATACAACCTAGCCCAGGGCAACGCCCCAAAGCCAGGCAGTTTGTTTTTCCAAAAACAAATGACCAAGATATATTTCACCAGACGTAACGGACAACCACGAGGGCCTTTGCAGGCGGCCCTCGCAGTTGTCCCTACATACCATGTAGAAACAAATTCAGATTAATGAAACCAATACCTGTCAGTACAATCGTAAATTATTTCCTATCACGATTCCTGTAGGGACAACAGCAAGGGCC
>JAJDCR010000144.1 GCA_029260735.1 Planctomycetota bacterium
GCACATCTTTTGTTAATTCTTCTTCAAACGATACGTTCTCGCTGGCATTTATTATCACTACTTCTGCTGAAAAATGCTCGCATAGAGAAAATATCAGCTCTGAGCCAAAACGGAGTAAGCGATCTTTATGAGTTATCACCAATCGCCCTACTTCTCTGGAGCATATTCTTTCGATTAACTTCCGTAAACCTTGTTTGTTGTAGTTTAGGCCGGAGCCTAAATCTTTTATTACCTCGTATTCCCAACCATTTACGACACAAAAAGACTCTAGCATTTCTACTTGTCTTTTTAGGTCTTCTTTTTGGTCATGGCTTGATACTCTCGCATAAACTACTGTTGATCGTTTTTCGGGAGCAAATTTTCTTGGAATCACTCCTCTTAGTTTCGCTAAGTCATATCTTCTATGACCGTTAGGAGTTCTTTCTACTTCTATTTTTCCCGCTGCTTCCCATCGGCGAAGAGTATCTATCGATACTCCTAATTCTTTTGCTGCTTGACTTATTCTTACTTTCATATTCATGGCATATAATTCTACTTAAAATAAGTAGAATAGTCAAGGAATAAATAGAATTTTTTTAGCAGTAACTAACCCCACACAAAAAATCACCCATGAAAAACAGCATTTTCTACCAACGAATTCAAACCCTCGCCGATATTTGGGGAAAGCTCTATCTCTTTCATCCTTGCATGATCGAAAAAGGTTTTTCCCCAGAGGAACTTTTTCTGGAAACCTTAGCCCACATTACAGAAGATTTATCTTCAACCCAATGGCAAGAGGATTGAGCAGGAAAGAGAGTTGTTCGTGGAAGAAGCCCAAAATTGGCTTGTCTCGGGTTCTATTCCCGAAGAACCTCGCTACTGGACACAGTATTGCCACGGATCAGCCGGTATTGGATTAGGTCGTATAGCTTCCTACTCGATTTCCCAGACCCTTCTCTTCTTCAAGAAGCAGAAATTTCCCTGAAAGCAACCTATGAAAATTTAACATTGCCTTTTGATTTTCTATGTTGTGGACAAATGGGAAGCTTAGATGTGTTTATTACGGCAGGAGAAAAACTCGATCCCAAGTACAAAAAATGGGCTTGGGATCGAGCTTCTTTAATCTTAGAGAGAAAAAAACAACTAGGACGATATTTCTTTTCTCCCCAAACCCCGATGGAAGACCCTAGCTTATTCCGTGGGCTTGCCGGGATTGGCTATCAACTCTTACGCATACAAAACCCGCAGAAATTTCCCTCTCTGCTTCTTTTGGAGTAATCGAGAGCTCTATTAACCTAAGCATCCCGGATTGGCCTCTCCTTGGGTCGCACTAGATTTTCCTCCTGCGATCATTGATAGTTCGTTCTCGCTAAGCTCAGCCTCTTCTCCTAAAGCGGGAATCGGCAGATGGCATTTGGATTTGGTATCTTCGAGGATTATGATATCCACAGTATCCCACCATGTTACTTCAGGAAAATTCTTTTGCAATACTTGTGAGGGATTCGCCTTTAGTTCATTTCGAAAAGACGTATCGGTTCCTGCTTTTGTTAAGAAATCTATAATGGAGCGGACGGATTCTGGTACTTCCATCTCTTCTTGAAAATTTCCTTTGAGGTAAGGAATAGGGATGTGATAGGTATTTTTTTGCTCTTGGACGACTTCCACTTCTAAGCTAGAGTCGATCCCTAATTTTTCTTGGTACCACTGAGGATTCTCGATAATTTTTTCTCGTAAATCACTATCTTGGCCCATCTCTTGGTTATATTCTAGTTGCTTTAATAGTACATTGATCCAGGTTAATTTATCCATAGGGTGTTTCCTTACTTTACTTGTTAATGGACTTAGATAGGTTGACTTAACTTGAGGAGACATAGACGAATCTTAGCGAAATTTTAATATATTTTGTCTTAATTTTACCTTGTTTATTCCTTAAAATCAAACATTTTGTTTTTTTGGTTTTTTTGTAGTCGCTTTTGATGATAGCAATACTTTTTTTCATGCCTTAGCCAAACAAGGGAAATATTTCAAGGAATAACCTTTCTCTTAGTTCATAGAGGAAATCTTTCCTGGCGTGGTTAAGCTGATTGAGAGTAGATGTATTAAAAATATTGAGGCAAGCGGTTTTTGATTCTGGTTGGATGTAGAAAAAAGATAAAAAACTCACTTAGCTTAAGCCAGTTTTGAGAAAATTTACTTTGGTGTTGATACATTTTGCCAAGAAAAATCAGTGCCAGGGAGAATCAAGGGGAGAATCAGGGGAGAATCAAGGGGAAAATCAGAAAATCAGTGCCAGGCAAGAAATTCAGGAAGCTCAGAAAATTGCAGAACAAATTCCTTTTTCTCAGCTTAAGCCGATCAATAGCTTGGATGTGGGAGATGGATGGGCAGGAATTCTTCTTGTGTGGCTGGCTCTTTATGAAGAAAGCTCTCATGAAAAATTTTTAGACCAGGCCAAAGAGATCGGAAAACGTCTTCTTGTAGAGAAAGATAAGATAGAAAATCCTTGCTCCGGCTTTTTTCACGGTTATGCGGGGATGTCCTATGCCTTGTTTCGCCTTTACAAACTCACCCAAGATCCCATTTTCTATGAACAGGCTCTATATTGGGTTAACCAAGAAAGAGAGTTGTTCGTAGAAGAAGCCCAAAATTGGCTTGTCTCGGGCTCTACTCCAGAAGAACCTCGCTACTGGACACAGTACTGTCACGGATCAGCTGGCATTGGATTAGGTCGTTTAGCTTCCTTTTCTATTTCCCGCGACCCTTCCCTTCTTCAAGAAGCAGAAATTGCTTTGAAAACAACCTATGAAGATTTAGCATTGCCTTTTGATTTTCTCTGCTGTGGACAAATGGGAAGTTTGGATGTGTTCATTACGGCAGGAGAAAAACTCGACCCCAAGTACAATAAGTGGGCTTGGAACCGAGCTTCTCTGATTTTAGAGAGAAAAAAACAACTAGGGCGATTTTCCTTTTCTCCCCAAATTCCGATAGAAGACCCTAGCTTATTCCGAGGACTTGCTGGGATTGGCTATCAGCTCTTACGCTTGCAAAGTCCACGGAAGTTTCCTTCTTTGCTGCTTTTGGAGTGAGTAACAGCTCTAGAAGCATAACGCCGCATCTGTCTCGACGGCACGAGAGGCTCCTCCTGCGATCATGGATAGTTCGTTCTCGCTAAGTTCAGCCTCTTCTCCTAAAGCCGGGATGGGCAGATGGCATTTTGAGTTGGTATCTTCGAGGATTATAATGTCTACAGTGTTCCACCATGTTACTTCAGGAAAACTCTTTTGCAATACTTGTGAGGGGTTAGCTTTTAATTCATCGCGAAAAGATGTATCCGTCCCTGCTTTTGTTAAGAAATCTATGATGGAACGGACGGATGCTGGTACTTCGACCTCTTCTTCAAGATTTCCTTTGAGGTAGGGAACAGGGATGTGATAGGTATTTTTTTGTTCTTGGACTATTTCTACTTCTAAGCTAGAGTCGATTCCCAATTTTTCTTGGTACCACTGAGGATTCTCGATAATTTTTTCTCGTAAATCACTATCTTGGCCCATTTCTCGGTTATATTCTAGTTGCTTTAATAGCACATTGATCCAGGTTAATTTATCCATAAGTGTATTTCCTTATAACTGATTTATGAATAGGTAATTTTTGTGTGCCTCAGAATCATTTAGCATACTTTTATTTTTTATTATATAGCCTATAGTTTTAAATTTCAAATAATTTTTCAATATATGGATATGCAAAAAGCATTGTAATTAATCATCTGGAAGACGATATGAGTCTTGTAATTGAAATATAGATAAGATAAGATAAAGTGGTCTAAGTACATTGGCATTATTTAGCAATTGGAATTTGCTGTGTGTAGCAATGAATTCCCCCATTGGCATTAGAAATAGCGTTAGACTTTATCGTTGGTCAGCAATTCCAAACGAGCTTTTTCTATTTTGGCAAAAGGGAATTGCTCCAATACCTTCTTCATCTCTTCGCGAACTTCTTTGTGACAAAGGTTTCCTATGCTTCCTTCATGGGTATGCTTAATCTCCTTTGGGGCTTGAAAGTCTTTTTGGGCGATCATTTCGCCGACCTTTTGGTAAGCATCTCGAAAAGGGGTTCCTTCTAAGACCATCTGATTAACCACTTCGACACTATAGAGATAGAGATACTTTTCTTCGTCTAGAATATTCTCCCGGATCTGAACACGCTCTAGCATGTAGCCCATCATTTCAAGACAAGAGTTAATCTCCGCGAAGGCGGGAAAAAAGCTCTCTTTGATCAGTTGCATTTCTCGGTGGTAGCCGGAGGGGAGATTGGCGGTGAGTAGAGTAATTTGTTGAGGTAAGCCTTGGATAAGATTGCATTTTCCTCGCATGATTTCAAGGACGTCAGGGTTTTTTTTGTGGGGCATGATGCTTGATCCGGTGGTAAGCTCGTCAGGGAAACTAAGGAAGGCAAAGTTTTGGCTCATGTATAGACATATGTCCATAGCCATTTTGCCTAGGGTACTTGCGATACTGGCTAAGGCCATGCTGACGACTTTTTCGGTTTTTCCTCGGCTCATTTGAGCGTAAACGACGTTGTAGTGGAGGGTGTCGAAGCCAAGGAGCTGGGTGGTTAGGGTTCGGTTTAAGGGAAAAGATGATCCGTAGCCGGCGGCACTTCCGAGAGGATTTTTGTTGGTTACTTGAAAGGCGGCTTGAAGAAGGATTAGATCATCCACTAAACTTTCGGCGTAGGCTCCAAACCATAGACCAAAGGAAGAGGGCATAGCTACTTGGAGATGAGTGTAGCCCGGAAGAAGAACATCGGCATATTTTTCACTTAGACTGATGAGTTGCTCAAAGAGTGTATTGGTTTGGTGAACGGTTTTCGTTAGGCTCTCGCGAATGAAAAGTTTTAGATCCACGAGGACTTGGTCGTTGCGCGATCGACCGCTGTGGATTTTTTTGCCGACTTCTCCTAGTCGTCTGGTTAAAAGAACCTCTACTTGGGAATGGACATCTTCGACCCCTTCTTCTATTTGGAACTGACCAGCTTCGATTTCTTGGTAGATTTTGATGAGCTCGGCTTGGAGCTGTTTGTGCTCGGCCTCGGTGAGTAAGTCAATGCTGGTGAGCATTTTTGTGTGGGCCAAAGAACCAAGGACGTCAAAAGGAGCTAAATGTATGTCCCAGTGGGCGTCTTGCCCGACGGTGAACTCTTCGACTTTTTTTTCGATATCATAACTTTTTTGCCAGAGTTTTTGTTTCATGGTTTTCCTTAGAGCATTTCTTGTAGTATTGCAATGTAGCGGGGAATAGCGTTTTCAATTTCTTTTAGGTAGATGAATTCATCGGCACTGTGAGAGCGTTCCGATTTTCCGGGCCCCATTTTGAGAGAGGGGCAAGAGAGAAGAGCTTGGTCAGAAAGGGTGGCTGAGCCAAAAGCTTTTGCTCCTTGTTTTTCAGCGGCTAGAACGACCGGATGTTCCTGGTCGATCCGAGACGGTTTAAGGCGAGTGGAACGAGGAGTTACCTGAGAGGAGATATTTTCTCGTATAATTTGTAAAACTTCCTCGTGTTGATAAGCCTCGGTTACTCGGACGTCTATAACAAAGTGGCATTCCGCAGGGACAACATTATGCTGACTCCCTGCTTGGATCATCGTTAGGCTCATTTTGGTTTTTCCGAGAAAAGGAGAAACTTTCTCAAAACGGTAGTTTTGAAACCACTGAATATCGGAAAGAGCGAGATAAATGGCATTCATTCCCTCTTCCCGAGCGGCATGGCCAGCCTCCCCGTAGCTTACTCCATCTAAAACCATAAGTCCTTTTTCGGCAATAGCGGCATCCATTTCCGTCGGTTCACCGACAAGAGCAAAGGAGAGAGGGCCTAGTTTAGGAAGAATCGACTCTATTCCTTTTTTTCCCGATATTTCTTCTTCCGCACTTGCTGCCATAATTAAGTTATAGTTTAGGTTCTCTTGTCGATAGAAGAAAGCAAACGTTGTCAGCAGAGAAACTAAGCTGGCTCCGGCATCATTACTTCCTAAGCCAAATAATTTACCTTCCTCTATTTGAGGGCTAAAGGGATCTCGCTTGTAGCCTGGGTTAGGCCCAACGGTATCATGATGAGAATTCAAGAGTATGGTCGGTTTTTTCTCGTCAAAAAACTTGTTTTTGGCCCAAACATTGTTATCTTGCCTTAGATAGGGAATAGAAGCGGAGCGAAAAAAATCTTCGATAATCTCTGCGGTTTTTTCTTCCTCTTTGCTAAAAGAGGGAGTGGCAATGAGTCTTTTTAATAGGTCTATTGCTTTTTCAATTTGTTCTGGCATCTGTTTTTAACCTCGTAGACAAGTGCCACTTTCTTTTTCTCCTGAAAGAAGAGAGGAAAGTTTTTTGGCATGACAGATATGAACGGACTCTACCCCCTGAGCAATAGCAGCAAAGCAGTTATCTACTTTAGGAATCATCCCTCCCGAAATGATTTTTTCTTGCTTGAGCCGGGAGTAGCTTGTGGGCGTTACTTCAGATAAAAGAGAGGAAGGGTCTTTCGGATCTCTGAGAATTCCTGGTAGCTCAAAACAATAGATAAGCTTTACTCTAAATTGAGAGGCCAGGGCTGTGGCTAAGGAAGAAGCTATCGTGTCGGCGTTGGTATTAAAAAGTTGCCCCTGCCCATCGTGAGTGAGAGGGCAGACTACGGGGCAGTATCCTGCTTGGAGAAGCGTTGTCAAAAAAGAAGTGTTGATCTCGACAACATCCCCAACAAAACCATAGTCAACTTCTCCGATGGGGCGACGCTTGGCCCGAATTAAGTTTCCATCAGCTCCGCTTAAACCTAGAGCAGAAACATCCCTTGCTTGTAACTTGGCCACTAAATTTTTATTGATTAGACCTCCATAGACCATTGTGACCACATTCAGAGTATCTTTGTCGGTCAGACGACGGCCTTCGATCACTTGGGGAGTAATATCTAGCTTTTGACTGACCTGGCTAGCAACTTTACCCCCTCCGTGAACTAAAATAAAAGGAGCAGGGATCAGAGATAGGCTATCTAAAAATTTTAAGAGAAGCTCTTCTTGGTCGATAACGTTACCGCCTATTTTGATGACTAATAACTCTTCCATTAAGAAATCTCTTCGAGAATACTTTTGAGAACAGCTTGGGCAGCAAACTCTCGGTTACCGGACTGTTCAATGACGATGGATTGAGGACTATCCAAGACGGCATCGGCAACGACTAGATTTCGACGTGCTGGTAGGCAATGCATAAATTCAGCTTGGTTGGTTAGAATCATCTTCTCTGGAGTGATCATCCACTTCGGGTCTTGGGTTAAAATTTGCCCGTAGCTTTCGTAAGAGCTCCAGTTTTTTGCATAAATGAAGTCGGCTCCTGAGAAAGCCTCGTTTTGATCATAAGTAACCTTTGCATTTCCTCGGAATTTTTCTGCCAGATCGTAGCCTTGAGGGTGAGTGATGACAAAGTCTACTTCGGCTTGGTTCATCCATTGGCTAAAAGAATTGGCAACAGCTTGTGGTAAAGCTTTGATATGAGGAGCCCAAGTCAAGACCACTTTAGGTTTAGCTGTCTTTTTGCGCTCCTCGATGGTCATGACATCGGTTAATGACTGAAGAGGGTGCAATGTATTTGACTCTAAGCTAATCAAAGGGATTTTTGAATAGCGCTGAAAATCAAGGAGGAGTTTTTCGGCATAGTCTTGTTCTTTGTTTTTTAGCAGAGGAAAGCAGCGAATGGCTAATATATCGCAGTACTGTGCGACAACGGCAGCAGCCTCTTTGATATGTTCTCCGGCTTTACCATTCATTACTGTTCCATCGCTGGTCTCTAGTCCCCAGCCGTCTTTATCGAAGTCCATCGTCAAAATGGACATTCCGAGGTTGTAAGCAGCTTTTTGAGTGCTTAAGCGAGTTCGTAAGCTGGGGTTGAGAAAAATTAATCCCAGAGTTTTGTTTTTTCCTAGGTCCTGGTCAGAAAAAGGATCTTTTTTTAACTGCAATCCTTGGCTAACCAAGGCAGAAAGATTAGGAACGTCGTCTAAAGAAAGAAACTGTTTCATGAGAGAAAATGTCCTATAAATGAAAGTTGAATTTTAGTATAGTGTTAAGCTAAGATGTAAACATAGGAAGTTACTAAGGCGCGTCTCCCCTCAGCTTGCAAGCACATTCCGTTAGGGAAAAGTTATAAACGTAGTTAAGATGTAGGTCTTCTAATGGCATAACTTTTTTTCCAATTCCGCCATTTTGTTTGGCTTTCGTTGTTCTCTTTCATTGATCAAATATTCTACTCCTCCACGTTCCCTCTTTTCTACATCCATATTTTTTTGTTCTAAAAAATTAGCTTGCTCTCTTGAAAGTCCATTTACTACTTCTTTGATTTCCATTTCTATTTTAAAAAGATTACGTTTGATTACCTGTTCTTTCGTTTTTCCCTTGAGAGGTGTTTCACTTAAATTGTTTACAAGAAATTGAATAAATTTATTGAATTTATTCCTATTCGATTTTAATGATCTAAAATAACTTATTGGACGAAGCCCCCCTTCCCACCAAACTTTATTTATGCCATTTGATTCGTTTCTGGTGTAATGGATTCCATTAGTTTTACCATTTTCCAATAATCCTAGGATTCCCTCTTCGATGTGTTCATATTTTCTTGTTTCCACCCCTGCATTAGTTTGTCCAATATAAGAGGAATCTGTAAGCTTAAAATCACTTGTTATTAGATTTGTTGAACGAAGATGATCTACTAAAGAATTCTCTTCTCCCACCAATCCTCGATAAATAGAATATGGTTTGTTTCCAAGTTTTACTGGCCAATCTTCACCACCATTGTGAACGAGAACACCTGGTCCGACAAAATAATTACTGTTGGTTTCTATATCCAGGTTGTATGTTTTGCACAACTCCAGGGAAGTTTTTTGTCGTTGTATCGCTTGCAGTTTGACTTCGTTTATCCCCAGTAAGTTTAGCATGGATCCCATCTGTAAATCTTTGGCCATAACCCATCGCCCCTGTGACCAAAAGAGATGTGATCCAGTAACTTCAAGTGTCACTTCCTCAATTTTCAACTCGTAAAAATAATGTGTGTGGCTTTGAGTTATGGCAAGTATTCTACGAGAGACAACACTGTTATCTTCAAAACTAAAAGCAAGCACCATATCGTCTTGTTTCAAATTATCTATACGAACTAGACCGGAAGGAGTCCAAATCATAGTGCTACCAGCAAAACAAAGATCCGTTCTGGGGTTGGCAGGTGCTAATAAATTTTTAATCTCTTCTTTTGTTTTTCTTATATTTGTTTGATTTTTATTACGATTTTCTTTTTTCTTCTTTAATTCTTCTACTTTTGGATCAATTTTATTATCGTATGTGTCTTTTTCTGTGCTTGATGCCTTGTTACTTTGCTTTTGAAGTTCTTTTATATCAGTTTCAAGATTTCGTATTTTATTGTCCAATTTGTTTTTTTTTCTAACGAAATTGTCCATTTCCCCATGCAAATTCAGCACTTTTGTAAGGTTATTATCGTCAAGAGCGTTAATCTCTCTTAAAGTCTTTGCGGCATCCTTCGATTTTTGGACTTGTTTAAGCAACGGCTTCAAGCCCTTATGTTCTTGTAATGATGCATCGTCTACTTTTGTATAAAGACTCAAAAAATCATCCTCATTCTGATTAGTGTCTATATATTTTTTTAACAAATTTTCTAATTCATCCTTTTCGGCTTCGGCGGCGACAAAACCTCTACCAGGATTGGTATCTAACTCATCAAGGAGACTCTGATTTTCATCTAGTTGTTTTTTTAGATTATTGATGTTGCGAATGATAGCGCCTTGGTCATGTAGGTTCAGGTTTCGATGACTAAGGCGTTTCATTTTATTATCTATAATCTTGGTCAATTTCTTTACTTCTAGTCCTGCTTCCCAAGCACGCGAACCTACGGTAGGGGGGCCATGCTTCTTACGCCATTGGCGAAGCTGACGAAACTGGTTGCGCAATGTTCCCGAAAGTCCGGAGTACTTTTGTATTTGGCGAATAGTATTTTCATGCAAGTGGATGTCCTCTAAAGAAGCCTTAGGTCCCACCTGCAGATGAATTTTGGAAACGGTGTCGTTTGCATCCAATGAGTACTGTACCCTGACGGTATTTCCCGGAAGATCAGGGGAAACATGCACTGGGATTTTGTCACGCAAGTCTGGAGGTAAAGCTTGGCTTAATTTTTTGCTCGGCGGAGAACGAACAGAATCGACGAATGCTTCCTCATAGGCTTTTAGAGCCGAGCGATGTTTTCCCGATAACGGTTTGCCTTTGGCGAGATTTTCCAATGCTTCACTTGACAAAGCCTGAAAACCGGCCATTTCAAATGGGGTAAGTTTGTCAAAACCAGTACGAGAAACTTTATCACTAATGCGATCTGAAAGACGGTTCCACAATTTATTTTCTGCAGAATTGAGAAGATCTGTGCCCTTATGAAAAATCTTAGTTAGTAGGTTTTTGTTGGCACTTGGTGGCAGATCTTTGAGCACCCATTTACTTCCCTTGGCAAAAGCACTAGGGGCGGTCTGGGCAAAAGCTTGAAACGCACCTTCTAGCAGGTGTTGTTTCTGTTTTGCCTTGGCTCTTTCGTAAAGATCTAGACCAACTATCGGAGATACGCCTAGGGCAAATTTTGTTGCCATTTCATCATCGACTAAAGCTTGTTTGAAAGACCATGCCCCCATAGCGACATCCAGAGCCTCAAACCCTGATAAGGTAAAGACGGCAGCACTCTCGATGGCGGCATAACCGAGAACGCCGGATCCATATGCTAGTCCGGCCACAGGTGCAGTAGCAAGAAGTAGCAACATATCTCGTCGTTGCTGTGAATATTCGAGCTGGGCTTCTACTGCTACGGCAACCCCTTTTACCCCTTCGAGAAGTGTAGCACGAGCAGTGAGGTTTGGTATCAAGCTGGGATCTCCCTGGGGATTTTCTCGCATCAACCTTGGTTGTAATGAGTGAATAACTGCATCATAACCGATACCAACCAGATCTACTAGGCCTTCAATATCACAATCGCTAGTGCTGCGAATTTTTGCAAGAGAACGATCCATTGCATTTAAAATTTTCCCTTGCGCCTCAGAAGTAATGCGGATGGTGTACTCCTCAAAGGCCGTTTCATCCATACCAAAACGATCTGAGCGTGATAAGGCCCGTCGTAAAGTTGTATTCCCGCCATCTGGAGTACTGATTTGCATAATTAGCAAAGGGTCGTCCTGAGATTTATTGGCCATGATAGTGAGGGTGTCTCGCAGTTTGCGTAATTCTTTTAACCCTTGAAAAGTATTTAAAATACTGGCTTCTTTTTCCAATTGTTGGCGCAACTCATTGCGGATAAGCAACATTCCGGCATGGATTTTCTCATCGACATGAATTCCTTCGACTTCTTGCCTGTTGGGAAAAGCGAGTTTGCAATGATGAGCTGTTTGTAAAGCTTTGTCCCATAAATCAGGTGGAGTTGCGACTACTGTTGCGGTGGCCTGGGTAAAGTCGACCAGAAGAACCGGCGAGCTTGCAAAAATTTGTTTACCAGCAGGGCAGACCACTTGTAAATTTGCTGTGCTCTGACTCTCTTCTTCTGGCGAGATACATACAATAGGTGATGAACGAAAAAAGTTTTCTCCCGGAACTTTTTTTAAAGTGATTGTGGTTTCGGAAAATTGTTCCTGTGTTTTATTCTCAGAATCTTGCACAGTAGGAGCAAGAAGTAATAACTCGTAACTATCGACGCCTCTAAAACTCTTTTCTAAATTTTTAGCAATTTGTAATTCCACATGAAAAACCTCACCAATATACAAAGTATCGAGAGTTTCATATTGGTCTTCGCGAATCATACGAGTAAAGCGTGCCTGCCGAGGAACCCCTTTGTATTCTAAAAACCATTCGCCTTCAGCACCATTGAGAGTGAGTATTTTTAGGCCGGGAGTTACATATTGATCCAAATTAACCCGTAGAGTGGCACTCGTGTCGGAACTAGGAATAAACCTGTCGAAGGTCAACCCTGCAACAGCGAATTCTATTTGCTGTATTTGAGAGGCGACAGCAGGGAGAAACTGGCCTTGCAATTTAATATCAAATGAAGTTGCTGGATACTCTGCTATTGCCTCACCGTAAAATATAGGTTGTTGGCGTTGCCAAATCTCAATACCTATATTTTTGGAGATGCCATTTTCCTTTTTTTTGCTTCCTATTCGTACCCCATTACAACTCCACGTTCCTGACAGTGTATTATCTTCGAGATAAAAGTTCAGCGTTATAAATTCCGTACGTTTTGGAGAAATGTTCATTTTGACACTGGACTTTTTTGTTCCGATTTGGGCTGTTAGACTTTCTCCAGTGGCAAGTTCTATAATTGCTGCATGGTCTTCTGGTAGGTGGTCCATGGTAACGGGGCCAGACACTTTAATAACAATTTCTACATATTTTACGCTACCATTTTCATCCGTTTCTTGCTCTTTGGGATATATATCATTTGCCCGGACATCGCCTTCAAAAGGATAACGCTCCTGCGTGCGAGGATGAAGATAATATCCAGAGATCAATAAAATATCGCCATATGCCTTGATCTGGGCTACTCCCTCGACCATCCCGAGGCGATGATCCGCATACATTGTGCTCCAAGTTCCAGAGAGTTCTTGTGAAGGTATTTTCGCTAGCTCTTCATCTGCTTTTATTTTTGTGGAGATAGAAAATACCAATAACAATGTTAGCAATAAATTTTTATAATGTATCATCTTACTAAGTATCCTCCTCTGTTGCCATTGTTTCAGGTGCTTTTTCTTCCTGTATCTCAGGCATACTAACCGTCATTGACTCACTGATAAATCTTTTTGCGTCTTCTGTGGATTGGTGCAACAAAACGATTTTCTTTTTCTCTTTCCATAAAAGGGTCGCCTGTTTTGCTTTGTCAGCAGGTGTTTTTGTATACTCTGCCACTATCCGTACAACATCTCCTGAAATTACAGTATTTTCAGTCTCAACCCAGGAATCCTCCTCCGACTTTTTTTCAAAAATTATCCTAGCTGGTTCTTCGACCTGTGGAAACCCTTTGACCACAAAATCAAAAGGAATTTCAATACTATTCAGTAAGAGTTTTATGCGTCCAGGTTTTGCTTGTTGCCAAACTACTATGATTGTCTCAATCCCCAGCATCTTTTCAGAATGTTTTCTATCACTACTTCTATAGTTCTCATATAAGGCATATGTCCACCCAGGTAAAAATTCCATTCCCGAATCTTTTTGTATAGAAACAGTTTGGTTTCCCCACAAATTTTTACCATAAAATCTAATTTTAAATTTTGGACGATTACCTCGACTATCATTACGAGGGCCCCACCAAAAACTACTATATGTTAGTTCTACTTGTCCGAGGCTGCCAATAACAAACTTTTGGGAAGTATCGGAAATAAATTCGATATGCGTAATTTCAGGAATAGATCGTTGCCAAACTTCCAGGCCACCTTGATTTCCATATTTCCAATGCCCTTTTACTGTATCTGCTCTCACTTGCTGTACATGTGAACCTCCTCCCCAATGCCCCAAAACGTAGTAAGGGTGATTGATGACAATTTCTCCCCTGTCGGTAACTTGAATGTTTTTGCTAGAATAGGGTCTTTGTTTGGAATTTTCATCGAAATAATTGCCGCTAATGAGCCATTGCGTTCTATTATTTAAAATTTGTTTGGAGATGGAGAGGGCGGCCTTTGTCACTTTCCCTAGTTGTGGATAATCATGCCACTCTACGTACCAGTTTCCTGTAATGGATATAGCTTCTTTCTCTAAGGAATTTTTTTGAGCAAAACAAGGACATATATGGAAAGCAAGTATCAATACGAGTAAAATCTTCACTTCTAACACACCTCCAGTAGTGGATTAAGGGTATAAAAGAACGCTCACTTTGATCAGCGACAAACCTCCTCCAATGCTCCTAAAAACTCATCCAAGTTTTCTTTCGAAATATTGAGAGGAGGCAGAAGGCGAAGGGTTTGGGCTTGTGAACTAGATCCTGTAAAAATATGTTTTTCCGTTAAGAGTTTTTTTCGGATGGAGGCAGCAGGAACGTTTAGGTCTACTCCGAGCATCAGCCCTTTTCCGCGCACTTCTTTGACAAAGGGAAAGCTTTTGAGCTTTTCTTTTAGATAGGCTCCTTTTTCGGTGGCTTGCTCCATCAAGTTCTCTTGTTCAATTACTTCTAGTACAGCTAAGCCGGCTGCGCAAGCTAAATGGTTACCACCAAAGGTTGTTCCGAGCATGCCGTATTTTGCTTTTATTTTGGGATGAAGTAAAACACCTCCGATGGGAAAACCATTGCCCATTCCTTTGGCTACAGTGATTAAGTCTGGCTGGATGTCAAAATATTGATGGGCAAAGAACTTTCCGCTTCTTCCGTAGCCAGATTGGATCTCATCAAGAATGACAAGGGCTTTATTTTTTGGAGCTAATTCTTTTATTTTGGCCAAAAAAGAAGCTTCGGGTAAGTGGATGCCACCAATTCCTTGGATTCCTTCTAAAACAACCGCTGCAATTTCGTCGGTGAAATTTTTCTCTAAAGCGTCAATGTCATTCCAGGGTAGACGGACTATATTATCACTACGGTTGATCGGAGCCAAAATTTGGGGGGAATCTGTTGCGGCAACAGCTAAAGAGGTTCGTCCGTGGAAGGCTTTTTCAAAAACGATAATTTTGGATTTGTTCGTATGAAAAGAGGCTACCTTAAAGGCATTTTCGTTGGCCTCGGCTCCTGAGTTGCACAAAAAAAGATGATACTCTGGATAAGAGCAAAGCTGCCCTAACTTACTGGCAAGTTCCTTTTGTAGAGGAATCTGAACAGAATTGGAATAGAAGGAAATTTTTTGGAGTTGGTCTTGTAATCTCTTTTGGTAATGAGGGTGCGAATGGCCAATGGAAATAACCGCGTGCCCTCCGTACAAATCAAGGTAGCGTTGTCCTTGGTCGTCCCATAGATGGCAGCCCTTTGCGTGGCTAATTTCAATATCAAATAAGGGATATACGGGAAAAAGATCCATAAAAAGTCTCCTAGAAACTTGCGGCCTTTAGCTGTAAAGCGGTTTTTTCATCCCAGCCAAACATCAAGTTCATGTTCTGCACAGCCTGTCCACTGGCTCCTTTGAGAAGATTGTCGATGATGCTGATAATGTGAAGTTTGTCTTGGTATTTGCGTAAATAGATAAAACAGTTGTTTGTGTTTATAACTTGTTTTAAATCAGGGTTTTCTTCGAGCAAGTAGACAAAAGGATGAGATTGATAGTGACGAGAATATATTTCTTTTGCCTCTTTCTCTGAGAGAGAACTTTTCATATAAGTCGAGGCCAGAATTCCTCGGGTAAAGTTACCTCTCATCGGAATAAAGTTAATCGCTTGAGAAAAATTAGTTTGCAATTGTTTTAAGCTTTGTCCAATTTCTTTTAGGTGTTGGTGTTGGAATGCTTTATAAACAGAGATGTTGCTGTCTCGCCAACTAAAATGAGTTGTGGCTTGTAGTTTTTGTCCGGCTCCGGTGGAGCCCGTGACCCCTGTGATATGTATCTCGTCTTGTAAATTTTGAGTTTGAGCAAGAGGCAAAAGAGCCAGCTGGATGCAAGTGGCAAAACATCCTGGATTAGCAATTTTTTGAGCTTGAGATATCTTTTCGCGCTGCATTTCAGGTAAGCCATATAAAAAGCCGTGATCTTTTTCTAAGATACGGAAATCCTGACTTAAGTCAATTATCTTGACTTTCTTTGGAAAAGGATTTTGAGCAAGAAAAACCTCGGACTCTCCATGCCCCAAACAGAGAAAGAGGACATCTATTTCCTCGTGGTGGTTCTCTGAAAAATGCCAATGGGGAGCAACAACTAAATCTGAGTGAACTCGCCAAACAGGCTCTCCAGCGTGACTTTTGCTATGAATGTAGCTGATTTCTATGTTTGGATGATGAAAGAGTAAGCGCAGGAGTTCTCCTGCGGTATATCCAGCTCCTCCAATTACTCCTACTTTAACTTTACTCATGCGGATTCACTTTAAAATAGATGGATGTTTGGTTGCTCATGATTCGAGAGAATCCTTTTACGTCATCCCCAGACCAAGTGTTGTTCATTTCCCCGTAGCTTCCAAACTTAGCAGACATTAGATCATGAGGAGACTCTATTCCTATGACATAAAAGCGGTAGGGAGCCAAAGCCAGTTTTACAGTGCCGCTAACGTTTTTCTGAGTGCTCTCAATAAAACACTCCAGATTGCGCATTACAGGTTCTAAGAATTGTCCTTCGTGAACCATGTTTCCATAGAAGTTGGCCAACTGATCTTTCCATTGAAGCTGATGCTTGGTTAAAACATGTTTCTCTAAAGCATGATGAGCTTTCAAAATAATAAGGGGAGCCGCCGCTTCAAAGCCTACACGTCCCTTGATTCCAATAATAGTGTCGCCAACATGAATGTCTCGACCAATGGCAAAAGGAGAGGCAATTCTTTCGACTTCTCCAATGGCCTCACTGGTTTTAGCATACTCCACTCCATTGACTGAACGGAGTTCTCCTTTTTGAAAACCAAGAGTGAGTTCCTTTGGCTCTTGTTCGGATAGTTGAGTGGGAAAGGCTTCTTCGGGTAGGTACTTGTCAGAAGTGAGGGTTTCTTTTCCTCCGACCGATGTTCCCCAGAGGCCTTTGTTGATGGAGTAGAGAGATTTTTCCCAATTTCGCTCAACTCCTTTGCTCTTAAGGTATTCGATCTCTTCCTCTCTCGATAGCTTTTGATCTCGGATAGGGGTAATGATTTCGATTTCTGGGCAGAGAATATGAAAGGTCATATCAAAGCGTACTTGGTCGTTACCTGCACCAGTACTCCCATGAGCGATATAGTCCGCTCCTATTTTACGGGCATAGAGACCAATAGCGGTGGCTTGGAAGACTCTTTCTGCACTGACTGAAAGCGGGTAGGTATTGTTCTTGAGAATATTGCCCATAACCAAGTACTTAATGCATTTGTGGTAGAAATTTTCTGTTTCGTCTAAAAGACAGTGGTCAACCACACCTAAGTCCCGAGCTTTATTTTCAATATCGCTTAGTTCTTCAGGGCTAAATCCTCCCGTATTGACGAGAGCGGAGTAAACATCGAGTCCTTTTTCTTCGGAGAGATACTTGACACAGTAGGTTGTGTCAAGACCACCACTGTAGGCTAAAACAACTTTCTTTTTCATATTTTTTCTCTTTTTTACAAATTCTCTTCTTTGTCTTGGGGGTCGTAAATCATAGCCGTGCACATGCAGTTTTTGCGGTCTTTACTTTGAAGAATGGAGTAGTTGACACAACTCTGGCATCCTTTCCAGAACATATCATCTTGAGTTAGCTCAGCATAAGTTACCGGGTGATAGCCCAGAGAAGAATTGATTTTCATGACGGCTAAGTTTGTTGTTAGTCCAAATAATTTAGCTTGGGGATATTTTTCGCGAGATAACTCAAAAGATTTTTCTTTAATTTTTTTAGCCAAACCTTTTTGGCGGAACTGAGGGAAGACAATAAGCCCAGAGTTGGCCGCATACTTTTGATGTTCCCAGGTTTCAATGTAACAAAAACCAGCTACTTGGCCGGTAGCTTTTTCTATCGCAATAATGGCTTTTCCTTCGGTCATTTTTTTCTGGATATACTCAGGAGGTCGCTGAGCGATACCTGTTCCTCTAACCTTGGCACTTTCTGCGATTTGCTCACTAATTTCTTGGGCATAGGAAGAGTCTTCTTCTCCAGCGACTTTGAAAAGAAAGTCACTAGAGTCTGGTTCTTTTTTAGGACGAAACTTGTCCAGTACCTTTTGAAAATCTTCTCCCTCCCAGCAATCTAAAAAAAGTTCTCGTTCTTTTTTATCTTGCTCTTCGTTCCTTTTGGAAAAACTTTGAGCGAGAGAGAGAAAGCTTCGCACAGATTGAGAAGAGTTACACCTAACTCTTTCGATCCATCCCTTCGCCTCTTTTAAAAGATTGCGAGGGTTGGTTATCTGATGTAAAAGTCCTGTTTCTAGCGCCTGAGTGGTTTTTAATTCACTCGCACAGAGGAAGAGAGATAAAGCACTGTCTATCCCTAGGATGTCCATTAGCCTTTGCCCTCCTCCCCAGCCAGTAATGACTCCATTGGAGGCATGACGAAAAGAGAAGGAGGCATGAGGCACTGCTACCCGAAAGTGACAGGCACTGACAATTTCACATCCTCCGCCTAGGGTTTGGCCATTGATTGCCGCAACCACTACTTGGGGGCCTCGTTGTAACCGATCTAAAATTTTTTGCATTCGGATGGACATTTCTTCGACTTGCGATCGATTAGCGAGAGTGGCAAAATAGCTTAAGTCCCCTCCTGCCGAAAAAGTTTTTTCCCCTGCTCCGGTTAAAATAATTCCCGTAATCTCTGGTTGGGAATCAATTTTAGCTAAAATATTTTCCCACTTAGCCATCATCTCTGCGTTGATGACATTGTGCACTTCTGGGCGGTTTAAACGGATAAGGGCAATTTGGTTTTCCACTTCAAATTCTATGCACATATTTTTTCTCTTTTCTTTTTCTATTTCTGTAAACAATCGTCCCCTACTCCGCGATCTAGCTTGCGATCCATTTCATACTTTGGATCATAGTTTTGGCGAAGCTCTCTTTCCTCTTCGTCGTGGAAGAAGTGACGAGGTAAGTCAGAGGGAAGTTTGGCTGCGTAAGAGCGAAAAATTTCCTCTGCTTCTTCTAGAGAAGATATAGACTTGACTTGGTCTCGAAGGTATTTGCAAGAAGGGAAGCCTTTTGCATACCAGACGAGCAGTTTCTTCATTAAGCCAACAGCGACTTTTTTAATTTCGTAGTGTTCTTTTTGGTAGCTAAGATGGCGTAATACGACATCTAGCCATTCTTCTAGAGTAGGTTCTACTCTTCTTTGTTCTAAAATCTCTTGAAAAATCCACGGATTACCAAGAGCTCCCCGACTGACCATAATCGCATCGCAGTTGGTTTCTGCTCGCATTTTATTGGCTGAAATATGCTCAAAAACATTGCCGTTACCAACTGTGACTATAGATATTTTTTCTTTAGCTGTTTTGAGACCTTTTGCCAGGTTATCATAATCGACTGGATGGGAGTAGTTTTCGCTACGGGTACGACCGTGGATGGTTAACATCGCAGCTTGCGCTTCTGCTACTTGTTGAGAGTTTTTTAAGACATTGATTCCTTCTCGGGTAAAGCCCAGGCGAATTTTGGCAGAGATTGGCCGAGAACTCACTGCTTTGACAGCCTTTACTGTTTGCCAAACTCTTTGAGGATCTTTTAAAATAGCACTTCCAGAAGCGTTATTGACAATCTTTTTTACTGGGCATCCCATGTTGATGTCAATGGTATCAAATCCTTGTTTATCCAAAAACTCAGCTGCCTGAGCTACTAGTTCAGCAGAAGGTCCGGTCAACTGAACTCCTAAAATAGATTCTGAGGGATGTCTTCTCATCATTTGGAGAGTGCGGTGGCTTCGATAATTGATGGCATTAGCGGAAAGCATTTCAACGTAAGTTAAACCAGCTCCGTACTCTTGGCAAATCCGGCGAAAGGGGACATCGCTTACTCCAGCTAAAGGAGCTAAAAATACCCTGTTTTTGACTTCTAAATTTCCAATAAATATAGGTTGGTTAAAGTAGCTCATTGTAATTCTCTTTGAATCGATTCAAACGTTTGAAGAAAAGCTTCCATGTCTTTTTTGTAAACATCTCCTAGCCCCGCTAGACGGAAAGTAGCTTTATTGCCAATTTTTCCTGGGTAGATAGTAAATCCTTTTTCATAGAGGAGATCATGCATTTTTTCGAAGGGAAAATCCTCTCTGGGGTAGAGATAGGTCACAAGAATTTTACTTTCCCATTTATTGGGTAAAAGTTTAGAAAAACCAAGTTTCTCCATTCCTTTAACCAATGTTTCCCAATTTTCTTCATAGCGTGCTTGTCTTTTTTCTAAACCTTCTAACCAAAACTCTTCGATGGCCTTTTTTAAGGCATAGAGACATTGAACAGGGGGAGTGAACCGCATCTGACCAGTTTTAAGAAAGAAATCATACTGTTGATAAAGATTCAGGTAGAAGGACCGCTTAGGATAATCCATCGTTTTTTGTAAAGCCTCGTTTTGGCAAATAACGAAACTACAACCTGCCATCCCTTGGAGACATTTATTACTAGAGGCCATCATGAAATCAATCTGGAACTCCTCCATATCAATAACTAAGCCAGCAAAGCTAGAAATAGCATCTAATAAAAATGTTTTTCCCTTTGCTTTAGCAAGGGCTCCTATTTCTTTGGCAGGGTTCAAAAGTCCTGTTGTTGTTTCATGATGAACCAGAGCAATGCACGCAATTTCCGAATCAGAATCCAGAATTTTTTCTATTTCAGCTAGTTCTGGTGGTTTTTCCCAAGCGCTTTTTAGCTCGACTACTTGAATACTATAAGCCTGAGCGATTTGCACCATTCTTTCCCCATAAGCACCATTGTTAATGATCAATATTTTTTTATCAAAGGGGACAACTGAGTTGATGGTGGCATCAACGGCAGCGGTTCCAGATCCTCCTAATAAAATAGTCGTATATTTTTTGGGATTGCCAGCGATTTTTGTTACATTATTAGCAACATATTGCATCACTTCAGCAAATTCTTTTTCCCGAGGACATATGTCGGGGACGACTTGAGCCATTTTTACAGAGTTGCTTGTTGTTGCAGGTCCCGGAGTAAGGAGAATATTACGCGAAATTTCCATCAATAATCTTTCTATTCTAAAAACTTTTGGTCAGTTACTTCACCATACTTTAGGAAGATGTTTGCATGGTAACTCGAAAAACTCCTAAGCAAATTAAAGCCAAAGAAAGACAATAGAATATGGCAGCTTTTTTAAACTTGTCTAGATCTTCCTCTTCTGTTTTAGCTTTTTTAAATCCAATATGAGCTAAAGCTAAAGCAAAAACCATAGTTACAGGATGTTCCCAGCTTCTTAAGGGGTCTCCTCCTGTCCATCTTTTTTCTATGATCCACAAAATGATCCCTGTTAAAAACTGGATGTCTACAACAATTGGGAACATAAGAGCGAGTTTTTTGCTTTTTGAGGTCCAAGAACGTTTTCCGAACCATCCGATAAACATTGTGAGAAGAGCAACTGCGGCTGCTAAAAAAATAATGTAGCGCCAGTGAGAGTGAGCGTGAAATAGTGCTTGCATAATATAAGACTCCTTGTGTTAGTAGAGCTTCTAGGCTCTAGAAATTTTTTTAGGAATACAGGTTAGGATAGAGAAAAGTTTTGATATCTAGAAGTTAGGAAGAGTAGATTTCTAGGCTCTGTGTTAGGTGGGTTCTCTCTGATAGTACTTTAGATGTCGGGTAAAAATTTTTCTTATAAAAAAGGGCTGATTCCGATTGTTGACATAGGACTTTTTTATTCTATAATCATAATTATAAAATAATAGATCAATTATAACATAAATTTTATCTTAGGTAAATAGGGCGTGTCCTCATTCAAAAAATATTTGTTTTTGGAGTCATTGATGAAAAAAATTGAAGTGATTGCCTTTAAAGGCTGTCAAACCGCGATGGATTTTCAAGAGAATCTCCAAGATGTTGTTGATGGAGAAGGCTTGGATGCTCAAATAGAACTTGTTTCCGTTTCTTCAGCAGACCAAGCTCAGGAAAAAGGATTGTATGGTTCTCCGACCTTGCTGGTTGATGGTGTGGAGTATCAAAAAGAAAGAAAAGGACCACCGGGTTTTTATTGCCGTACTTATTTAACTGCCGAAGGGGTTCGCCGTTACCCTCTTTTCTATGAAACAGTTGCTTTGCTCCAAGGTGAATCGATAGAGGACTATGCGGCTAAGATAAGCAAAGCTCCTCTCAGTTTCCCCACTCTTTTAACCGCAAAATGGTGTATTCTTCATAAACGTGCTATGGAAATTTGGACAAAAGCGACGGAAGACTTGGGAGTTGATTTGCATGTGATGGATGTTTCCGAAAAACAAGGGGAACAATCTCTTCTTGCTTCTGGAGCAGGTGGAATTCCTTGTCTTATCTATGCTCCTGGGAGCATGTTTTATGGAGTAGACATCACTGTCTTAGATGCTCGCGCACTTTTAGAGAAAAATCTTCCTCAAAAACAAAAGAAGCAAGTTCTTCTTATTGATGATGAGCCCAATATTCGCGAAATGCTTCGTTTTATTTTAGAAGATAATGGCTATGAGGTGACTCAAGCAAATGATGGTGAGGAGGGGATGGAAAAATTTCGCGAAAGTAGCTTTGATTTGATTGTTACCGATATCTTTATGCCGAGGAAAGATGGTTTCGAAGTTTTTCGAGAAGTCCGAGAAACAAATACCAAAACGAAGTTCATCGTTCTTTCGGGAGGAGGAGATGCCGGCCCCCAAAAAGGAGAAGAATATCTTTCTCTTTTTCAGAAACTCGGAGTGGATGCTATTTTAAGCAAACCTGTTGTTTTAGAAGAGTTGATGAACAAAGTTAAAGAACTTGTTCCGATCAAAAGTGAAAAAAAGTAGGGTTCCCATATAAATTTTTTCATGAGAACCCTTTAAAGACGTTTAGGGTTTTGGAAATAATTTCCAAGTACCCAAAATTCCAAAAAAAAGTGCTGGGCAGAAACGAACTTGTCTATCTCGGAAATATTGTTCTGCCAGCACCTTGGAATTTTTTTAAGAGGAATTAAGAGATTCTTTTAGTCTTCGAATTCAAAATCATCAAAAGAACCGAACTCGTCTTCTTCTTCAGTAGTTTCTTCGGCAGTTTCGTCAGTAGTTTCTTCATCGAAAGAAAATTCATCAGTAGTTTCTTCTACTGTTTCTTCTATAGTTTCAGTAGTTTCTTCGGCTCCAAAGTCAAAGTCGCCAAATCCATCACCAGCCTCTTCAGTAGTTTCAGAAACGGTTTCTTCCACAGTCTCTAAAACTTCTTCAGTAACTTCTTCTACTTTTTCTTCCATTTTCTCGGTCATAGCCTCTTCTGGAAAAGCTCCAAAATCAGAATCTTCGGAAGAACTAACTTCAGATACAGCACTATTACCTTCTTCGATAATAGTAGGTTCTGAAAAGGACGCCGTTGTGTCGTTAAAGCTTTCATTAGCACTTTCTTCAGTACTTTCAAAGCTCGAAGTAAATTCTTCTTCTACTGTGTTTACCACTTCTTTACGAACTTCTTCTTTTGCTGAATTTGTAGTGTCATTTTTGGCATCGTTGACACTCTTAGTCACTTTAGTTTCTGTGTTTTGAGTGACTTTGTCTACATCAGGGGTTTCCTTGTTGGAAGAACAAGCAATACAAACGAAGGCTGCAAGGATGAAAATAATATTTTTTTGCATCTCAATGAATTCCTTTGGCAAAGATAAACAAGACTAAAAAATTGTTTTGGTCTTGTGAAATGAAAAATTTAAACAATTAGGAAAAGTTGCACATTCCATAGTAAAAATCCAATTCGTTCTCCAAAATAAAGGATGGAGGAATTTTTAACACGAAATGCGGTCATAGTTTTTCGCTTGTCGAAAATTAGACAGTAAAAACGTTTTTCATTATGACAACTCTATTATAAAATATCAATGTCATAAACAAATAACATATTTGTCTTTCTTTAGTAATTTTTCCGTCATCAATTTGTCATCGTAGAAGGAGTTTTTTATGAACTTGGAAAATTTTCGGGTTGAGAAAGCGCAAAATCAAGACATTCCCACTATTTTGAACTTTATTCGGGAGCTCGCTCTGTATGAAAAACTTTCTCATGAAGTTGTTGCTACTGAAGAGACTTTAGAGCAATCTCTTTTTGGGCCTAAGCCCGTTGCTTACTGCCTTATAGGCTATTTTCAAGAAGAACCAGTTGCTTTTGCGATTTATTTTTACAATTTTTCAACTTTTCTCGGTTGTCGGGGACTTTACTTGGAAGATCTTTATGTCAAACCAGCTATGCGAGGCAGAGGAATCGGAGAGAAAATGCTCCGATTCCTCGCACATATTGCTGTGGAAGAAGGTTGCGGACGCTTTGAGTGGTCCGTTCTAGATTGGAATGAATCGGCCATTAAATTTTATCGCAAGCTTGGGGCAGAGCCGATGGATGAGTGGACTGTGTTTCGGGTGACAGGGGAGGCTTTGTTGAATTTAGGTTCTTGACCAAAGTAATTTGGTTCCCCACACTGTTGTATTCTAGCTCATCGACACAAGCGAGCATCAAAATAATTCCCAAGCCTCCGTAGCCTCCTTCTAAGTAGCGCTTACGGGCGGCTTCGATTGCAGTAACTCCTTCTTTGCCTCGCAATTGTGCTCGATAATTAAAACCTTCCCCTTGGTCGGTCACTTCCATGATAAGTTTATCCTTTTGAGCGGTATAGCGAAATTCTATAGGAAGATAGCTTTTATTTTTATGGCCGTGTCTTTGGGCATTACCAATGGCTTCATGTAGGATATTAAATAATTTTCCCTTCTCTATGCTGGATAATCCCTCTAAGAGTTTAAATTTTTCTTGGGCAATTTCATAGACTTGCTCCATTATTTCTGTTTTGGAGGGAAATCGAAAATGAAGGTCTGGGGCTTCTACAATGCTTTTATGATCATATTTCTCCAAAGAGGAGTTGATTAAGTCGACAAGCATTTTAGGTTCATCTGTTTTATCTAAAGAAAAAGAGAGAGTGGTTTTTCCTATTTGAATAATATCTCCCTCTTCTAAAGATCTTAGAAGAATTTTTTCTCCGTTGATGTAAATTCCATTAGCCGAGTTCAGGTCTTCAATAACAAAGAATTCTTCATCTCGATAAACCTGAGCATGAGTGCGAGAAACAATTCCGTCGAGAAGAATAACATCATTCTTTACTTCTCGGCCTAGAGAAAGTCTATTTTTAATTTCAAAAATTTCAAAAGCGTTTTCCCGAATTTCTAGCTTGAGCTTTGCCATAGAGTTTTTCCTTAACAAAATACATGGTAATTGTTTTGGTTCTATAATTGTATTGGGCAAATTTGCTAGAAAGCTGAGCAACTTTTTTTATTTTTTGCGAAAATAATCCTACATTCGGTAGGAATCCAGAATCCAGTAGAGAAACAGAAAAAAGACATCTTCTTAAAGTTTTCGGATTTCCCTACTTCTGTGAAACTAAAATTAAGAATGGTAGTCAGTGGCCAGTATCGAACCCCGGCTTCGCTTTCGGGTTAAAAAACGGAAGAAACTTTAGAAAATCGTTGCTCGGTTCGTAATCGTAATCTTACTCGTAATCGTAATCGAAAAAAAAGAAAAGATTACGATTAAGATTACGATTAAGATTACGAATCGAGTCACGATTTTATCGAGCTACAACTCCCATAGATATTGAATTTTCTTAGGAGTAGCCAGTAGGGAAACAGAGTGATTTCTTGGTTTTCTACTGAATGCTGACTACTGGCTACTCTTAAACAAAGTAATATTTGTCTTAGTTTCATTCCTGAAAAAACTGACCCCGACAGAGCTCTGCTGGATTCTGACTACTGGATTCTGGATTCCCTAAACTTATAGTCCGATTTGGAAAAAGAAAAAGTACTTTCGTTTGACTGACGAAAATAGGGAAAGGTGTTGTTTTTATTTTTGGGGGATAGAATATGGTGGGAAAATATCTGTCGTATTTTAGGGAGGTTCTAAAGTAATACTAAAATTTTAGTATAGCTGTACTTTGGCCTAGAAAAATACTTCTATTTTTTCTAGACCAAGGCAGGAGAAGGCGATTCTTCTTTGTGAAACCGCTTTGTTAAGGTAATTTGGTTTCCTAGACTATTGTACTCTAGTTCATCAACACAAGCGAGCATTAAGATAATTCCCAAGCCACCGATACCTCCTTCTAAATAGCGTTTACGAGCTGCTTCTACAGCGGAGATTCCTTCTTTATCTCTCAGTTCGGAGTGATAGTTAAAGCCGTCGCCTTGGTCGGTTATTTCCATAATGAGTTTATCAGGTTTTACTAAATAGCGAAATTCTATGGGGAGATTACTTTCATATTTATGTCCGTGGCGTTGGGCATTACCAACAGCTTCATGGAGAATGTTGAATAGCTTACCCTTTTCTAGACCAGTTAAACCATCTAAGATATCAAATTTTTCTTGGGCAATTTCGTAAACTTGCTCCATGATCTCTGTTTCTGAAGGAAAACGAAAAAGAACATCGGGAGCCTCAATCATTCTTTTGCTACTGAAACCTTCTAGAGGAACTGCTACTAAATCGATGATGACTTGCGGATCTTCCATTTTGTCTAGGGAAAAAGAAAGGACAGTTTTTCCTATTTGGATAACATCATTGTCTTCTAATGTATGGACAAGAACCTTTTCGCCATTGATGTAGACTCCATTGGAGGAATTTAGGTCTTCCACTATGTACTTGTCTTCGTCTCGATAAACTAGGGCATGAGTGCGAGAGATGATTCCATCAAGAAGGATGATATCATTTGCCAGTTCTCGCCCGAGAGAAATTTTCTCTTTAATTTCAAAAACTTCATAGGCGTTTTGGTGAATTTCTAATTTGAGTTTAGCCATAAAATTTCTCCTTTAATCCACAACTACCCAGTGGACATATTTACAAAAGAGGTCTATTTCTTCCTGGGGAATGGATTCTTTTTCAGAAATAACTAAGACACGGCGAATTTGTCTAAAAAGACATTGCCTAAAAATGTTTTTTGCCTTGGATATCCTTTGATTTACTCTATCTTCTGCTTTTTTTATAGCCTTTATGTCTGCAGTTGTTGATATTTCCTCAAAGTCCCTTGCTAGATCAAGAGCAGTGATCCCCTTTATTTCTTTTGTGAAAAATTTTTTTCGGAACATGTAGTACATGGCTTTGTTGGGTAAAGTATCTTTCTCTTTCAACTCTTTCATTGCCGTACTTATCAGGTTGTTGACATATTCCACTTCAAAAATTTTTTCCATTTCTCGAGTTTCTTTTTGGATATTCCAGACTTCGCTACTCAATGAAATGTCTTTTTTGATATAGTTGCGAACATTACGATGAAAAAAACGCAAAGCAATTGTTATGATAAAGTTTCTCAATTTCCCTTTTTCTGGATTTGCTTGTCGAAAAATCTTTTTTCGATTTTCTAAAATATACAGGGAAAAATCATGAAACATATCTTGAGCCAGTTCTTGGTCAAATAAGGAAAACTTTCCTAGTTGTTTGCGGAAAATTCCCGTTAGAGGTAGCTTAAAACGCTCTAAAATAGCAACTAAGGCTTGGTCTCTCTCGTCGATTCGCGAAGAACTTGTACTCATCGCTGCTCGGGCGACTTCCATCCAGTCTGTTTTTTTCATAATCTTTTTCTCCCCATTTTCCTGCAAAATGATATTTTCGCAAGAAACTTTTTCTGAGGCCACCCAAAAAATAATTTGTTCGGCAAAATTTTTTTGAATAAACCTCCTTACTTATTGTCGAAGATCTTTTATATTATTGTATTGGGGAGTACCTTGGAAAAACTGAGCAGTTTTTTTATTTTTTTTAAAATAACTGAGAAATGGCGATATTTTTTTGAGTGCTTTATGCCAAGAAGGCATATATAGTTTTTAATTCAGTCAAATTGACAATTTTTTGTTTCGTTATTATTATCTCAAAAAAACTCATTTATTCCTAAGTCTTTTGTAAAAAAGTTCTTAAAATATATAATTTTTTTTTTGAGCAACTTGGCATTCTATTTGAAGTTAAAGACATATTCTGAATGTTATATAACAAAAACTAGCCAAATGACAGAAGGTTGGTGAGAAAATAAATTTTTTGGACATCTATGGGAACTTCCTTAGCTGCTAAAAAAATTTGCTTTCCCGCTTCGGTCATTCATTTTGCAACAAGGAGTGGCTTGATGATTCGAACGGAGAATCTTTCAATGCACTACGGTCCAGTCAAAGCTCTCGATGAAGTTAACTTTGAAATAAAAAAAGGTGACGTTATCGGACTATTAGGACCAAATGGCGCCGGAAAGTCTACCACCCTCAAAATTATTACAACCTATGTTTTTCCTACAGAAGGAACCGCTTATGTTAATGGGATAGATGTTCGTAAAAATCCCATGCCGGTTCGTCAAATGATAGGTTACCTGCCAGAGCAACTTCCGATTTACATGGACATGGAAGTACGAGACTATCTACGTTTCGTGGGAAATGCTCGAGGTCTCTATGGAATTAATTTGAGTAAAAGACTTGATTGGGTGGTCAATAAGTGTGGTCTTAAGCAAATGTACCGCAAAGTAATTCGAGAACTTTCCAAAGGATATAAGCAGAGAACAGCTCTTGCTCAAGCTCTTCTTCATGATCCTGAAATCATCATTTTAGATGAACCCACCAGTGGCCTAGATCCTCATCAAATATTAGAAATCCGAGCTCTAATTCAAGAGTTAGCTGGAGAAAAAACAATCATTTTCTCTACTCATATTTTGCAGGAAGTAGAGGCTGTGGCAAATCGAATAATGATTATCAATCGAGGAAAAATTGTCGCAGATGGAAGTGAAAAAGAGCTCCAAGACAACGCTACGGAAAAAAGGCGGATTAGCTTATCTATTTCCGAAAAAACAGACTCCGAATCGGTAGAAAAGTCTCTTTCTAAACTGGAAGAAGTTGATGAAGTTTCAGTTGAGGGAAAAGATGATGGGCATATTCGGTACTTGATTAAAGGTAAGCCCCAACAGGCGACTCAAAATGCTGTTGCTCAGCTGGTTCAGAAGAAAAAATGGGATTTATATGAGTTAAAGTATCATCCTATGAGCCTAGAAGAAATCTTTTTAGCGTTGACTAAGCCTGAGCAAGCAAAGAAAGGAGAAGGTTAATGAGAAATCTTTTTACTATCCTGCGCCGGGAGCTGGGAACTTATTTTAACTCACCTATTGGTTACATCTTTATTGTTGTCCTACTCTTCATCAACTCATTTTTGTATATGTCTAGCTTTTTTGCCATCAAAAATGCAGACATGCGTATGATGTTTGAGTTTCTTCCTTTTATCTTATGTGTTTTTATTCCTTTAGTGAGTATGCGTCTTTGGGCAGAAGACCGTAAAGAAAACACTATTGAGATGCTTTTGACCTTTCCCATGAAACCTCATGAGTTAGTTCTTGGGAAATATTTTGCCAGTTTAATTTTCTTTTTCCTCTCATTAGTAGGAACTCTAACCATTCCTGTTATGATTGGTTCTTTAGGAAGTCCTGATTGGGGTATGATTATAGGGTCTTATGCAGGTGCTTTCCTGCTGGGAGCTCTCTTTCTAGCAGTAGGAATCTTTCTTTCTGGCTTGGTAAATGATCAAATCGTGGCGGCTGTTCTTTCCATTGCTGCGTGTTTTAGTCTTTATCTCTCGGGAATGGATTTTATTGCTGCTTTCTTTAACTCTGTTATTCCTGAGATGGGAACTTTTCTCAAAGAAACTTGGGCAGTGACGAATCATTATCAAACTTTCACGCGGGGAATTATCGAGCTTTCTAATATCTTGTACTTTGGTACTTGGATTGTTCTTTTCCTCTTTTTGAATGGTTTTGCTTTAGAGACTCGAAACCGCAAAGGTTATGCCACTAACTTTGTTATGGTACTCGTTTTATCTTTGGGTATTGGCATGATGGCTAATTTTATCTTCGGTGGCTTTTCTTTGAAACGTCTGGATTTGACCGAAGGACAAATATACACGGTTTCTCCTTCTACTGGCAAAATTCTCTCGGATTTAGATGCCCCTGTTAACATCAACATCTATATTTCCCCTAAGGAAGAAATGCCTACAGTTTTACAACCGCTAGAGCAAGATCTTGTTGATAAGCTAGAAGAGATGCGTTTAGTGAGTTCGGGGAATTTACGCTATAAAAGCATCCATATGTATATTCGTAATATTCGTTCCGCTTTTAAAGATTACAGCAACGAAGAAGAAAAAGAGCGAGAAAAAAGTCTAGAGGAGTCTCTTATCGAAAAGGGAGTTCGACCGATGACCGTTAGTGTTTTTGAAAACGATCGTCAACTCGACCAACTTGTCTTTTCGAGCATTGGGATTGCCTACAAAGATAAACCAGAAGAATTTTTTCCCGTTTCTGCTCAGAGCTTACAAAACTTAGAATACCAAATCGTAAGTTCTGTTTATCGAATGAGTCGAAAGAAAAAGCCCGTCATAGCTTTAGTTGCTCCTAAAAATGAAATTGACCCTCAAATGAGACAACAACTTCAGATGATGGGGCAGAAAGTACCAGAAGCGGAAGATCACTATGGTTTAATGGAAAAAGCATTGGGGACAGAGGGGTATGATATCCGCCGAGTTAAACTCACTAAAGATGATCCTCTTCCTGATGAAATCGACGCGATTGCTTTGATTAACCCTAGAAAACTCAATGCTCGTCAAAAATGGGAAATTGCCCGAGCTCTTCACAATGGTATCAATGTTTTTGTGGCGGTTCAAAACTATGCTTACAATTATTCGGTGAAGCCGCGTAGTATTCACATGCAAAAGCAAGAAGAGGAACCTCAGGTTAATGATTGGTTACAGAGCTATGGAGTTAAAATTGATGACAAGCTTTTGCTTGACAGCAATTCTGTTGCCTTGTCTTTTGAAGCACCTAGTGAAGTTCCAGCTAACCATCCTCTTGCGGCGATACTTCCTCGAACTCAAGAAGTACGAGTGACGATGCCTACTCATATGGTTGTCTTGAAGGATAACATGAATCCTGAAGCGACTGTCACTAATCGAATTGAGCAAATTCCTTACTTTTGGGGTTCTGCTTTAATTCTTGATGAAACTAAGATCACGGAAAATAAATTAAAGAAGTCCATTGTTTTGAATACAAGTCCGAGTGCTTGGAAATTGGCTAAAGACTATGCTCTTAGTACAAACGACAGAGAACCTCCTGCCCAAGGCTTAGATCAGTATCCTTTAATGGTTATCTTGGAAGGACAATTTCCGAGTGTTTTTGAGGGCGATGATCGTCCTAAATGGCCTAAAGCTGATCAACCTCAAACGCCAACAATGCCTGCTTTACCCCAGCCTGAGGATGATTCCTCCGCGCTTCGAAAAGCTGATCCTAAGCCAGGCAAACTAATGGTTTTGGGAGTAGCTAATTTGTTTACCGAACAACTTCTTGGGAATAGTTATACCTTTTTGGTGAATGTTGTCGATGTATTAGTCTCCAGCGATGACTTAGTGGATATTCGAGCTAAGTCGATACCTGTTCGGAGAATTAACGATCCTAAACCAAACGAAGTTCTTTCTTGGAAGTTAATCAATTATTTGCTTGTACCTATTTTGCTTATTATCCTTGGCGCAACGAGGGGATATTGGCGTCGTCGCCAACGCGAAAATTATATCGTGAATATGCAAAAAGCTTAGGACAAAGTATGAGGCTATCTAGATAGTTTTATCGTTCAGGGATAGTAAAATCTATTCCTGAACGAGTACTTTATGAAATAAATGATAGAACTTTGGGAGTTTACCAATGCATACAAAAGTATTTGTTTTGATTGTGATTTTTGCCTCATTGGCAGCAGGAGTTTATTTTAGAAACTCTTCTAACCAGACAAGCCAAAGCCTAGTCGAGGAGCTTGGTAGTCAAAAAATAATTTCTGGAAAGCTACTTACTGCTGATATTAAAAAGGTAGTTTTCTACAGCGGAGAAAAAGGAAAAGAAGACATTGTCTTGTCTCAAAATAAGGATAATCAGTGGGCTCTTACCTCTTCTTTTGGAGCGCCCGCTAATAAGAAAAAGCTCGAAGATTTTCTGGCTCTTTTGAAAAAACTCGAAGGAGAATATCGAGCAGAAGGCAAAGCTCTTTTCCCTGATTTTCAGTTGGATGACAAAGGAAAAAATGCTGTCCATATCGAAATATACAAGCAAGGTAGCAAGGATAAAGCCGATTACCATTTAGTAGTTGGAAAGAGAATTGATTACAAGTCTTGTTTTGTTCGTCTGACCAACTCTGATAAAATCTACCGAGTAGGAAAATACATTCGTTCTGAGATGGGAACTTGGGACGACGAGTCTCCTCTCAAATCAGAAGAGTGGCTTGAGAAAGAAATATTAAAACTCGATAAGGAAGATATCCAGGAAATTTCCCTTCGCTATCCTGATAAAAAAATTGTTCTTCATAAAGAGGAAAAAAAGGTAGAAAAAAAAGAAGGGGAAGAAAAAAAGGAAGCTAAAGAAGGAAAAAAAGAAGAAAAAGAATACGTCTGGAATGTTGTTGAGGGGGGATTAGTTGAGCAACAAATCAACAAAAATGCTCTTGATGCCCTTCTTAGCGCAGTTTCTTCTATTAGTATTAATAAAGTTGTTGACCCTAGTGCTAAAAAAATCTGGGGATTAGAAAAGCCTAGTTTTCAGCTAGACATAATTCTTGCTGATGGAAAAAAGAAAACTCTTTTTGCCAGTCGCCCTGATCTTTCCGGTGACTTAGGGTATTACATGCTCGATAATTCGGATTTGATTTATGAAGTAAAAGAATATAATTTTATCGAAATATTCAAAGGAGGGAGTAGTCTTTTTGACTTACCTTCCCTTAAAATAGAGAAAGAAAATATTGCTTCTCTTCAACTAACAACCGATAAAATGAATTTGAATTTTACTCCAGAAACCAAAGATGGAGAAACTTCTTGGAGTTTACAAAACTCTCTTCTTGCTTATGAAATTAAAAACGATGTCATCGAAAATATAGCTACTGCAGTAACTTCTTTACACTTGGAAGACTATGCTGACTTAGATCTGACCCAAGCAGGGATTACTGGCGAGAAAGTTCTTCTTGTTACTTTAAAAGATGGCAATCAGCACTATTTAAAGGCGGGAGCAAACTCCGCTACTCTTAATGGTACTTATCTTCAACTTAACGATGATAAAACTGTCTACACTATTGTCAAAGATGAGTCTGATAAACTTTTTCCTAGTTTAGACACTCTAAGTGAAAAGCCAGAGGAAACGGCTGCTGTGGAAGAAACAACTGCTGTGGAAGAGACAACTGCTGTGGAAGAAACAACTGCTGTGAAAGAAACAGCTGCTGTCAAAGAAACGACTGCTGTGGAAGAAACAACTGCTGTGGAAGAGACTGCTGCTGTCAAAGAAACAGCTGCTGTGGAAGAGACTGCTGCTGTGGAAGAGACTGCTGCTGTCGAAGAGACAGCTGCTGTGGAAGAAACAGCTGCTGTGAAAGAGACGGCTGCGACAGAAGAGACAACTTCGACAGATAAATAAAGGAATAGAGAGGAACTACCGACAAAAACGGAACAGTTTTTTATGGAGGGCTTTGGCTCCTGCCGAACAGGGGATGTGCCTAGATTACAAGATCAGGAGCCAAACACAT